>NZ_SDLV01000009.1 GCF_004916905.1 Chryseobacterium candidae
AAGATAATAACTTATTACAAAGCAAAACAAGTTTAGTTAACATAAAAATAAGCAATGTGGAAAACTATATTCATATTCAATTATTATACAGTTATTTATGTACAGATTAGACTTATCCACAATTAGTCTTTATAAACTTAAAAGTTTATATAAAATGTAAAAAATTTAATTTATATGCTAAACCTTAGTAATAATAAGTTCCGATATATTTAAAAATTGACCAGCAAAATTCAAAAGTATACGAAAGCAAAGACTAATGGCTAAAAAAAATATAATAATCCTTCTACTCATTTAGGAAAATAGATCTGAAAAGAGAAATAATTCACATTCTTGGTTAAATGTAATGAATTACAAAGTTTTATTTATAATACTTTTAATTATCTCATTCCGCAGGAATCCAGGCTTGTTTATTAGAAGCTTATATTTTGTGACAGAATGTAAAATAGATTGTTCAGACTCCTGTGAGTGGATGTGCATCATAATGGATAATGGATAGGTGATAAGTAAGTGATCAATCATCAATGATGTATATTGGATCAGTCTCAAAAGTTGGGGGGAATGTTAAGTAGCTTTATCTT
>NZ_SDLV01000010.1 GCF_004916905.1 Chryseobacterium candidae
TCATAATATAAGTTGATTAAGTGTCAACTTATTTTAGGACGGGACAGTGTTTTAATAAAAGGTGAACATACGCTTCACGGTCTTTTTATAGGTCTTGTAAATTTCTCCGTGTTCCTTTAGAAGGAACTCTTCTTCAAGCCTGATCTGAATCTGCATTAAAATATTTCCCGTCAGAAGAAAAGCAAAAGCAATTACAGTAGGGAAAGCAAGGAAAAATCCAATAAGACTGATGGTCATTCCCAGGAATATGGGATTTCTTGAAAATCTGAATAATCCGTGAGTTACAAGTTCTGTTTTTGCTGAGTTATCAATTCCAATCCTCCATGAGTTTTTCATTTGTAACTGGGCTATGATCACCCAAGTCAATGCAAAAATCATTGATATAATTCCTGTGTACTGAAAAATATCATATTCCAGCACATTGATTTTAAAAGCAGAGAAAATTTCTTTCGGAAAAAATAAAAGTAGCATTGTATAGATAAACAAAGCAAATAAAATCAGCTTAAAATACAATCCCACAAGTCCGTATGCGGAATCATCTTTAGGAAGAACGTCAGGATTTTTTCCAATTTGTTTAGCCACTTTGTAGCTAATGCCAACAAATGAGACCAAAAAGAAAATGATGAAGTAAAAAGGGATAAAAAATCTGATGAAATCTGCCATATGATAATAGTTTTGGGCAAATTTGCTAAGTTTTGTTATGCAATGCTATTGCAATGATTGGGGATTTTATTGGGATTGATGAAATTTGCAATTGTAAGCTTAGAAATTCCTATCCTCCGGAAGTGATGAAAATTCAAAGAATTTTTGACGGGGTGTTTAAAGAAGATGATGATATAAGTTTTGGCTAAAGCCGGTTGATTTCTTTTTTTCGATTAAACGGGCTAAAGCCCATTTCTATTGATAGAATATTTACAACACTCTTTGAGCATGAAGATAGGCCTTATTCCAGTATTTTTCGTTCAGAGATGAGATGATCACACCTTTTGAGGTAGAAGCATGAATAAATTTCACTTCTCCGTCAGGACCAATATCATGAACAATTCCCACGTGAGATACTCTGCTTCCTCCGGCTGTTGCAAAAAACAACAGATCACCAGGTTTTACGTCTCTTATATCAATATTCTTTCCGGCTTCGGCCTGATCAGAAGATCTTCTGGGAAGATTAAAATCATTTTCTTCAAATACTTTTACCGTAAATCCCGAACAGTCGAATCCTGACGAAGTATTGCCTCCGAATTTATAAGGTGTCCCGATATACTTTTCTGCATCTTTCAGAATATCATTGATTGATCTGGAAACACTACCATTAAATTTGGAATCCAGCTTTCTGAGATTTTCGGTTTTTGCAATGGTTTTCGTATTTGATTTTTTACTTCCTGAAGCACTTTTCGAGGATCCGCAGGATACTATAAAGACTGAAGCTGCTAATACCGCAACAATCTGCTTTATGTTCATTTTTTGTTCAAATAATCCCGTTTCCATACTCTTCTGATTTATAATTAATTAACAAAACATACACAAATATACATTTTATATTTTAATTATAAAATAACTATACTACAACTATATGATAAACATAAGTTAAAATTTTGATTTTCATTATTTATTGGTATATTTGATTTCTATTTTCAAGATATGGCAACCTATGAAAGTGTAATCAAGATCACCGGAGCGGTGGGAGATCTGGTATTTTATACTCTGAATGGCAAAAATGTGGTTCGGAAGAAAAGCGGGTTCAATAAAGCTGCCTTTAAAAAAAATCCTTCGTATGAGAAAGTGAGACAGAACAGTTCTGAATTCGGCCACTGTTCCAGAATGGGGAAAATTATCAGGAAAAGCCTGGAAGTATATATTAAAGAAGCAGGTGATCCCCTCCTCTACCAGAAGTTTGCAAAGGTAATGACGATCATTAAAGATTTAGATACACTTTCTGAAAGAGGAAAAAGAACGGTTGAAAATGGTTTAAAGACTGAAGAAGGAAGAAAAATTCTGAGAGAATTTCAATGGGGTGCAATTAATAATCTTTCTGATGGTGTAACAATGAAAGATCATGTTCTGTATAAAAATGATCATTGTACATCAGACCATGGAGTGATTTTAACTTTAAAACTGGATTCTGAAAATTATAGTATCGAAAGTAGTAAGGAAATAATCCGCTGGAATCAGCAACAAGATAAGTCTTTTAAAAAATACTTTTCCGATAATGATCTTTTGCTCTATTTTGTAACATTAAAGAATGAAAATGACAAGGTTACCCATATAGGATTTGTTTAAATAAAAAAAGTCTGCAGTAGATTCTGCAGACTTTCTTGTTTTATTTCTTTTCTCCTTTCCAGCTTCCTGATATTGCAGGTGTTGGAAGTGAGTTGGACCAATTTCCGTTTCCTTTTTTTTCTTTCGTTAACGTTCCTTTGAAATCTCCTTGTGAAGGAAGCCCTACTCTGGCGTTAAGATCTCCTGTCTCACTTAAATTTCCGGTAATACTGTAGTTTTCATTATTCACATCGGAATGCATTGTCCCTACTACTTTGCCGCTCTCATCTACCACAAAATTCCAAACTCCTTTATCTGCTCCTTCATAAGAACCAGACCATGTTCCTACATAATCATAAATAGTATCATCATCAGAGCTGCACCCGATAAATAAAAACGCTGTTAATAAAAGTAAAAAAAGTTTCTTCATAGTTTCAGTAGTTTTATAACCTAAATCCTGTTATTCTCCTGCGCTTTCTTCCTAAAAATCCAGTTACAGAGAATGTTTCTTAATATTTATTATTTTTTTGTTCCGTGCAAATCTACTAATTTTTTTATTCAGATTATCTGAATTTTAATCAGCATCCAATATGTTTATTAAAAAACAACATATTTTGGCTAAAATACAAATATTTTTCAAACAAATACAAGGTCTATAAATTTGACTTATTCTAAAAATATGGTTAAAAAATAATAGTAATGAGCTCAATATTCGTTTATAATTATATTAATATTTGATTTAAAGCTATTTTTATTTCTATTTTAAAGATATTTCTTAACTTAGTGAAAAAATAAACTTTTAAAAATTTACATGAAAACAAAAACACTATTTTTAGCAGCATTTGTTATTTGTAGCAGCTCAAAAGCGCAAGTTGGGATTAATACATCTACTCCGAGCCATACTTTGGATGTAAATGGCCTGGTAAGAGTAAGAGGACTTTCAAATGCTGAAAAAAAAATTGTTGCAGCAGATGCACAGGGAGTTTTAACTCTTATTTCTCCAGAAGAAATTTTTGCGCCAAAGGCTATACTAAACACATCAACCTCTTCCAATGAACAAAGATCCACTGTATACGAAGGAAAATGCTTTCAACCTGGTGACAATGCTTCTTCCTGTACCGTTTCTGTAAACCATTACTCCTCTTGTGCTGGGTTCACCAGTCCTGTAGATACTCAAATTATTGTGGGACAAGGTATCAATACCGGCAACGGACAGTTTCTAGGCACCTGGACTGCCCGATATGTTGATAATAAAGGTTTTACCGGCACAGCTCCTGTTGCTAACCAAACGGCACCTGACTATCCCAGAATCTCATATCCAAGTACCAATACAGCCAACTACCTAGGAAACGGAAACTTTGCTGGTCAATGTAATACAGATCTGGTAACTACTATTAACCAGAGTACCGGAGATATAAAAGTAGAGTCTGTAAAGCGAAGCATGTACGCACACCTTGTATACCTTATTAATATTGCCCGCTCCAGATCTTTATAATAGTTGATATTTGATTTCAAAAAGACAGCCCCAATATTTTCATTGCGGCTGTTTTTATTTTTTTCAAATCCAGTTTATTCGGTTGGAATTCCTGGAGGAAGTAAAAAGAACTATAAAACTATAAAAGGTTAGCCCTAATTAAGGGGCTATTGTTTAATACTGCTTTTTCTTTTCAGAAAATTAAAATCATAGAAGAAAAAATAAATGCATCAAAAAGATCCAATAGAAAACGTTCAACCGAGAGACTAAAAAAAATTGATAATGTCTCCGTTACTATTTTCCGGGGTTTTATGAAATTTTGAAAATCTTCAGGCGCTGCTCTGTTCTGTAATAGTACTATCCCATAGAAGTAATCTTCCCGTATAGAGTTACATGATTGTAATATAATTTCACACAAGAATAGGATTAATTGAGAAGTTATTCAATTGAAAATGGTTGCTTTTACTGCGCTGAGCGTATTTCCCCTTTAATTCAATTCAATAAAAACTACAAAATATTTGTAAATATCAATTAAATACTTACTTTTGTACCACTTTAAAATAAAGACGGGGGATTGGCGCAGTTGGCTAGCGCGTTTGACTGGCAGTCAAAAGGTCACGGGTTCGAATCCCGTATTCTCCACAAAAGAGCTGTAACACATTGAATTACAGCTCTTTTTTTATGAAAGTTTGTTTTTTTAAATTCTACAATTCCAATAGTATAAAAAAAGCATAGAGTTTATCTCTTTTAATCCTGTGATCAAGCTTTGTCTGCAAGGGATGAACTTTGAAGAGAAAGAAATGTCTGTAAAGCTGCTTATTGCAGAACCAACAGAAAATTTCGAAAATCATCCCAATGTTACAGATAAAAAATTTCCTGGAAACCCAAGACAGTCTTATCGTTCTCAGGTGCCTTTGAAAATGACCAGAGAAATCACCCGACTTTAGCAGAAATATTCACTGCTCAGAAAGAAAAATCAAGAGCATCAGCAGAAGGTCTGAAATTGGAATGCATTGCCGCTGTAAAATAGTCACAGAACACCTGATAAACTGCAGAATAAGGATCTGTAGCACGGATTCCAAGCTGTGTATAAGCAGTAAGGATATGATGGGATAATTTGTGGACCAGCTCTACCCCATATTCATGAATCTCGTTTTGTTTATCCTCAGAAATTTCTTTCTGATCATCAAGTATATTTTCTACTTCTCTGGCAATATATAATACTTTATCCAAATTCTTTTCAACAGATTCTGCAAAATTTTTGAAATTGATCCCAGGACGAATACATTCTGCTTCTTCAATAAAATGAGAAGCCATTCCCAGATAATTGACCAATAGCGTCAGATCCGCAAAAACCCGAAACGGGATACTGTCCAGAATATCATTCGTGAAAAAAGTATCATAAACAAAACTGTAATCTTCGCTTACAATGACATTTTCAATGGTGAACGAATAGGTTCCGCTGGCTTTCATCCCCATAGACTTCCAGTTGGGGATAATCTGAGCCTGCTCCTTTGGAATAATGAATGAGTGAATAATCTCCTTACCGTCTTTATCCATTATAGGTTTCCCGTTTTCCGTAACCTTGGCATTTAATGTAAAATGGGTCAGATGAGGTGCTCCTGTTGCAAAATTCCATAAACCGTTTATCAAATAGTTGCCGTTATCTTGTTTTTCTGCAGTTCCGCCAATCATTCCGCTTCCGCCAAAGCAGGTTTCAGAATGGGTAAAGAGTAACTGAGCTACTTCTGGTTTGATATTTCTGGAAAAATAATTCGCTCCTGCACAAAGCGTCAGCATCCAGCCGAAACTTCCATCGGTTTCAGCCCAGCCAAATAATGCTTTAAGTCCTTCTTCAAAACGATAGCCGAGTCCTCCATATTTTTTGGGAACCCAGATTTTAAGTAATCCTTCCTTATGAATATATTGTATTACCTCATCAGAAATTAGAGAAGCTCCATGAAGTTCGTGTCTGATCTCTTTACTACTCAGCATTGGCTTTGGATTTAATAATTTTCTGCCATTCTATATATCCGGAAATTGCTACTAAAAATAAAAACGACGTTAAAACAGCATATAGATATAATTCTTTATGAATCATCAAAGGGATGGAAATGATATTACTGACATTCAGTATCACCCAGTTTTCAATTTTTCTTCTTGCCATGAGCCACATTCCTGCCCAGGCAAAAGCACTCACCAGAGAATCCCAAACAGGAACATCCGAATCGGTAAAATAAGTAAGAAAAGACCAGAATAAGATAAACGTTCCCAGAACAATTCCTCCTGTAATCCATTTTTCTGTGGTGGTGGTAATGGAGATTTCCATTTCGGATTTCTGTTTCCCGAATTTCCAGTACAGCCATCCGTACATACTCATAATCAGATAATAAAGATTTAAGGTAAATTCAGCATAAAGCTTTGAAGTAAGCATCACATACAGCGTAAGCAGAATGCCTGCAATTCCGAAAAGATAATTGTTGACATTGTTTTTACGGGCCAGTAAAACCTGAATGACTGAAAATAAGACTCCAAACCATTCCGGTAAGGTAATTTGTTTTAAAATGTCCTGCATCATATTAATTATTAGAAATCAAATGATGAGATGATAAATAATCAATCCCTACACCGGCATTATCCGGATCAGGTGTGGAAGTATATTCCTGGGTATCATCTCAGCCACTTTTATCTGTAGCACCCCATTGTTGGGGCAAAGGTGCAGTTTTTTTGTGGAAAAAGAAAGGACTTCAGTCTTTTTATTTTGAAATGGAATATCCTAACTCATCCACTACAATAAGTATTTTATTCTTTACAAACTAACCGGAATGTAAGATTAATACGCTCCTTCATAGAGATTACAGACTTAGCAATCCTATGTTCCCAGTTTTCCTGAAGATCTCCTTTCATAATCAATAATGAACCGTGAGGAAGCGGCAGGCTGTATTTACTCTGATGATGGTCTTTTTTCCTGAAATCAAAGTTTCTGGTCTGCCCTAAACTTACTGATGCAATCACAGGACGTTTTCCGTATCTGCTTTCTTTATCTCTGTGCCAGGCAACAGAATCATTATGATCTCTGTAAAGATTCAGCAATACAGAATTGAACTTATAACCGAATGTTTCTTCTATCTTTTCTTTTAAAGAAAAAAGGTCAGGGGTCCAGAGGTTATTGTCTACTTCACCATTTCCTGATGGATAATCCGTTTTAGGATCACCATACCAGGCTGTTAAGCGTGGTGTAAGAACTGTTTTATCATACATTTTCTGAGTACGCTGTTTCCAGGGTACTGTTTCAAGCAGATGGTTTTTAAGATCATCCGCTTCATCCTGATTCAGAAAATGCGCTTTGTATTCCAGAAGCTCTTTCGGAAATTCATATAAATCTTCTGAATGGAACAAACTGAGCTGAGTCATTTTTTATTTATTTAAATAAAAGAAAGGCTTATGTTATTTGAGTAAAAAATTTGATACAAATAATATCTGCAAATATATAAATAATGATACAAAATAAATCAAACCCTAAATGTCATTAGAAAAAAATACTTTCTGGTGGACTTTCAGATGAATTGCATCATTACTTTTATTCGTTAAAAACAATACTCTTTTTTGCATAATTCACTTTTATAACAAATTGTAAACTTTTGTTTGCCATAACTCGCTTTTTTGCGAAGTTATTCTTTAGACATGTTTTTGACTTTTGGGGTGTTCAATTTGACCAGGAATACCCTGGTCAGTTTGGTCAGGATTTGGGTCGTAATTTTGCAGGATTCTACAAGTGATAATCAGTTCTTTTTTATTATCAAGGTTAAAATTTGAAAATTAGCTTGATTTTTTTATTGTAGAATAGGAAAAACTCTATATATCTGCACCAGAGTTTTTCACTCAAACAGATATTTTAAAGATTATTTGCAAGAGTCCAAATATGGAAAATAAAAAATCAGATGTTTCGAGTCCTTTCGGGATAGTAAAATTTATCTAACATTCTGATTTACAACGACAATCGACTCGAGGTTATATCAGCCCAGATCGCAAGAGTTTTATCATTTTACTTTAAAAAAATGATCAGGTAGTTCAGCTGGTTAGAATGCCGTCTTGTCAAGGCGCAGGTCGCGGGTTCAAGTCCCGTCCAGATCTCAGGGAGACTTACAGTTTATCCATATTATTCTCCAAGTTCTAGTTGATTTTTCACTAATTTAAAATAAGTTGCTTTATTTTGAACCAATTGTTGATGGCTGCCTTGTTCTACTACTTCACCATTTTTTAATACAATAATCTGATCTGCATTTTTCACAGTAGATAGACGATGGGCAATAATGACAACAGTTTTTTCTTTAAAGAAATCTTGTAAATTGTCATGTATAGTTCTTTCATTTTCAGAATCCAATGCACTGGTTGCCTCATCAAAAAAAATATAATGAGGATTTTTATAGATTGCCCTTGCAATCAGGATTCTTTGCTTTTGCCCTCCAGAAATACCGTTGCCCGCTGTGCCAATTTTAGTATTTAAATGGAGAGGGAGTTTTTCTATGAAAGATTGGATATTAGAAATAAAAAGTGATTTTTCAAGCTTTTCATAATTAATATTTTCGTCACCAGTTGCAATATTTCTTTCAATGGTATCAGAGAATATAAAACCATCCTGCATTACAACGCCACAATTTTTCCGTAGATTCTCGGGAGAAATATCTTTAATATTCAAGTTATTAAATTCTATATCACCCTGGACGGGTTCATAAAATTTAAGCAACATTTTCATCAGAGTGGTTTTGCCACTACCACTTGCCCCAACAATAGCAGTGACTTTTCCCTCTGGGATAAATACATTGATATCCTTAAGTACAAATGGTGATTTGGGGCCTTCATACTGAAATGATACATTTTTCAAATAAATTCCTTTTTCAATTCCGTTCTGTGTTGTATATTTTTCACTGAGTAATGGAACATGATTTTCTTGTTCTTCTTCAGGATGAATTTGTACTTCATTTAATCGGGTTAAACTTAATTTTGCATCCTGTAATGACCTGAAAAAAGTGATTAGCTGGCTTACCGGAGTATTCATCTGCCCAATAATGTAAGATACGCTCAAAAGGGCTCCCAAAGTCATATTTCCATGTACCACAAATGATGAGGCAAGAAATGTAACCATGATATTTTTTATCTGATTGATAAATTCAAACCCGGAAAGCTGAATCTGATCCAGCTTTAGAATACGGATATTAATTTTAAAAAGTTTCTGTTGGATTTTATTCCACTCGTTTCGTTTAAAATCTTCGAATTGGTTGAGCTTCATTTCTGATACGCCATTGATCATTTCGTAAATTGATTCTTGGTTTTCACTTCTTCGCTGAAATTTAAAATAGTCCAGCATTTTGCGTTTTTTCATCCAATACAAAGACCAGACCACGGAGAACACAGTCAAAGTCATGTAAACCAGCAATATTCTATAATCGTAATACCATAGTACCCCAAAAAAAACAGAAAAAGTAATTATTGAAAATAAAGTGATTAAGCTTTGTGAAGTGAGAAAACTTTCAACTCTTTCATGATCCTGAATCCTTTGGTTAAAATCTCCCATTAGTTTCGTATCAAAGAACCGGATAGGAAGTTTCAATAGTTTTCTGAGGAAATCAGAAATAATTTGTATGTTGATCTTTGTACCTACAACCAGCATAATCCAGTTTCTGAAAATTCCAAAAATAATATTGCCTAAAAAAAATGTCAGTTGGGCTAATAAGATATAAGTAATAATAGACAGATCTTTTTTGGTCACACCGTCATCAATTAATTTCTGAGTCAGGAAGGGAAATATTAGGGTGGTAAGTGTTCCCAGCAGCAGCAACAGAAACATCCAGGATATCTGTTTTTTAAAAGGTTTAAGATAATTAAACATATAGGCTACCGAAAGTTTTTCTTCTTTAGGCGGAGTCTGCTGAAAAAATTCTTCTGTAGGTTCTAAGAATAAAGCAACACCTTCATCTCCTATAGAGATCCATGACTGCTTAAATTTTTCCTCAGATAAAGAAATATAACCATGCCCTGGATCGGCAATTTTGTATATTCTTTTGCCACTAAATATATTTTTTGAAACCTTGTAAAGGACTACAAAATGATTCTGATTCCAGTGAAGAATAAGAGGTAAAAAATTTTGATCAATCTTTTCAGGTTTTAATGTCCCTGCCATCGTTTTGAAGCCAATTTTATGGGCAGCATCACTTATTCCGAGCAAGGAGACTCCTTCCCGGGTAATATAGCTAATATTTCTCAAATACTGTACACTATATTCTTTTCCGTAATGGGCTGCCACCATAGCGAGACAGGCAGGGCCACAATCCATCTGATCATGTTGAGGTAAGAAAATCATACTTTTAAATTTAATTTTCCATTCATTGCTCTGTAATGTTTTTCAAGAACTCCGTAGATCAGGAGTTCATTTTTTCGGGGCTCCACTTTTGCAAATCTATTAATTGTCATATGTATAAAACTGGTAATTATATCTGTTCTTCCCATAAACTTTTTGATGTCCGGGGCAAACATGCTGATAGTATTTTCTATGAACTCATCGTATTCATTTCTATGATGAAGAAATTCTGAAAGATGTTCAAAATCTTGCCTGTAAATAGAATCAATATCTTTTCTAGTCTTTTTACTGGCTTGAAATTCTGTCTGAAATGCGTTGTATAAATTGCCAAATAAATTAATCCTTGTATCTAGGGACAGCTGTAAAAAATTGAGATAATGATTAATGTATTTTATTAAAATGAAATATTTTAATCTTTCATCTCCGGCAGCGTCTGCTTTAATTCTCCTTAGAAGCTCTATAATAATCTCACTATCCATGGTAAAGAAATTTTCAGCATTGATTATTAAATTATAGCCATATCTTTCTACTTCTCTTTCATAGGTTGAAATATCTATTTTTGAGATATAATGGGTATCTGAATAATATTTAAGCTTCTGATTGACAATAAACAGTATATTCGACAGTTTTGTTTTATTGTTGTCATACTGGAATCGAAGCCTGATATGAAAATTCGGGTCATAATATCTGATGAAAAACCATTTTTCTATCAAATTTTTCTTTTTTAACGTTTCAATAAGAGAAGGAATAGCGGTTACCAAGAGCTTATTTGCCGTTTCAATCCCTAAATATATTTTAAAGAATACCCATTCATTCGTAGGGATAAATTTCCTTTTTAAAGATTTTTTAGGAGATACAACTTTCAGACTGCTGTTGCTTTTTTCATTAATTATCGGAAAAATGTATTCGTTATCATGTATTTTTTTATCGTTAAGATTATAAAGAACTTCAATCAGTATCAAGCTTTCTTTTTCATTGATGGCATCATGTAATATCTCCAGTAAAATTTTGTTTTCGGTATCTATCAATAATTGATTATCTCCTGCTTCTTTAAGATAGACATATCGTGGAATATGATAATAGCTTTTTATCTTACTAAAATAAGAAAGGAGGTCTTCCTCATTTTTCTGAGGAAACAGGTACTTTAGCTCAGAGGTTGTAATTCTCCAGGTAGCAGGGGAAAGAATAAGGTTTTTCCAGCTGATTCTGGGAAAATGGTTATTGTATAAAAATATAAGCTGGTCAAAATTTATGTGAAGATATTCAGTAACATTCTGACATTGCAGATCACACAGAAAATGATAAATCGGCATAGAGTTGATATAAAAATTATGAGCATGCGAATTATATAATTTGATCATCGATTTATGCTTGTCACTCCATAATACTATTTTTCCAAATCTCAATCCTACGTAAATATCGTCTAAGTCTATATGAGACACTGTACTGTTCTTAGAAATATATCCTAAAGTATATTCCCGTTTTATATTCCTGACCAAAAGATTACTGCTTCTATTGTCTGGAATATAATCGAATTCTGCTGAAATAACATTCGCATTATTTTGGTTCTCGGCTTTACTGATTTCAGAAGCTAGAGCAGCAGCTTCAGGGTCGAAACATGTAAATCTGCCAATGAGATTTAAAGCACTAACTCCCCCTATCCCTTTAACAAATATTTTGTCATCAACAACAGATATCATGGCATGCAAACTGTCCGGTAAATTAATACTATCTTCTCTTTTTTCTGTCTGAATTAAATTACGGAATTCATCATGACTAAGATCAATTTCAGAGAGTTTGCTATACTTTGCCTTAGCAAGAATATTGTTCCATATTCTTTTTATTTTTGAGTTGTGTTCTATTTGTTGGTCTTCAGAGCCTTCCATATTTACCTGTATTTTCTTTACCAGGTCTGATTGGATGGCATTATTCGAATTGCTTGAGTATCCTATTCCTATTTCATTATCCAAAACAATATTTAAAGGCATCAGATTCTCTCCATACCTTTCAGTGAATTTTTCTTTAAATTCATCCAATTTTTTATGGGACTTTTGTTTTAAAGCGGTTAATAAGGATAATATTTCTATTGCTTCTCTTATATTTTTTTGTGTTTTCTCTGGTATTGCAGGTATGGTATCCGTATTTTTTAAGTTACAGTTGATCACAAATTTCTTATTGTATGTAATGTCTAACTCATCCAATATATGGAAGATTTCTTCATAATATTGAATGTTGTTCCCTATTTCTTTTTTTTCCATTAAGGATAAGCTGTTATTGATTTTTTTTGTTTTTTCGTACAGTACATTGATTTCTGGATCATACAGCAACGATTCTTTTTTTTCAAATAGATCAATTATCTGCTGTAAAGGCGGTTTTTCATGATTTAAATAAAGCTGAAATTCTCCAATGAGCAGTTGAGCATCAATCAACGAAGAAAGGTATTCTTCAGCCTGCTCTGTTTCTATAGCGTCAACACTATCAAGGAGTAATGATACTAAATCGGCAAAGGATTTCGGGATTTTCGTTTCATTGATAATTAAATCAAGGACCTCATTTCTTTCAAAAGAATTTAAAATATAGTCTCTGGAGTCTTCGTTAGAATGGGTTACTTCAACATATCTGTAGTCTTTTCCTATATTGTACAATGTATTATTAATAACATAATCCTGTTGTTTGATTATATCCTGATTGTTATTTATTTTTCTGAGTATTTTAAATACAATGTTGAGATCTATGCTATAGAAAGGAATAAAATTTCCACTACTATTGGTAGTGGGTACTTCTTTTTCCAAATCAATGATGGAATAACTTGAAAATAATCCGAAAGGGGTAGCTCTAGAGCAAATTCTTATATAATATTTTAAAATAGAAATAGCTAATTTTCTGAATTCTTTACTTTTGTCTGTATTAGCATTCGAAATATCCGCTTCGATTGCAGATTTCCATCTGTAAAATAATTCAGGAGAAGCTAAAAATACAGCGTCTTTAAAGATAGAATCATTATAAAGTTGATATATGAATGTATTGAGTTCATTTTTATGACGGGGCAGCTTCAATAAGTCGTTTAAAGTGTATAATGATTTTCTGCAAAAAACGGTATTTAATATTTTTAATTTATTTTTCATCAGAATAGAAAATGGTGTTTAGTTTTTTTAGATTTAATATTTTGGTCTCATTGGTGGCTGAGGTATCATACAGTACAAATTCATCTACTCCATATTCATCATGATATTCTTCAATGATATGCGACAGGTTTTCAATCGTTATGTTTAAAATATTGAAACTTTCACTGGGGTGCTGGTTGGGGTTTTGGTCTTGCAGAGCCTGACTATTGTCTGTGCAAAAGGCAATGGATAGAACAATTTTAACTTCTCTCCCATTTTTTTCAGAAAAAACAGTTTTAAAATCATTCAGCTTATCTTTGGTAGCTGAGAGTTTTTTCCCGGCTCCATGAAAGGTCGAAACACAATAGTTAAGATTTTTGGCAATAGCAAGATCCAGATACTTAAAGTCTGATGAAAGATACCAGATTTCTGGATTTACACCTCCGTAAGGTGGAATGACAAGCTTATTTTCTTTTAAATTATACTCGTCATTATTGAAAAGGCCAAGAATGGCATTAAGCTTCTCCTCAAAAATTTCATTTTGTGGGATAGTCAGCAGCTTATCATTGGTAAGCTCCATCACTTTTACGCTTTCCGGTGCGCCTTTGGCAAGTCCCAGTTCTATTCTTTTGTAGTAAATATTATTTAACAGTCTGAAATTTGTTGCAACAGTATAAGGAGAATGCATAGAGATTAGAGACCCTGCAGATCCTACTAAAATACTTTCAGTCATTCCGGCTACTAAGGAAATTATAATTTCGGGATTGGTATATGAAACATTAGGGATTGGTAAGTGATGCTCTCCAAGCCAAAATCTATTGAATCCAAATTCTTCTGCCTGTGAAGCATACGTAATAATTTGCTCTATGATTTCCAGACTGTTTAAATCGCCCCTTCTCCCAAAATCTAAAACTCCTAATTTTATCATATAGAATAGACTTAAATTAAAAATATTTTACTCCAATCGCTGATTCTCTTGTCTGCTGAATTTATGGTAAGAATCGCAGCCGGATAACCAAATATGAGGCTCATTTTATTTTCCTGAAGAACCAATGTGTCATTCTTCAGAAAGTCTACGGTCTGATCATGCCAATATTGATAAGCTTCTCTGAAATTATTGTTTCCTGTATATTCATATATGTTTTTATACATCATTGCCACTCCTGAAGTTCCGTGACAAAAATGAAAATCCTGTATACCCGTCGTATTAAAAGTTCTTCGTTTGGTAGTTTCGAAAGCTATTTTCTCTGCATCTATCTTCTCAAAATGAGTAACAGGACTAGATCTGTATAAGGTATTCACCACAGATAAATCACTGTTGCACCATCCTAATCTGTTGTTTTTATGGGTTATCATTTCATGATTTTCTAAAAACTTATTGTATGGAAAATATAATTTTGAATCTTCTATCATATACTCTTTACAGTGCTCAGATAAAATCTCTACACATTTACCCCGTATGATCCAAGCCTGTTCATTTTCAGAGTTTATCTTCAGATAGAGATCTATGATATGCAGGATAGCAGATATTCCATGTGCCAGCCCGAAGTTGAGACCTTTATTATACAGGTCATCTGTATTGTTGTAAAAAGCAAGTGTCTGACTATTTATATTATTATAAATTTCACTGATAATAATATCGCATTTTTTCAAATCATTAATTTGAATGAAATAATAAAGAATCCCCATACTTCCGCCTAAATAGTCGAATATGTTATTTTGGACATGAATGATCGCTTTATCCAGAAGATAGTCATTGATATCACTTATTTCATTATCTAGTTCATCTCCCAGCAGTTCGTGCTTTTTCAATTCATGAGCTGTTACCCCAAAACCTGATAGCCCGCTGAGAATGCACGGAGAAACTGAAATAAATTTTTTCTGACTTGAAATATTTTCTAAAACCAGATTAAGGATATCGTATAAGGTTGTGGTATTTTTTTCATCCTCATATATTTTATTGATATAGGTGAGATAATAAACAATTCCTAATTTACCTTCAAACAGGCCGTCATCCTCTAATTCATTATAATTATAATGATGTAAGTAATCGTTAAACTTTTTAGTCGTTTTTTCAATACTATTATTCTTCATATCTATATTAAAAAGTATTTTAAAAAGAAAAGATGTTCATTTTCCATTTGTAAATCAGCCGTCATTAAACTTATTCCAATTCCAACGATTCCCTGTGAAAAAGAGAGATGAAGCTCTTCAAGATCACTGTTAAAATGGGTAGAATAACCAGCCCATGGGGTTTCATTTTGGTTTGAATCTAAGATCTTTTTATACCAAAAATCAGCATTTTCCAAAAACTCAGTTTTTCCGGTGTATTGGTAAAATGTTCTCATTAATGAGCAGAGGCCTGAATAGCCGTACAACAGGCTTGCATCCATTAATTCACTTTCAATAATGGCCTTTTTCGTAATGAAATGGCTTATGATTTCATTAGACAAATCAAGGTAATCACCATTATTTAATATTTGAGAAGCATGAAACAGCACAAATGCAATTCCAAGATCGCCATAGCATATATTTGAATAATTAATATAATTCTGCTGAATCGAATCAAATGGGAATATATTGGTACTCTTATCATTCGTTGTTTTGTTGCTGATGAGATAATGAAGGGCTCCAGTGAGAAGCTCAAGACATTTTTCCTTTTCAAAATCTCTCTTATAGCAATACAGTAAGAACTGGCATGTACCTGCTATTCCATGCATAATACCGAGTTCATTGGATGGTCGTCCCCATAAAAAATTATAATTCCATGTGATGAATAAGCCGTCTTTTATTGCCAGACTGTCAATAGTGTTTATAATAGTTTTGATTTCTTCTTCAAAGTTTTTGTCTTCCATTCTTTGAAAAAGATAATACCCCATTCTAACACACCCATTAACACTATCTATATTTTTTTCTTCAATTTTAGTATGTAAAAACCTGAGAGCCCAATGATCATAACTTTCTAAGTAGTCATTAATATCATCATCAATTATTGCCTTTTTTTTATAATAATACAAGACATGCACGATTTCACACATATCTAATATTAAAGAATCTCCATCATAAGTCTCATTGATACGGGATAAACTAAGATTAAGATAATCTGCAGCCATTTCCAGAAACTCTTCCTTCTCTGTATATAAATGATAATAATAGTAAAATAGAGACGCTCCCAGAATTCCTTTATTTAATCCAACTTCCTTTAAAATGGAAATATTTTTTTCCAGTGCCTCGGCTATTTTTGAGAGCTCATGTTCATTAATTCTCATGGTTTAGATCGTTATAAAATTATTTG
Source organism: Chryseobacterium candidae (assembly GCF_004916905.1). GTDB lineage: Bacteria > Bacteroidota > Bacteroidia > Flavobacteriales > Weeksellaceae > Chryseobacterium > Chryseobacterium candidae. The sequence goes on from NZ_SDLV01000010.1 coordinate 16,488, forward strand.
CAGTTAAAAAAGCGAGGCAAATAAAATCATTTAGTTACCTCGCTCAGGATACTTGTAAAGACTACATTTTTATGTAGCTTGAATGGTCGTAGTCTGCTTAGGGTTACAGGAATCATGACAGCAAGAGCAGTTATCTCCTCTTGAACTGGCACCAAGGATACCTCCTTTCAGCTGGCTGATCTGATCATCATTTAACTTTGTTACAGCTTCTTTATTGAACTGTAATCCTTTCATTTGAATTTTTGATTTCATAATAATTGGGTTAATGATTAATATTGAAGTTTTTTTACTCGATAGTACCTGAAATCTTGCTATTGCAAGAATCATGGCAGCAAGAGCAGTTATCTCCTTTCGAGCTGGCACCAAGGATACCTCCTTTCAGCTGGCTGATCTGATCGTCGTTTAACTTTGTTACAGCTTCTTTATTGAACTGTAATCCTTTCATTTGAATTTTTGATTTCATAATAATTTAATTTATGAGATTAGTATGAGTATCATATTTTTAAGAGATTAATACTTTTTTCTTTTTCGCTCTTCGGCTTGCAAGCTTTATTTTTTATTGAACACGTTCTTTTTGTTCACTGTTATTAGAATTGATTTGCTTTGTATTAAGTTTATTGTTTCCGAATTTATAAATGAGTGAAATTCGGAACCTTTGGTTATCGAAATATAATTTGTTTTTAAGTTCAATATTATTGGTATACCCCGTATAGGTTGGTCTGTTGCTTCCAAAAATATCTTCGCCCGTTACAGAGAGCTGAAGAATTTTTTTCATAAAAAACATTTTAAAAGCAAGATCCAATCCATTGGTGCTTGAAACTTTAAACAAACCATCTACGGTAGGAAAAGAATAGAAATAAGAAGCTTCTAAAAAAATAGTTGATGAAATCTTAAATGTGTTAGTGGTGTAAAGCTGAAGCGAATTACCATTTAAACTGGCATTTGTTTCCGGGATTGAAGATGTGGAATGAGAATAATTATAATCTAAAGTATTCACAGATTCCCACCATTTAAATTTGTCAAATGTATAAGAAATATTGACTCCATATTTATCTGAAGTGACATAATTGTATGGTTTTTCATAGCGAGAAGTAATGTCGTCTGGCTGAACAAGAGTAACATAATCAAATCCATTCTTTAAATGCGAATAATAAAACTGGGCAGCTACTTTATTTTTGAAATTATAATTCAATTCAATATTATCAGAGAAAGAAGGCTGTAAAAAAGAATTTCCTTCAGAATAAAAATATTGATTATTAAAGCTTCTGAATGGGTTAAACCAAAAGTATCGCGGTCTTGTTATTCTTCTGCCGTAATTTACATTGAATGAATGATTATCATTAGGAGTGTAAGAAAGATAGGCGGTAGGGTATAACTTTAAATAATTGTTGGTATGAATCTGGTCCAATGTCAGTGAATGCCCATTTGTATTCACACTCTCCAGCCGAAGTCCCAGTTTTCCTTCAATCTTTGAATTTATTTTATGAGTTATACTTGCATAAACACTACTGATATATTCTTTATAAATAAATGAATTGGTGTTATTTATATCTAATATAGGAGTTCCGCTTCCCAGGTTATAAAAATAATTATCACTGTCTGATTTTGATAGAGAAAGTTTAGCTCCATAGTTCAATGTAAAAGATTTGATGGGGTGGTCCATATCAAAGGTGAAATTATAATTATCAACATTAATTCCTCCCATGCTGTTGAAAATAAAATCGGAACCCGGAATAGGAGATGAATCTGGGAAAAAATTCTGTCCATAAATTAATTGATTAGACTTATTCTGATAAGAAAAATAATCAAAATCAAAAGATAGTTTCCTGCCTAAAGAATCAATCTCATAATTGAGGTGGTAATTGAATGACAGAAACTTGTATTTGTTCTTCAGCTCTTTGTTGGAATTAGCTAAAGAATCAATCTTATTAGTTGTCTTATCAGAAATTACAACCCTGTCTTTTTCGGTCGGGTTGGTGTCGGAGTAGCTGTAGTACAAACTTACTCCCGTCATCACTTTGGGCGTTAATTTGTAATCGAAGCCTAATTTAGTAGTAAAGGGGTAAAACAAACTCTTTTTTACCTTTGCTTCTTCCCATAAGGTAGCACGGTAATTGTTGACGAAGTTTTCATCTATTTTCCTTTTATTTCTATCATAGTTTACTGAAAAATTAAAATAGCTTTTATTCTTTTGATAATCAAAACTGGCGCCCATTCCACCAGAAGTATAATTTCCTTGTATATATCTTGAACTTATTAATGATTTCCAGCTGTTGGGAGCAATTTTTTTTCTCTTAATATTAACAATCCCACTATTTCCCTCAGCATCATATTTAGCAGGAGGATTGGTGATGACTTCAATACTTTTGATCTCATCAGACCTTATAGTTTTCAGAAAATTAATTAAATCATCCCCCGAAAGCTGAATAAGCCGGTCATCAATCATCACAGATATACCATTTTTGCCTACCATAGAGATCTTTTCGTTTTGAACCTTTAATCCCGGAGTTACTTTCAATGCATCCAAAGCATCTCCGCCGGTTGCTGATATTGAATTCTCAACATTGAAAATAAGCCGATCTATCTTTCTTTCAATTAACTTCTTTCTCCCTTCTAATACGATTTCTTTGATATTTTTAGCTTTTTCGATCTTTATTTTTCCTAAGTCAATATTGTTATGTAAGCTGATTGTTTTAGTATAGCCGATGTCATTGAAATATTTTATTTTGATAATATACTCGCCAGAATCTAATAGAATGGAAAATACACCCGTTTCATTACTCAGTTCACTTTTAATAGGGATAGAATCTGTTTTCAGAATTAAAACCTCACTATATTCCAGAGGAGCATCATTTTCATCAACAATTTTTCCCTGTAATTGGAATTGTTGTGAGAATAAGACACAGCAAAAAAATAGAAACTGGATAATATAAATTCTTCTTATCATCTGGAAATTAGTTTTTTATGATCGTTATCAAACATACAAAAAAACCAAAATCAAAATATTTTTGTAATGATTATTTCTATTAATTTAGAATTATTTTAAATCACCTAATTTTAATTTTCTGATGTTTTATTAATAATTAATTACTTTATTCTTTTTCTGATTTTTGACTGCTTTATAAACTTGTTTTTTTTATATTCTATAGTTTCTTTTTTCACTATAAAATAATAATTTTGGTGTTTTTTGATAAATATGATGTTTTTGGACATAGAATTTTCACCTATAAATGATCTTTATATGGCATGGAATTCAAAATGGTGTAATTTAAATGCTTGAATTTTTATTTTTTTTATTAAAGCCGTAAATAAAGGAAGGAAAAGATGCATAAATATTGTATAGTGTTTCTCGTTTACTTTGCAAATTCACACGATTGCCAAAAGTTTATCAAAAACATTATAATAGGATTGTATTTCTGTTTTTCCTTAAAGGGAAGTCAGATCATACGACATAGTACGCCCCTTCATGCCCACTCTGATTAAATTTCATTTTTCTATGTCCTTGTTCAGTTCTGCCTATTGTCGAATTCATTCCTTTTATTCTACTTCCATCCGTTTGAAATATTCCATAACCATTCTCTAGTTTTGTTCTTCCCTGTTGGATAGATTCCCATTGAGATAATTATCCGGATGACTGCAGCGCAGTATCAAAAACCTACTTCAGATGTTATCGATACAAAAGCATATAATGAAAGCGTAACATATGATCCTAACGGAAATATTCTCTCTCTTTTAAGATTTGGAGGAACTGATACTAATTTAGCCTTAAAGATTTGTAAGTCTCCCCAAAAACTGGACAAATTATACCCCTAAAATTAACGATAAAAAAACAATTAATTTTAGGATATGAGAACAAGCAAATTTACAGACAGCCAAATTTTGGCAATTTTAAAAGAGTATGAGTCTGGACAAACTGCAAAAGAATTGTCTCGGAAATATGGATTCCATTATCAGACTTTGCACGATTGGAAAAAGAAATTCAGCGGGATATCTTCAACAAAAGAACTACAGAAAATCAAGGAATTGGAATCTGAGAACAATCGTTTAAAGAAGATGTTTACCAATTTGAGTCTGGAACATGAAGCATTGAAAGATGTACTTTCAAAAAAGTGGTAAAGCCTGCTACCAAGCGAGAAGTTGTGAATTACCTTGTGTCAGAATATGCGATAAACATCCGGCAGGCGTGTAAATCTCTGAATTTGGAAAGAAGCAGTTACTATTATCATTCCCAAAGAAAGGAAGATACAGAACTAATTGTTTGTCTGAATGAACTTTCGGAGAAACATCCAAGCTATGGATTTAAGAAAATGTTTCATAGTCTGAGAAATCAAGGTTTCCCCTGGAATCATAAGAAGGTGTATCGTGTTTACAAGAAGCTTGGATTGAACATTTTAAGAAAACGCAGAAGAAGATTAGCTTCAAGAGAGAGGCAAAATCTGGAAGTTCCGAGCAACTACAACGAAGTTTGGAGTATGGATTTTATGAGTGATTCCTTATTCAATTCGAGAAGATTCCGAACATTTAATATCATTGATGATTACAACCGGGAAGCAATTTGGATAGAGATAGGACTTTCCATCGGAGCAATGCACATGACTGATTTATTGGAATGGATCGTGAAAGAAAGGGGAAAACCCAAAGCCATCAGAACAGATAATGGTCCTGAATTTACAAGTTCTGTATTTACCAATTGGTGTCACAAACACCGAATTGAAATTCGATATATTCAACCTGGAAAACCAACACAAAATGCTTTTATTGAGAGATTCAATCGTAGCTACCGTACCGAAGTTTTGGATGCAAGAATTTTCAATAACCTCATTGAAGTTCGAGAAATTACTGCAGAATGGATGGAACATTACAACAGCGGCAGACCTCACGAAAGTTTACAAAACATTTCTCCAATGCAGTATTTGTGGAAAAAGAAAAACTCACCAGCGCAGGATACCATAACCGAGTTTTCTCCTTTTCAACAAACCTTTCCAACAACGACAACACTGAAATGAAATATTTTATAATTTTACAAAAAGTGAGGGTTTAATTATGTCCAACGAATAGGGAGACTTACATTTTTCAATACAGGGGTAATTTCAAGACAGCCGTTATTCAATGCTTTATTCCCTTCAAACCAGAATATTTATAACGATGCAAAGAATGAAAGAATCTTCTCTGTGGAATTAGGATATGGTTTCAAATCGCGTTATATCGATGTGAATATCAACGCTTACAGAACACAGTGGGACGACCGGTTTATTTCCAGAACGTTCAATGCTACGGCAGCAGATGTTGCTAAATTCTCCCAGCTAAGTCTTGGAAATGCTTATTTCTACAATGCACTGAATGTAGGCCAGCTCCACCAGGGAATCGAGCTGGAAGCAAAGGCAAGACCTTTGGCTAACCTTAGACTGAGAGGAATGGTATCATTGGGTAACTGGAAGTATAAAGGAAATGCCAACTTCAACATCCTTGATGTTCAGAACAACCAGGAAATCACAGGAGCTACAGGAACAATCAATATCAAAGACCTGAAGGTTGGAGATGCAGCCCAGACAACAGCAAGCATCGGAGCGGATTACAATATCACCAAAGCTTTCAGCATTGATGCCAACTGGGAATATTATGACAAGCTTTATGCTCAGTTCAACCCGATCAACTTCCTTACTGAAGCCGCAAGAGAAAAAGGAATTGTAAAATTGCCAAGCTACCATTTATTTGATGTAGGAGCTTCTTACAAATTCACACTTGATGCTAAAAAATCTTTAACATTAAGAGCGAATGTATACAACTTATTCAACAAATATTATATTTCTGAATTGAGCTCCAATATTTTTGCAGGTGATAAAATTGCCAATGGTCCGGATGCTGGAAAAACTTACCAGGAAGCTGGCAGAGTATATCAGGGCGTTGCAGACGGCAATACAGGATTCCTTGGTTTTGGAAGAACCTGGTCTGTTGCAGCCACTTTGAGGTTCTAAGCAGCCTTATCTGAATAAAACAAAGAGTTGTAATTGTAATGATTACAACTCTTTTTTATTGTTAAACTTCAGCGGGTTTACTGCTCAACTCCATGTCTATCCGATAAGCCAGATGCTCATGCATTTTTTCTACAAAATGGAGTTCAGCGCTCAGGATCTTAGCTGTTGATTTTTCAAAATTGTATTTGATTTTGATGCTGAATTCAAACTGATCAATAGAAAAATATTTCTCCTTTTCATAAAGCTTTTTGATATGGTCTTTCATAAGTTCGTCCTGATTGTTCAGTACGGAATGAAACTCTACAAAAAGGTTGTTGTTTTCTTCTTCAAGCTTTACCAGTTTCAGCTGATAGTTATATTCTACCCCATCAATCAGCCTTGAGTGAATAGCTGACGGACTGAATAGAAAACTGTAATATTCATTAGGAGGAAATATAAGGTTATAAACTTCCGGCAGTAAAAGAATGTATTGCAGATTCTTCTTCAATTCGACATCAAAGTTTTTCAATCCCTTTTCATAATTTGTAATCAACTTATTCTTATCCTTTTCCTCCGGGAAAGTATTGGCCAGCTTACTCTCTTTCCATTCTTCCCAATTTTTCCAAAGATCAGCTTTATTTTCAACGGAAAGGATTTTGCCACTGGTATCCCTTTTCAGCTGAATAGTACGGGAAATATCTGCAAGGGCAATACTTTGCAGCAGAAAAGGTTTTATCACATGATCTTCAGTATCCCCTGTGATTTCCTGTAGTTTTATGGTCGTATTTATATCATGATCTCTTTTTTCCTGTTCAATAATAATATCTGATGAGGTTTTTAAAGAAATTGCAGGGTTTTCTTTACCCATCAGAAATGTATTCTCAACATTCAGAATATACTCCTGTGAAAATTTTTCAAGCCGAAGAAGAGGAATATTTTCCCCGAATAAAAAATTTGAAATACTCATTTCATTAAAATTGTGTCACTGAATGGTTTTTCATCGTTAAAGATCATAATATGATATTCTTTATTATGTTCAAAGGCATATTTTGCCCAACTTTCAACATCTTTTGCCGCCTCTTTTTCTTTTTTTGATGATTTTTTTTCTATTATTAAATCATTAATATTATTCTCTTCATCATAAGCCCACACCTGATCTCCAATTCTGATGTCTTCGATATTTTATTTATTTTTTTTACTTTCCGCTATCATCTGATCTAATAAATCATCAAACTCATTTCTTTCCGGATTGACATCCATATAATTGAGTGTAAAATTTTTTTTCAGATAATCAAGAAGTTCTTCACCAACTAATAGCGACTTTTCTGGTCCAATAATGATATCGTCAAAATCCTGCTTTCCAATAATCTTCATCCAGTAAAATTCAGGTAATGATTTATTCAATTGGTAGTTATCGTTGAAGTACTCATCTTTAGTTACGATCATTTCTGAAAACTCAAATCCTGTGAATTTTGTTGTCTGTAATCCGGTTTTGAGCTTTTCAGTAACAATATAACAAGGATGGCATTCCATTAGGTCATCACCTAACCAGTCTTCAAGTTGGATATGTAATTTTATGACTGTTAAAAATGGAGCTTCTTTCTCCAGAAATTCAGTTTTTTCGCCTAGCCCAACAATAACTTCTGGCTGGATTGTTTGATATGTTTTCATATAATTGATATTTCTTATTTTAAATTGGCGGATCAAAAAGGTGTCCGAATTTTTTGTCTATTGCATTTGCATAATTTAATACTTGTTCTTTTGTTGGTATTATACCTGCATCATCAAATTTTTTATAAAATTTATTCCATTCTTTTCTAATAGTACTTAAATGTAGTGTATTATTTACGCTTTTGGGAATACCTCGTAAATTGTCTAAGGAATGCATAAATTCCTTATCAAATAGTCCTGGCCATTTTTTTAACACTTGTTGCTCTACGGCATGGTGTACAACTACTTTTCCTTTTAATAATGGATTTGCCTTAAAGAAAGTCGTATGATAACAAGCATTTAGAACTAATAAGCCTTCTGTGCCAACAAAATAGCAATGATCATCCTCTACTTCAAAGTTATAAACTTTAGCAATATCAGGAATATAATTTAGTGAAATTACTTTGGCTATTGTTTGATTGTATGTAAATAATGTTTCGCCTGCTTCTATCTGTTCTGCGTCTTTAAATTGCCCATTTATAAAGAAAGGATGAGTACGTGTTGTTTTAATTATCTCCTTTTCGGTTTCAAGTTCAAGTGTTTCTGTAACATTTTCTTCATGTAAATGGATGACTCGTTTAATTGTTATTATTTTTTTTTGTAGATCATAGCTAAAAACCTCATCATTTATTTTAATGTCTTTTATTTGTCTTAAACCATTAGGAGTATGAATTAAAGTATCTCCTGTAAAACAAGCTTTTACAAAAAAACAACCTATTTTTCCAGCTAAATTTTGCATACTTTTTTCTAAAGCTTCTTTGCTCAGCTTTTTCAGTGCAGCTTTTCCCATCTGCTGTAAGGCTTCTTTAGAGATGGCTTTTGCCCCGGCTTTAATAGCGCCTTTCACTCCGGCTTTTGCACCCTGCATCGCTACCGTTCCGGTTCCAAAAGAGACTACTCCTACAGCAATAGAAGCTACATCCCAGATTAAAAATCCTGCATTCATAAGGCTGCCGCCTACATCTCCGGTTTGTATATCGTTGATAAGGTCACGGCCGCTTCCCCAGACCGGGATCATCCCTTCCACAAAACCAGCTTCGCCCACACTGTCTCCATGCCCGCTGTCATCAAGCTCGCGCTGTGCCTGATCCTGCATATCTTTTACTTCCTGTGCAGCATCGTCCGGAAGAGGGACCTGGCCGCTGGTCATAAATTCTATCTTCCCACCCACAGGGCATTGACAGGTACTTTTTCCTATCAAAGATCTGATTCCGTTAATTTTTACCTGCCAGGTATCCTGCCAGGTCATAGGAACGGTGGTGGGGGTACACGGACCACCACTGATTTTGCATACCTTAAAGGAAGGAATATTAATCAGAGGAGTGGCATCCTGATTGGTTGCTACCAGACAGCCATGAATTTTCACCTTCGTATTGAACGTAGGCTTAAAGAAATCCGGAGCGGCACCCTGGTCGCACATCATCAGGGCATTGAGGGTTATGTATTCTAACTCATCCATGATTCCTGTTTTGAATTACATAATATTGGTATCTCCTGAAGACATCACAGCACTTGGGCCTCCGGTAATGGTGAGTGGTGAGTCTGTACTGATATCCATTGGGCCTCCTTTGCTTGAAAGTCCTAAAGCTCCCGTAAGTGCGGTAATATCAATCATTCCTTTTCCTGCTGATGCCATAATACCTGCTTCGGATATGGTAATAGAATTATCACCTACCTGCAGGGTTATGCTTGTCTTTCCGTCAAGCGTAATATTTCCGCCGGCATCCATTTTTAACAGTGATTGCGGTGGAGCATCTTTTTTGCCGCCCACATTGATGACGTTGGTACTGCCTGCATTCACGGTATGATTGCTATTGGCGTTGGTGGTTGCATTCCCTGTTCCGTCAAAATTCATATTGGCCCCCCCTTGATCTTTAAGATTAACAGATCCGGCGCCGTTGTCATACTTGAGTTCTGCACCGCTCCGGCCGCTGAAACTCATGATATTATTTCCAGCGCCGCCACCGGCTCCGATTCCGCCATGATACATTCCTCCCATCACAAAAGGGCGGTCCGGGTGAAGGTGTACAAAATTGACAATTATCTGGTCTCCTACTTCGGGAACAGACATAAAGCCACGGTTTTTGCCTACTTTTTCACTGCTTCCGGCATCCGGAGACATCACGCGGATAAATTCTGTAGTATCCTGCCCGCTCTGCCAGTCGAGCTGAACCTGTACACGGCCCTGGTTTTCAGGGTCCGTATTGGAAACCACCTTTCCAAACTGGGGTTCTGCTGTGGGAACTGTAAATTCCGGTCTTGGTATAAATCCGGTATCAGAAGCTATTGCCCGGAAAGAGCCGTCGTAATATCCGCGGGCATCCACTTCATGGGTTACTTCTATAAGCATGAGCCTGGTAAAATAACCGGTATCATTGGTATCCGTTTTACGCATCTCTATATCTGCAATACATCCAGGATAAAGAAAGGGTACGGTTGTATTGCCGGAGGTTACAAAAACTTCTGAAGCCTTGCTTCCGGCTGCCCCTTTCTGTGAAGCATCAATATCCATAAAAGAGGATGCTTTAATGGGAGCTACTCTCAGAGACGGGGTCTGAAAAGTTTTCTCCGAAATTTCATAAGCTCTCTTCGCAATATCTGAGGTATGGGTTATTTTTGAACTTCCGCCCTTAAATTTTTCATTTTTGCTGCTGTTATATCCGTAAAATGATGGATTTACATGCTGGGCTTTCATTCTAATTTTAACATCGGTAAGATTACTGCCATAAGTCAATAATACTGGTTTTTCCTGTGGAGGCAGCTGTCCGAAATGTAAAACTTCCCCATCATAGAAAAATTGTTCTCCATACGCTTCGGCCATTCTGGCCAGATAATTATAATGGGTTTCTTCATACTGACAGCTGTAAGATACATTGCCATGACGCGCATCCACCCTGAAATCAAATTTCCCCTGTCCCAATCCCTGTTTAATCACTTCATTGGCAATACTGTTCAAACTTACCGGTTGCGCGCCTCCAAAACTTTGAATATGAGGGGCAGCATCCAGCAAGATTGTTGGACTGAAACCGGACAAAACAAGATTTCCCAGACTTCCTTTTTCCTGGCTGAACCCGACTTCAGTGATAACACCTATAAAATTCCGTTCAGCACCACCTTCCACATCTTTATATTTGAAAACAACGGTAATTCTTTTTCCGAGAAAATTCTGTGCTTTTTCAAGATTATGATTTTCTGTATCTCCTAAAGCATCATGGGCAAGAATGAGTTCAAATTCATGATGCTTGGTTGTACTTTGTGTCAGTTTAAAATGTTTGAAATATTGTACAGGTTTACCTTCCACATGAATATCAAGCTTTACTACCCGATTAATCCCTGCTATAGCGCTCTCCGGAATACTGTCGGCATTGAATATTCCGGAAGTAGGCTGTTTAGCCCAAAGTTTCTCTTTTATGATGGCTGGTTCATTGGGTAATAAGGGCTGGTTCAGAAACTGTTTCCCTGTATTTACCACCTGGGCTGCATTAGTAGCTTTTGAAGCCGCTTTCTTTACTTCTTTGATTTTTTTATTTTCTTTGATTTTTTTTACAAAATCTTTCTTTTCTGAACCTATTTCCGGTTTGGGAAAATTATTCTGTTCCTGAAACATGATATCATAATTTTTATCGGTTCTATTGATAAACGGAGATTTTCACCTAAAAGGCGGGACCATTCTGCTCGGAAAGACAATCAGTAATATGTGATGGTCTCAATACAAAATTACTGTCAGACTGTCTTGAGAATTATATCAGAAAGAGTATGAATAAAGATCAATACTCAAAAGCTAATTAAAAGCAGCCATTTTTCAGGCGCATGAATGTTCTTTTTCATAAGTTTTTTTATTGATTTGGTTCTGCCAATTTATCATCTTAAATATTCACTTCAAAATGAATTAGCTATTATTTTAAAAATTGTAGTAGTTCTACTACAGTGAATGAAAAAATTCCATGCTAAACCCTTATAAAGTAAAGGCGTAATATTTTTATGATTCTCGTCCATTTTCCAGACAAGCAACAATATAAGTTGTAAAGAATTATTCATATTATTTTAGAAAGAATCAATGGAATAAAATTGTTTAAAGAATGAGTTGCCAGACTTGTTCCAAACTCTATTCTTATTCTTAAATAATACAGGATAAATCCAAAAAAAATCTGAGGAGCGAATGTTACAAAAGAATACATAAGTAAATTAGTAGTTGTATTGTATTATCCTAACGAAACATTGGCTGCCCTCTGGTGTTTTATAAATTCTTTAAGCACACAAAAAACGTATGCCATTGCTGACATACGTTTTTTATGATATTATATTGAAGAATACGGTTATTTCCAGCCTCCGCCTAAAGCCTGATAAAGCTCTACGGCTGCTTTCATTTTACTGTATCTTGCATTGGAGATGTTAAGCTCTGCATTCAATGAATTCACACTGGCGTTCAACACTTCAAGATAGTTGGCCATCCCATAGTTTACCAATTCCTGAGAATAGTCTACCGATTTTTTGTAGGCATCCAGCTCTTTTTGTTTCAAATCAATAAATGAATCCTGAACCGAGAAAACCCTGATGGCATCTGAGACTTCTTTTCCGGCAGTCAGAACTGTTTTTCTGAAATTAAGATAAGCCGTTTCCTTATTGGCAAGACTTACGTCATAGTTGGTCTGTATCTGTCTCTTATTCAAAATCGGCTGAGCCAGTCCCGCGACTACATTTGCAAACAATGAATTTACACTGAATAAATGGTCAATATCCACAGACTGCAGTCCGCCGCTTCCTGTTAATTTTAAAGTTGGATAAAACTGAGCTTTGGCTGCGTTGGTTAACTCAAAAGCATTCATTAAATTAAATTCTGCTCTCATGACATCCGGGCGATTGGCCAGAAGTTGAGTGGGGTAGCCCAGTTTCAAATCGATTGGAAGCTTCTGCCCTTCTAATGTAGATCTTTCGATAGAATGGGAAGGTTCTCCCATCAAAAGACTCATGGTATTTTCAAGCAGCTGGATCTGTGTATCAATATCAATCAGTAATGATTTGGCATTGAAAACAAGTGCTTCACTTTGCTGTACTGCTACTTCAGTAACTGTTCCGGCAGTTTTTAAAGCCTTGGTAGCTTCAAGGTTTTTCTCTCTTACCGCAATGGTTTCCGTAATAATTCTCTTCTGTGCATCAAATGTCAGTAATTGATAATATGCAGAGGCAATGGAAGATACCAAACTGCTTTTAACAGCTTTATGAGCTGCAACAGTTCCCAAATAAGTCGCAAGCTGTGCTTTCTCCTGAGCTTTTAATTTACCCCAGATATCAGCTTCCCATCCGATGCTCGCTGTAATGTCAAACTGATTTACATATCGCCTTTCTCCAATGATCTGTCCAAACTGGGTATTGATAGACTGCGTCTGAAATGTATAGTTGGGTCCGATAGCAAGGGTTGGCTGATAGGCTGCTTTACTCTGTTTAAGATAAGCTTCCGCAGAATTAATACTTTCCAAAGCAATTCTGATATCAAGATTGTTTTCCAGTGCCTTAGAAATATGCCCCTGCAATATCGGATCAGTGAATATCTCTTTCCAGGAAATATCCGCAATATTGGTACTGTCCGAAGGAAGCATGTCTGTACGAAAAAGCTTTTCGTCCACAACGTTCTTCGGTCTTTCATATTCTTTTCTTGCCATACAGGATGAGATGGCTCCGAGTATGAAAACTGAAAAGGTGATTCCTTTTATGATGTTTAATAAACTCTTCATTATTTTTAATTAGAAGTTAGAAGTTAGAGTTTAGAAGTTAGTTTTTAGACTTATCTTTAATTTCTAATTTCTAACTTCTTAAATCTTAATTTTATTCTGCTAAATTGATATCTTCTTTTTTGATAGGTTTAATTTTTTCCTGCAGTGTTTCAAAAATCACATACAGAACCGGAATTACGAATAATCCCAAAACAGTTCCTATCAACAGTCCGATGGCCGCACCCGTAGCGATAGACCTGTTCCCTACTGCTCCGATTCCACTTGCCAGCACCAACGGCAATAAACCGAAAATAAAGGCGAATGAGGTCATTAGAATAGGTCTTACCCTGGCTTTCGCTGCATTGATGGCTGACATCACAATGGTTTCACCATGATGCCTTCTCTGAACAGCGAATTCAACAATAAGAATTGCATTTTTCGCCAATAGTCCCACGAGCATGATCAGAGCAATCTGGAAATAAATATTATTTTCCAGTCCCATAATCTTCTGGCCGAAGTAAGCTCCCATTACCCCAAGAGGAAGAGAAATAATAACGATCAGCGGAAGGATATAACTTTCATACTGTGCGGAAAGGATAAAGTAAACGAAGACCAAACTCAACCCGAAAATCAGAAGGGTCTGAGATCCTGAATTTAATTCTTCTCTCGTTAACCCTGTAAATTCTACGGCATAGTTTTGATTCAGGGTTTCATCCGCTACCTGCTGTACCGCAGCAATAGCATCCCCGGAACTGTATCCGTCAGAGTTTGCTCCTGTAACCTTCACGGAAGTAAACAGGTTATAACGGCTTACAGATTGTGGTCCGTAGGCTTTTTTCAAGGTTACAAACTGTGAGATCGGAGTCATGATACCTGATCCTGTTCTCACATAAAGCTGATTCAGGTTTTCAATATTCTTTCTGTTCTCAGGAAGCGCCTGAACCATAACCCTGAATTGCTTTCCATACTTGGTAAAGTCGGCTGTATAAATACCACCAATATACCCCTGCATGGTAGACAGGATGTCGTTTACAGAAACTCCAAGCTGTTTGCTAAGAGGAACATTAATTTCCATCTGATACTGAGGATATTTCGTATTGAATGAAGTCTGTGCAAACTGAATTTCCGGTCTCTGCATCAGTTTACCGATGAATTCATTGGTTTTAGCATCCAGATCAGCATATTCTCCACCTGATTTATCAAGCAACACCATTTCAAAACCAGCACTGCTACCAAATCCCGGTACACTTGGCGGCTGGAAGAATACCACTTTGGCATCAGGAACAGATCCTACAATTCCGAATAATTTTTTGGTGATGTCTTCAGAAGTCTGTCCGTCTTTTTTTCTTTCTTCGAATGGTTTCAGTTTCACAAAGGCAAGACCGTTGTTACTTCCGTTTCCGGATAAGAATCCTCTACCTGTTGAAATGGTTACGTTCTGTACGCCCGGAACTTTCAGTGCTTTTGCCTGAAGCGTTTTCAAAGTGTTGTAAGTTCTTTCCATAGAAGCTCCCGGAGGAAGCTGAACATCTGTAAAGATAATTCCCCTGTCTTCTGTAGGTACAAATCCCTTCTTCATACTGCTGCTTGCCCAGAATAAGATCCCTCCGGTAACAGCAAAAATAATCAGGGTTACCCATTTATGTCTTAACAGGAATACAAATCCTCTTCCGTAACGTTCAGTAGTTGTTTTAAAAGCAATATTAAACTTATAGAAAAACTTCTGTAGTAAGTTTAAGTTCTTATACTCTGCATGATGTGCTTCATGAGGTTTCAGGAATAATGAACATAAAACGGGACTCAGCGTTAATGCATTAATTGCAGAAATGATGATGGCTATAATCAGTGTAATACCAAACTGCTGGTAGAATACCCCTGTAGGCCCTGTAATGAAAGTTACCGGGATAAATACGGCTGCCATTACCAACGTAATAGAGATAATAGCCCCTGTAATCTCATCCATTGCTTCTACTGTTGCCTTTTTAGCATCTGAAATACCATGTTCCATCTTAGCATGAACGGCCTCGACGACGACGATGGCGTCATCCACTACAATACCAATTGCCAGTACCAATGCAAATAAGGTTAAGAGGTTTAATGAATACCCAAAAAGGTTCAGGAAGAAGAACGCTCCTACAATAGATACCGGAACCGCAATGGCCGGGATCAGCGTAGATCTGAAATCCTGAAGGAAAATATATACTACAATAAATACCAGAATAAAGGCCTCAATCAGGGTATGTACTACCTTTTCAATGGAAGCTTCCAGGAATTCGTTGGTATCAAAGTTAAAAGTATACTTTACGCCCTTTGGAAAAGTTCCCTCGGCTGATTTAAGATAGGCTTTGATATTTTTAATAATCTCCTGTGCATTGGATCCCGGGGTCTGGAAGATCCCCATACTGATGGAAGGATTGTTTCCGTTCTCCCCTATTCCTGTATAAGACTGTCCTGCCAGTTCTACTTTAGCAACGTCTTTCAGCATCAGGTTTTGTCCGTTTCCAAGAGATTTAATGATGATATTGTCGTATTGTTCTTTATCGTTGAATTTACCTACATATTTGATGATGTATTCAAAAGAACTTCCGCTGTTCTGTCCGATAGAACCCGCAGCTGCTTCTCTACTCTGCTCGTTGATGGCATTGGTAACATCAGTAGGCGTTACACTGTAGGCAGCCATTTTTGCAGGATCAAGCCAGATTCTCATTGAGTAGTTTTTACCACCAAAAACGTTGGCATCTCCAACACCATTTACCCTTTTCAGATTGGGAATAATATTGATATTCAAAAAGTTCTGAAGGTACACATCATCAAGATCCTTATTTTCAGAATAAAAAGACATATACATCAGGGCACTGGTCTGCTGCTTCTGGGTTACAACCCCTGAACGTGTTACTTCAGATGGTAAAAGAGGTGTTGCTCTGGCCACACGGTTCTGTACGTTTACCGCTGCGATATCCGGATCTATTCCCTGTTTGAAAAAAACCTGGATCTGAGCAGAACCGTCATTCCCGGCACTGGAAGTGATATAATCCATACCTTCCACCCCATTGATCTGTTCTTCCAAAGGTACTACTACACTTTTCATTACCGTCTCGGCATTGGCTCCCGTATAATTGGCAGAAACGCTTACCGTAGGCGGTGCAATATCCGGATACTGTGTAACCGGTAACGAGATCAGTCCCAGCACACCGAGAATCACAATCAAGATTGAGATTACGGTGGATAAAACCGGTCTGTTAATAAAGTTCTTTATCATTAGAATTTCGGTTTTATAGATTGAACAAGACTATCCATTTTGATTGGCTTCGGCTTCACTGCTGTTCCCGGTTTCAACCCTCCGATACCAGCTGCAATAATTTTTTCTCCTTTATTAACTCCTGATTTGATAAGAGCCATATTGTCGATTCTGTCAATAACATTCACAACGACGTTTCTGGCAGTATCTCCTTTTTCTACTTTGTATACGTAAACGATACCCTGTTGTTCGTAAGTAGCACTTTCAGGTACCACAAGAACATTATCGTAATGCTGAGGGAATCTGATGGTTCCGCTGTTACCATTACTTAATAATTTCTGAGCGTTCGAGAAAGCAACTCTGAACTGAATAGTCCCGGTTGTAGGATCAATCTGCCCTGTAATGGCTTCAATTCTCCCCTTTTCAGGATAAAGACTTCCATTGGCCAGCTGAAGCTCAACCATGGGTAAGTTTTTGATTTTCTCAGGCATAGAAGCTCCCGGAGATTTTTCAAGAAAATCAAAATATTCTTTTTCATTCATCGCGAAGTAAGCGTAGATCTCAGAAGTATCAGAAATCGTTGTCAGAGGCGTCTGATCAGACGGCCCTACCAAACTTCCTACTTTCAATGGCAGTCTTCCGATTACCCCTGAAATAGGTGCACGGATAATAGAATATTCGATATTGGCTTCTACGCCTTTGTAATTAGCTTCAGCCTGTTTTTTGGCTGCATTCGCCTGTTGCAGCTGAGCCTGAGCCTGAGCCAGCTGAGCCTGAGCGGTCTGTAACTGCACGTTACTGATGATATTTTTCTGAACCAGAGGTTTTAGTTTATTGACTTCTACCTGAGCTGCATTTACAGAAGCCTGAGCTGCGGCAACACTAGATGCTGCAGCACTGATTCCTGCTTTGGAAGCGGCTGCATTTTCGGTCAGAATATTGGTTTCCAGACGGAACAATGGCTGTCCTTTTGTTACATATTGTCCTTCATCTACCAATACCTGGGTAATATATCCCTGTATCTTTGCACGTACATCATTGTTTACCCTACCCTGGATGGTAGCCGGAAACGTCTGATAACCCACTATATTTTTTGACTCCACGGAAATGACAGGATACGGCTTGGCACCATCCTGTTTCGGAGCTTCTTTTTTGCAGGCCGTCAGTGAAAACGCTGCAATGGAAAGTATAACTAGCTTATTATTCATTTTATAGTTTATTAAGAGATTCCTGAATATTTTCTATATTTTTATTTAAGAGTGCTTTGTAAACTTCTATTCTTTCATTGTATCCATCGTCTTTACTTTTTTTAAAATTGTTTAAATCATCTAATAGTCTTAATTCGTCCTGCATTTTCTGGACAATTTTCTCGAATCGTATTTTTTTGTATTCATCATTGATGAAAAAATACCGTTTCCGCTCATCCATTTTGTTATGGTCTACGATAAGCTGAGCATTAAGCAGTAATGAAATACTGGTGGAAACAGAACTTTTGCTCGCGGAGAGCACTTCAACAAACTCGTCAAAAGTAATTCCTACTTTCTCATAGTCAAAAAGAAGGTAGGAATAAATTTTTGAGGCTAAAGGAGGTAAGCTAAACACAGTGCCATAGAATTTTACGGCATCCTGAAAAATTTTTTCATCAACTTCTATACTTTGGTGCATAATATAAAAATTTGAACAAAAGTAGAAATTAGTTCAGAACCAAACGAACAAACCTGATAGAGTTTATAAATACAGAGCGTTTTAAAAATTCAATGAAAGTTGATTTAACTTTTGGGCTAAATTATAATCTTCTCAAAAGCTTTCCTCAATCCGTCTTTCAAAAGAACCTCACCGCAATAAGAATAACCTTTGCCTTCAAGGATTTTCAACATAGCCATATTATCATGGTTGGTATCTACTTTAACACTCTGAATTCCATGGGATTTAGTAAACTCCTCAATCTGATCAAAAAGTTTTTTTACCATACCCTGCCCTGCAAATTTTTCATTTACAGCTACTCTGTGAACCACAACAAATTCACCGTCACTTAACCATGCTCCTTCAATGGTGCTGTAAGCCGGTTCATCATTCAAGATCAGGGCTGCATATACTGCAATCTCTCCATCTACAGTCAATACATGCCCGAATCCTTTCGCAATATCACTTTCCACTGTCCCGAGATCAGGGTATCCGTTCTGCCACTGGGTGCTTCCATCCTGTCTTCTTCTTTCGATGGATTGCTGAATGATTTCCCAAATAATGTTTCTGTCTTCAATTTCCGCTTGTCTTAGTTTAATCTCTGGATTCATGTTATAAAATTTGATTAAAAGATTGAATGATTTAAGAATTTAAAATCAGGTTTACTGCTTTTCGTTTAATCCTTGAAATACTTATTCTTTGATGATTTGCAATTAAAAAACCGAAAATTAATTTAAATTAATTTTCGGTTTGAAGTAGTAAAATTTAAAATTATGAAATTGTTTATTGATTTTCACTTTGTTGAAGATAAGCATCAATAATTTCAAATGCTCTTTTTTCTTCTTCCAGATCTACCATAAGCTTCAGCGAAGTTGCCGTTGGCGTAGTGGTAAACGTAAGATAGTTATTTTCAACGGTATTTGCAATTTGTGCGTCATCCAATTTAGACTTAACCAACTGAATTTCTGAAGGGTTATCACTTACATAAACTGATACTCTCGTACTTCTTTCCATATCCTAAATGTTTGAGTATCTAAATATACGATGTTTTTTTTAAAATTACAAATACCGGATTTTAAATTTTATTAATATTGTTTTCAATTTTGTCTAAAGCAAGCTGGATCTCTTCTTTAGTAACATTTAAATGAGGTCTGAAACGAAGAGACTGATCTCCACAAGGAAGAATGATTAAGCCGTCGTTGAAAAGCTCACTCATCAGGTGATTTCTCTGCTCTGCAGTGGGAAGATCAATAGCACACATTAAGCCTCTTCCTCTTGCGTTGGATATTTTTTCAGGATATTTTGCAGCAAGGGCTTTTAAGCTTTCCAGTAAGAAATCTCCCACTACTCTTGCGTTCTCAACAAGATTTTCTTTTTCGATCACTTCCATTACCAATTGGAAACGAAGCATATCAATAAAGTTTCCTCCAAAGGTAGAGTTGATTCTTGAACTTTCTCTGAAAACATTGTTCGGAACCTGGTCAAACTTTTCTCTATTGGCCAGTACGCCGCAAACCTGAGCTTTTTTACCGAAAGAAATAATATCAGGTTTTGCTGTAAAATGCTGGAATGCCCACATTTTTCCTGTAATGGCAATCCCTGTCTGAACTTCATCAAAAATAAGTAAGATTTCATTCTGATCACAGATTCTTCTTAATCCTAATAAGAATTCGTCTCTGAAATGATTGTCACCTCCTTCAGCCTGAATAGGCTCAATGATGATACAAGCCACTTTATCAGGATTCATCAAAATAGCTTCTTCAATCTGAACTAAAGCAAGGTTTTCGTTTTTAATGGTTTCTTCAAGGTTCTCTTCAGTAATCGGGAACTTTAATTTGGGGTTTAAAATTCTCGGCCAGTTGAACATCGGGAAATACTGGTACTTTCTTGGATCAGACGTATTGGTTAAGCTTAAAGTATAACCACTTCTTCCATGGAAAGCCTGTTTGAAATGAATACAGATTCCTGCTTCTGTGTTTAAGCCTTTTGCAAAGTTTTTGCGGGTTTTCCAGTCGAAGCATGCCTTCATTGCGTTTTCAACCCCCATTGTTCCTCCTTCAATAAAGAAAGCATATTGTAATTCTTCGGGAATAACTACTCTTTCAAAAACTTCAAGGAAGTGAGCGTATTCTTCTGAGTAAACGTCAGCTAAAGTAGGTTTGTTCACAGCCATTCTTCCTAACCATTCTGATCTTTCTACAAGATAAGGGTGATTGTACCCGATAGATGCTGACGCAAACATAGAGAACATATCCAGGTATTCTCTGTCTGTCAGTTTATCATAAAGCCATGAGCCGTGTGATCTTTCAATATCCATCACAAAATCGAAACCGTCTGCCAACACATGTCTTCCTACTGTTTCTTTTACTTTATTTGCTTTTATATCTAATGTGTGTTCCATAATAAATTTGTAGTGTGATTTAATAAGTGAGTGATGAAATAATCCAATGAATTGAGTATTTAATCATTCAGGTTATTAATTTTTTTGTTTTTAAGTACTTTAAGCAAAACTTTTATAAATCAAATTTAATACCTTGTGCTAAAGGAAGTTGCGCTGTATAATTTATAGTATTGGTTTGTCTTCTCATATAGTATTTCCAGGCGTCAGATCCTGACTCTCTTCCTCCTCCGGTTTCTTTTTCACCACCAAAAGCTCCCCCAATTTCAGCACCGGAAGTTCCGATATTGACGTTGGCAATACCACAGTCTGAACCGGCA
Source organism: Chryseobacterium candidae (assembly GCF_004916905.1). Taxonomy (GTDB): domain Bacteria; phylum Bacteroidota; class Bacteroidia; order Flavobacteriales; family Weeksellaceae; genus Chryseobacterium; species Chryseobacterium candidae. The sequence continues at coordinate 37,502 of NZ_SDLV01000010.1, forward strand.
TGAGAAAGAAACAGCTCTGCTTCTCTTAAATTCTGGGTCATGATCGCAGAGGATAATCCCTGAGGAACATCATTCTGGATAGCGATAGCTTCCTCTAATGTTTTGTATTTGATTAAATATAGGATTGGTGCGAAAGTTTCGTGCTGAACAATTTCATAAGAGTTTTTCACTTCTGCAACGCAGGGCTTCACATAGCATCCGGATTCGTAGTCTTTTCCGGTTAGAACTCCGCCTTCAACAACGAATTTTCCACCTTCTTTTTTACATTTCTTGATAGCTTCTTCGTATTGATTTACAGCATCAGTATCAATAAGCGGTCCAACATGGTTTTTCTCATCCAATGGATTTCCGATTTTCAACTGTCCGTAAGCCTTTGCCAATCTTGTTTTCACTTCGTCGTATACACTTTCGTGGATAATCAGTCTTCTTGTTGAAGTACATCTCTGGCCAGCAGTTCCTACAGCTCCGAAAACAGCTCCGATGATCGACATGTCGATATCAGCTTCTTTTGTAATGATGATGGCATTGTTTCCACCTAATTCAAGGATAGACTTCCCGAATCTTTCTGCTACTTTAGAAGAAACCATTCTTCCTACTCTGGTAGATCCTGTGAAAGAAACAAGAGCAACTCTTTTATCGTCTACCAGTTTCTGCCCGATTTCATGGTCTGATACCAATACACTTGAAACGCCTTCAGGAAGGTTATTTTCCTTCAGAACTTCCATCATGATATTCTGGCATGCAATAGCGCAAAGCGGTGTTTTTTCAGATGGCTTCCAGATGGTAACGTTACCACAGATCCATGCTAAAGCTGTATTCCAGGACCATACTGCTACCGGAAAGTTGAATGCGGTGATAATCCCGACAACTCCCAGCGGATGGTACTGCTCATACATTCTGTGTCCAGGCCTTTCAGAGTGCATGGTGTACCCCTGAAGCTGTCTTGAAAGTCCTACTGCAAAGTCACAGATATCAATCATCTCCTGAACTTCTCCAAGACCTTCCTGTAAAGATTTACCCATTTCATAAGAAACAAGTTTACCCAGATCGTCTTTATATTCTCTTAATTTTAAGCCCAGCTGTCTTACCATCTCTCCTCTTTTAGGAGCCGGGATCAGCCTGAATTCCTGAAATGCTTTTTGAGCAGTTTCAATTACTTTGTCATAATCACTTTCTCCGGAAGTTTTTACTTTAGCGATCAACTTTCCGTCCACAGGAGAAATGCTCTCTATCACCTTTCCTGAAGCGAAATATTTTCCGCCCACTGAAGTCCCTTTGTTTTCTTCTTTAATCCCAAGATTTCTGAGTGTTTTTTCGATTCCGAAATCCTTTACTTTTTTTGACATAAAATCTTACTTTTCGTTCTCTCTAAAGATAAAAATATTATGCGAACCTCAAAACTTTAATTTTTAATACGTTTTTTATTTGGACTAATTATAAACATGTTTATCTTTGCAGGGTAATCTTTTTGATAATCACCAATGGAAAATTCACAAGAAAACAACTCAAAGCTTAAAAAGTGGTTCAAGCGTGTGGGATGGGCAGGATTAGCTTTCTTTACCATAAAAGGCTTGATTTGGCTCGTCATATTCTACGTTGGAGCAGACAGTCTCCAAAGCTGTATACAATAAAAAAGCAGAGAAAATTTCTCTGCTTTCTTTTTGGGTAGAAGATTAATTGAATTATTATTTCTTTATTGAAAAGCTAAAAAACAAGGTCTTTTTTATATTTTCTGCAATTAAAAAAAGGAAAAAAATAATTGATTTCTATACGATTAATCCCGAAAAAGATTATTTTACTTCTTCTATTTGTCTTTTTAAACTACTCGTTCTTTTTTCTCCCTGCGTTCACCAGGCTCTGATGCAGCAGATATTCTATCTGTCCGTTCACACTTCTGAATTCATCATTGGCCCATTTTTCAAGGAGTTTATAAGTAGACTCGTCTATTCTTATCACAAAGGATTTTTTCCCTTTGCTTTCTGAAGAGTTCTGAGCTTTTTCTGATTTCATTTTCTAAATTCTCTTACATTATTTCTGATTACTTTAGTGTAAAACTCTATACACTAAAATCCAACTGTTTTTTCACTTCTTAATTGTAAAGTGTTCCAGCATTTAATATAGGTGTTGCTGCTTTTTCACCGCAAAGAACTACCATTAAATTGCTTACCATTGCCGCTTTTCTTTCATCATCCAATTCAACAATATTATCTTCTGAAAGTTTTTTCAATGCAAGGTCTACCATTCCTACAGCCCCTTCCACAATCTTGGTTCTTGCTGCAACAATAGCTGTAGCCTGCTGTCTCTGAAGCATTGCTCCGGCAATTTCTGAAGCATAAGCCAGGTGTGAAATTCTTGCCTCCTGAATCACAATTCCAGCTTTTGAAAGGCGGTCTGTAAGCTCCTGTTCCAAAATAGAATTGATTTTATCTCCTCCTTCTCTTAAGGTAATCGGAGCATGATCATCTTCTAAATTATCATAAGGAAAGCTCATCGCCAAATGTCTTACGGCTGCCTCACTCTGCATTTTTACAAAGTCAGAATAACGCTCTACATCAAAGGCCGCTTTATAAGTATCTCCCACTTTCCATACAATTACAACTGCAATTTCAATAGGGTTACCCATTTTATCATTTACCTTCAAAGTCTGACCCTGCAGATTTTCGGAACGTAAAGAAATTTTTTGTGATGAATATAAAGGATTGATGAAGAATAATCCGTTCTCTTTTACACTTCCCACATATTTTCCAAAGAAGTTTAAAACTCTCGAATGGTTCGGCTGAATAATCATTAACCCTTTTAAGAAAAAGCACGAAAGAAGAAAGCACAGCATAGAGATAACCACATAGGCTATACTTTGATCTACTCCACTCACAAAGAAGTATACTGCTGCAACAAACAAGGCCAGACAAATGACCAATGTAAGATAACCCGACATAGGTTTTAATGTTTTTTCCATAATTGAATTTTATTTTGATATTATTTTGATATCATAAAGATAGTAATCAATTTTGAATTACAAATGATAAATTTTGTTTTTTTTTGAATGAGCTGCGGGTTTCGGGTTTCGAGATGTGGGTATTTTTAACTAACGCAAAGTTCGCGAGGTTAATGCATTAGGATGCATTATATTTTTATTCGCAAAGCCACTTCGCTTAGCGAAGACCAATACTCTCTTTGCTGAGTGAAATGGTTTTGTGAACAATATTTTATCATCAGTAAAATTATTGCGAACCTTAGCGTTTGGAAAAACACCAGCTACCTTATATTTTACAAAGCATCAGAAATAATATAGACAAAAAAATCCCGGAAAGTGAATTCCGGGATTTGAATTTGTATTTTGAGATATTTATTTCTTTGTTAAAGTTTTAAACTTCCAATAAGAAACAGCGGCTAAAATAATCATTGTTGAGATTCCGATGTATACCCAGGCTGGTACCGGTACCGGATCTCCTGCTGCGTATGAGTGAAGTCCGCTCAGGTAATAGTTTACTCCAAAATACGTCATTACCATTGAGCAGAATGCAAACATTGTTGCTACGTGGAATGCCCATCTGCTTCTCAATCCAGGTACTAATCTCATATGTAATACAAATGCGTATACCATGATAGAGATGAAAGCCCATGTTTCTTTCGGGTCCCAGCTCCAGTATCTTCCCCATGATTCATTGGCCCAGATTCCTCCTAAGAAGTTTCCTACTGTTAATGCAAACAATCCGATGGTTAATGACATTTCAGAAACGATAACCAATTCCTTCAATGTAGTATCATGGTGAATTTTATAGGTTTCTTTATTGGAAATGATATAAAATACCAGGGAAATTACCGCAATGATCATCGACAAGGCGAAAAATCCATAACTGGATGTAATAATAGCCACGTGAACAATTAACCAGTAAGATTTCAATACAGGAACAAGCGGTGTAATCTGCGGATCAAGTGCAGAACCTCCGTGCGCAAATCCCATCATGATTACAGCTACCATGAATCCTGCCGCAGGAATCAATGCGTTGGCATTTCTGTACAGGATTAAACCTGCCGTAATACCTACCCATGAGATAAAGATAATGGCTTCATATCCGTTACTCCAGGGAGCGTGTCCTGAGATGTACCATCTTGCCACAAGTCCTAAGAAATGACACAGATAACCAATTAAACCAATCGCAATGATTACTTTAATTATTTTGTTTAATTTTTGATTTGATTTGAATAACTCAACAAAACCTAATATAAGAAGAAGACCTCCGATAAGGGTGTAGAAGATTAACAATTTGAAGTTAATATCTACTTTATTCATGAATACTTCCAGATCCACTTTGGATTTAGCAGGAACAACTGCTTTTCCCCATTTCTGCTGATAGTCTGAAAGCTTTGCCAATTCAGCATCTGCTTTGCTCCAGTCACCGGTTTTTTGTGCGGTAAGCGCTTCTGCAAAGTAAGGTCCCATTACCTGCTGAGATTCCATATCCGGTTCGAATTTTTGGTCTAACCATGAATGCCATGTATGGTTGGCATCATTTTTCACAGGAACAATTCTCATGAACTGACCGCTGAAGAACTCATTAAAGATCTGTACTCTTTCGTTGACAGCAATTACTTCTTTATCATAATTCGTTTGTTCAGCAGGCTTCTTACGGAATGCAGTATTGTAATCATGTTCCAAGATATACGTAAGATTACCATTTGCATCTGCAGGGAAAAGGTTCATCAAAGAAGTATAGCCATCTTCATCTGCTTTTGTCTTATTCTTCAGCTCATCTCCTCCTTTAGTTCCCACTTTAATAATCGGAACCATTGTCCAGCTTGGAGTATCTGTATTGATAGAAAGGAACCATTGGTTGGCTGTAAGAGATTTTCCGTCTGTTCCTTTAAATTCGTCTTTCTTGTATAGTTTTCTTAAAATATCGATTGCCTCTGTATTGATAGGAACAATTCTTCCTTCAAAGTTCTGAACCAAAAGATATCCGAATTTATCCGCATGTTCTTTGCTGATTTTGTTTCTTGCAATGATTTCGTCCGGAGAAATAGATCTCATTTTCCCCATTGGAGTTGCCAGAGAGTTCTGCTTAGGAGCAGCACCATCAAGTGGCTGGGCAGACGGAACCGGAGCGTGAGAATGATTGTCTCCTTCTACATGAATGTGTTCTCTGCTTCCATCTGTTGTTCCGTGCGTTTCTATTTTCTGTGCATTTAAACCTAAACTTAAGAACAATAAAAGTATACCTGCTGCTTTCTTTTTATTAACGTCAGCCAGCATTTTATTCAATTTCCAGAAATGAGTTCCTTTCCAGAAGAAGATTACAAACATTCCCAGGAATAAAAGTCCGTATCCGATATAAGAAATCAAAGTTCCCCAGTAATCGTGGTTTACGGAAAGAACGGTTCCCATTCTGTCCGGATCAAAACTCGACTGGAAGAAACGGTATCCTTTATGGTTAAGAACGTGGTTCATATAGATTTTATAAGGAGTTTCTTTGCCTTCATCAATGATTTTTACGTGGCTTTCATAAGCACTCGGAGATGAACTTCCCGGATACGTTTCCATTACGAAGTCATCCAGTTTCAATGCAAAAGGTGTGTTATATACTTTAGGTCCGAAACCAACCATGATGTTCAATCCGTCCATAGTAACCTGCTTGTAAGCGTTTGGATTTCCTTTTTCAACAGAAAGATCTACAATTTGTTTTGTTTTTGGTCCCTGAAGCTCAATCTGAAGCATATCGGGTACGTTAGCATCTTTTTTTCTGTCACCTTCAATCGCCATCAGCCTTCCTTTTTTAAGACCTTCAGGTACTACCAGTTTCAGCTCATTGATGGTATATAAACTTCTTAATGCCAAAGGCTGGAACTGATCTTTCACTGTACTTCCTGTTGCCTGCGTAGCCATGGTCATATAGCTTGCATCTACAGGAGTTTTGATGAATAATTTTCCGCCTTCATTTTTAAATTCAACAGCTCCTTCAATGGCTCTGTTGAATGTCACCAAAGTACCGTTGATAGATTTTGTTTCTCCCGGTTTGATGTAAATATTTTGTCTTCCGGTGCTTCCGGTAGAAACCAAATGAAGATACTCTGCCCCGTTGGGTTCAGCTACAAGGCTGTCTTTTTTTCTCTGGATGTATTCCTTGGCAAACACTTTCACTTCTTTTCCGTGGAAGTCATAGGTTGCTTTGAAATCTTTGTGTAACGGAGACATCAGATAAGGAACATCCTGATAATTCAGTACATCACCCTTTTCTTCGATCTGAATTTTAAAGAAATTTTTATCGGTTACAATTTCGTTGGACGTTTCACCTTCTCTGATGTGCATTGTTCCTTCAAAACTAATGTATCTGGTGATAGCACCACCGATAAAAATAAAAACAAAGGCAAGGTGGAAAACAAGAACCGGCCACTTATCTTTCTTCCACAGTCTGTATCTTCCGATATTTCCTATAAAATTGAGAATAAGCAGGACCATGATCAGTTCGAACCATTTAGCCTCATAAATTAATGCTTTTGCTGTAGGAGTTCCGTAGTCGTTTTCTAAGAACGTTGCATAGGCCATTGCGAATGCGTACACCAGCAACAATACAGCCATTGTCCTGGTTGAGATAAGAATATCTTGGAGCTTCTTCATGATTTATTGTACTTGACATGCAAAAATAAGCATGATAAACCACAAAGAGCTTAAAAAAAGCTGTTTTTTATCACTTTGGCCTCGGTTTTGCTTATTTTGAAACATTCTTAATAAGCCCGGAAACATTAGGAAAAATTCAATTTTTAAAACCGAAAAAATATAGATTCATATTACCTATAACCATGATTGAGGACTTCTATTCCCATCCTCATTTATTTATTAAAAGAAACGTCTAAAATGGTTAGGAATCTGATAATTTCCAGGACTTTTTTCATCATTATTTTTCAAATATTTTCCTCCTGATTTTACTTAAAAATTCATGAGTAATTCCCAGGTAGAATGCTACCTGCTGCTGGGTAATTCTTTGCTCCAATCCCGGATACTTTTCAAGGAATTCAAGATAGCGTTTGTCGGCTGTTTTGCCTGTTAAGGAAAGAATTCTCCTCTGCAGTGCTACCGAAGATCTCTGGTTCATGATTCTGAAAAGCTTTTCTATCTGTGGCATGGTTTCATACAAATGTTCTTTATCTTTTTTGGAAATCATCAACACTTCGCTGTCTTCAAGGGCTTCAATATTGAGAATACTGGGAACATTATTGATAAGACTGTCAATATCTGTAATCCACCAGCCTTCAACTGCAAAATATAAGGTTTGTTCAAATCCGTTTTCATTGAGATAACAGATTTTAAAACATCCCTTTAGAACGAATCCTTCAAAGAGGCAGTAATCTCCTTCTTTGAGAACCAGCTCTTTCTTTTTAAAAGTTTTGAGCTCAAAAGGTTTTACAAACTGTTGAAAATCCTCTTCTGAAAGATTGATATACTGACTGATATTTCTAAAAAGTAAATCGGACATGGGATTATTTAAGCTAAATAAAGGTATCAAAATTATTGACACCTTTATAAAATTACGTTAAGTTAAGTTATTTTGTATTTAAACAATAGAACTCTGGTCTTTTGTTGGGCAAACGCAAAAGCGCTAATAATTTTTGAAATATCAGATGTTTTTAAGATCGCAAAGATTTTATCTCCGATAAAATTTAAAACATCTCAGTTTGCTGAAAACCTCCGCTACTACACCTTTCCATGTCCAAAATAGCCTTATTGTAAAAATTCATTGGTGTTTATTACACTTGCATAGAGATTTCCAAGAGCAGAAATCCCTGCCAAAAAGGACTTTTGCACGTCTGCTGCTTTTATAACTTCCCCATTCAGTTCACGATCTCTCGTTGCTGTAGCATCACCGATAACTGTATTGATAAACCCGAAATCAAAAGCGGCTCTGGTGGTAGACTCCACACAAACATCTGTCATCATTCCCGTAATAACCAGATTTTTAATGTTCTTTGACTGAAGATAGTTCAGAAGATCAGTATCCCTGAAACTGTTGGGAAAATGCTTAACAATAACTTTTTCATCCTCCATTGGTAAAACCAGATCGTTGATTTTAGCGCCATCTGTATCCGGAAGGAAAAACGTTGCACCATCATTGGTAGAAATATGCCGGATATGAATGACAGGAAAATTATTTTTCCTGAAATAATCTAAAATACTTCGGATATTTTCAGCAGCCTGTACAGCTTTTTCAAGTATCATCTTTCCTCCAGGGAAATAATCATTTTGTACATCGATAATGATTAATGCAGTGTGTTCCGTTTTTTGTTTTTGTGCGTTCATTGTAATCAGTGAAATTAATATCAGACCTAAGGTCAGAATAGTTTTGAATGTGTTTTTCATATATGAAATTTTATAGGTCAAAATTAAATAGGTTTCAGATCCTGACCTTTGAACTAGTTCAAAAAAAACACTATCGAGACACAATATTGTTATTTTTTTCAATTAAGACTGTTTAAATAGAAAATTTTATTATCTTTTTAAAGAAAAATAAATAATAATCAGTTAATATAACGTAACGGTATCAGATTTGGATAAGCAAAAAATAACCTTATTTTATTCTGTCATACAAGAAAATATTTTTAAAGTAAAAATTTTAAATAACCATTATAAAAGCGGGATTCCCAAAATGTTTTTTGGGTAAAAAAGATTCATTTAGTGTTGAATAAAACATTAAATTTGCGACATTGATATTATGGATAAAAAGACACAAAAAAAACCGACTGAATCGCCTGAAAAAGGCAGAATCTTATCTAAGCCACGTATTTTTTTCGGGCTTAATTTTATACTTTTATCGGCTGTTCTCGCATTCTCATTCGTCTCTTATCTGATGAACTGGAAAGCAGATCAAAGCCAGGCAGGAACCATGCTGGACAAAAGCATAAAATCTTCCAATATCTTTGGTAAGGTGGGTGACTGGCTTGGGAATATTTTCATTTTTGAAAGTATTGGTATTGCCTCCTTTATCATCGCATTTTTACTGCTTGTAGTAGGTACTCTGATTCTTAAGAAGAAAATCTTCAAACCCTGGAAAACTATTGGTCACTCTTTATTTTTTATCTGCTGGCTTCCTATTTTCATGGGGGCACTTACGAAAGGTCAGGGTGTTTTAGGAGGTGTTTATGGATATCAGATCATGGACTATCTTAACTCCATCATCGGAGCAGTAGGTCTGTGGACCGTATTAGCAGCAAGCATTCTTCTTTATTTTATTCTTGAATTCAATCTTCGTCCAAGTTCTATCAAAGCGAAACTGGATAAGATCAATGAAAATACAATTGGAAAAGTAAAATCTATGATGCCGGACTCCAATGATGATTTCGAAGCTGATGAGGAGTTGAGAGAAGAAGCAGAGGAAGCGAAAGAAGAAACTGCACCCAGAGTTACCGTAAGTGATGCTACCAATCATACTGTCAATAGTCTAATTAATATCAAGAAAGAACCAGAACCGGTAAGTGCACCGAAAGGATTCCCTGAAGTTCCGGTTTCCAACGAGATAGAGACCATTACCACGCCCAACCATACTTCTTTTGATGCAGAACCTAAAGAAGTTTCTCAACCTGTAAGTTTAAATCTTTCTACCAAACCAGTTGTTCCGGTTTCCAGCCCTGAGGAAGCATTTGACATCAGGCCTTCTACTCCGTCTCCGGCAGTAACCACTGCTCCGGCACAGGATAATATTAAATTCAATGTAGAAGTAGCTCCGGTAATTGATATTCTGGATGATTCTGATAAAAAGTCTCAGGAACTGGTAGAAAAGCACGGATTGTATGATCATAAGCTTGATCTGGCTAACTTCCAGATGCCGCCCGTAGAATTACTGAAAGATTATGGAAATGAAGAAATTTCTATCAATAAAGAAGAACTGGAAGAAAATAAAAATAAGATTGTTGGACTTCTGAAGAATTTCAATGTTGGTATCGCAGAGATTAAAGCTACAATCGGGCCTACCGTTACGTTATATGAAATTGTTCCTGAAGCAGGTATCAGAGTGGCAGCGATTAAAAAACTGCAGGATGATATTGCACTGAACCTTTCTGCATTAGGAATCAGAATTATTGCGCCAATGCCAGGGAAAGGAACTATTGGTATTGAAGTGCCAAGAAAGAATCCTACCATGGTTTCTATGCGTTCTGTCATTGCTTCTCAGAAATTCCAGAATACGGACATGGACCTTCCGGTAGTTTTCGGAAAGACTATTTCCAACGAAATCTTTATGGCCGATCTTTCAAAAATGCCTCACTTATTGATGGCGGGAGCAACAGGTCAGGGTAAATCTGTAGGGATCAATGCTATCCTTACTTCCCTTCTTTATAAAAAACACCCAAGCGAACTGAAGTTCGTCATGGTAGACCCTAAAAAAGTGGAACTTTCATTATATTCAAAAATTGAAAGACATTATCTGGCAAAATTACCGGATGCAGAAGAAGCTATCATTACAGACACCAATAAAGTAATCAATACCCTGAACTCTCTTTGTATTGAAATGGATACCCGATATGACCTTCTTAAAAATGCTTTTTGTAAAAACTTAAAAGAATATAATAAGAAGTTTACGGAAAGAAAATTAAATCCCGAAAACGGACACCGTTATTTACCTTATATTGTATTGGTAGTGGACGAGTTTGCGGATTTGATCATGACAGCAGGTAAAGAAGTTGAGTTACCGATTGCCAGACTTGCACAGCTTGCAAGAGCCGTAGGAATCCACCTTATAGTGGCTACACAGAGACCATCCGTAAACGTAATTACAGGGATGATCAAAGCCAACTTCCCTGCAAGAGCTGCCTTCAGAGTAATTTCCAGTGTAGACTCCAGAACCATCCTGGACTCTCCGGGCGCAGATCAGCTGATTGGTAAAGGAGATATGCTTTATTTCAATGGAAACGAAATTTTAAGACTTCAGTGTGCTTTCGTAGATACTCCGGAAGTAGAAAGACTGGCAGAGTTCATCGGAGAACAAAAAGGATATGCTTCAGCATTGCTGCTTCCTGAATATGTTTCTGAAGACTCAACAAGTTCAGTAGGTACTTTTGATCCGAACGAAAAAGATGCTTTATTTGAAGAAGCAGCAAGAATCATTGTTTCTACCCAGCAGGGATCTACTTCAATGCTTCAGAGACAATTGAAACTGGGATATAACAGAGCCGGCAGAATTATGGATCAGCTTGAAGCAAGCGGTATTGTAGGAGGATTCAATGGAGCTAAGGCAAGAGAAGTTCTGATCAGTGATCTTCATTCTCTGGAACAGTTCCTTGAAGATTTAAGAAACTAATTATTATAAAAATCATCAATACAAAAATTAATCCCGGATATTCCTGATCGGGAACCGGGATATAAAAAATTCAACAAAACTATTACTATGAAAATCACAACAAAACAAACTATTAGATGGGGACTTTTTGCATGTATACTTACCTTATCTTCATGTGCATTAAGAACTGTACCCAGTGATTATGCTTCTGTGAAACTGGATGTTATTGATTATAATACTCTGGGAAATGGCAAAGTCCTTATTTATAATGGTGCAGGAGTTCTCCATAAAATGGATAACACGGCAAGACTTAATATTGGCCTTGACGGTAAATCATTAGGGCAAATCAGACCCAAAGAATATGTTATTGTTGACTTAGAAAAGGGAAAGCATGAGTTCACAGCTCTTCATATAGATATGGTGAATATGAGAAGTAAGCATCCGGTTGAGATCAATGAAAATACCAAAGTGATTAAAATTGAACCCACCATTACTTCTAATAAATTAACAGTGACCAATATTCTCCCTGAAAAATTTGATCAGTACATTGAAAGACCGGAAACAAGGTAATTTGTAAAACAATATCTGGTATAAAGTATCCGGCGTTAAAAGGTGGATTTTTGGAACAGTTTTTGGAAGATCTGCGTAGTTAAAGGAAAAACAACAAGTTTTAACCTTAAGAATTAAAGAAAATCTAACGATTATTAAATTAAGAAAATGAAAAATATTATTTCAAAAGTTATATTAGGAAGTTTTGTTGTAGGTGCAGTAGGTATGGCCAACGCTCAAAAGATTGATGCGAAAGCTAAAAAGATATTGGATGATATTACAGCCAACTACAATTCTAAAAAGAATTCTTACTTCAAATTTTCTTTTGGAAGCGGTCTTAACGGACAGGTGACAAAAACAGAACCTGGTATTTATTATGTTGCCGGAGAGAAATACAAACTGAAGATCATGGATACGGAACAGATCTTCGATGGTAATAAAATTTACAACATCAATGCCGATGATATGGAAGTAACCATTGCCAAACCTAACGGAAGCAGCACCATGTTCTCCCCTATCAACTATCTTACGACGTATAGAAATGATTATAATGTAACCTACAACGGTAAGAAAATGATCAATGGTGTAAATGCGGACTTTATTAAACTGACTCCGGTGAAAGCAAACGGAATAAAATATGTATATCTTTTTGTAGATTCAGCAAAAAAGCAAATGGTAAAACTGGAACAGCACGGAAACAACAAAGATGTTGCTGTAATTGCCATTAAAGAATACAAAGAAAACCAGGAGCTGGATCCTAATATGTTTGTTTTTGACAAAAATAAGTTTAAAAACTACATCGTTACAGAACTTTAAAAAGCTGAAAGTGAATTCGCAACTAAGTAAATTGACTTTTAAAGTTAAAAAAATAACAAAATATAAAAAGCCACAAGTAAACTTTGTGGCTTTTTGATTAATTTTGGCGCATGTTAAAAATACTAGACCGATATATCATAAAAACCTTCTTTGGACCGTTTTTCTTTATATTCAGCGTATTGTTTTTCATTTTTATTGTAAACATTATCTGGGTACAGTTGGGGCAGTTTATGGGAAAAGGATTAAGCTACTGGCAGATCCTCAAACTTCTTTTTTACCTTGGGGTAAACGTAATCAGTATGGTTCTTCCCCTTACGATCCTTCTGGCGAGCATTATGTCATTCGGTGAATTTGGAGAACGTTACGAGCTTGCAGCCATGAAAGCAGCAGGAATTCCTTTGACCCGGGTAATGACTCCCCTTCTTGGAATTTCAACAATACTTGCAATTATGCTGTATTTTTTCTCAAGCAATATCATTCCTGATTTTCAGAAAAAGGCTAAAAACATGCTTTTCAACATTGCGCAAACTAAGCCTGCTCTTAATTTCACACCAGGACAGTTCATAGATCAGATTCCCGGCTATATGGTAAAATTTGATAAGATACATGGTGAAAGCGGAGAAAATATTGATGGCGTTTTTGTGCATAAAAAAGCCAATGCTTATGAAAACCAACAGTCTATTGTAGCTGAAAAAGGAAAGTTTGTTCCCGCAGCTAATAAAAATTTCCTAAAACTTGTATTATATAACGGATATGTATTCGAAGATGCTTTCGCAGGGAAAGGTGATAATGTAAGATTGAAACAACCTGACCAGGCTATTAAATTTGATACATTGGTATCTCACTTTGACATTAGTGAAATCATCAATAAAGCCATCGAAAAAGAGCAGATTACGGATGATTACCGTTTTGAGAGTTATCCTCAATTGAACAAAACTATTGTCAAAACCAAGAAAGACAACCAACAGTTCTTTGATAACATTGGCTCAGAGGTTCTTAATCAGGCCAATTCCGTTGTCACCTACATGGACAAGGGTAATAAGCATAAAGTAGCCCCAAAAACCCAGATAAAACTGGATACTGTAAAAGGGGAAAAAAAACTGGAAATTATTTACAACTCCTATAACAGATTAGACAACCTGAAATCTACTTTAGAGTCTAAAAAGAATGAATACAGTTCTAATGTAAAATATTTCAGCAAGGTTGTTATTTACCAACAGAGAATGGTAGCTTATTCGGTGACGTGTATCATCTTCTTCCTGATCGGAGCCAGTTTAGGATCTATCATCAGAAAAGGGGGAATGGGACTTCCTGTCATCATCGCTATTGTTATTTTCATTATCTTTTATGTAATGAATGTTGGGGTAGAAAACATGTCATGGAGCGGAAAAATGAATCCTTATCTTGCAGCATGGCTTCCCAATCTGATTCTTCTTCCTTTTGGAGTTTGGATGACCTATAAAGCACTTACAGATTCACAGCTGTTTGATGCGGAAAAATACAAAGTACTGTTCAAACCAATCACCAAAAGGTTTACGAAAAGTAAAGAACATCAGAGATATCAATAATTCTGATTTTAAAACAGAACTAAAGCTTCGGAGAAATTCCGGAGCTTTTTTATTGATTACTAATTAAAATATTTAGTGGATAACGATTTTAAATTTAAAAATTTATATTTGTGAGAATTTAAAACAAAACCATGAAGAAATTACTACTTATTGGCCTGTTCGGTCTTGCATCACTGAACGCCTCTGCTCAGGAGCAGAATGAAACCGGGACATACAACGGTGAAAAATACGGTTACATTATTGACAAATCCGGAAAGAAAACTGAAGGTGTTGTACAATTGCACGGCGGTTATTCAAGCCCGTGGCAAAATCAGTTAAAAGTAAAGTTTGCAGCCATTGCTGATATTGATAAAGTAAAGAACAGAATAAAATTTAAAACGTACGACACAGACGATATCAAAGAATATATGCTGTATGAAGGTGACACTCCGAGAGTTTTCAAATCGGTAAAATACTCAAACATGAGAGAGGCTTTAAATAGCTCAGAAAGTTCAACAGGATTATCGGCAGGCTTTAAGGCAATCAATAACCTTTCAAGAACGGAGCAGTTTGCAGAAGTAGTAACGGAGGGCAAAATTACAGTTTATAAGCTTTATGGCTACCCTACCGCTCTTTCTGCAAACAGCACACAGGCCATTACGCAGAGTGAAACAGACCGGTTAAAAGAGAATCCCAATTATATCTTTTCGAAGAAAGGAGGAAAAGCTGAAGAATTAACTCCCTCAAAAGCCAAAATCATACTGGCAGACTGTCCTTACGTAAAAGCAAAAATAGCAAAGGGTGAATATGGTTCCCTGAAAAATGAGGAGAAAAAAAGAACAGGTCTTGGAAAATTCATCCGGGATGAAATCAGCAATTCAACAGTGGATAAACTTTCAATCATCAATGAAGTGATCTACGATTATAATGAAAACTGCAAATAAAACAATATAAGGCTTTCTGTTGGAAGCTTTTTTTATGTCATTAAATCTTTTGTATTCTTATACACCACCAAACACTTAATTCTATGAAAATTCTAGTTCTGACAGCCGGCCTGCTTCTTTTTGTTTCCTGTAAAAATGAAAAAGATAAAACCAGTCCCAAAGAATCCGCTTCCATAGATAATTCTGTTGTAAAAAAGGATTCTGTAAAAGCAGACATAACAGAAAACCCCATTGATCAGATCAAAAAAGAATATGCTGTGCTTCAGGCTCAGCTGGAAGCTGAGAAGCTAAGTTCTTCAAAATTCAGTTATGACTGCAATGATGAACCTTCAGGAGAAGTTATTTTTCATTCTGACAAGGATGGGATTAAAGTAATAGAGCATTTTTATGCAGAACACAGTCATTTTTCGGCATCTGAAAAGTATTTTATCAAAGAGGGAAAGCCTTTCTTTATTTTCAGACAGGAAACCGTATGGAATTTTGATGGCGGCACTCCCGAAAAACCGGTTACCAAAGATGAAATTACAGAAACCCGTATGGTATCTTCAAAATAATCAGCTACTCAAATGTCTTGAAAAGAAATACAGTATAAAATCCCATCAGAAAGAAAAAACAGCTCCGGATACAATTCCTGGTAAAGAAATTATTTGTAACATGGAGGAAATCGTTAAGAGCTACCAATCTCTATTAAAACATAAAGACCAGAAAGGCTCCATACAATGTTTGTAAAAACAAAAGAGATTGCCCAAAAGTCAATCTCTTTTTTATATTTTGGGAGAGCCTGTATTTTAAAACTGATAAACAAAAGCATTAATATTCATTCCTGCGCCTACGGATGCAAATAAGACTACATCATTTTTTTTGATTTTATGATGTTCCAGTTCATCCTTTAAAATCATCGTCAGCAAAGAAGGAATAGTTGCAACGCTGCTGTTTCCTAATTTATGAATAACCATAGGCATAATATTTTCCGGAACTGGCTTTCCATACAATTGATAAAACCTGCTAACGATGGCTTCATCCATTTTTTCGTTTGCCTGATGAATGATAATTTTATCTAACTGATCAATGGAATACCCACTGTTGTCAAGACATTTTTTCATCGCATCCGGAACATTGATGAGGGCAAATTCATATATTTTTCTGCCATCCATCTTGATGTATCGGGTATCCGGACAGCTTTCGTTGTTGTAAGACTTTCCAAAATACAAATAGTCTTTTTCTTCAAGTGTATAAGAAGCTGATAAATGAGACCTGATCCCGGAATCATCATTTTCATTCACTTCCAGAACAGCCGCTCCTGCTCCATCTGCATAGATCATACTGTCTCTGTCGTGGATGTCCACTACACGGGAAAGTGTTTCTGCACCAATAACCAGGCATCGTTTGGCTATACCAGACTTGATCAATGCATGAGCCTGTATGACTCCTTCAATCCATCCCGGGCATCCAAAAAGAACATCATAGGCTACGCAGAAATTATTTCTGATTCCCAATAAATGTTTCACCCTTGCAGCAAGACTGGGCACGGTATCAGACTGAACCGTTCCAAAACGAACATCCCCAAAATTATGGGCAAATATAATATAATCTAATGTTTCAGGATCGATTCCTGCATTTTCTATGGCTGAACGCGCTGCAATAAGTCCCAGATCTGAAGTAACCTGTGTACTGTGCGCATATCTTCTTTCTTCAATACCTGTAATCTTCTTTAGCTTGTCCGTAATGGAAGCATTATTCTCTTTTAATAAAATCCCTTCTTCATTAAGAAAAACATGTTTATCAAAAAATAAATTGGTTATTGTTTCTGATGGGATATAATTTCCTACCCCGATTATTTTTGTCATCATTTTAGTATTTGGCTCCTGTTTTTTAATTAGACCTCAGGAATGATTTATTAAATATAATGAATGAACGTAAATACTTCTCAATATAGTATAGAACAAGAATGCATTGCATTATAAAAAATTAAATGTGATAGCAGAAAAATAATAAAAAAAGAGGTGTCCCATCGGAAACCTCTTCTTTATTTTCAACAGCTTTAGAATTATACTTTCATAATTTCAGCCTCTTTTGTCTTAAGATGCTCATCACAAAGCTTAACGTATTTATCAGTATAAGTCTGGATTTCTTCTTCCACTCCTTTTACTACATCTTCAGAAACTCCTTCCAGCTTTTTAAGTTCTTTTAAACCATCCTGTCTTGCGTTTCTTACCGTCACTTTAGTGTTCTCAGTTTCTGCTTTAGCCTGCTTTGCAAGTTCCTTTCTTCTTTCCTCAGTTAAAGGCGGAACATTCAGGATAATGTTTTCTCCGTTGTTAGAAGGGGCAAAACCTAAGTTTGAGTTGATGATTGCTTTTTCAATCGCGTTGATTGCTGTTCTGTCCCAAGGTTGAATAGAGATTGTCATTGCATCCGGAACAGAAACATTCGCAACCTGGTTGATAGGAGTCATTGCTCCGTAATATTCTACCATTACATCCTGAACCATTGATGTAGAAGCACGTCCTGCTCTAATTCTTTGAAATGCGTGATCCAGGTGCTTTACCGCTGCATCCATGTCTTGTTTTACAGATTCTAATATAAGATCTAATTCTTCCATTATTATATTAAAGTTTGATAAATTACACATCTATTAATCCATCTGAATATCAGTTAATTAAAACTAAAAAACGCTGTAAACATCAGTGTTTTCTTATTGTTTTAAATTATTTTTTTACTATTCAGTGCTGCAAAAATAGTGATTATTTCCATATTTTGGTAAGACTGCATTCTGTATTTTAAGAAAACTATAATATTTTAAAATGTGATTACTTTAACATATACATTTTGTGTGTTTAATGTTTTGGAAATAGTTGACGATTAGATTAATTAGTTTATTCTATAAATCCTTTTACAATAATAAAAGTTCGCTGTTTAGATCAGGCTTATTAAAATAAAAAAAAACACCTGTCACAGTACTGCAACAGGTGTTTTTATATTTTTTAGTAGTTAAATTAATTATAAATCAACCAAAGTCCCTACATTTTCTCCGTCTACGATTTTTTCTAAATTTCCATCTTTATTCATATCGAATACAATGATTGGCAATTTGTTTTCGTGGCTCAAAGTAAAGGCTGTCATATCCATTACTTTAAGGTTTTTCTCAAATACTTCATCAAAAGATAATGAATTGTATTTTACAGCATCTGCATTCTTTTCAGGATCACTGTCGTAGATTCCGTCTACTCTTGTTCCTTTTAAGATCACATCAGCACCGATTTCGATGGCTCTTAAGGTAGCCGCTGTATCAGTAGTAAAATAAGGGTTTCCTGTTCCCGCACCGAAGATCACTACTCTTCCTTTTTCAAGGTGTCTTACCGCTCTTCTTTTGATGAAAGGTTCAGCTACTTTATCCATTTCGATGGCAGACTGAAGTCTTGTTTTGATTCCTGCATCTTCCAATGCTCCCTGTAAAGCCATTCCATTGATTACAGTGGCCAGCATTCCCATATAATCTCCCTGCACTCTGTCCATTCCTTTGGCAGCTCCTGCTACACCACGGAAAATGTTTCCTCCTCCAATTACAATCGCAACTTCACAGCCTTTTTCAACTACTTTTTTGATCTCAGCTGCATATTCCTGCAGTCTTTCATTGTCAATACCGTATTGTCTGTTTCCCATTAAGGCCTCACCGCTTAGTTTCAGAAGGATTCTTTTATATTTCATCTTTTATTTTTAATAACTTTTTATTAGTATGGGTTTCCCCTGAATTTGATTTTGCAAATATAATCATTAAAGATATTGATGAAAGAAAAATATTTAAATAGAAATAATGTCAGAAATATTTTGAAAAGTACGAAAAAGGATTATTTTTGCATTAATTATAAATTGAGTTGAAGAAAATTATCATTTTTTCATTATTTCTATCAGGAATTGTTTCTTATGCACAAACAGGAACAAATGTTTATCCGTTCTTAAATGTACCTGTATCTGCAAGACAGGCTGCTTTGGGCGGAGATGCAATTTCAGTAAGAGATTATGATGTTTCCTTTGCTATTGCAAACCCTGCCCTGTTAAATAAAGATTCTGACAAACAGCTTTCTGTAAACGCAACGGCTTATCTTGCCGACTCGAAATACGGAACTATTGCTTATGCCAAAGACTTTGAAAATGGCCACATGGCTACCATCAATGCAAGGTATATGAGCTACGGAAGTATTCCAAGGACGGATGAAAGCGGTTTTGAAAACGGAGAATTCAAAGCTTCAGATGTCGCTATTGGTGCGGGCTATGCTTACCAGTTTGAAGAAGACTGGACGATTGGTGGAGGACTTAATTTTATTACCTCAAAAATCGACAACTATACTTCTTCCGCGATCTCAGGAACAGCGGGAATTACCTATCATAATAAAAAAAGT
This sequence comes from Chryseobacterium candidae, assembly GCF_004916905.1. Taxonomy (GTDB): domain Bacteria; phylum Bacteroidota; class Bacteroidia; order Flavobacteriales; family Weeksellaceae; genus Chryseobacterium; species Chryseobacterium candidae. The sequence continues at coordinate 57,022 of NZ_SDLV01000010.1, forward strand.
AAAGAAGTAGTTTCATTGGTCATGAGAAACTTTGGGTTTCAGCTGAAATCTTTTAACGGAACAAGAGAAAATCTTCCTTTCAGAATAGATCTGGGCTATACCAAGACCATCAAGAACTTCCCTCTTGCCATCACCATTACCGCACATGATCTTCAGAAGTTTGATATTTCTTCAGAAGAGAATCTGGATGGGCAGAAAGTGGGTGCCGGCAGAAAAATTGCCGATCACTTTTCGTTGGGGGCAGAATTGTTTCCGGAAAAGAATTTCAATATCAGGCTGGGCTATAATGTAAAAAGAGGAAATGAGCTGGCAGTTGCGGACCAAAGAAACTTCTCAGGACTTTCTGCAGGATTTGGAGTCAAAGTTTCCAGATTCCGTATTGATTATGCCCACGTGAGATACCACAACTCTTCGAACGTCAACCAGATAGGAATTTCTATGGACCTTTCCAGCCATAGAGGAGAATAATCTTCCTGACCGGAAATTTCTTAATTATTCCGAAAATTTCCTACTTATTCTTGATTTTCTAAAAAAAATCTTGAAATTTGCAGTATGAAAAAACCTGTAATTGCTATCGATGGGTACTCGTCTACCGGAAAAAGTTCTATCTCAAAAATCATTGCTGATCAGCTGGGACTTATTCATATGGATACAGGAGCGCTTTACAGAGGAGTTACCTGGTATGCTTTGCAGCATTGTCTGAATGAAAACGGTGAGATTGATCTGAATACGCTGTTCTCTTCTTTTAATCAGATCAGACTTGAATTTAAAAACAACGAAGGAACACTTATTTTATTCCTTAATGACGCCGATATATCTAAAGAAATCCGTACAAATACAGTATCGGACAATGTAAGCCTTGTTGCCAAACAGAAAGAAGTAAGAGACTTCCTGCTGCAGTCGCAGCGCAGTTTGGCAGAAAAAGGAGGCGTTATTATGGACGGACGTGACATTGGGACAGTAGTTCTGCCAAATGCGGACTATAAATTCTTCCTTACTGCCAGTATTGACGAAAGAACCAACAGAAGATTTCTGGAACTGAAAGGCCTGGGAATACAAGCAGATAAAGAACAGGTAAAACAAAATCTTATAGAACGTGACAAGATCGACAGCGAACGTGAAATAGCCCCATTGAAGCAGGCTGAAGATGCAATCGTTATTGATAATTCTGAACTTACAAAAGAGGAAACCATACAGCTTATTTTATCTCACATCAAAAAGATTTAACAATTTTTAATAGGCTTCAGGCCTCCTTTGGTATACAAATTGTAAGTTTTATTACTGTAAAAACTAATCTATTATTAATTATTAAAAAACTTAAAATGTCTAGAAAAGGAAATAATACAGCAGGTATATTGGCAGGACTTCTTGCAGGTGCTGCAGCAGGTGTAATCTTAGGAATGTTATACGCACCTGAAGAAGGTAAAGAAACAAGAAAAAAAATCAAAACTAAAGCAAACGATCTTAAAGATCAGGCTAAAAATAAATACGGAGAGGTTTCAGAAAAAGTAAAAGACCAATATGGTAATATTTCTTCTACTTTCAAAGAAACAGCAAGCAGCGTAGCACATACTGTGAAAGACGGATATGATAAATACAAAGATCAGATTGTTTCTAAAACTGCAGATTTGGCCAAAGATGTAGAAGCGGAACTGAATGATCTGAAAAAATAAGTAATTTATCTTTTTTAAGTAAATTACAGAAAGGAACTTTTGTGTGAAAGTTCCTTTTTTTGTAACTTTAAAAAAAAACAATGATAGAAACTATTAAAGAATACGCCTCCAAGAGAATAGATCTTCTGAAAATTGAAGCGACTGAAAAGTCTTCACTTTCTGCCGGGCTCATTACTTACTTTGTAGTACTGCTTGTTGCTTTTGCTTTTTTTATTATCCTTTTCAATTTTGGAATTGCTTTCCTTATCGGAAAAGCACTGGATAATTACTCATATGGATTCTTAATTGTTGCTGCATTTTATGCGCTGATAATGGCCTTTGTTGTAGCCTTCAAGAATAAGATTGTCAATACCGTTGCTGATCAGGTTATTAAATTTTTAAATCATTAAACTATGGGCATAAAATACGAGAGCATTGAAGAATTAAGAAGAAAGAAAAAACTGCTTAAGGGGGAAATAAATGATCTGGAAAATCTTCTGACCTTCAAAAATACAAAAGAAAGCCTAAGTGCATTTACCAATGGTTTAAGTGATCAGTATCTTCAGGAAAAAATTGATGAAGACGGTGATGAAAAAGTAGTTTTAAGAAAAGATGTCATTGCCAAACAGATTACTTCCGAGGTGAAAGATCTTCTGATCAGCAAAAATACCGCCGTAGGAATTGCAAATTCCGCATTCAAGGGAGGAAATATTACAGACGGTCTTGTTAAACTGGGTGTTACTGCCATCGTAGGAAACTACGCCAAAAAGAATATGAAAAGTTCAAACTGGAAGAAAAAACTGATTGGTGCCGCATTGATTTATCTTGCTCCTATAGCACTGAAATATGTCAGAAAAAAGATGGAGGTATATCAGAAAAACAAAAGTGTTTCAAGTTTGGAACAATTGATATAAAATCAGATATTGGAAACCAGATGCTGGATTATATTCAGTAATATTTTACAATAATTTCTAACCTCTGGTTTCTGATTTTCTATTTTGAGAATAACTGCCCTAAAATAATCCCGGCCGCCATTGATACATTCAGGCTTTCTGTAGACTGGGATTTTCCAAACCGCGGAATACTGATACTTTTTTGTAAAAGCTTTTCTGTTTCCGGTCTCATTCCGTTTCCTTCATTTCCTAAAATCAGATTTAGCTTTTCAGGTTTCTGAAAAGTATAGATATTTTCTCCTTCCATATCGGTTCCGATATTTACATTCTCTGTTGTAGAAAGATATTCCACCAGATCAGTATAAACAATATTGACTCTGGTAAAAGATCCCATCGTTGCCTGAATCACTTTCGGATTGTACACATCTACAGTATCTTCACTACAGATGATCTGTTCAATACCAAACCAGTCTGCCAGTCGTATAATAGTACCTAGATTTCCCGGATCCTGTATCCCATCCAACACCAATTGTATATTCTTATCCTCCCATTTTTCCTCCCCGGCAAGATAACATACCGCAACAGAATCTTTCGGAGTTTTAAGAAAACTTATTTTTTTTAATTCATTTTCAGAGATATGGGTAACAGGGATATCAGTACGGTCCAATTTTTGTGGATCGGTTGACAATATTTCTTTAACTTTAAAGTTAGAATTAGAAAGTTCACAAATGATTTTATTACCTTCAACCAAAAACAAATTGTATTTTTGTCTGAACTTCTTTTTATCTAAAGATTGTAAAACTTTTATTGTATGAGCTGTAAGCATTATAAGAATTCTCCTCAAAAATATTATAAAATTATCTCATTTGCAACATTTGTTGGTCTCCTTTATGCTTGTAGTACAACAAAAAAAGTTCCTGATGGCGAATATCTGCTCACCAAAAACAGTTTAGAGTTCGAGGATAAGAGAGAATTTTTCGACGAAGAGCTGAAAGATTACATCCAGCAGAAACCTAATAAAAAGCAGTTTCTTTTCATGCCATTGAGTTTACTGCTCTACAATATGGCAGATCCGAAATACGATACCATACTTAATGAATACATGACCTATCCCGGTGAAATGAGAAATCAGAAACTGAGAGACTCTTTATTCCTTAAATATAATATGAAAAGCAGCGTCGGAAAAAGTCTGCTTTTTGACCGTCTACTGCACAATTGGGGAACACCTCCGGTAATTCTTGATCAGACAAGAAGCGAAAAAAGCGCTGAATCTATCAAGAAAAGACTTACCTACAGAGGATATTGGGATGCTGATGTAAATTTTAAACACACATTGGATTCAGCTTCAAAAAAAGCATCTGTTAATTATTCTATCAAGCATAACGATCCTACCCGCATTAAAGATTATTATTATAATATTCCGGACCAGGGTATCAAAGGGTATTACAACTATAATCTGAACAGAAGTCTTGTGAGATCAGGACAGATTCTTGACCAAACCGTTCTTGAAAGAGAGGTTACCAGAATTACGGATCTGATGAGGGAGTTTGGTTTCTACAGGTTCAATGCTTCCAATGATGAAGTTTATTTCGTTGCGGATTCTCTTAAAAGCAGAAAACAGATTCCTTTAACCCTGGAAATTCATAAAGATTCTCTGGATACTCCCTATAAAATAGCCACTTTTGGAAATATTGACGTTGCCATTGTAGATGAACCCGGAGACTATCCTAAAAATACCAGGAAAGACAGCTTAAGGAGAATAAGATTTCATACGATGAATGATAAATACAAACTTTCATCTGTATGGAGAGCGATTATTCCGGACAGTAAAAAGGTTTTTGACCAAACGAAGCTGGATGTAACCAAGAGAAACATTTTATCGATGAATAACTTTAGCATCGTTAAAGCAAGAGACTCTCTGAGACAAGGCGGAATGACCTCTCCTAACGACAGTATTGTAGATGTTTTGTATGTACTGAAACCACTTCCGAAGTATGAACTTAAAGTGGGAACAGATATCAATTATTCTCAGGTTTTAAATCTGGGAATCTCCCCTTCTGTGGACCTTACCACCCGAAATGTTTTCAGAGGAGCAGAAAACCTTTCTACCAGTCTTTCAGGGACATTTGGTTCTATCAGAAGTACAAAAGATATCAGTAAAAGAGTTGCAGCCTACGAAATATCAGCTCAGGCATCCCTGAATTTCCCAAGGCTTTTATTGCCTTTTAATTATTATAAATTCATTCCTAAACGATATACCCCTACATCATCTATTTTGCTGGGGGCATCAATACAGAACAACATCGGTTTGGGTAGGTTAATTTTTAATACGGGATTAAACTATCAGGCAAGTGTGAATGATCAGGTTTATCATAAGCTTACATTATTCAATACTCAGGTCAGTCTGACGAAAAATAAAGATGCCTACTATGACTACTTTGTGAATGACGGAAGGGTAAAAGATGAGGTATTCGGGAATTATTTTATGTTTAACCCAGAAACTGCGCAAACCGGACAAGATTACAAAGATGGAAAACTTAGTGTGGATGAGGTTTCCAAAAAGATTATTGAGAATGATGCTTACCGTGGAAGTCTCAATCAGCAGGGAATAGATCTTTTAACGGCATTTACCGGAACACTGGTTAACAAAGACAGACAAACCCAGGATGTCCTTATTTCTTCAATGATCTACAATTTTGTTTATAGCGAAATTGGAAAAAAAGAATATCCAAATGCTTTTTATTTTAATGGAAAAGTAGAACTTGCGGGTAATATCTTAAGCTTATTTAATAAAAAAGATAATGGCGGAGGTATTGTTACCGGTCCACAAGGAACTATTTTTGGGCTGCCATACGCACAGTTTGTGAAGTTTGATATTGATACAAGAAAATATTTCAAATTTAATGGTAACCAGACATTGGTGCTGCGCCAGTTTATCGGAGTTGGAATTCCGTATGGAAATTCTGAAGATATGCCTATTATCAAATCTTACTTCAATGGAGGTTCTAACGATATCAGAGCATGGGTAGCCTTTGGAGGATTAGGTCCTGCTGATTCTCAGGTTGATGAGAGAGTTCGTACTTATATGACTGATAATTTAAAGCTTACTACCAATATTGAATATAGAATTCCTTTCAATAAAACCTATGAAGGAGCTTTATTTACGGATATCGGAAATACGTGGAGTCTTCGTAACTATAACGACGGATATGGAGATGAATTTAAATTCGGTAAGTTCTGGAAACAAGTAGGTATCGGAAGTGGATTCGGATTAAGATTAAATATTGCCTACGTAACAGCGAGAATTGACCTTGCGTATAAGATCTATGACCCAAATAAACCTGAAGGCGACCGATGGAGATTCAAATTCATCCAGCCTTTCAAACCTACAGTTAATATAGCGTTCGGGTATCCTTTCTAATCCGGAGAAACGCCTAGAATAAAATATACTACAGCAATCACACGGGCGAGGATTTCCCTCGTCTGGTTTCTGTAGAAACTTTCAGGTCTTGTGACATCCTGCGCATCAAATCCCAAAGCATTCATATCATTATTTCTTGCAAAAAACAATGCTCTCAGGTTGTGATATCCCTGAGATACGATAATGACATTTTTCTTCTTATAAACATCCTTACAGCGGAGAATGCTTTTATAGGTGTTAAAGCCCTTCGGATCTTCCACAATAATATCTTCAGGCACTCCTTCCTGATTGATCAGATAGTTTTTCATTGCACCCGGTTCATTATACCCCTTACTCTTCTCCCCGCTCACTATAATTTTCCTGATTTTTCCATGATGGTAAAGAAGTGCTGCAGCATCCATCCTTTTGGTGAAATAAGGATTGGATTTTCCGGATCTCATTTTCGGAGATGTTCCCAGAACTAATGCAATTTCCCTTGGCGGAATTTTTGAAATTTTGGTATACGTTCTCCCGTTGGTAAGTCCGAAAACCCACACATTACAGAAGCATATCATCAGAATTCCCAATTCCAGTGATATAAACCCAAGGTTAAATATGTTCCTAATAATTCTCAACTAAGATCAAAGTTAAGCTTTATTTTTTTACTTTTCACAATAGACATACAAGCTAAAATATGTCCCTGCTCTTCCTCTTTTTCCGTAAGATACTCATTTTCCAGCAATTCCACCTCTCCTTCTTCTAAAGAACATTCACAACTTCCACAGATTCCGGACTTGCAGGAATAAGGAACAGGGAATTTCTGCATCAGAAGCTGCTGAAGGATTTTATCCTTATTATCAGGGAGCTGAGTTGTATATTTTTTCCCCAGCATGGTAAATTCTACCTCAATATTTTCAATCAGAGGGAATTCTTTTTCTACAGGATAAATATCATCATTAAATTCTTCAAAAAGCTCAAAATGAATATTCTTTTTCGGAATTCCGTGGTGATAACATGCATTGGCCAATGTCTTGATCATTTCACCTTTACCGCATATCAATACTTCATCTACCGCATCCCAGATGGTAGATTCTTCATCTGTATCGTCTAAATGAAGGATCTGATTGATGATAAGATTCAGTTTCTTTTCATCCAGCCTGCCATAGAAAAACTGGTCTGCTGTTTTTTCCTGTGAGAAAAAGTAAAATATCTGAAGCCTGTCTCCACATGTTCTGGCAAGATTATCCAGCTGCTCGCGATAGACTAAATCTTCTGAACTTTTATTTCCAAAAAATAAAAACAGACGTGTTCTGGGTTCGTTGTAAAGAATATTTTTAAAATGACTCAAAATGGGGGTGATCCCAATACCCGCAGCAAAAGCAACAATAGTCCTGAATTCGCTGGGTTTGGATACGATTGTGAATCTCCCTGCAGGTTCACTCACCCATAGCTCATCACCAGCGTTATAATTTTGAAATAGCTGCGAAGTAGCTCCTTCATTGGAATTGATCTTTATTCCCAAAGATATTTTACCTTCATAAGGTGCTGAAGTCATTGAATAATCATTAATAACCTCTTTCCCATGTGAATGAAACCGTATACTGACGAACTGGCCTGCTTCAAATCTGAAATTTTCCTTTAAATTCTCAGGAATATCAAACTCCAGAGAAAAAGTATTTTTGGTCAGCTCTTCCTTTTTCGCTATTTTTAACGGATGAAACTGTATCAGTTTCCCTTTATAGATTTGTTGTTCCATAACTTCAATTCAAAAATAGATAAAAAATAATTTATGAAGAAGATAATTTTTTCCATGTTACTTCTTACTGCACTGTACAGCTGTAAAAAAGAAGGTCAGAAAACTGAAAACACTGCAGCTGCAGACTCCCTTTCGGCATCTCAAACTACAGAAAATGAAGAAAGTAGCGTTCTTCCCAAAGAACTTTCTCCAGAAAATGTAAGCCAGCATTTAGCAAAAAATAATGATACATTATATGTCACCAATTTTTTTGCAACATGGTGCGGCCCTTGCATGAGAGAGATTCCAAGTTTTAAAAATAAAATGGAGGAGCTGAAGGGAAAACCTGTAAAATTCACTTTTGTAAACCTTGACGAGAAGGCAGAATGGGCTGGTGCTGTTAAGAATTTTGCCACAGAAAATAAACTGGGAGGAAATATTATCTTACTGGACGGACAAAAACTGGATCAAAACTTTTTCCATAACAATTTCAAACAGTGGGACGGAGGTTCTATTCCTTTTACTTTCATGAGAAAAGGTGATAAAACCGATGAATATCTGGGAATGATGACGGAAGATGTATTGAATTCAAAAATTGATTCTTTCTTAAAATAAAATAGGCCGAACTCTTTCTGAATCATGTCAAAAAAGTTTAAAATCCTGTGTTTATTATTTGTGATTGCTATTATTATAAGTGCTGTCATTAATCTGAACACAGGATTTTTAAGTTTAAGCCTCCAGGATTTTTTTCAGGACTCTGCTCATAGTCAAATCGCCGAGATCCGTATCAACCGTGTTCTGGTGATGATGCTGGCTGGAATTTCAATTCCCACTTCTGGTTTCCTGATGCAGGAATATTTCCAAAACCCGCTGGCAGGCCCTGATATACTGGGAATAACGTCGGTTGCCAGTTTGTCAGTTGCCTTTTACATCTTCTTTTCTCATGATATTTTCCTTCCTGAATTTTTACAGAATAGTTTCCTCAGCTTAGCAGCTATTGGAGGAAGTTTACTGTTAATGTTGATACTGCTCTCCATGTCCAATAGGTTTCAGGATAAGTCCTATCTTATTATTTTCGGATTTCTGATATCTGCTTTTGCTGGTGCCATTGTATCACTGCTTCAGTTTTATGCAGAGAACCAAAGTCTGAAAAACTATATTTTATGGTCTTTCGGAGCTAATAATATGGTAACGAGAAACCAGATTTATGTCCTTTTTATTTTAGTTTCAATCGGTATGTTGATCTGTTTCAGAGCGATAAAGCCACTCATTGGTAATTCACTTGGTAATTCCTATGCACAAAGTTTGGGAGTAAATTTGAAACAGTTGAAACTTTTAATAATAGCAGCATCGTCTATCCTATCCGCTTCTGTTACGTCATTTTTAGGCCCCATTCTCTTTATCGGAATTATTGTTCCTCACTTCTGCAGACTCGTTTATAATCCATCAAAATTATGGCAGCAATGGGTTCTTAATATGTTTCTGGGAATGCTGATCATGCTATTCTTCTCAGTTATTGCAGAAAAAACGCAGATCCCTTTGAATGTGATAAGTTCTGTATTCGGTATTCCTGTCATTCTGATGATGCTGTTGAAGCAGAATAAAGTGTGATCGTGATATACACAAACCGGACAACCAGTTTCAAAATTAATACGGGGTCAGGAAAATAACCCATAGAATTTTGAGAATAATTTTATAACTTACTTCAGTGGATAAAAAAGGAAATCAATCATACTGTGTCATTCCGAAGGAATCTAAATTACTTTGTCGAGATGCTTTCAGCATGAAAAAACAAAACTGAAGCAGAGAGATAACAAATCATAAAATCCACAGAAATCAATAAAGAAGAATCAAACATGTATCTACAGATCAAACAATCAGATATCGGCTACAAAACAACTTTAATTTCCAATGCTAATGCAGATTTAAAGCTTGGTGATGTGTGCCTGCTGGTTGGTAATAACGGTGTAGGAAAAACAACATTAATCAAATCTATTCTGCATCAAATGCCTTTACTGAATGGAGAGATTGCTATTAATGGAAAAAATATAAAAAATCTTTCTGTAAAAGAAATTGCAGAGAATGTTGCTATTGTCTTTTCCAAATCTGTTATTCCACAGCATTATACAGTTGAGGATCTTATTTCTCTGGGAAAATACATCTACTACCCTTTCTATTTTGAACTGAAAAAAGAAGACCGCGAAGAGGTGGCTCATATTATTGAAGAACTGAATTTGAATCAGTACAGATATACTCTTTTGAAAAACCTCTCTGACGGAAATCTTCAAAAAGCATTTATCGGACGGGCTATCACCCAGAATTCCCCTATTATTATTCTGGATGAACCGACTACCCATCTGGATGAAAAAAATAAAATTATTATTCTTAAAACTTTAAGAAAGCTTGCTAAGGAACAGAACAAACTTATTCTGTTTTCTTCCCACGACTGGAGACTCGCCAAAGAATTCGCAGACAAAATATGGTATGTAAAAGAAAATCATCTGTATTCAGGGATTGTGGAGGACATTTTGCTGCAGCACGATGAACTTACTAATGCTTCGTTATTTCAAATCAATGAGACTTTTATTCCACCTTTAATCTCAGCACCGCAGTTTCACAAGGAAATGCTGTATTCTCTGCTTCAAAAAAACTTCCCAAAAGATCTGTCTGACCTCAATTTCGAATTTCAGCACCCATTTTGGGTAATTGCTAAGGATTCTATGACTTACCAATGTGAATCTTTTGAAGAAATTATCAATTTAGTCAAAAACATTCATTAATACTTGATTTTCTTTGATTTATCTACATACTATGCATGCATAGTATTATGCTAATCATACAATTTAATTCGCTTATTTACAGTCTATTAACAAAATTTAACGTTAATAAATATTATGCATGCATAATATTTATTAAATTTGGGTAAAACCATTGGCGCAAAAATGATGGATCATAATAAGGAAAAAATAGAAAACGTAGATTTAATTTTAAAGCAGACCTGGCTGGCTGTTTCTAAAATGTACACAGAATTAGCTCAGGAACATGATTCCACGGCGGTACAGGCACTCACTCTTCTTAAAATAGATCCCAAAGAAGGAACGCGAAGTACCAATCTTGGACCGAAGATGGCTATTGAACCCACTTCATTAACGAGAATCATTAAACTTCTTGAGGATAACGGATACATCTATAAGGAAAAGACCACCACTGATAAAAGAGAGGTTATCATCAAACTTACAGACAAAGGATTAAACTCCAGAAATATGTCTAAAGAGGTGGTGGTGAATTTCAACAAGAAGGTTATGGAAAAAATTTCTCCGGAAAAACTGGAGGCTTTCAAGGATGTAATGGGGGAAATCATGAAAATAGCCAACGAATTATTAAATAACAGAAAATAAATTTTGATGAAGCCTTCGGGTTCATATCATCTTATACAAATAAAAATTTACATATGAAAAGAAGAATCAAACATGTAACGGTTCTTGGTTCAGGAATTATGGGAAGCGGTATCGCTGCTCACTTCGCCAATATCGGCGTTGAAGTATCACTTTTGGATATTGTTCCTTTTGAACTTACTGAAGCTGAACAGAAAAAAGGTTTGACCAAAGATGACAAGGGAGTAAGAAACAGAATTGCTTCCGAAAACTTTGAAAAACTGAAAAAAGCAAGTCCTGCACTTCTTTATTCACCTAAGTTTGCAGACAGAATTACAATCGGAAACTTCGATGATGATTTGCCGAAAATAAAAAACACAGACTGGATCATTGAAGTAGTCGTGGAAAGACTTGATATCAAGAAGTCTGTATACGAAAAGATTGAACAGTTCAGAAAACCTGGAACATTAATTTCTTCCAATACATCCGGTATTCCTATTCATTTCCTTACAGAAGGAAGAAGCGAAGATTTCAAAAAATACTTTGCCGGAACGCACTTCTTCAACCCTGTAAGATACCTTCCTCTTTTAGAGATTATCCCAACTAATGATACAGATCCTGAGATCATTGATTTCTATATGAATTACGGAGCGAAATTCTTAGGCAAAACTACTGTTTTAGCTAAAGACACTCCAGCTTTCATCGCCAACAGAATCGGTGTATTCTCCATGATGGATCTTCTTCATAATGTACAAAAATTAGGACTTACCGTTTCTGATGTTGATAAATTAACAGGTCCTGTCATCGGACGTCCGAAATCGGCTACGTTCAGAACAGCGGATGTTGTGGGTCTTGATACTTTGGTAATGGTAGCCAACGGCGTTCGCCAGAGCGGTGCGGAAGCCAATGATTTCAATGATGTATTTGCCCTTCCTCCTTATATCCAGAAAATGATGGATAATAAATGGTTAGGTTCAAAAACAGAACAAGGTTTCTATAAAAAAGTGAAAAATGCAGAAGGAAAATCTGAAATTCATGGATTAAACCTTGACACTTTAGAGTATGAACTTCAAGGAAAATCGTCATTCCCGACATTAGAATTAACCAAATCCATTGATAAGCCAATCGACAGATTCAAAGTATTAATCGGAGGTAAAGACAAAGCAGGTGAATTGTACAGAAAGTCTTTAGGAGCATTATTCGCTTACGTTTCACACAAAGTCCCTGAAATCTCTGACGAAGTTTATAAAATTGACGATGCCATGAGAGCCGGTTTCGGATGGGAAAACGGTCCATTTGAAATCTGGGATGCTGTAGGTGTTCAGAAAGGTATTGAACTGGCAAAAGATGCAGGATACGAAGTTTCTGAATGGGTGAAAAATGTAGAAACTTTCTATAAAGTGAATGACGAAGGACAAAGCATTTACGTTGATAAAAATTCAGGAGAATACAACAAAATTCCTGGTCAGGATGCATTTATCATCTTAGATAATATCAGAAAAAATAAAACACTTTGGAGCAATTCAGGTGCTGCAATTGAAGATTTGGGAGATGGTATCATCAACTTTGAGATCCGTTCAAAAATGAACTCTCTTGGAGGCGAAGTTCTTGACGGATTAAACAGAGCCATTGATTTAGCTGAAAAAGAATATGACGGATTGGTTGTAGGAAACCAGGGAACTAATTTCTCTGTAGGTGCAAACCTTGCTATGATCCTTATGATGGCTATCGAGCAGGATTGGGATGATCTGAATATGGCGATCGCTTACTTCCAGAAATCAATGATGAGAGTACGCTACTCTTCTATTCCTGTAGTAGTTGCTCCTCACGGAATGACTTTAGGTGGAGGATGCGAAATGACAATGCATGCAGACCGGGTGGTTGCAGCCGCAGAAACGTATATCGGACTTGTAGAAACCGGAGTGGGAGTAATTCCTGGTGGTGGTGGTACTAAAGAATTGACTTTGAGAACTTCCAGAGAATTCCACAACGATGACGTGAAGAATAACAGACTTCGTGATGCCTTCATGAACATCGCCATGGGTAAAGTAGCTACTTCCGCTTATGAAGCTTACGATATGGGAATCCTTGAAAAAGGGAAAGACATCGTTTCTGTAAGCAAAAACAGACAGATTGCTGAAGCTAAAAAAGTAGCAAAATTATTAGCTGAGCAAGGTTATACCCAACCTATAGAGCAAAAAGTAAAAGTTCTTGGTAAAGATGCATTAGGAATGTTCTACGTAGGAACAGACCAGATGCTAACCGGAAACTTCATCTCTGCACACGATAAGAAAATTGCGGATAAACTGGCCAACGTAATGGTAGGCGGAAACCTTTCCGAGCCAACTGTGGTAACAGAACAATATCTGTTGAACCTTGAAAGAGAAACTTTCCTTCAGCTTTGTGGGGAAAGAAAAACTTTAGAGAGAATTCAGTATATGTTGCAAAATGGGAAACCTTTGAGAAACTAACGGGAAGCTCCGTAGGAGCGAACTGTTAATAGCATGAATAATTTAAAATTGGAAAGCCTCGTAGAGGCGACCTGTTAATGTATGGCAAACACCTACACTCAGATTTATATTCAAATTGTTTTCGCTGTAAAAGGAAGACAAAATCTGATTTCAAAAGAAAACAGAGAAGAATTACATCAGTTTATTACAGGTATTATTTCCAATAGAAATCAAAAATTATTCGCAGTTTTTGCAATGCCTGACCATGTCCATATTCTTGTAAGTATGAATCCGACATTTTCAGTTTCAGATTTAGTAAGAGATATTAAAGCGGGTTCTTCAAAATTCATCAATGAAAAAGGATGGATGAATGAAAAATTCAATTGGCAGGAAGGGTACGGAGCTTTTTCTTATTCTAAAAGCAGTGTTGATTCTGTTGTAAAATATATTTTAGATCAGGAAGAACATCATAAAAAGAAAACTTTTAGAGAAGAATATCTGGATTTTATGTCAAAATTTGAGATAGAATATGATCCAAAATATTTATTCGAATGGATTAATGATTAACAGGTCGCTCCTACGGAGCTCCGCAAAAAGCAAAAACAAAAATCTATGAACAGTTTACCTCTACGAGGCAAAAAAGTCTTAAAACAATTTAATTAAACAAAAAAATGAAAACAGCATACATAGTAAAAGGTTTCAGAACTGCCGTTGGAAAGGCTCCAAAAGGAAGTTTAAGATTTACAAGACCTGATGTCATGGCGGCTACCGTTATTGAAAAATTAATGGCTGAGCTTCCACAATTGGATAAAAACAGAATTGACGACCTTATCGTAGGAAATGCAATGCCGGAAGCTGAACAAGGGCTGAACGTTGCACGTCTGATCTCTTTGATGGGATTAAATACAGATAAAGTTCCGGGAGTAACCGTGAACAGATACTGTGCATCAGGAAGTGAGGCAATTGCCATTGCTTCTGCAAAAATTCAGGCTGGTATGGCAGACTGTATCATCGCAGGTGGTACAGAATCAATGTCATATATTCCGATGGGAGGTTATAAGCCGGTTCCGGAAACGGATATTGCAAAAACAAACCCGGATTATTACTGGGGAATGGGTTACACAGCCGAAGAAGTGGCAAAACAATATAATATTACAAGAGAAGAACAGGATCAGTTTGCTTTTGAATCTCATATGAAGGCTTTAAAAGCCAATCAGGAAGGAAAATTTGCCAACCAGATTGTTCCGGTTCCTGTAGAATATAATTTCCTTGACGAAAATCAGAAACTGCAGACTAAAAAATTCGATTTTTCTGTAGATGAAGGTCCGAGAGCTGATACTTCTTTAGCTGGTTTAGCAAAACTAAGACCTGTATTTGCCAACGGAGGAAGCGTAACTGCCGGAAACTCTTCACAGATGAGTGATGGAGCTGCTTTTGTGATGGTAATGAGTGAAGAAATGGTAAAAGAATTAGGTCTTGAACCGGAAGCAAGATTAGTAGCCTATGCTGCTGCAGGATTAGAACCAAGAATTATGGGAATGGGACCTGTTTATGCTATTCCAAAAGCATTGAAACAGGCAGGTCTGGAATTAAAAGATATCGATTTGATCGAGCTTAACGAAGCATTCGCTTCTCAATCGGTTGCAATCAAAAAAGAATTAGGTTTAAATCCAGACATTCTAAACGTAAACGGAGGGGCAATTGCTCTTGGACACCCGCTTGGATGTACAGGAACAAAGCTAACCGTTCAGCTTATTGATGAAATGAGAAGACGCGGTAACAAGTACGGAATGGTTTCTATGTGCGTTGGAACAGGACAGGGAGCGGCCTCTATTTTTGAACTACTTTAATTAATTATAGATTTTAAATTATAAATTTTAGATGCAATGGGTTTCAAAGAAGATAATTTGATCCAAATAAAAACTTTTGATTTCGCTTTAAGAATAATTCAATTTTATACTGAATGTAAATCTCAAAACGAGTTTATTTTATCAAAACAGATTCTTCGTTCAGGAACCTCAATTGGAGCAAATGTAGAAGAAGCTATAGCCGCTCAATCTAAAAAGGATTTTATTTCAAAGCTTTCAATTGCAAATAAAGAGGCAAGAGAAACAAGATATTGGTTAAAACTTTATCATTCTTCAAATCTTGTTCAAATTGAGATCAATTCATATTTAAAAGACATTGAAATGATCATTAATATTTTGACTAAAATCATTAAAACATCATCTGAAAATTTATAACAACAAAATCTAATTTAAAATTTATAATCTAAAATTTAAAATAATAACAAATGAGCAATATACTTAAAGGCGGGGAATTCCTGATCAAACAAATTCCTGCAAACGAAATTTTCAGTATTGAAGAACTGAATGAAGAACAAAAGATGCTTCGTGATTCTGCGAAGGAATTTATCGATAGAGAAGTTGTTCCTCAAAGAGAGCGTTTTGAGAAGAAAGATTATGCATTTACAGAAGAAACAATGCGTAAACTGGGCGAAATGGGAATGTTGGGAATCGCTGTTCCCGAAGAATACGGAGGTCTTGGAATGGGCTTTGTCACTACAATGCTTGCCTGCGACTATCTTTCCGGAACTACAGGTTCATTGGCTACAGCGTATGGAGCACACACAGGAATCGGAACGTTACCAATTGTTCTTTACGGAACTGAAGAGCAAAAGAAAAAATACCTTCCGGATTTAGCAACAGGAACAAAATTCGGGGCTTACTGTCTGACAGAGCCGGATGCCGGTTCTGATGCGAATTCAGGGAAAACAAAAGCAAAACTTTCCGAAGACGGAAAACATTATATCATCAACGGCCAGAAAATGTGGATCTCTAATGCAGGATTTGCTGATACATTCACATTATTCGCTAAAATTGATGATGATAAAAATATCACAGGATTTGTCATCAACAGATCTGAACTTGAAAATCCTGAAAGCTTAACTTTCGGAGAGGAAGAGCACAAATTAGGTATCCGCGCATCTTCTACCCGTCAGGTTTTCTTCAATGATATGAAAATCCCTGTGGAAAATCTTTTAGGAGAAAGAAACAACGGTTTCAAAATCGCTTTAAATGCACTGAACGTAGGCCGTATCAAACTGGCAGCAGCTTGTCTTGATGCACAGAGAAGAATCTTAAACCACTCTATCCAGTACTCTAATGAAAGAAAGCAGTTTGGTGTTTCCATTGCTACTTTCGGAGCCATCAGAAAAAAACTGGCAGAAATGGCAACCGGAGTTTTCGTAAGTGAAGCAGGTTCTTACAGAGCTGCTAAAAACGTTCAGGATAAAATTGATGAGCTTGTTGAAGCAGGATTAAGCCATCAGGAAGCAGAATTAAAAGGTGTTGAGGAATTCGCGGTAGAATGTTCAATCCTTAAAGTATTTGTTTCTGACCTTGCCCAGCATACAGCAGATGAAGGAATTCAGGTGTACGGAGGTATGGGATTCTCTGAAGACACTCCTATGGAAGCTGCCTGGAGAGATTCAAGAATCTCGAGAATCTATGAAGGTACCAACGAAATCAACAGATTATTAGCTGTAGGAATGCTTATCAAGAGAGCCATGAAAGGTGAACTTGATCTTTTATCTCCTGCAATGGCCATCAGCAAAGAATTGATGGGTATCCCTTCATTTGAAGTTCCTGATTATTCAGAATTCATGAGTGAAGAAAAAGCAATTATCGCTAACCTTAAGAAAGTATTCTTAATGGTTTCCGGAGCAGCTCTTCAGAAATACATGATGGATATTGAAAAACAACAGCACTTATTATTAAATGCTTCTGAAATCCTTAACCAGATCTACATGGCAGAATCTGCAGTATTAAGAGCAGAGAAACATTTCTCTCCAGAATCTGTAGAAGCAGCTATGGCTCAGCTGAACCTTTACAAAGCTGTAGAGAAAATCATCACGGCAGCTAAAGAAGGAATTGTTTCTTTCGCTGAAGGAGATGAGCAGAGAATGATGCTTTCAGGATTAAGAAGATTTACTAAATATACCAACCATCCGAATGTAGTAGCACTTACTGAAAAAGTGGCAGCTCACTATATTGAGAAAGGAGCTTATTAGTCTTTAATACCATAAATTTGATTCAGCGTCCCAATTTTGGGGCGCTTTTATTTTTAGCCCACATTTCTTATGGTTATCATTGGATTTATTGGCAGCCAATAAGTATATTCAAAAAAAATCATTATTTTTATTCTAAATTAAATAACACATGAAGAAATTATTATTTCCCCTAGTCTTCATTTCGGCCATGTTTACGGCACAAAAAAAAGAAAATGTAATCCCTGTTCCCAAGGTTGATACAACAAAAATAGTTTCTAAAGGAAAATTCCCGGGATATTTTGCTCTGAAACCTGAGCATGCTCAGAAAGAACTTTACAAAATACTGACAGTTAAGCCTAAAGATACTGCCCTATATCTTGCTTTAAAAGAACCATCAAAGGATGAGTCACAATATAAAATTTTAAATTCAATTACTTCTGATAAGCTTCAGCCAAGCAGGAAAAAGATAATACCATCCAAATAAACACAATACAAAATAAAAATTATTACCATGGGAAAGTTTATTATCTCTCAAAGAACAAACGGAGACTTCCAGTTTAATCTTAAAGCAGGAAACGGACAGATCATTTTAACCAGTCAGGGATACAGTACCAAACCATCCTGTGAAAACGGAATCGGATCCGTAAAAATCAATGCACAGGAAGATGCAAAATTTGAAAGAAATACAGTGAATGACGGCAGGTGTTACTTTAATTTAAAAGCAGGAAACGGACAGATCATTGGAACCAGCCAGATGTATGAATCTGACAATGGTATGGAAAACGGGATAGAATCTGTAAAAAACAATGCTCCGCATGCTCCTGTAGAGGACGAAACAAACTTGTAAAATCATCTGAAATATTCTTCATAAAAAGGCCTTAGTTTTTAAGGCATTTTTTATTTTTGTAATCTATTTTTCGTAAAAAATGACAAAAGAAGAATTACTGAATAAAGCAATCAAAATTGCCGATAAGGCTCATAAAGGACAAACCGATAAATACCATGCTCCCTACATTGCCCACGTAATGCGTGTAATGAATTATGGTAAAACACTGGATGAAAAGATTGTTGGCGTTCTGCACGATGTGGTAGAGGATCACCCACTGGAATTCAGCCTGGATTATTTAAGATCGGAAGGGTTTCCTGAATATATTATTTTTGCCATCAGCTGTCTTACAAAGCTTGATCCTGAAGAAGATTATGATGAATTCATCAAAAGAACAGAACGATCTCTCCTTTCCGTTGCTGTAAAACTGAATGACCTTCGTGACAATATGGATCTCAGAAGAGTAAACAGAGAGCTTACTCCTAAAGACATCAAAAGATTCAACAAATATCTGAAAGCTTATCGTTACCTGATAGAGAAATATTAATCAAGAAAAATTTAATAAAAACACACATGACTAATAACCTACCTAAAATTTCATCGGCTTATCAATCTAAGCTGGTTTCTGCTATTGTATCCATCTCAGTTTTTTTTCTGATCTATCTGATACTTATTCTCGCGTCTCTGCTCATGATATTCTTATTAGGATATGGTGCCATAAAAATGCTGAGTGTTTCTCTCAATTACTTTACCGTTTTTGGTGCGGCAGGATTATTAAGTGTAGGGATTTTTGTTTTTATTTTCCTTGTCAAATTTATTTTCAGAAAAAACCATTACAGTACACGTCACCTGCTGGAAATTAACAGATCTCACCAGCCTCAGCTTTTTGCAATTATTGATGAAATTGTGGCTGAAACAGGAGTGAAAGCCCCTCAAAAAGTTTTTCTTTCTCCGGATGTAAATGCCAGTGTAAGCTATAACTCTGTTTTCTGGAGCATGTTTTTGCCGGTGAAGAAAAATCTGACGATTGGCGTTGGGTTGATCAACACTACAAGTGTAGGAGAATTGCGCACAATTCTGGCTCACGAATTTGGACATTTCTCTCAAAAAAGCATGAAAATAGGCGGCTATGTAAGCCAGGCAGAAAAGATTATTTTTGAAACCGTTTACAATAATAAAGACTATGAAAACTTTATCATGGAGTTTTCTGGAGGGAATGCTATTTTTAAAATTTTCGGTCTGATTTCAGTTAGTTTCATTAATGCATTTCAATCTGTTCTTAAAAGTATGTCCAGCTTTCTTTTCAAAAATCATGCTTCCCTGCAAAGAGAAATGGAATACCATGCAGATGCTATTTCAACCTATATAACCAATCCTGATGAGCAGACTTCATCTTTATTAAGACTGGAATTGAGTGATGTTGCTTTTAATACTTCCTTTAATTTTTACATTGAAAGTAATCAGAAATATCTTCCAAAAGACCTGTACAAGAATCAGGTCTCTTTAATGAAAATTCTATCTGAAAGGAATAACCATCCTTATATCAACGGATTTCCAAAAATTGATGCTGAAGATCTTACCCACTATAACAAATCCAGAATAGAAATTGAAGACCAGTGGACTTCACATCCTGATATTTTAAAAAGAATTGAAAGAATTAGAACAAACGAAACCAGAAGTACAGCCGCAGACCACAGATTTGCAAAAGAAATTATCAGCGGGTTTGATAAGATTTGTGAAATTATGACGTCAAAATACCTCACTTTACACATGGCGAAAAACGTGGGTGAAGTGATAGAGGATGAAACTTTCATCAAGCTTTATCTGGATCATAATATCTATCAGTCTTTCAGTTCCAATTTTAACGGATATTACGAAAGGCACAATCCTGTTATAGAAAACATTGAATCATGTATTCCTGATGCTGCGGCTCATGATGATGGAGATCTTTTCAGTGACAAAAAGGTATCTTTAGTCTATGAAAAATCAGGAATAGAGGGTGATATACAGATCCTGCAATACCTGGCTTCCCATCCGAAAGAAATAAAAACATTCAGATTTGACGGCACTTTATACAAAGCAAAAGATGCAGCAGGCCTTATCCCTCAACTGGAAAATGAACTGAAAAGAGTAAAAGACGAACTTTTGGAAAATGACAAGGCTGTTTTTCAATACTACTATCATATTTCCGATGAAGATATTAAAAAAGACCTTCTTAAAAAGTACAAAAATTTTGCAGTAATCGATAAAGAATTTGATGATTTTCAGAAAAGTCTTAATGATTTTACACCATACCTCCAGTTTATGGCTGCCACTTTACCTTTTGAAGAAATCCGTAAACACAGGGCTAAACTATTGAAAGCAGAAGAACCTTTTAAACTGAAGACGCAACAACTGATTGAAAACTCGGCTTACAAAGAAGCTTTAAAGCCTGATGATAAAAATATTTTACAGGAATTTGTAAAATCTGAATACATCTACTTCAATAAAGACAAATACCTTGAACATGAAGTAAGTGCCATATCGTTAGTGATTGAAAAATATCAGACATTACTGAATGATCATTATCTTAATTCTAAACTGGAGCTTTTAAACTTTCAGGCCGGTTTGAATAATAATTAATCCGCCCCCGGGAAATCGTAAGTCTTCGTGTGATGATCTGTTCCGTCGATATTGATGTTTAGCGCAAGGTAAACGAAATGTAAATTTTTGTTTCCTTTTGCTTCAAATTCACGCTGCCACAGATATCCGCTCACGATGCCAAAATAATCATCAATCTGATAGCCGAAACCGCCATAGACTCTGTTTCTGGCAAAAGTAGGCTTCATCGGAGAGACAAAGAATACTTCGTCATAAGCATTGGCAAAAACAGTTCCTTTCTTAATGGTTTTGGCGTTTAAAGGGACACTTACGTTCAGACGATATCTGTAACGCATTCTCTGTGAAGTCTGATCTGTTTTCGGCTCATAGAACCAGCTCTTTTCAGCACGGAAACGATTTTCAAACTTTACGATACCTTTCTTGATATCTATAATGTCCTGAAGCCAAACTCTGAACTCCTCTCTGCTCAGACTGTGTTCTTTATAGTTAACATATCTTCCAAGTCCTACAAAAGGTTTGTGGTTTTTGGTAAGATTATACCCTAATCCTCCTTTTATTTCATAATAATCGGGATAAGTATAATCTTCGTTACCACGCAGCTGACCTTCTGCATAAAGGAAAAATTTCGGATGAAACTTATAGGTCAGAGTTACTGCATTGAAGCTGGAAATGTGTTCCTGTGCTTTAAAAAAAGAAATTCCAAGTAGTAAACCTAGGCCTATAAGACGTTTCATAAAAAATTTTTGCAAATGTATATTTTTTAACAATTTGTTAATATTAACTTTCATTAATATTAAATTAACAGCTACTTAATATTAATAGTATAAGAAAACCCAATGTGGAACCATCTTTGCGGCATTCCTACTCCAAATGCTTCCGTATATTTTGTATTCGTTACGTTGTTAATCAATACATAAACCGAATAATCTTTCTTAGCAAAGCTCAACTTCTCATCTACAAGATTATAGGTTCCCAGATTGACTCTTTCATTGTAACGGTAAACAAGCTCATTGGTAAAGTTTTTCAGGAATTTTACTTCTAATTTGGAAACAAACTGATGTTTCAGATTATCCAGAATATATCGAGAAACCAGACCCGCTTTTTCTTCATATCTGCTGTCAATATAAGTATATCCAACGGTATATTTTAACCAGTCTGCAGGTCTATGGCTCCACTCTGCTTCTATTCCTTTCGTTTTAATATTTCCCACATTCTGAGCAAACCATACTTTATCACTCAGGTCTTTTTTAACCCAGTCAATAGAATTGCTGGAATTTCTTAAAAACCCGCTTACTTTGGCTAAAATTTTATTATCCTGATATTGGTAGCCAACCTCGGATGAAACTGCATTTTCAGGAAGCAAATCAGGATTTCCATGTTCCGTGGGACTTAAATAATACAGTTCGGTAAATGTTGGTATACGGTGTACTTTTGCAATATTTCCGTAGATTTTATTATTAGAATTAAAGTTATACCCTACATCAAGCCCCGGATAGAAAAAATTTCCTTCTTTAGAATAATTAGCCCAAGAAATTCCCGGACTGATATTCAGTTTTTTATCCAGCAATGAAAAATGATGTTCAAAGAAAACCTGAGAAACAAAACGATTTCTGTCTCCCAAATTACTACTTACCAAAACCTCTTTTCTAAGCTCAACTCCAATTCCGGTTGTTCCCAATCCCCACTGGTAACTGGAATTCACTTCTCCACCCACATTATTTCCAATATGCATATTTCGGTAAAAAATAGGATTCCATCGGTCATAAAGGTAAATATCCTGTCCTCTTCTCCAGTATACATTAGAATTAAGTTTCAGTTTTCCAAAAGTCTGCTGATGAGCCACACTTACGATAGAAGCTTGTGTTTCCTCATATTGTTTTGTAGCAGCACTGGAAGCATAAAAACCATTGGCTCCGAATTTCTTTTCCGAAAAGCCAGCCTGTACTCTTACATCTCCGTTTTTGATGTTCAGTTTTCCCTGATAAAATACATTTCTGATTTCATAATCTGTATTGAACATATAGCCTTCTGAAGAGGCAGAATTTGCCTGAAGAGAGTTCGTGAACTTCTCATTTCCAATCTGCGCATTAAATCCAAGACCATACGTGCTGTAATCTCCACCCTCTGCACTGATTTTCACTTTCTTGCCTGGTGTAGTTCTGGTAATAATATTAATAACACCGGCATAAGCATTCTGTCCGAAACGTCTTGCTGCCGGGCCTTTTATGATCTCTATCTTTTCTACGTCATCAAGATCTACCGGAATATTCATACTATTATGTCCGGTCTGGGAATCATTCATCCTGATTCCGTTCAACAACAGCAGAACCTGCTCAAAAGAACTTCCACGAAAACCGATATCACTCTGCACTCCATTAGCTCCTCTCCTTCTGATATCCATCCCTGGCACCTGCTGAAGAATTTCATCGATACTTTTAGCCGGAGAATTTACAATGTCTTCTCTGGTGATAACGCTGATGTTCTGATTAGCGCTTTTATAAGGTGTAGAGATAAATTTTCCCTGAAATTCAATGCTTTCAATATCTGTTGTCTTTTCCTGTGCATTTACCCAAAGTAAAGTTCCCAGAAAAAAAGCACTTCCTATCTTTTTGATCATAACCGTTTTCGTAGTTTTTTTAACAGAGTCCAAAAGTAAGGGAGTTCACCAAGACAGGCAAATGATAGTTGTCATAAAAAAAGATGCAGCGTAATGCTGCATCTGTGTGAGGGAGTAATTCTATCTTTTTTTCATTAAATGTGTAACTAGATCTCTGAATAATTTTCTCATTTCTATATTACATATTTACAATTACAATTTTAAATAATTTTACAACATAAAACAATAGTTACATAAAAAAACACAACACATTTTAAAAATATACATAAAACACTGTAAAACAAATAATAAAACAAAATTAAGTCCACAAAAAACATTTATTTCTATCATTTATCTACAGGTCTTTTTCTTTTTTTGAATTCTTATTTCATGTTGATAATAACAATTTTTAACAATAAGATAAGCGTAAATTTTTCGCTAAAATTTCGTAATTTTGTGGGTCTTAATTTTACGATGAAAGTATTCTGTTTCAACAGTAATTTTTGTCCGCATTTATAAAAATGCAGCAACAGGTTTCGGATGAATTCAGAATAGAGGTAAAAGTTCAATTGATACCGGCTGCAGAATATTTGTAGCCAAACACCATTACTGACAGCCTTAATGCTGTACAGTCTTTTTATGAATAAACAAAATATGGCTAACACAACAGAAATAGATATAAAAAAACAGATTTTCGTTAAGAATGCCCATCTTAACAATCTGAAACATATAGACGTCCTGATTCCGAAGAATAAGCTTATTGTTATCACAGGAGTTTCAGGAAGCGGAAAATCCTCTTTAGCCTTTGATACTATTTATGCGGAAGGACAGAGAAGATATGTTGAAAGCTTAAGTTCTTATGCCCGTCAGTTTTTGGGAAAATTAGAAAAACCAAAAGTAGATGATATCAAAGGACTTGCCCCTTCCATTGCCATTCAGCAGAAAGTAATTTCTTCCAATCCTCGTTCTACAGTGGGAACTTCTACAGAGATCTACGATTATATGAAACTCCTGTTTGCAAGGATTGGGAAAACCTTTTCACCGGTTTCGGGAGAAGAAGTGAAAAAAGATTCGGTTTCTGATGTAATTGACTTCATCAAGGCTTCAAAAAAAGATACTTCATTTCTATTGACCGCTCCTTTGGAATATGACATTAATAATTTTAAAGAAACATTAAATGTTTTAAAACTGGCCGGTTTCACGAGACTTGAAATCAATGGAAATGTAGCCGGAATTGAAGATCTGGAAAGTTTTGGTTTTGCTCCGGAAAAAGGAATGACGATCAACCTTGTAATAGACCGTTTCTCGTACGAAGAAGACGAAAGCTTTTTACAAAGACTTGCAGACTCTATTCAAATGGCATTCTATGAAGGACGCGGATATTGTTCATTAAAAAACACCGATACCGAAAAAGTAAAAGAATTCTCTAATAAATTCGAACTGGACGGTATGGAATTCCTTGAACCCAACGTTCATTTTTTCAGCTTCAATAACCCATACGGAGCATGCCCGGCATGTGAAGGATACGGAAAAGTAATCGGGATTGATGAAGATCTTGTAGTTCCCAATAAAACGCTTTCTATCTATGAAGATGCTGTTGTCTGCTGGAGAGGAGAAACGATGAGTGAATGGAAAAAAGATTTCATCAAAAAAGCAGGTGACTTCCCTATCCACAAACCTTATCATCAATTAACAAAAGAACAGAAAAACTTCCTTTGGAAAGGTGACGGAAAGAGTAACTTCCCATGCATCAATAATTTCTTCAAAATGCTTGAAGAAAACCTTTATAAAATCCAGTACAGAGTAATGCTTTCCCGCTACAGAGGAAAAACACTTTGCCCTACATGTGAAGGATTGAGACTTCGTGAAGAAACAAGCTGGGTAAAAGTAGACGGACATAATATTCAGTCGATGATCGAACTGCCTTTGGATGAACTCGCTCCGGTAATTAACGGATTAAAGCTTTCCGATCACGACAAAGAAGTGGCCAAAAGACTGATCTATGAAATCACTACCCGTCTGGAATTTTTATTAAAAGTAGGATTAGGATATTTAACATTAAACAGAACATCGAATACCCTGTCGGGAGGAGAAAGTCAGAGAATTAATCTGGCAACCAGTTTAGGAAGTTCTTTGGTAGGGTCTATTTACATCCTGGATGAGCCTTCTATCGGGTTGCACTCTAAAGATACGGAAAACCTCATCGAAGTATTGAAAAATCTTCGTGACCTTGGAAACACCGTCATTGTAGTGGAACACGATGAGGATGTGATGAGAGCGGCAGACTATATTATTGATATTGGCCCGGAAGCGGGTTATCTTGGCGGCGAACTGGTATTTGCCGGAGATTATAAGGATCTGAAAAAAGCAAACACGCTTACTTCAGAATATCTTACCGGAAGACTTGAAATAGAAGTTCCGAAGAAAAGAAGAAAAGGAAAAGAATGGATTCACATTAAAGGAGCCCGTCAGAATAACCTTAAAAATATAGATGTAGACGTTCCTTTGGAAAGTCTGGTAGTCATTTCCGGAGTTTCAGGAAGTGGAAAATCTACTTTGATGAAAGAAATCCTTACCAATGACATCCAGATCCAGCTTGGAATGGGCGGTAAAAAAGGAGATTATGACTCTGTAGAATTCCCGAAGAAACTGATCAAAAATATTGAACTGATTGATCAGAACCCGATTGGAAAATCTTCCCGTTCAAACCCTGTAACTTACTTAAAAGCTTACGATGACATCCGTGATCTTTTTGCCAAGCAGAAAGTCGCTAAAATGATGGGTTACAAGCCTAAACATTTCTCTTTCAACGTAGATGGCGGAAGATGTGATGAATGTAAAGGAGAAGGTGTAATCAACGTTTCCATGCAGTTTATGGCAGACATTGAACTTGAATGTGAAGTTTGTAAAGGCACACGATTCAAAAATGAGATCCTTGAAGTAAGATTTGATGAGAAAAACATCTCTGATATTCTTCATATGACCGTAGATGAAGCGTTGGAGTTCTTTAAAGAGAATAATGAAGAGAAAATCGTAACGAAGTTGAGACCTTTACAGGAAGTAGGTTTAGGCTACTTACAACTGGGACAAAGCTCTTCTACCCTTTCCGGTGGTGAGGCGCAGCGTGTGAAGCTGGCTTCATTCCTTGTAAAGGGGGTTACAACAGATAAAACGTTATTCATCTTTGATGAGCCTTCCACAGGGCTTCACTTCCATGATATTCAGAAATTACTGAAATCATTACAGGCATTGATTGATCTTGGACATTCGGTGATTGTTATTGAACATCAGCCAGATATCATCAAATGTGCAGATTATATTATCGATATTGGCCCGGAAGCTGGAAAACACGGTGGAGAAGTTGTATTTGCAGGAACACCTGAAGATCTGACTAAAAACAAAAAGTCCTATACGGCAAAATACATCAAAGAAAAACTGGAACAATAAATACATACAATCGGCTGTTTTGAAACAGCCGATTTTTTATTGAGATTTTCTATATTTATTCAACGTATTAAACCATTACAAAATTATTCTTTATGCCCTGGAATCCCGAATTATACGATCAGTACAAAGATGTACGCTACAAGCCTTTTTATGATCTAGCAGCATTGATTAAGCCCGGAAACAATATAAAAGCTATTGACTTAGGCTGTGGAACCGGAGAACAAACCTCTATCCTTACGGAAAAACTGACAGGTTCCACATTCTTAGGAGTTGATTCATCAGCAGAAATGCTTGAAAAATCGAAGAAGTATGAAAATAAAAACCTTCATTTTAAGCTTCAGTCTATTGAAGAAACAGCACAGTCTGACCAGAAATGGGATCTTGTGTTCAGTAATGCCGCTTTACAATGGGCTGATGATCACCAAGCCTTATTTCCTAAAATTATTGGATTGCTTTCACAAAAAGGACAATTAGCCATACAAATGCCTGTTCAGAAAGAAAATATTCTCAATCAGATTCTTACAGAAATGGCAGATGAAGCCCCCTACGTATCCCAGTTAAATCATTTCAACCGTGATTCTCCGGTGCTTTCAATGGATGATTATGCCCAGATATTATTTGATAACGGAATTCAGGATATTGAAATATTTCAGAAGGTATACCCTATTATTGCAGATGATTCTGAGGCATTATACACCTTTATTTCCGGAACAGCATTGTTACCCTATTTAGAACATCTGGAAGGAGAACATAAAGAAAATTTCATTTCAGAATTTAAATCACGCATCGCAAAAAGATTTACAAAATATCCGGCCATCTATGCATTTAAGCGCATCCTGATGTATGGCTGTAAGAAATAAGTTTTTCATCTGAGAAACCAGAAACGCTGCCGGATCCGCAGCACAGACATCTTCACCTTTGCAGTCTGTAAGACTTATTTCTGTTGGAAAAAGTTTCCCTGTAAGATGAATCAGCGGTAATAATTTTGATGGCAGCCTTAAACAGAACCTGTATTAAAAAGCTAAATAAAGGAAGATGATTTTCCTCACCGGAACTACCTCCTATATTGGCAGATGAACTAAATTCCGGATTATAAAAAACAAATCATGAAATACTCTCAAGTCATTATTTTCGCCATTCCTCTCTTCATATTCAACTGTTCCGTACAAAAGAAAAATACTGGAAATAATGATTATGAAGTAAAGCTGGATACATTAACCTTATTTGACCAGAGCAGAAACCGAAAGATTCCTGTTGCTTTTTACCATCCTAAAACTGTTAAAAAAATCCTACATCAGCCAGTCGTTATCTTTAGTCATGGATATGGAGCCAACAAAGGTGGAGATTATTTTGTATATTCTTATTTAACGAAAAAACTGGCTTCAAAAGGCTATTTTACAGTAAGCATTCAACATGAACTTACGACAGACAGTCTTTTACCAACCGAAGGAAATTTGCAGATTGTAAGAAGACCTTTCTGGCAAAGTGGTTCTGATAATATTCTGTTTGTACTGAATGAACTCAAAAAGACTCACCCGGAGCTGGATTATCCGCATCTGACTCTTATAGGCCATTCTAATGGAGGGGATATGGCAGCATTATTCACCAATCAGCATCCTAACCTGGTATATAAACTGATTACAATGGATAACCGCAGAATGTTCCTGCCGAGAACTTCCCTTCCCAGGATTTACACATTACGCTCCAATGATTACCCTGCTGATGAAGGCGTTCTGCCTGATGAAGAGAACCGGAATAAGTACCATATCACCGTACAGCCTACGCAGATCAATCATGGACATATGGACGATAAAGGAACTGATGAAGAGAAAAAAACCTTGAATGATTTTGTTTTACAATACCTTTCTGAACCATGATTTCAGAAAACCCAATAAGTTATCCACATTTTTTTGTGGATAACTTGTGAATTTTAACATTAAATTCATATTCCGTATTAAAATTATTACTACATTTACTATGTAATAAACATCGAAGTGGAAACTTTATTTGCTTTTCTTACTACTCTTGAAATTGCAATTAAATTTGAAATAAAAATTTAAGCACAGCATTGTCGGCTGTGCTTTTTATTGTTGTCTAATTAAAAAAATGAGATGTATTATCTACTGGATCTGCCCCTAAAGGGCAGATTCTTTTATTTAGGTAGTTTTGCAAATAGTACTTGTAAGAATTTACTATGAATTTTCAAATGCATATTCGTCATAAACAGTGTTAATAAGCTGATCTGAGTTGATGTTTCGCGAAAAAATAGGATAATGAAAACGATCCAGTTTATTGAGAATACGAATCAGATCCATCTTCTCTTTATGGTTAAGATTTCCTGCCACAATGTTGGTAGCCTGCCGGATCTTCTCCATTTGTTTTTCAAGGGTCAACAACCCTCTTTCAGAAATACGGATTAATTTGCTTCGCTTATCCAGATCAGAATCTGTTTGCTCAACAAGCCCCTGACGCAATAGTCTTGTAATGATAAGCATGCCTACCGGTTTATCATGAATATTCTTTTTGATAAGGGCCATTTTGGTCATTTCACCAAATGCCTTCAAATTGATTAAATAAATAAAATCTTCCTGGGTAGAAAATTCAGAATCTGATATCGCAGATTTTGAGTAAGTTTTTGCATATCGGTTAAGATGAACAAGTAATGTATTGATTGCACTTTCCGGTGTTCTTCCATTTTCTTTACCTTCCCAATAAGGCTCATCAAAAGTATCAGCCTGTTGGGTAGTCTCCTGATCAGAAATCCAGGTCTTAAAGCCTTCTATTGTAGCAGGATAGACATCGGGATATATATTAGCTTCTGATTCAAATTGCTCGAGGAGCGTCATAAAATCTTTAATAAGGGCAAAATTCATGTTGATTAAAATAGTATACAAATATACCTTATTTTATTATAATGTTAAGTATTTTCCCCTTATACGGTATAAGATTTGTACTTTAAAGTATAATTATCAATAGTATGGATGAAACAAAAATAGAATTATTGGATCTGATTAATGATAAGCATTTAATAGATGAATATTTTAATTTCAAAATAAAGAGGGAATTGAATATCGACATTGATCTTAGTTCTGAATATATTACTGCACATAATATAGTTTCAAAAAAATTAATTCTTGTGCAGACATTCTCAAATACGATAATGGACAACCCGCAGTTATATCTTTTATTACGCTCTTTAATTAATAATATCAACAGCTATTATCTGACAAAAAATGAAATAATTTCTACTCTGAAAAATCAATAATCCCTCAAAATTTGAGAGATTATTGATGCCTGGAAAAGTATATGGTATTTATACCTGTTCTTTTAGATGTTTTGCCACCATTTCTTCAAGGTCATCCAGATTGAAAGGTTTTGATACATAATCATCTGCCTGTGCTTCGGAAGCTAAAGCCGCGATATCATTATTTGCAGTAACATAGATGACAGGAATATGATTAAATTCTTCACTGCTTTTAAGAAGTTTTGTAGCTTCTACTCCTCCTATTTTCGGAATCCAGTTATCCATCAGAATAACATCAGGATGATATTCTGCTACTTTCTCCAGAATGTCATGTGAAGTTTCTGAAATCTTAACTTCGTAGCCATTCTCTTCAAATATGATGGTAATTACTTCCAAAATAGCAGCATCATCATCAAAAATTAAAATTTTCTTTTTGTTCATATTATTTAGGTTATTCTTATTACAATTGATTGATATAATCTGCCAAATTATCCGGTCTGATAATGAGATCATAATTAATTTCTTCTACGGCATGTTTGGGCATATATTCTACTTCTGCCGTGGCCGGATCCTGAATCCACACCTGTCCGTTATTTTTTTTTATGTAGCACAAACCTTCTACTCCATCAGCATTGGCACCTGATAAAAGCATTCCAATCATATGCTCTCCAAAAATTTCCGCTGCAGATCTGAAGGTAACGTCTATTGAAGGGCGGGAATAATTCATTTTTTCTGAGCTGTCCAATGACATATTTTTCTTATTCTCAAACAGTAAATGATAATCAGCAGGAACAATATATATGGCGTTATCATTTAATTCAGTTTTATCTTCTGCTTCTATCACCGGTATTTTAGTAAACTGCTGTAGTAAAGTCCGCAAAATATCTCCGGATTGGGCTTTACGGTGAAGCACAACAACTATTGGGATTTTCAAAGTATCATCAAGATTTTTGATCATTTCAATAATGACCTGCAGACTTCCTGCCGATCCTCCTATAACAATCAGTTCAATGTTCGTCTGTGATTTCATAGCAGTATTTATTAATGGTGATCAAGCTTTTTCCAGATTTTCTGGTCTTCCACCTGGTGATAATTCTTTTCAATGGTAGAAAACCTAAGTGTTTCTTTAGCTCCAAGAGCCAGAAAGCCTAAATTTTCCAGACTGTTGTCAAAAAGGCTGAATACCCTTTCCTGCAAGTCTCTATCGAAATAAATCAAAACATTTCTGCATATAATCAGCTGAAAACTATTGAAAGAACTGTCTGACACCAGATTGTGAGTAGACAAAATAAGTTTTTCCTGTAAGCTTTTATCAAACTTTACACTGTCATAATTGGCCGTATAATAATCAGAAAAATCACTTTTCCCACCTGAAAGCATATAATTTTCGGAGTACAATTTCATCTGCTGCAGCGGAAAAACTCCGGCTCTGGCCGTCTCAAGAACTGCAGGGTTTAAATCAGTACCATAGATAAGGGATTTATGATAAAGACCTGCTTCTTTCAGCAAAATAGCAATAGAGTATGCTTCTTCCCCCGTGGAGCATCCTGCAATCCAGATCCTGATCAAAGGATAGGTTCCTAATTGAGGCAAAATTTTCTCCCTTAATGCTTTAAAAAAAGAAGGATCGCGAAACATTTCTGTGACATTTACTGTAACTTCCTCTACAAAACGTTTTAAATATTCGGCATCATTCATGATGGTATATCTCAGTTCCGCGAAGCTGGTAAACCGGTCTAAAAGGCATATCCGATTCACCCTTCTTTTAAACGAAGCCCTGCTATAACCGGAAAAGTCATAGCCATACATCTCATAAACATCGTTGATCAGATATTCTACTTCTTTATCTTTTATGATACTTGGTTCCAGCATCTATGAAAGTTTTTCTATTGCCATTATTAAAAGGTCTACATCAATGGGTTTCGAAACATAATCATCAGCTCCTACCTCAATACATTTCTGACGGTCTTCAGGCATTGCCTGTGCAGTAACGGCAACAATGGGAATATCTTTAATTTCAGGGGTGTTTCTTATAATCCTTACCGCCTCATAGCCATCTATTCCAGGCATCATCATATCCATCAGTACCACTGAAAACTGAGCATCAGCCTTTAGCATATCTAAGGCTTCCTGAGCCATAGTACAGGTTTCAACCGCATATCCACGAGCCTTAAGGGTTAGCTTCAATGCGAATATATTGCGTGGATCATCATCCACAATTAAAATTTTCTTATTCATCAGAATTTTATCTGTTTAACTTTCATATAACCAAACGCGAAGAAGCGACAATAGCTGATCAATATCCACGGGTTTTGAGATATAATCCGAAGCTCCGGCTGTAATACACTTCTCGCGATCTCCAATCATTGATTTTGCAGTTACGGCTATGATAGGAAGCTTTTTAAATGCCGGCATTTTTCTTATCTGCTTTATGGTTTCATAGCCATCCATTTCCGGCATCATCATATCCATTAAGATCACATCTATATCAGGATTGTGGTGAATTTGCTCAAGGGCATGCTTTCCATCCATGGCTACAATCACTTCCACCTTATATTTTTCCAGGGCTTTGGTTAAAGAAAAAATATTACGGACATCATCATCCGTAATGAGTACTTTTTTACCACTCAACACTTCGGTGAGAGATCCCAACATTCTGCCTGTGGTATTTTCTGAGGAATTATTTTTTTCTTCCACCAAATGCAGGAACAACCCTACTTCATCTAAAATTCTCTGGTATGAATGTGCTGTTTTTACAACAATTGAATCTGCATACTGTTTTATTTTAAGCTCTTCTTCTTTAGATAAATGGTGTTCTGTAAAAATGATAATAGGAAGATTTTCCAGCCCTTCATGACTTTTGATTGATTCTATTACATGATAATCATTTCCTTTTGCGCTTCCGATATCCAGAATAACGCAGTCAACAAGATCCGAAGTCAGAGCTTTTACACTATCTTCCACCGTATGTTCTACTGATAAAGAGATATTGAAATTGCTCAGGAAATAAGACAATGCACTGGCATGCTTGGCGTTTTCTTCTACAATCAGCACTTTTTGAGATCCTTTTTTTAAGGCTTCTTCGATTTTTCTGAATACATCAGTCATTTTATCCAGCGCTACCGGCTTGTTAATAAAGTCTACAGCACCTTTCATCAGGCTTTCCTTTTTAAGATGAAGGACAGACATCATATGAACCGGAATATGTTTGATATAAGGATCAGATTTCAGTTCGTCCATTACCTCCCAACCGTCTTTTACAGGAAGCTGAACATCCAGTAAAATGGCATGTGGGTGGTACTTCTGAGCTGCTGAAAGACCATAATCTCCTCTCACTACAACAACTCCTTTATAGTTTTGCAAATGAGCATATTTCAATAAGGCTTTAGCAAAATTGATATCATCTTCAATAATTAAAATAACTTTATCCCCTTCCTGAATATTTTCTCTGTCATCCGCCACATCATCAGGAATCTCAAGGGTATTTAACAGAGTGTTTTTTTCTTCTCCATCATCAAGTATATTTTGGATTTCTTCCACATCTTCACGTATCACTTCTACAAGATTCTGATCCGTCTCAGAATGAGCAATTTCCGTTACGGCATGTACAGGAATGATAAAACTGAATTCACTTCCTTTGTCTACCTCACTTTTCAGAGCCAGCTCTCCTCCCAGAAGCCTGGCAATTTCACGGCTGATTGATAAACCAAGGCCTGTCCCTCCAAATTTTCGTTTGGTAGAACCATCTGCCTGCTGGAATGCTTCAAAGATGATCTTTTGCTTATCTTCTGCGATACCAACACCTGTATCTTTAACTGAAAATATTATGAAATCAGGTTTTTCAGAATGTTTTTTGATGTGTAAATCGATGCTCCCTTTTGTGGTAAATTTTAAAGCATTGGACAATAGATTTCTTAAGACCTGATCAATTCTAAGGCGGTCACTTTCGATAACGTTCTGAACGTCTGCTTCAATTTCAATGTTAAACGGAAGGGCTTTCTCCTGAAAGACAGGGTTAAAAAGACTCTTTAGATCTTTTACCACTTCTTCGATAATCACCTCCTGATATTCAAGAGTCATTTTACCGGATTCTATTTTTGCAAGATCCAGGATTTCATCAATAAGGGTTAATAAACTGGTTCCGGAACTATGAATTACTTTTGCAGATTCTACTTGATCTTCATTGAGGTTTTCATCCGGATTTTCCGTCATTAGTCGTGATAAAAGAAGGATTGAATTCAGCGGAGTTCTCAATTCATGAGACATATTGGCTAAAAACTCAGATTTGTATTTGGTACTTAATGCCAGCTCCTCTACCTTCTTCTGAATCTCATTATTACGTTCAGCAATCAAATGATTTTTCTCTTCCAGCAATCTGGAACGCTCTTCCAGTTCTGCATTGGCCTGCATCAGTTCTTCCTGCTGTACTTTGAGCTCTTCTTCCGAAGCCTGAAGTTTCTGTGTTTGTGCTTCAAGTTCAGTATTCAGATTTTCAAGTTCAGAGTGCTGAACCTGCAGTTCTTCAGACTGTGCCTGGGTTTCTTCCAGTAACTGTTGTTCTTTTTCCCGGCCTTTTGCAGCACTCAGGGCAATTCCTATATTAACGCAACATTCTTCAAAATAACTTATTCTGTCTTCATCAAAGTTAGAAGTGGAGCCAAGTTCCAGAACTCCGATTATATGACCGTCTGCAAAGAGTGGAAGCAGTATAATTCCATAAATTTTAATCGTACTGCTGGCAAAAGTCACTACAAAATCATCTTCATGAAGATTATTATAAACCTGTGTTTTAGTTTTAACAAAAGCCTGCCCCACCATTCCTTCTCCAGGTTCAAAAGATTTTTTCATATTGGATTCCAGTCCGTAAGCTTTATTAAGCTTTAAGAGGCCTTCATCATATAAATACAGTGAACCGTTGATACAGTTTCCATATTCAATCAATTGCATTAAAGCTTTATCAGAAACTTCCTGCACCGATTTATTTCCTACCAGTGATTCATTCAGCAAAGCAAGACCTTTCTGACGCCAGTCACTTCTATTAATTTTATCAAAGGAGGTTTTGAGAGACTCTGTCATATTATTCAGAGATTCAACAAGGTCTCCGAGATCATCCTGAGCGTTATCCACTACTTTTTCACTGTAATCACCGTTGGCTACTCTGTTGGCAATTTTTTGAATAGCACTTACACGACGCGTTGTTTCTTCATCCTTCTCCTTAAGCATTTTTTCCAGTTTATCTCTTCGGATAAGATCTGCGCGCATTTTTATATAGAAAAATGCAGTTACAACAACTGCAGCAATTGCGGAAAAAATGATAAACAGAACCGTTGTCTGGGATGAACGGTTAAGATCCTTATTTTTAATTTGCAGCTGCCTTTCTTCGTATTGTACAAAATCATTAACAATTTTCCGGGATTGATCCATATAGGCCTTGCCTTCAATAATCTGCTGTTGAGTCATTATAATACCTCTTCGTCTGCTCTCAACCAAATGCTTCAGATTATCCATTACCCGATCCACTGCAGCTTTCAGACCGGCAAGTCTTTGTAATTGATTCTGATCATTGATACCCAAAGATTCAGCGCGTATCAAAGCTTCAGGATATTCTTTCAATCCCCTTTTATAGGGTTCAAGAAAGTCTTCTCTTCCGGTAAGCTGATAACCTCTGTTTCCGGTTTCTGCATCCAGTAAAGCAACCAGCACATCTTTCACTGCTGTTACAGAACGTCTGCTTTTAGAAAGATTCTCCCGATGATTCATCTGGTTCCGGATACTCCAATAGGAAGCCAGTGAACTTGCGATTAAAATCAAAAGCGAAAGACCTACTCCAAACTGAAGATTTCGTATTATTTTTTTGGGCATTAAAATTAATTTAGTGGTAATGTAAAATAAAAAGTAGAGCCTTCATCTAGAATGCTGGAAACGCCAACACTTCCATGGTGCTGCTTGATGATTTCAGAACAAATGAACAATCCGATCCCCATACCCTGAAACTGCAATGAAGATTCTTCTACACGATAGAATTTCTTAAATACAGCATCCTGTTTAAAATCAGGAATTCCAATCCCAAAGTCGGTTACATTCACTCGTACTTCTTCCGCTTCCTTGTCTACAAAAGTGGTAACTATAACCTGATTGTTATCTGGTGAATATTTAATGGCATTTGTGAGAAAATTAATGAGAACCTGCTCTATACGGATCTCATCTAAAGGAATTAAAATATCAGGTTTTGTTCCATGACGCTCAATTTTCACTTCGCGCTGATCATGGGTTTGCAATATTGTTTCAATAGCATTATTGATCAAATTTTCGAGGTTAACCGGTTTTTTATTAATTTTAAGTTTACCATTTTCTATTTTGGAAACATCCAGCAGATCTGTAATAAGGGTATTCAGCTTTTCAATCTGTCCCTGAACTTTCATAACAAATCCTGCTTCTGAGCTTTCTTTATCAAGTTTCAACTTTCTTTCTAATAACTGCACATATGCTTTAATACTCGTTAGAGGTGTCTTCAGCTCATGGCTTGCAATACTTAAAAATTCGTCCTTTTCTTTTTCGATTTTCTTCTGGTCATCAATATCAGTAAAAGTTCCAACCCAGTTTTTAATACGACCTTCATCATAAACCGGAGTTACTCTTAGCAAATGATAGCGGTAATTACCTGAAATGACATTTTTAATTCTAATCTCCAGCTCAAGAGCTTTTCCTTTTTTCCTGCATCTTGCAAACTCGTCTGTGATATCAGGATCATCCGGATGTATTTCAGGGAAATTCTGTTCGGTTTTTGAATATTCGTACCACTTACCATTCACAAAATCAACGGCTCCTGCTTCATTCAGCGTAAATGCAATTTGTGGAAGCGATTCCAGCATTAAGTGAAAATGGTCTATCTGAGACTTCATCGTCACTTGTGATGCACGTCTTCCTTTAACCTCCAGTTCAAGATTCTGCTGGGTCTTTTTCATGGCTATATTCTGCTCCTGAAGATTGTAGAAGGTTTTCACCTTAAGCAAAAGGATCTCAGGATCCACAGGTTTGGTTACATAGTCTTTAGCACCGGAAGCATAGCCTTGCGTTATGAATTTTTTGTCTGTGCTGACAGCCGATAAAAATATAATGGGAACTTCTTTTGTTTTGCTATAATCTGCCAGTGTTTCCGCCACTTCAAAGCCGTCCATATCAGGCATTTGAACATCCAGAATAATGAGGGCATAGTCGTTTTTGAGGGCTTTGCCCAGAGCCTCTTCACCGGAATTGGCTGTTTCCACCTGAAAATCCTTGGATTCAAGTAATTTTTGCAGTGAATAAAGATTACTTTGATTGTCATCAACAATTAAAATCATAGAAGTTAAAATCAATAATTAGTTACAGATATTTAAACCTCAAAAATACTCACAATATTTCAAAACATAGCAATTTTTAAAGGATTATGAGTAAGTATTTCATACCACATTTTTTCCCCGGAAACTATGCATTCGCATTATCATTTTTCAGATTATAATTGGCAGGATAAAGAGAAGAAGTTTATGAAAACAAAAGAATATGTATTCAAAATATTTGGGGTAAAATCAAATTTTGGGGAATCCGCTTATTTTTATTGATAAACTCTATGAAGAGTGTGAAATTTTATATCAGGTTAGCATAACAATGCTGGAAAGATAAAACACATCAGAATATAGAATACAAATAAACTATATAAAATAATAAATGACCAGAACTTTAAGAGTTCTGGTCATTCATCAAACTAACCTTAATTTGTTTTCTTTCTCCATTCGGCTTTTACATCTTCTGCAGCATCTTTTGTTTTTTCCCAAGCCTCGTCCGCTTTATCTTTAATATCATCCCAAGTGTCGGAAATATTGGATTTTACTCTTTCCAGCCAATCTTCCTGTGTTGCTTCTTCATCACTATTTCTTTTTTCATTGATATAATCTCTGGCTTTATCTGCTAAGTCATTCACTTTCCACTTTGCATCATTTGCTGCATTTTTTAAAGTGTTTTCTGTTTCGTTTACCGCTTTTTCCGCTTTGTTGTAATCTGAATTATTCATAATATAATATTTAAGTATTTGGTATATAAATAAACAACCTTCATACCTAAAAAATACATACTATGTTAAAATATTCCCAAAATTGAAATTTGTAGAATTTTTTAAGTGAGAATTTTATTTTTGCTTTCCACTGAGTCTTCTAATCATTCCTTTGAAGATAAATCCATGGAATGGCAGTACCATCAGCCAATACAACCTTCCCCAAACACCTTTTGGCCGAAAGACAGCTTTTTGCCAGATTTTATTTCTGTAAATTTTAAACATCAGCCATGCTTCTCCCGGAAGTTTCATCTCCGCCAATAAGATGAGTTTTCCTTCTTTACGGTTGGCATACAGTACTCTCCAGAAGTCCAGTGCATCACCTTCTATAAGATCTGTAGGATGCCTGCGCCCCCTTCTCAATCCCGGGCCGCCAACCATTTTATCAAATAATCCTCTTATTTTCCAAAGACTCTGCCCATACCATCCATGAGTTCCTCCTAACTCAAAAACACGATCCATACAAGCTTCCCTATCATCATATTCTTCACTTCTGAGGTCTGTAAAACAACCATATTTCGGTACGTCCTGATATTGTTTTAATGTTGAATCATTACGGCTGCTGATAAAACTGTCTTTCCAGCTGGATATAATTTCATTGGCCTGAATTTTTGCAAGAGTCCGTTTCAGTGCTGTATCATACGAAAACGGCTGAATGCCGGTAATTAATTTAATTTCAGTAAGACTTTCAGGACGGCAGACCACTTCTATTTTCATGCTTCCAACCAATGCTTTTGCCAGATTATAAGAAGTTGAAGTAATAAAATAGAGCCAGTAGGAAGATAATCTGGGGGTCATTACGGGCAGTGTAAAAATAGTTCTTTTAAGACCTCTTACTTTTGCAAACTGTAACAACATCTCTTTATAGGTTAGCACATCATCACATCCAATGTCAAAGTTTTTCTGATAAGCATTTTCTTTAAAGAGTACAAAAATCAGAAAATCCAGAACGTTGGCAATACCTATCGGCTGACATCTGGTATACAGCCACTTAGGAGCTACCATGACGGGCAGCTTTTCAACAAGATCTCTGATGATCTCAAACGAAGCACTTCCTGATCCAATGATAATTCCTGCACGCAGAACGGTTGCGGGAACCCTGCACTCCATAAGGATTTTTTCAACTTCATACCTGGAGTTCAGATGCTTTGAAAGTTCTTTTTCATTCACCAGCCCTGAAAGATACACAATATGTTTACATTGTGTTTTTTCTATATAACCAGAAAAATTAGAGGCACATTTTTTTTCTGAATCTTCATAATCAGCAGAATTGCTCATAGAATGCATCAGATAATAAGCACCCGCAATATCTTCAGGAATATTTTTAAGTGTTTCCGGCTTGAGAAAATCAACTTCAATGACTTCAATAAGCTGTTCATCGATATCCATGTTTCTGGTAAAACGACTAACGTCTCTACAGCAACAGACTACTTTATATCCCTGTGCAGCAATTACACTGATCATTCTTTTACCAATATAGCCGGTAGCTCCTGTAAGCAGTATTTTTTCCATAATTATTGGATTTCACAGGTTTATATCATTGTGTCTGCCTAATGGTTATTATATTTTTTCCAAGAGATGACCAAAATAGTCCTTTTTTTTAACAAGATAACCTTCATTAACTTCATTGGGATCTATTTCTAGGGGAATTCTGCTATTGAGTATCATTTCACTGTTCTCTATTGATTTAATCTTATCAGGATTATTCGTTAAGAGATTAATTTTTCTGATGCTCAGCAGATTCAGCATTTCCACGGCCACATCAAAGTTCCTTGCATCAGCGGGAAGACCCAGCCTGAGATTAGCCTCAACGGTATCCAGCCCCTGCTCCTGAAGGGCATACGCTTTGAGCTTATTAATAATTCCGATATTTCTACCTTCCTGGCGGAGATAGATAATGACGCCTCCGTTTTCAGACATATATTTCATTGCGGCATCAAGCTGCTGCCCGCATTCACATTTTTTAGAATGGAAAACCTCTCCGGTAATGCATTCTGAATGAAAACGTACATTAACTGTCTTATCAAAATCTGTATGTTCTGCTACCAGAACCAAATTTGGACTCCAGTCTTCTTCATGTTCTGAAAATGCATATACTGTGAATAATCCATAATCAGTAGGTATTTTTGATTGAGCTTGTATTTTGAGCATAAGGTTTAGAGTTTAAAATTAAAGCTTTATTTGTCAAAAGGATTTTTTTTATCCTGTTTCACCCAGATGAGCTTAGAGGTATCATAGCCAATTTCCTGAGCTTTGGAAATAAAATTCTTTTTTATATTTTCCGGGATGTTTTTTTCACGGGAAAGAATCCAGAGATAGTCTAAATTTTTCCCTGCAACCAGGGCATACTTGTATTCTTCCAGGGCAACTACATTATAACCGGCATAAAAAGGCCCGAAAAAACTGACCTTCAAAGCAGCCACATTTTTTTCTCCTCTGAATTTAGCAGTACCATTGGCAGAAACCCATTTGTTCTTTTTAAAATTATATCCGCTGTTGACCACGTTTACATTTCCGTCTGCATTAAGGCTGTACTGAGCGATTGCATTATCAAGGTCTTTTTCAAAGCGATAATCGAATCTGGCAATTTCATACCATGTTCCTAAATATCTGTTGACATCAAACTGGCTCACAGGCTGTGCTTTTTCAGGCATGGAAGAACAGGATGAAAAAATGTTTAGAAGCCCAAAGCTTAATAGTAATGTAAGAATGATTTTATTTTTCATTTTTAGTTATTTTTTTAAAGAAATAAATATTTAATAAAAACTGACTGTAACCATAAACAGCATCTTCAACAGGAATGGTTCCCATTCTGATGCCTAAAAAGTCATCAGGATTGTAGTTTACAACTGGAGACGGAATAAAAGATCCTGTCAGGATTCCATTCACTGCAAAAAATCCGGGCATTAATAGCAGGTATACAAAGCTGGCCTTTCCTATCCATTCTTTTTTAACAATAAAATGCAGATAGCAAAGCGTGAATAGGGTTACAATTACTGTAAGTAAAGTATAAATTCTGTCATAATAAAGAAACCCTGTTACACTGAGAACAATGACGGAGGTAAATACAATGAGATTATTAAAAGCATTAGCCCCATTCATATTAAAAAATTTCTCCAGGCAGTAATAGGTAAAAACACAAGAAAAAGGAATACAATAAAAGAACAGCCATTCTTCAAGGGGAAGCCCTGATATCTTAATTCCTAATGTATAATTAAGATTAAACCACCATACTCCTTTTGCGGTGAACCATATATCCCAGATAATAAAGGGAACTGCAACGATTGTAGATGACAACAGAAACTTTCCAAAAAGCTTGTTAAATTGTATCCTCCTGTCAAAAGAGGCTAAAAAGCAGATGATGACAGTGAAAAAATTAATCAGTATGTAAGTATAAGGCATCATTTTTTATTGAAATACATTTTAAAATATTTAACAGGAATCCACAGAAATCCGAAGCACTCTCCCTCTTCTTTACCCAAATGTTTGTGATGCTGCTTATGAGCCCGTCTTATGGCAAGGAAATAGGGATTTTTGGTTTTTGTAAACATTTTTACTCTTTGATGGATAAATATATCATGCACAAAGAAGTAAGCCATTCCGTAAAGACTAATTCCGAGACCAATAAAAAACCAGTAACTGAATTCCTGCTTTACGCCTAAATACAATAAGGCAATAGCGGGACTTGCAAAAATGAAAAAAAACAGATCATTCCTTTCAAGTTTTCCGTTATGGCTGTGATCATGATGATCACGATGCAGACTCCAAAGAAAACCATGCATAATATATTTATGAATAAGCCACGTAGCCCCTTCCATAGAAATAAAAACAAGCAAAACAACCAGAAAATTCATGTCAATTGTGTTTGTGGTTAAAAAGTTCATTCAATACTTTGTATCTGAAATCGAAAATACCTCTGAGCTTTTCTTTAACAAATAAACTATGAGCTATCCTTCCAAAAATCCCTAATGGAAGTTGATAATATACAGTATCTTTCATTAATACACCATTCTCATCTGGAATGAACTCATGTAAATGATTCCAGTATTTATAAGGTCCTTCTTTCTGAAAGTCTGTAAAATTTCTGCCTTCTTTTACCTGACTGATAATCGTTTTCCATTTCATTGGAATTCCCAATACAGGAGATACGGTATAATCTATTTCCATGCCTTCAAAAATAGATCCGTCCTGTATATCTGAAAGAACCACAAAATTCATGCTTTTAGGTGTTATTTCGGATAAATTATGAGGAGAGGAAAAGAATTTCCATGCTGTCTCAATATCACAGTTCAAATGCTGTTCTCTGTATAATCTGTACATCGTTATTTTTTATTGATTTATAAATTCTAAAAACATTCTTCTAAACAAAGGAGCTATCAGAAATAAGCAGATTTGTATCTTATATAGCTTTTGAATGCTACCAATAATTTCTGTGAATTGGCAATCCTGATTCTTTGCTGCAGAATATTCTGCGAACTTGTTTTCTTTATTTTTTCAAATAATGACAGATAGTACCTGTATGCGAGATATACTCCAAAAACGGAAGACCCGGGCAGCTTCTTAATTCCCTGCAGGGCTTCTTTGAATTCTTCTTCAATTTCTTTTTCAATCTGAGCTTTAACGGTATTATCAAACACAGACATATTCAATGATGGAAAATACGTTCTGCCCAAAATCTGGTAATCATCTTTCAGATCACGTAAAAAATTCACCTTTTGAAAAGCTGACCCCAGCTTCATGGCGAATGGTTTAAGCTTTTCAAATTGCTGTTTATCACCTCCTGTAAATATCTGCAGACACATAAGACCTACCACTTCGGCAGAGCCGTAGATATATTCATTATAGAGATCAGAATTGTAATCTATTTTCTGCAGATCCATTTCCATGCTGTGTAAAAACTGATTGATAAGCTGGATATCAATATCATATTGGCGAACTGTTTCCTGGAATGAGTTCAGGATAGGATTGATTGAAATGCCGTCTTCCAATGCATCATAGGTTTCAGCTTTTAACCTTTTCAACAGCTTTTCTTTATCATAGCCATGAAAACTGTCAACAATTTCATCTGCAAGACGTACATAACCAT
Organism: Chryseobacterium candidae; assembly: GCF_004916905.1. GTDB lineage: Bacteria > Bacteroidota > Bacteroidia > Flavobacteriales > Weeksellaceae > Chryseobacterium > Chryseobacterium candidae. The sequence continues at coordinate 100,466 of NZ_SDLV01000010.1, forward strand.
AAATGGCGTAAATAGCAGATCTGATGGATGGTTTTAATGCTAATATTCCTAATGAAAAACTGGTACTGTATTTCCGTGTAGTATACTTGCTTACCTCACAAGACAACTCATCAAACAATTTTTTCATATTAATTTAGTTTTAGTTTATTAACTTCAGATGCTACAATTTTTCCCGAAATAACTGATGGTGGTACTCCGGGACCCGGGACAGTTAACTGCCCAGTATAAAAGAGATTACTGATATTTCTGTTCCTTATTTTAGGTTTTAACACCGCTGTTTGGGATAAAATATTGGATAAGCCATAGGCATTTCCCTGATAAGCGTTATAATCTGCAATAAAATCACTTACACAGTAGCTCTTTTTATATTCAATCCTTGATACCAGATCGCTTTCTCCGGTATGCTTTTCAATTCTTTCAAGCATATTCATCAAATATTTTTCCCTGAGAGATTCTTCATCATGTATTCCCGGCGCCAGAGGCAGAAGCAAGAAAAGGTTTTCACAATCTTCAGGAGCTACTCCCGGATCTGTTTTTGAAGGACAGCATATATAAAAAAGCGGTTTTGAAGGCCATTTTTTATTTTTATAAATACAATTTATATGATCGTCCAGTTCATTTTCAAAGAAAAGAGTATGGTGTTTCAAATGGGGAATTTTTCCTTTGATTCCCAGATAATAAATTAAGCATGAAGGAGCAAAGGTTTTTGATTCCCAATAGGCATTATTATAGTTCCTGAGGGATTTAGGAATTAATGTTTCCGTATGATGATAATCTGATGAAGCGATGACTGCATCAAATTCATAATCTTTACCATTTACTTTTATTGAGGAAATCTTTCCGTTTTGAGTATAAAGTTTCTGAACCTCATGATTAAAATGAAAAGTTACCCCCTGTTTTTCTGCTACTTTTTTCATGGCCAAAACAAGCTGATAAAAGCCTCCCATCGGGTATTTCGTTCCTAAAACATAGCCTCCGTAATTCATAAGACTGTAAAGAGCAGGAATATTTTGCGGGGAAGCTCCCAGAAAAATAACAGGAAACTCCATCAGAGACCTTAATTTTTCATCAGAAAAATACCCTGATACATATTTTCGGAAGTTACTCAGAAGATCAAGCCTGAGGGCACTGCCGGCAATTTTTAAAGAAGCAAACTCCAGCCAGCTGTAACAAGGTTTGTTAACAAATTCCTTCATTCCCACTTCATATTTAAATTTTGCTGATTGCATAAATTTATCATACTTAACAGCTGCTCCCGGCTCTATCTTTTCGAACAGCTCGCGGATTTCATCATTTTTCTCAGGAACTGAAATTTTCTCTTTTGAAAAAACCATCTCAAACTGAGGGTCTAAAGAAACCAGTTGAAAAAAATCAGAAACTTTATAATTGAAATCAGCGAAAAAACTTTCAATAATATCAGGCATCCAATACCAGCTGGGTCCCATATCAAAGATATATCCTTCATTTGTTTCAAATTGTCTCGCCCGGCCACCGGGCTGATTATGCTTTTCAAATACATGTACTTCATTTCCTGATTTTGCAGCATATGCAGCCGCCGAAAGTCCGGAAAATCCAGAACCTATAACCGCGATCTTTTTCTTTGAATTTCCAGTATCCATTGTTATTTAATTAATAGTTTTACAGAGCTTTTAAGACTGACTGAGCTTAGTTAAGTTTTTTACAGGCAATATCAATCAGATCCTTTGTTTCCAGATTCATTCTGTACACAGAATAGTGAAATTCATCCAGTTTAGACAGGATAGAAATGAGCAGCATTCTCTCTGATTGATTTAAATTTCCTGTTACTAACCGAGAAGCTTTTCGAATTTCATCCATGTGATTATTCAATATTATCAATCCTTGTTCGGTGATCTGAATTTGCTTTATTCTTTTATCTTTTTGAGAGGCAACCTGCTCCACCCAGCCATTACTTATTAAGCGATTAATAACAAGGATCCCTGAAGATTTTTCATGTACATTATACCTTATCAATTCCATCTTTGACATTGGTCCCATTGTTTTCAGGCTTATGAGGTATATAAAATCATCCTGGCTTGAGAAAACTGAATTATTCATTGCAGAACGGGAGTAGGATTTTGCATACCTGCTCATTCTTATTAATAATGTATTGATGACACTATCAGAACTTCTTCCCAGTTCTCTTCCTATCCAATCCGGATCTTGTATCTCAGAATTCGTTTTTTGAGAAGCCTTGATCCATTCTGTAAAACCATGAAGATCATTGCTATAGATAGCTTTTTCTTCATTTTCTTCTACAAATTGCTGAACAATTTCTACAACTGATTTTATTAGATCAAAATTCATAGCAAACAAATTAGTATACAAATATACTTAAAAAATGAAACAAAGTACATTAATATACTTTTTTTAATCAAGCAAAAGTATAAAATACTGTTTTTCAATATATTAATTTAAAAATAAACAAAAAATGAGTAAATATTAAAGTGTATAAATATACTTTAATATAAAAATGGAAAGATTATTAAACTATTTATGGTTGAAAATATATCTTAAAAATCATTCTTGTCTGATTAAATTAAAGCATTATTAACAGATCGCTCCTCCGGAGCTTTATTTTTTACGGGACTTCGTTTTTTCTACTAACATCAAATCCTGATGGGATCAAATCAAGTTCTTATGAGAACTGACTGTTAATAGAAAGTATTTGTTCTAAAATTACAGCTTCGGGAGAGCGGCCTGTTAATTCATACCATAAATATTGATATTTTAAATGTATTTATACTTTTTATCGGACAGTAATTCTTAAAAATATATAAAACACTCAGTAGTTTAAACTATTCCGGTGAATAATTTGTAATTTTATGATTTAAGCTAAGGCCCTATAGTTCAATGGATAGAATAGAAGTTTCCTAAACTTTAGATCCAGGTTCGATTCCTGGTGGGGCTACAAATCAAAAGCCTGAGCCATTAAAACTAAAAAACCTCCCGATTCATCGGAAGGTTATACTGTAATTTGTCAGAAATATGAAATTTTCAATGCCCAAATATAATCAAGTGTCTACATCATCGAATATGATCTCAGTCATATCGTAAAAACTATTTCTAATTTAATAAATTGCAGGTAAACAATACCTGAATTTCATCCCTTATTTTATGAAAATGTTTGATTTATAGCAAAGCAAGTTAGAGAATATAATTGCTTAAGTAGAGTGATGTCAGACTTTTTTATTTACCTTTACACAAAGTGAAAACTAAAAACATCCGTTACTTTTCCTTCACGATTCAATTTTTATCAAATTTAATTGTACATTTGTTTTCCAATTATGCAAAAATTTCTCAGAGTCTTTTTTGTCTTTTCTTTACTCCTGATATTTATTTCAAATGTCAGTGGTGTTACCACATGTCTTGATCACCACAGGCACGCCAAAAGTAAAGTAATTTATAAAAAGGATTCAAAAGAAGAGAAAATTCCTACCTTTTCACAGGACGACGAATGTCAGTGTGCACTTCATATGCATATGACCAATATTCTTCTCCCTGAACCTTTGAATTTAGATTTTACCATTAACGCGAGCAATGATGATGAAATGCCACAACCAAAAGCCATTTCATATCGTTGTCTTCTGGACTTTTTCAGCTCCAGAGCTCCCCCAGCCGTATTCTCTGTGGCAGCATAATCTATGCTGTCTTAATATTTTGTTTACAGATTTTATAGTCTGTACTGTAATTCCGTGGATACCTAAGTCTTAATATTCTTAAGGATATCCTTTTATTAATGGGCACATTCACTGCCCGTACATCCCTGTTCATGATTACCAGTAATTTTAATTATTTGGGAATATTTCATTGCATTTCCCTAAATCCTGTGAAACTTTTCAGTGTAAGTTTCATCATATCAGCATCATTTCTGCATGCTCAATCCAGTTCTGAAGATTCATTATCTACAGTAGTTCAAACCGTTGAAGTTATCGGAAGAAAATCCAAAGATTATACTTCCGACTATTCTTTTGCCGCCACTAAAATTGCGATGAAAAACAAAGAACTACCATTAACACTTAATACCGTTACCAAAGAACTGATCACCGACCGTCAGGCTTTTCAGCTTGGAGAGGTCATGAAAAATGTAAACGGAGTTTCTCGTTCCAGCTACTATAATCAATACAACATCCGCGGGATCAGCCAGAATGAGGAAGGCCAGATCATCAATGGAATGCGGACAAGACAATATTATTTTTTACAGCCTATGACTTCCAATATAGAACGTGTGGAGGTTTTTAAAGGTCCGGCAAGTATTACCATGTCCAGCGTAGATCCCGGAGGAACGATCAATATGGTTACCAAAAAGCCATTGTCAAACCCTCGTCACGAAATTAGTTTATCGGGAGGTAGTTTTGAAACTTATCGTATCACTACAGATCTTACAGGTCCTTTAAATAAGAACAAAACCTTATTATATCGTTTCAACGGAGCGTATCAGAATGCTCATTCATTCAGAGATCATGTCAAGAACAGCGGTATTCTGATCTCACCTTCTATCACTTTTGTTCCAAATGAAAAAACATCCGTGAATGTGGAAATGATTTTCAATGATCTTCATGGAAATCTGGATCGTGGACAGCCTATTTTCGGGGCTGTCGCAGGAAAAACAGATTTGTACAGCACTCCGAGGTCTTTGAATCTGGGGGCTCCGGATGATTTTTTTAAAACCAGAGAGCTCATAATAATGGGAACTGTTGCCCATCATTTTAACCAATCCATCAGTTTTAATGCTTCTTATATGAAGCAATACTGGAGAGAAAACCTGCAAGAACACAGAACAACTAACTCTTTTGTGCCTGATATGGATAATAAACCGGTTTCCAGTCTTGCTATGATGCAGTTTGTGCAGAGAAAACAAAACTGGGCAACAGATAACATTAATGCTTATTTTAATTTTAAATTCAAAACCGGTTCTGTTCTGCATCAGGCCTTGATAGGCTATGATAACCAGATCTGGGAAAAACGTAAAGGCGGACAACAAAATGCTGCAAGAGGTTTTCTTTTGAAAAACGGTTCTATTGCTTCTTCTTATAATCCTTTAAAAGCTTCAGAATATCAAACCGTAAATTATAATGGAACAATCATTCCTAAGCCTAATGTTACGCCATTTGATCTGAATCCGGGTGCTGCCAACTATCAGGGTGCTGATTTTAATACGCTTAATATAATCACACCTTTAACTTCCGCTCTTACGACTACCCATGCAGCTTATTTCCAGCATCTTTTTACCTGGAAAAAGTTTACAATATTATCGGGAATCCGTCAGGAATGGTTTCAGGATATCACCAATTTCAAAGAAACCAATGAGACCTCTTTTAATAATAACAAACTTCTTTACAGATTCGGGATCACCTATCGTTTAACCGATAATATCAATGTCTACGGAACGTATCTTACAGGCTATCAGCCCCAGTCCAATACGGTAACATTGATGCCTAATACTTCAAGTCTTACAGGATCTGCAGCAAGATTTAAACCTTTAACTTCTGATCTTAAAGAACTGGGAATCAAAGCACAGCTTTTTGGCAGGATTTCATTGAATCTTGCAGTGTATGAAATCTACCAGAGAAATATTTTAATCAATGCCAATAATCCTTCAGAACCTGATGAGCTTGTACAGCGCGGGGCAGACCGAAGCCGCGGATTTGAAGCAGAATTTTCCGGTCATATTCTTCCTCAGTGGCATATTTACGGAGGCTACAGCTATATTGATGCTAAAATACTGGATGATACAAACAGTGATCTCGTGGGAAAAAGGAAAGAAAACACTTCTAAAAATTCTGTGAATATCTGGACTCGTTACAATTTTTCAACTATAGAATTCCTGAAAGACTTTGGAATCGGTGCCGGAATGCTTTATCAGAGTTCTAAAGTTCCATGGTTCACAAGAAGTTTTGAACTTCCTGCCTATACTACAATAGATGCTGCTTTATATTATACTCCCAAAAAAACAGTCCAGCTCTCTTTTAATCTGAATAATATCACGAACAAAGTATACTGGATTGGGGCTCAGAACTACTTAAGATTATTTCCGGGAACTCCAAGGAATTATTTACTAACTGCTACTTATAAATTTTAAATTATGGCTATTTCAAACTTACAACTGATGGTGAGAAAAACCTGGCAGGATTTGTTTAAAGGAAAACAGAATCTGCTCACCACTATTGCTGTAATCCTGTTCTGTATGCTGAGTATTGGCATAGGATATACAAAATACACGGACTCTTTTTCAAAAATAAAAGAATACAGGAAAGCAGTCAGGGAAAGCTGGGAACACAGACCGGATAAGCATCCGCACCGTATGGCTCATTATGGTTATCTGGTTTTCAGAATCGGGCATCCTTTGAATATTTTTGATAACGGACTGGATGATTATCTGGGAAATGTCATATTTCTGGAAGCCCATAAACAGAATACTGCCAACCTTTCGGAAGCGGGAAGTTCTGGTACTTTGGTCAGATTCGGGGCATTTAGCAGTGCATTTATTTTGCAGAGCATTGTTCCACTGATTATACTTTTTTTAGGATTTGGATTAATTGTACAGGAACGTGAGAATGCCACTTTAAAGATCATCAGTGTGCAGGGAGCTTCCGGAAGGGATATTATCTGGGGGAAAATTCTTGGACTCTGGCTGTTTTCTCTTTGTTTTCTGATTCCGGTTATTCCTGTTGTTTTCATGGCTGCATTAATGTCAGAAACTACAAATTCTACGGATATTCTATTACGCTTATCATTTATCCTGCCTGCTTATATGATCTATTATTTTTTTATCTGTACGTTGACCGTTGTGGTTTCCGCGAACAGTAAAAATACCTCATCAGCGTTGATCAGCCTTATTGGTTTCTGGCTTCTTTTCATAATCGTTTTGCCTAAAGGAATTCAGTTTGCAGCACAGAATATATATCCGGCTCCTTCCCGTATTGCTTTTGAAACCACTCTGGAAAAGGATATTCTAAAATCGGGAGACAGTCATAATCCGGATGATCCGCATTTCAAAAAGATCAAAGATTCTTTACTGGCAAGGTATCAAGTGAAAACAACCAATGAACTTCCTTTCAATTACGGAGGATTCGTCATGAAGGAAGGAGAAAAAATAAGTTCACAGATTTATATAAGACATCAAAAGGAATTGCAGACCATTTACAACAAACAGCAAAGTCTGACAGATTTTTCAGGACTGATTAATCCTGCGATTGCTATTAAAAACTTCTCCATGATTGCTACAGGTACAGATTTCTTTTCTTATAACCAGTTTCAGGAACAGGCAGAAGAGTATCGTTATCAGATGGCCCAGCATCTAAATGATTTACAAATTGAGCAGATCAGCAATATTAAACCGGAAAACGGCGGACCGCCTGCTGTCATCGACAAACATAACTGGGAAAAGTTTCCGGACTTTCAATACCGGTATACTTCTGTTTTGAACAGTATGAAACAACAGCCAGTACCCGCAGCGGCATTAGTTTTATGGATGGCTGTCTGCATTATTGCAATTGAACTCAGTGGAAGAAAATTAAAATTAATCTAAATGAACCGTTATTTATATACCCAATTTTACCGTAACAAAGCCTATATCATTGCACTGCTGTTTTTATTGATAGCCGGACTGATGGCTATTTATACCGGAAAAAAATTTCTGGACAGAAACGAAGATATCATCTCCAAAAGCGGAACATTTCAGAAAGAAAGTATAGAAAGAAACACAAAATTTCATAAAGATGATCTGGGACTGGTGCTTTATTATATTAAATTCAATCTGGTGAATGAAACGCCCAAACTGGCAGCTTTAAATATCGGAATGCGTGATTTAAATCCCTCTATTCAAGGGGTTACCATCAGGAATCTTGAAGAACAGCGTTATAATGCGGATTTTTATAATCCCGCCAATGCAGCAGTTGGAAATTTTGACTTTAGTTTCGTTGTTGTTTTCCTTTTTCCACTGGTAATTGTGGCATTCTGCTATAACCTGATTTCTGAGGAAGAAGAAAAAGGAACCTGGAAGCTGCTTTCGGTTCAGAGCAATAATTTACAAAAGCTTCTGGATCATAAGATGTTCATACGTCTTTTGGCTGTGACAGTTGTTTATCTTGCATTAATTATCATCGCTTCGGTATGGATTAAAATACCTTTAGATTTCTATTATATCGCTTTTATCATCAGCGGCTGGCTTTATATTTTATTCTGGTTTACCCTTTGCAGATGGATTATTTCCTTTCGGAAATCATCAGCTCAGAATGCATTAATTCTCCTGACTGTATGGGTAGGAATCAATTTCATTATCCCGATGAGCAGTAATATCCTGATACAGAAGCTCTATCCCGTTCATGAATCCCTTAAAGCAGTGATGGAACAGAGAGAAGGCTATCATAATAAATGGGATGAGGCTAAGCAGCCAACCATGGAAAAATTCTACAAAGCCTATCCCCAATACAGAAATTTCACCGTGGAAGAAAATGCTGCATTCACCTGGACCTGGTATTATGCCATGCAGCATATGGGAGATCTTGAATCTGCGAAATCATCGGAACAATACACAGAAAAAATGCAAAAGCGGAATCAGGCGGCAACTTATTTGGGTTATCTTCTTCCGAATCTTCATACCCAGCTTACAGAAAGTCATCTGGCGAAATCTGATATGCAGAATCATTTACAATATGCTGCATCACTCAAGAGATTTCATGAGCAAAAACGGCTGTTTTTCTACCCTCTTATCTTCTCCGGAAAGAATGCAGAGTCCATTAACTGGTCACAACAGACCATACAGGTATTCAGATTTTCTTCATCTGTTAAATGGATACAGATCATTCTTCCCTATCTCATCTTTATTGCTTTATTTATCATCCTTTCACAATACAAATTCAGAAAACTATGTTAAAAACGGTCAACCTACATAAAAAATACAACGATTTTACAGCGCTCCATTCTCTTAATCTGGAAGTAAAGAGAGGAGAAATTTTTGCGTTACTCGGACAAAACGGAGCGGGTAAAAGCACAACGATCAATATTCTTCTCGGGCTCATCAAAGCTACTTCCGGGGATGCTTTCATCAATGATATTTCGGTAAAAGAAGAACCTCAGCAAATAAAAAAACATCTCGCTTATATTCCTGAAACCGTTCTTTTATATCCTAACCTTACCGGAATAGAAAACCTTGATTTTTTCTCCAAAATTGCAGGATTCGACTATCAAAAGGATGAATTATCTGCATTACTTAAACGCACTGGTTTGCAGGAAACCGCCCATCAAAAAGCATTAGGAGGATATTCCAAAGGAATGCGGCAAAAAGTAGGTATTGCCATAGCTCTTGCAAAAGATGCAAAAGTGCTTCTCCTGGATGAGCCTACCAGCGGACTGGATCCTATAGCAACAGCAGAGTTTACAGAAATTGTCCGTCAGCTGGGCAAAGAAGGCAGAACTGTTTTAATGGCAACCCATGACATCTTCAATGCTGTAAGTGTTGCTACCAACATCGGCATTATGAAACAGGGAGAACTCGTACAGAATTTACCTTCGAAGGAATTTACAGCAAAGGAATTACAGGAGCTGTACCTGAAAACTATCTGATGATTCCGTTACTTCGGTGAGTAACTTTTCATATTAAATATCAATTGGTTGATGCCCGGTGACAATTTGTTACCGGGCATTTTGTTTATCCTGATATTGATGTCAGTGCTTTCTTATACTCTGATAACACTCTTTCGCGGGCAAAAGCATGTTCTACTATTGGCTTAGGATATGCAGAGGTACCCCACTCCGGAATCCATTTTTTGATATACAGTAAATCTTTGTCAAATTTTTCCATCTGGGCGGTAGGATTAAAAACCCTGAAATAAGGTGCGGCATCACAGCCGGAGCCTGCGGCCCACTGCCAGTTTCCATTGTTTGCAGACAGATCGTAGTCGTTCAGTTTTAAGGCAAAATAAGCTTCCCCCCAACGCCAGTCGATCAGCAGATGTTTGCATAAAAAACTCGCAACAATCATTCGTACCCGGTTATGCATATAGCCCGTCTGATTCAGTTCTCTCATTCCGGCATCTACGATCGGATATCCTGTAGTTCCTTCGCACCAGTGTTTAAACTCATCTTCATTATTCCGCCATTGGATATTATCATACTGCTTTTTAAATGATTGATGAACCACCTGTGGAAAATGATATAAAATCTGCATAAAAAACTCACGCCAGATCAGTTCCGAAAGCCATACCGCATTATGCTTCAGGGCAAAATCCACGCATTTCCTGATGCTGATGGTTCCAAAGCGTAAAGCAATTCCGAGTTGTGTGGTGTGCTGCAGCGCCGGATAATCACGAAATTGGTCATAATTATCTATAATGGAGGCATCCAGAAACGGCTTTTTACAATCAAAATCCGTTTTTTTGAAACCAATCTCTGTTAAAGTAAGAATCTCAGAATATTCCTGTGTAAAGAAATTTTTAAAATCCAATTCAACAGATTGATAATGTTCAGGAGTTAAGGCTTCCCGCCATTTCTTTGCAAAAGGGGTGTAAACCGTGTAGGGTGAACCATCTTTTTTAATAATCTGGTCTTTATCAAAAATCACCTGATCTTTATAAGCTTTAAAAGGAATATTCTTTTCTTTAAAAAAATAATAGATTTCTTTATCACGTTCAATCGCCTGAGGTTCATAATCACGGTTGCAAAAAACACCTTCAATAGTATATTCTTCGGATAATTTTCTGAATAGGTCTATCGGCTTACCATAATACGTATTGACTTTTGAGTGGTATTTTTTCAATGTAATATTGATGTTCTCCAAAGCCTGATGGATATAATCTACCCTTCGGTCTTCTTTATCCTGCAGCTTTTCAAGAATATCAGTATCAAATATAAATATGGGTATTACCGGTGCATCAGACTGCAGAGCGTGGTGAAGTCCTATATTGTCTTCCAATCTCAGATCACGCCTGAACCAGAAAATGGTGATTGTATCTTTCATAATAGCTTAATTCAAATTCATCGATCATTCCTGCTTTGGAATGACTCCATAACGAAGGATAAATATACAGATTTTAGCACATTAATATTTTTAACAATTTACATTATTCGACTTTATCATTACAGTTTACATGATGATATGAATTAAAATTTTCCGACATTTGCCCCAATTATAATTGAAGCTTAAGCATGGAAGAATTTGAAGTACCGGTAACCTACAAGGGTAAAGACATGATTTTCAATGGAAAGCTTGCTACATTTTCTTACGGATATAAGCTTTACGTAGATGTAGATGGAATTGAAGTTGTTATTGAGCGTGATGATCACGGTGACTTAAGGGCTCTTCTGCCGGATGCCGCTTCAGAAAAAGATATAGACAAGGGGCTTATTGAAGCTATTATTGAAGTGTTTAAAGAGCTTCAGGTTTTATAATTCGTGCTGACCCCAATGAGATTCCGATAAATTTGGCTTCTCTTCCTTTGGCTCTGATCATGATTTTCGTTTCCATTGCCAAAATCATACTGTTGAAAAAAGAAACGCAGTGATAAGAATCAATGCTTTCATAACGGGTCTGATTTTATTGACTATCCCTTTAATTAATACTCGATATTAATGATTAACAAAGGTTTTCTTATTGATAGCCCTTCGACAAGCTCAGGGTGACAAACCGGATACCAATCGAAATTTTTAAGTGTTGTCAGGCTGGATCTGTCGAAGCTATTATTGCTAAAAGGGACAGGTCAAAAAATATGATAGATTTAACAATAAACAATGCAGAAAAGATTCATTATGACTTCCTGAATACTTTCATCTGCCCCGCCATTAGGGCCAGTAAAATTCCAAAACAGGCAAAAAGACCGTAGGAATATCTAAGATCAAAGCTTTCTGCAATATACCCGATAAGAGGCGGCCCCATCAGAAATCCTAAAAACGAAATACTGGAGACAAATGACAAAGCAATGCTTGGAGCTACCGTGCTCACTTTTCCTACGGTACTGTAAACGGACGGCACGCTTAATGAACTTCCAAGGCCAATAATCATGAAAGCAATAATGCAGATCCACAGTTCCGGAAAGAAAACACTTAGAAAAAGACCTCCGCTCATCAATAAGCCACAACATTGCAGAACAATCTTTTTTCCATATTTCTCAATGATTTTATTTCCAATAAATCTGCCTAAAGTCATCATTAAGATAAAACTTGTATATCCCAGTATGACAAGATTTTCAGGTGCTTTAACTATTGTTTGAAAATACACCCCGCTCCAGTCGAACATTGCTCCTTCAATCGCCATACTCAGAAATCCTATAATTCCCAAACCAAACAGTGTTGGATTCACAGCTTTGAATAGGGACCGGGTCTGCGGCTCCGCTTTATGGATGATATTGGTAAGGTTTCTTTTACTGTAGAACCAAAGGATTCCCACCAAAATGAAAATAACAGCAAAATGGTAAAAAGTTCCCACTTGAAAATTAATCATCAGTAAACCGATTACTGCACCTGTAAGACCTGCAAAACACCAGGCTCCATGATACGAAGAGAGAAGCGTTCTTTTCGAGATAGATTCTATTTCAATAGCCTGCGTATTGATAGCAATATTGCACATGTTACCGGAAACTCCAAAGAAGAACAGAAAAATGCCTAACGTCCAGTAAGAAGGGGACAGACCAATTAATAAAAGAAAAAAAGGATAGAGTAAAAAACATCTTTTAATAATCCCGCTGCTTCCGTAAATACTAATCAGTTTTCCGGCCAAAACCATTGTGGAAAGCTGTCCTATCGGCATAAGAAGCAAGAGTGTTCCCAGCTGTGCTTCGTTGATGGAAAGAGCCGTTTTAATGATAGGAATCCGGCTCGCCCAGGAAGAAAAAACAAGCCCATGGGCAAAGAAAAGTAAAAAACAGGCTGTCGGCATTTTTGCATTAAAAGGTGCGCTCTCATTCATTATATCAGGGTAATAAAAATTCCTTTTGCAAATTTAAACACGTTACGTCATTAAAATGTAGTTCATTTTTGTCATTTTTATGTTCCATTTTAACCAATAACATTAATACAGACTTTATCTGGTAGAAAATCACCTGATTTTTTGAACACCGATATTCATTTTTTGTTAATTTCGAGGGATAAAAATAAATCATGAAAGAAAAATGGATTCCCTATCCTACCATTTTGGAAGGAAAAACAGTTGAATTAATTCCTCTTGAAAAACAGCATTTTGAAGAATTATACGCTGCTGCATCAGATAAACAACTCTGGAAACTGATTCCTACAGACTGTTCAGAAGAGACAATGTTCTATAAAACCTATGAATTTGCCTTATCAGAAAGAGAAACCGGGAATCAGTACCCGTTTGTAATACGTCATAAAGAAACCGGAAAACTGATTGGCTCCACCCGATTTTTTGAAATATTTCCTGCTGACAGAAAACTGGAAATCGGATGGACATGGATCACTAAAGAATTCTGGGGAACCGCTATCAACCTTGAATGCAAATTACTACTGCTCAGCTTCTGCTTTGATGTATTGAAAACAAACAGAGTACAGTTGAAAACGAAAGACGATAATTTCAGATCGCGAAAAGCAATTGAAAAGATCGGCGGTGTATTTGAAGGTATTTTACGTAAAGACAAAGTTCTCAGCAATGGAAGTACAAGAAATGCAGCATATTACAGTATTTTGGATGATGAATGGACAACTGCAAAATGCAAGATTGAATCTTTGATCAAAGAAAAACAAAAGCAGGACAAAAACAATAAACAGACAAAAAATAAAACACCAGATATTTGAACCGGATGTTTTGTATTAATTGAAAGATTGCGTGTAACTCAGAAGTGTTTTATCTGTTTTGAAATAATTGGGCTGCTGCTTTTCCTAATCCTGTAGAAGCACCTCTTATAAAAATTGTTTTCATTTTTCTTGGTTTAAAATTACAGGATAAAGTTCAGCATCAGGACTCACACGGGAGTCGCCAAAATGGGGCAAGCTGTAGCCAAAACGGATGCTGAAATACATTTGTTTTTTGTAAGTTTGTCTCCATCTATTTTTATGGCAGAATATATTCTTGATAAGATCAATATCAGTACACTTTCCGTATATGACCTGCTGAAACATACCTCAGACAGCGCGTTTATCGGATTAACGGATTTCCGTGAAATCTATCCGGCTGCTATTGAAAACAATACAGGAATATTTACCAAACAGTCTTCATTACAGGATTTCCCGGCAGTTACCATCAGTAAAATAAACAGCACCCTGATTTGTTCCTGTACCTGCGACAATGAAAAGAACATGCTTTGTTCTCATCAGACAGAGGTCATTCACAGCATTATTGAGAATAAAAATTTCCGGTTGTTTTTTGATGAAGCACTCCGCAAAAAGACCTTTCTTACTAAAGCCAAAGGATATGGCCTGGAAAATGAACCGGATCTGGATCAGTATTTTGAACTGGTATACAAGGATGATAAAATTGAAATACTGCCTAAGATCAAGGAAATGCTTCCTGTAGACGATCTAATGCAGACTAGGGAACTTCTTCCTCAATCTTCTTCCCAACTTGATCAGCTGGCCATGCTGGAAACAGGTAAAAAGATGATATTGGTTATCGGAAAGCACCGTTATTACAACCATATGACGTTTTCGCTGATGAAGGCAGAAATTACACAGACAGGAAAAATAAAAAATCCGGTTAGTCCCACAGATGCCCTTCAGCTGATATGGAAAGCGGAAAAGCCTGCAGACATTAAATTTTATACTGCCATTGCCTCCTTTCAGAATAATTATAATGAAGATTACAATCCGTCAGAACTGGAAGCTTTAAAACTTATTGTACAAAATCCTCTGAAACTGGAAGTCTATTATCACGACCGGGAAATGGCAGAAACAGTTTCTTCAAAATCACTTTTTCCGATTGAATTAAATACTTTAGATGCGGAGGTTCAATTGTCTGTATTTAAGAAAGATCCGTTTTTTGAAATTACCGGAGAATTGCTGTTTAATGATATTTCCATTCCTTTTAAAAATATTGTTCTCAGAAATGAGTATTTCGTCTATAACCGAAACATTTTCAGCTTTGTAGACGATCCGGACATGCTCAGAATTATCCGGTTCTTTAAGGCCAATAATGAAATTTTACTGGTTCATTCTTCAAAATATGAAGCGTTTATGCAGAACATTCTCTCTGTTATAGAAGAACGTATTCATATAAATTACAGTTATATACAGACCGCAACAAAAGTACAGCTTGAAGACAAGAATTATCAGACTGAAAAAGTCATTTATCTTCGCCAGCAGGAAAATTATATAGGAATTACTCCCGTCATGAAATACGGTGATGTAGAAGTTCCGGTGTATTCCAGGAAGCAGCTCTTCGATACGGATCAGAATGGTAATCCTTTTAAAATAGAAAGAAATGAATCAGCCGAAGCCCGTTTTACTTCATTGGTGATGCAGCAGCATCCTGATTTTGAAGAACAGATGGATGGCTATCAGTATTTTTACCTTCACAGGGATAAGTTTCTGGATAACAACTGGTTTCTTGACGCATTTGAAACCTGGAGAAATGAAGGAATTATCATATTGGGCTTTAATGAATTAAAAAACAATAAATTAAATCCTCATCGGGCAAAAATCAATATTCAGATTACCAGCGGACTGGATTGGTTTAATACTAAACTGAAAGTGGGATTTGGTCCCAAAGAAGCTTCTCTGAAACAGCTTCACCGGGCCATCCGGAATAAGAGTAAATTCGTTCAGCTGGATGACGGCAGCATGGGAATTCTTCCTGAGGAATGGATGGAAAAAATTTCCGCCTACTTCCGTGCAGGAGAAATTGATGAAGAACTTTTAAAAATTCCGAAAATCAATTTTACGGAGGTGACGGCACTGTTCGAAAAAGAAATCCTGAGCCAGGAGATTCAGGAAGAACTTACCTCCTATTCCACCAAGTTTTTAAAAGTAAAGAACATTCCGGAAGTAGCTGTTCCCGCTGATCTGAATGCTGAACTGAGAGATTATCAGCACGACGGTCTGAACTGGCTTAATTTTCTTGACAGTTTCAACTTTGGAGGATGTCTGGCTGATGATATGGGGCTTGGAAAAACCATCCAGATCATTGCTTTCATCCTTTCTCAAAGAGAAAAACGAGGCCATACCACCAACCTGATTGTCGTTCCCACTTCCCTGCTTTTCAACTGGCAGGAAGAGATGAACAGATTTGCTCCTTCCATAAAAGTTCTGCTTCATTATGGTGCAGACCGGCCAAAAACAACGGCTCACATGCCTGAATACGAGGTTGTTCTTACTACGTATGGAATGCTTCTTTCGGACATTCAGTTTTTGAAAAACCTTAATTTCAATTATGTATTTCTGGATGAGTCACAGGTGATTAAAAATCCAAATTCAGAAAGATATAAAGCAGCACGTCTGCTACAATCCAGAAACAGAATTGTATTAACGGGAACACCTGTTGAAAACAGCACTTTTGACCTCTACAGCCAGCTCTCTTTTGCCTGTCCGGGATTATTGGGAAGCAAACAGTATTTTAAAGATATTTATGCCATTCCTATTGATAAATTCGAATACAGCAAACGTGCCGTAGAACTTCAGCAAAAGATAAAACCATTCATCCTCAGAAGAACCAAAAAGCAGGTTGCCAAAGAACTTCCGGAGAAAACTGAAACAGTCATTTACTGTGAAATGAATACGGAACAGCGCAAAATCTACGATGCCTATGAAAAAGAGCTTCGTGAGTTTATTGCGGCTAATGATGAAGATGATCTGAACAGAAACAGCATGCATGTTCTTACGGGACTTACAAGGCTCAGACAAATCTGTAATTCCCCTGTTCTGATGAAAGAGGGAAATTCCGGTGAAAATGCCGTTAAAATCGAAATTCTGATGGAACAGATCCTGGGGAAGTCCAAAGATCACAAGATCCTTGTTTTCTCACAGTTTGTGGGCATGCTGGATCTCATAAAGGCAGAACTGGAGCGCCACAACATCCAGTTTGAATATTTAACGGGTCAAACTAAAGACAGAGGGGAAAAAGTATCGAATTTCCAGAAAAATAAGGATATACGCATATTTCTGATCAGCTTAAAGGCCGGAGGTGTGGGTCTCAATCTTACTCAGGCAGATTATATTTACCTTGTAGACCCATGGTGGAATCCTGCCGCCGAAAACCAAGCTATTGACCGAAGTTATCGTATAGGACAAACCAAAAATGTAATTGCTGTACGAATGATCTGCTCCAATACCGTAGAAGAAAAAATTCTTACGCTGCAGAAAAAGAAAAAAGAACTGGCTCAGAATCTGCTGACCACGGACGGAAAGAAGCTTCAGGGACTTTCCAGGCAAGATCTTATGGATTTACTGGCATCTGAATCATAATACAAGTTAAAAGCCGACAAATAAAAAACCGACAGGTAAAGGACCTGTCGATTAAAAAACAAAAATTGATATGGATATGATTTAGATATGATGTGTCTATTTTTTAATAATCTTTTCTGTAACTGTTTTCTGATCTTTAGTCTGAATTTTAATCAGATAGGTTCCCGGAACAAAGCTTTCCATAGAAACCGTCATAGAATTACCTTCCAGCATCTTTTGTCCGGACATATTGTAAATTTCATATTTCGCTAATCCTTCTTTCATTTTAATTGTCAATGAACCTGAGGTAGGATTCGGATATATTTTCACCTTGGCTGATGCCTCTTTGGAAACTTCTGATGTTGAAAGATTTTCAGGCTGAATATTTAATGTATAATCCTCTGCCTGACCAATAAACCAATCTGAAGGACACGGAAGATTCTTCAAAGCTCCCATCCATGAATTGGATTCATAGGCTTTTACCAATCTGAAACGGGTTTCTCCCAGCTGTGCTCCTGCCGGAATGGTGATATTACCTGTTGTAACTCCGGATTGCTGACCAGGAACCGGATTGGAGTTATCCAGATAGCCCAGATTAAATTGCTCATCAGCATCAAACTGATTGTTATGGTTAAAATCAATATAAGCATAGGCAGATACGGTAATCTGGCCATGCGTACCTCCTGTAACACTTATAGGATAGCTATTCCCACGGTTGACATTGAAAACCGTTGCTGTGAAGTTTTCAAGTACATCAGAATTCCCATCGAGTGCACTGTTTCTAACAACTCCGGCAAATTCTACCGTACTGATCTCACTCACGGTCAAATTTGTAATATTTTCAGTACCACAGTAAGGAGCAGGGAAAGTTGGGGTATTCCCTGTGATATTGACTGTATAATCCTCTGTCTGTCCTGCTCTCAAGCTGCTGTCACAAGCTGAACTTATAGAATTAGCTGCTGCCGGATTTGAATAAGCCTGAACATTGGTATTC
The DNA here is from genome assembly GCF_004916905.1 of Chryseobacterium candidae. GTDB lineage: Bacteria > Bacteroidota > Bacteroidia > Flavobacteriales > Weeksellaceae > Chryseobacterium > Chryseobacterium candidae. The sequence goes on from NZ_SDLV01000010.1 coordinate 118,803, forward strand.
TTAAGAACTCTCATCCTTGTACTTCCACTGGCAGCATTCGCAGGGATTGCTATAGTGGTATTGATTGTAAAAGCATTGGCCGGATTGGCTGCTCCAAGTCTTCCGATATAAAAGCTTTCTCCTGCATCATCAAAATTTCCGTTCTGATTAAAGTCTATGAAAACAACTACATCACTGGGAAATGTACTGGATGGTCCTTCCACAGATATAGGATAGGAATTTCCCGGCTGCAGATCTGTAGATATTGCGGTAAAGTTCTCATAAATTTGTGCATTTGAGGAATTGACTGGTGATGAATTATTAATCGTTCCGAAAGTAACATTGCTGATCATATTGCCGTCAGCTCCATACTGAAAGGTTGGCATACAGTATTGCAGCTGTGCATTCATAAGCGATGCAAGTACAATACCAGAAAGAGTAGTTATTTTTTTCATTTTCTTTATTAAATTTCCTGAGACAAATTTATATTTATTTAGAATGAATAAAAATAACAACGTAATGATATTTGTCAGTTTAACAAAAATAAAATATTAATAACTCTGATAACTATGTCAAATAATTTGATTTATCCGTAGATAATCAATCTTTTATCAAGAAAAAGCCCTTTCTCAGATTTGATTTTAAGAAAGAGCTATTTAAATGTACTAATTAAATTTCAAGTTATTTAATCCCTTTTAGCCTATATTTTCAATAAGAACTGCAGAAGCACCTCCTCCACCATTGCAGATGGCAGCGACCCCGTACTTTCCTTTTTCCTCACGTAAAACATTCATCAAAGTGGTTATAATTCTTGCTCCTGAAGCTCCGATCGGATGCCCTAATGCCACTGCTCCTCCATATATATTTACTTTGTTTACATCATAGCCAAGGATTTTCTGATTGGATAAAATCACCGAGGAATAGGCTTCATTAATTTCAAAAAAATCAATATCAGAAAGCATAAGGCCTGTTTGCTTCAACAGTTTTTCAATGGCTATGGAAGGTGAAGTGGTAAACCATTCCGGAGATTGTGCGGCATCTGCATAGGCTATTATTCTTGCCAGTGGTTTAAAATTATATTGTTCTACAGCTTCAGACGAAGCTAATAAGACAGCTGCTGCACCATCATTCAGATTGCTTGAATTGGCAGCGGTAAGAGTTCCGTCAGCTTCAAATACAGGTTTCAGAAGGGAAATTTTCTCTGGAATCAGTTTATCGATATCTTCATCTTTATCAACAATTGTAGTTCCTTTTCTGCCTTCAATCGATATTGGGATCAATTCATTTGCAAACTTACCATTTTTAGCAGCTTCCTGCGCTCTATGATAGGAAAAAAGCGCATATTCATCAATCTCCTGTCTGGTAAGTCCGTATTTTTTCACCCCCAGTTCAGCTGCACTTCCCATGTGAAAATCATTGTAAACATCCCATAATCCATCTTTGATCAATCCATCAGTAAGATTCGTATCTCCCAATTTTGTTCCCTGACGGATTTTGACATAATGCGGAACATTGCTCATACTTTCCATTCCTCCCGTCATAACGATATGATCCAGCCCAAGCTGGATCTGCTGAGCCCCAATCATCGCTGATTTCATCCCGGAAGCACAGACTTTGTTAATGGTGGCAGCATCTTTATCCACCGGAATTTCAGCAAAGATCGCCGCCTGTCTCGCTGGTGACTGGCCAAGTCCGGCACTGAGTACATTTCCCATATACACACTGTCGATGTGTTCAGGAGAAAGTCCGGCACTTTCATAAACATTCTTAATGGCAAAAGCTCCCAATTGCGGCGCTGTAAATTCTGACAGACTTCCCATAAAACCACCAACCGGGGTTCGTTTTGCTGCTACTATAAATACTTCTTTCATATAATTTATTTTTACAATATACCGATCGGTATATTTTTAATTAAAAAAAACCTTAATTTTTTATCGTGGAATTACAACAAAGATAATCAAAATATACCAATCGGTATATTTATAAATAAGAAAAAATCTTACTTTTTAGTAAGACTTTATCATTTATGCTCTACTTAGCTGATCAAGTTTTTTTAATAATGCTGGAATTCTGTAAGCACCATGCATCTGTGCAACTTTACAATGAACATCATCTACATTCATCCCTCTGGCAGTCACAAAAAGCGGCGTTTTACTTTCTCCACGCACTACACTTCTCCGCTGTGAATCCGGTGTTGCAAATTCATTTTTTGCAATCCCAACTATAGGATACTTTTCTCCCAGCTCTTCGTAAAGGTGTCCGCCGAGACCAATTTTACCATCATTATCCAGGGTAACATATCCGTCAACAATGATGATATCTTCTGGTTTTAATGTTATTTTTTTCAACAGGCTTACAATGCAGGGCAATTCTCTTTTGTAAAAGGCTCCGCTTTCATATTCCGAACTCACAGGAATCTGTTCTATAAAAGTTTCGACTTCCTTTTCAGAGGTCCAGTCTTCAAATGCAATACACACAGTATTGGCATAATCCTCATAATAGTAGGTATCAAATGCGTAAATCATACTTCTTTCTTAAAAAAACTCACCGAAATGCCACAGTATCCCTGATGGATCATGTAGAAAACATTCTTTCCCCCAATCCATCACTCTTACAGGAGTGAGTCTTACATTTTCATATTTATCCGTAAGTTCCAGAGAAACAAGATCTTTCCAGAATTCATCTGTATTGGCAACTTCCATAAAGATCATGGTATTGTCAATCCAGTCTTTTGTATAGTAATCCTGAAGATAAAAGCCAATTTCTTCACGTATAAACAGGGATAATTTGGATTCCAGAACAACTTCTTCAAATCCCAGATCTCTGTAAAAATTTCTGCTGATCTCAAAGTTTTGTGCTCCAATAAAAGGTCTGATGGATTTTAATTTCGGTATCATACTACTTTATTTTTCCAGTTTTTAAAGGTTATTTCAAACTTGATTTCTCCTTTTCCATGGATTCCCATTTCCTTCCAGCCAGATTTTCTGTAAAAGATTTCAGCTCTTGTTCCAGGTGAAGTACCCAGCCATACGGAATCTTTATTTTGTTCAAAATACCAGTCCAGCATGATATCATGGAGTTTTCTGCCGATTCCGCGGTTTTCAAAATCCGGATGTACAAAGAGTGCCCATATATTATTCCCTTTGAGATCTGCAATGGAAAAACCAACAATCTCATCTTCAATCTCACATACCCACCCTTTTCCTCTTTGAAACAAAAACTCACTACAGTCTTCATCGGTAACCAATCCCGGATCCGACAGTGTATTTTCTTTCACAGAGTTTCTTACCCTCTGTATTTGTGGAATATCTTCTGGTTTTGCTTCCCGGATCATAATTTTCATGGTAATGGTATTATTGTGCAAGGATTTTATCTTCGATAAAATTCAATCCTGCTGAAAACGTCTTTCAATCTATTAACTAACCCTTGTCAAGGTTTAAAACCTTGACAAGGGTAACAATTCCAATAAAAACTGGTGATTATTTTCTGTCAACGACAATCCTTTCTTCTCTGTTGGCAATGTCCCAGGCTGTTGTAAAGATGAGCTGGGTTCTTTTTTCCAACAACTGATAATCAATCTTTTCAGGATCATCTCCCGGTTTGTGATAATCTTCATGAATACCATCAAAGAAAAATGCTACAGGAATATTATGCTTGGCAAAATTATAGTGGTCTGAACGGTAATATAACTGTTCAGGATCATTCAAATCATCGTATTTGTAATTCAGTTCCAGGTTGTTGGTTCTTTTGTTAGCTGCTTCGTTAATTACTTTAAGCTGAGAGCTTAACATTTCAGAACCAATTACATAAACATACTGCTTTCCTCTGTTGGCAGGATCATCACGTCCGATCATATCAATATTAAGATCAACAACGGTATTGGCTAATGGGAAAACAGGATTCTCTGAATAATATTCTGAACCAAACAGACCGTGCTCCTCCCCGGTAACATGTAAAAAAAGAATTGATCTTTTAGGTCCTTTTCCTGCTTTTTTAGCCTGCTGGAATGCTTTGGCTATTTCCATTACAGCTACAGTTCCACTCCCGTCATCGTCTGCCCCATTGTATACGACTCCATTTTTTGTTCCTACGTGATCATAATGCGCAGAAACTACTACAATCTCATCCGGTTTTTCACTTCCTTCAATAAAAGCTAAAATATTTTCAGAATCCGGAAGATTTCTTCCTCCTCTTTTCTTCATGAATTCAGACGGTACTTTCTGATAATAAGAGCCTAATGCTTTAGGAGCTGCAATACCCAGGTTTTTATAATAATTAGTCATATACTCACCCGCTTTTTTCTGTCCTTTGCTTCCGGTATCACGCCCTTCCATATCGTCTGCTGCAATAACGTACAGGTTTTTCTTTAAATCCTCTGCATTAATCTCTTTATAGGCGTTGTTAAATGCTTTGTTATGTTTTGTTGAAACAGGATGCGAAGCATTCCCGTCAGATATTTTTGCCGTTCCACAACTGATCACTACAGCCATTGCGAATAACGGAATAAGTATTTTTCTCATAAAGAATAAATTTCTTAAAAATAACAATTTTTATTGAATCCCAGCATCAATAATCAATAGAACAAAATAATATGCCGTTCATTATAAATCTAACAATACACAGTTCTTAAATATGATTTTGATATTAAAATTTTATTATATTTGATTAGAATACAAAATATATGGATGAAATTTACGGATTTACTCACTACTCTTTTTTTACGGACATGTCAGAACTGGCAATCAGACACGGAAGCTTTGATCTTTCTTTGGGACTTCCCGATTTTGATATTGATGAGCGCCTGAAAATATTTTTAAAAGAAGCTGCAGAAAATAGTACTCATCATTATGAACCTCTTGCAGGAAATCCTCTTCTGAGGGAAAGCATTATCCGTTTCAATGCAAAAAGAACCCATGCAATTTCTCTTACAACCAAAGAAATCACCATTATTCCGTGTGCAACCTTTGGTTTATATACTTCCCTCAAATCTATTCTTAATCAAGGTGATGAAGTTATCGTTATTCAGCCTTCTTATTATACGTATGGGCCTGCTGTTGTTATGAATGGAGGAATTCCTGTTTATTATGATCTTGATGGCGACTTTACAATCCAATGGGATCTGTTCAAAAAATGTATAACTAAAAAGACAAAAGCCATCATTGTTAATTCTCCACAGAATCCAACCGGAAAAGTATGGAAGAGAGAAGACTGGAATCAGCTTTATGAACTGATTAAAGATCACGATATTTATTTAATTTCTGAAGAAATCTATGATACTTATTGTTATGATGAAACTGAACATTACAGTTCTTTCATCCATCGTGAACTCAGGGAAAAGACTTTCTGTATTTTTTCTTTTGGTAAAATGTTTCATACTTCCGGCTGGAAAGTGAGTTATATGCTCGCTTCTGAAAGTTTAACCACAAGATTTCAATGTCATCAGCAGTATATTTCTTACAGTGCGAATGCTCCGGCACAATATGCTATCGCAAAATATCTCGATATATTCAATCCGGATATCAATAAAAAACTCATGCAAAGGAAAAGAGATATTTTTAATGAAATGATTAAAGAAACACCTTTTCTGATTGAACAACCAGCCGAAGGAAGTGTTTTTCAGGTGGTAAATTTCAGAAATATTTCTAAAAGCATGACGGATGTAGAATTTTCGAAATGGCTTACTATTGAGAAGAAGGTTTCCTGCCTTCCGCTTTCTGCTTTCTATAATTCAAGGCAAAATTCTGATTATGTAAGGTTTAGTTTTGCTAAAAAAGATGAATTGATTATTCAGGCACTGGAACATTTAAAAAGGAATCTTTGATGTTTCCCACAGACCGCACAGATTTTTACAGATAATGGTGGATATTTTTTGCATGTTTATATTTTTATGATTTGAATAGATCCGAAAAAAGCACCGCCGGAGCGATGCTTTTCTAGTATATTTTATATTGATTTTAGAGAGCCAATACTCTTACGTCAATTCTTCTGTTTTTTGCTTTACATTCGTCAGTATCATTAGCTTCACATACCGGATGCTGTGATCCATATCCTTCAGCTTCTATTCTGTCTGATGCAATCCCCAGCTCAAGAAGTTTGAGTTTGGCTGTCTGCGCTCTCAGATTGGATAATTTAAGATTACTATCCTCATTACCACTGTTGTCTGTATATCCGCCCAATTTTATTTTCAGATCCGGATAAGCATTTAAAATTTCTGACAAAGTATTCAATTGAAGTGCAGATTCTGCTTTCAGGTCGCTGGAACCGGTTTCAAAATAAAGGTTTTCAATAGTGTACCATTTATCAGGATCTAAAATCGATTTATCATTTTGTTTCACCATCGTATAAAGTTGGTAAAGCTGGCTTCCATCGCCTATGGCAATCGTTTTTCCTCCGTCCAGTTTTATTTTCTGAATATTTCCTGTTTCATACACAAAGTCTCCGTTTTCATTAAGATGTCCTTTAATTTCTCCCGGAACTACTGCAATTATTTTGGTATCAGCACCTACACCTGTTGCAGCGGTAGTTATCCCTGTAAGACTTTCAATTTTTGCTTTTCTGTTGGCCTCAATTTTATCTTTATGTAAAACAGCCAAAGTAGGTGCAATAACAAGAGAAACGATGGACATTAGTTTGATCAGGATATTCATAGACGGCCCTGATGTATCTTTAAAAGGATCTCCTACTGTATCTCCTGTTACGGATGCTTTATGAGGTTCCGAACCTTTGTAATAAGTCTGTCCATTGATATCAACTCCTTTTTCAAAAGATTTTTTGGCGTTATCCCAGGCACCTCCTGCGTTGTTCTGGAACATTCCCATTAACACACCACATACCGTAGCACCAGCCAGAAATCCTCCTAATACTTCAGGGCCGAAAATAAATCCGATTAATAAAGGGGAAACAATCGCAATCGCACCGGGCAGCATCATTTTTCTGATGGAAGCATCGGTAGAAATGGCAACGCATTTTTCATATTCAGGCTGTGCTTTCCCTTCCAGAATTCCGGGAATTTCGCGGAACTGCCTTCTTACTTCTTCTACCATCGCCATTGCAGCCTGTCCCACTGCGGTAATTGCCAGTGATGAAAAGATAAATGGTATCATTCCGCCCACAAAAAGTCCGGCAAGAACGTCTGCTCTGTAAATATCAATACCATCAATACCTGCAATTCCTACAAAAGCTGCAAATAAAGCCAATGCCGTTAAAGCAGCTGAAGCAATGGCAAATCCTTTTCCGGTAGCTGCGGTTGTATTTCCTACAGCATCCAGAATATCTGTTTTCTCACGTACTTCTTTGGGAAGTTCACTCATTTCGGCGATACCTCCTGCGTTATCTGCAATAGGCCCAAAAGCATCAATGGCAAGCTGCATGGCTGTAGTAGCCATCATTCCTGCTGCTGCAATAGCTACTCCGTAAAGTCCGGCGCACAGATAAGAACCATAAATTCCTCCTGCCAGTACAATAATCGGAAGTAAGGTAGATTCCATCCCAACGGAAAGTCCGCCGATAATATTGGTTGCATGCCCTGTAGAAGACTGTCTCACAATACTGGAAACCGGTCTTTTCCCCATAGCAGTGTAATATTCTGTAATAATACTCATTAAGGTTCCTACCACTAATCCAACCATTATCGCTCCGAATACCCCCATTTTCGTAAATTCATGTCCTCTTAGAACCATTTTTTCAGGAAGGATATAAGTTACCAGGAAATAGGAAGCAATGGCAGTAATTACAATACTTCCCCAGTTTCCAAGATTTAATGCATTCTGTACGCTGGAAGTGGATGAACCTTCATTGTCATTAATTTTTACAAATAAAGTTCCGATCATTGAAAATATAATTCCTGTTCCTGCAATCAGCATAGGTAAAAGAATTGGGGCAAAACCTCCGAAGGCATCATCAGAAATAGTTTCTCTGCCCAATACCATGGTGGCCAGAACTGTTGCTACGTAAGAACCAAAAAGGTCAGCTCCCATTCCCGCAACATCTCCTACGTTATCTCCTACGTTATCTGCAATGGTAGCAGGATTTCGGGGATCATCTTCAGGAATTCCGGCTTCTACTTTTCCCACAAGGTCTGCACCTACGTCTGCTGCTTTTGTATAGATACCACCTCCTACTCTTGCAAAAAGAGCAATAGATTCAGCTCCAAGAGAAAATCCGGTAAGAATTTCAATTGTTCTTTCCATTTCGTGGGAATCTACTGTGGCTTCAGGGGCAAAAATCTGTTTAATAATAAGAAACAAAGCTCCCAAACCTAAAACAGCAAGCCCAGCTACTCCCATTCCCATCACAGAACCTCCGGTAAAAGATACTTTAAGGGCATTTGAGAGTGAAGTTCTTGCTGCTTCTGCCGTCCTCACATTGGCTTTGGTAGCTATTTTCATCCCGATAAAGCCTGCACATGCTGAGAACACAGCTCCTACCACGAAAGCAAGCCCGATACTCCAGTGTGAATTGGCATTCGTTGATCCCATTACTGCTAACAGAATGGCGACGACTACCACAAAGTACATTAAGATTTTGTATTCAGCCTTTAGAAAAGCCATTGCACCGTCTGCAATATGACCGCTGATTGTTTTCATTTTTTCATTTCCGGCATTCTGTTTATTAACCCAGTTGCTCTGAAGAAATGTATAAAGCAAAGCTATGACACCAAAAACTGGCACTAACATAAATAGATCCATAGTTTATTATTTTATATTAAAAAATTGAGATTAGTCTTATAAATATAATGAAATTATAAACACATAATAAAATTCACTAATAATAATCTATTATTTTGTAAATTTGTTTCTCACCATGATTTGAATTAATTATTTATTTATGAAAAAGATACTATATACTCTTCTTTTATCTGCAGGCATAAGCAGCTGTCATAATAAGATACCTCATGAAAAAGCTGAGATACTCTATTTTGGAGGTCCTATTATTACAATGGAAGATTCTTCTCCCCAGGTTGAAGCTGTAGCCGTTAAAGATGGTAAAATACTTTTTGCCGGAACAAAATCGGATGCAGAGCGTTTCTCAGAGCCAGCCACCAAAATGATTAATCTCAATGGAAAAACCCTTCTTCCGGGGTTTATAGATGTTCATGGACATCTTACTTCAAGAGCCGGGATGATGGATGCTGTAGACCTATCTCCGGAACCTTATGGCACAGTGAATTCAATTAAAGATTTACAGACTACGATTAAGAAATTCATTAAAGACAATACAAGTACAGATCAACAGCCGGTTATCGGAAATGGGTATGATGATGCGATTATGGCGGAACACCGTCATCCTACCAAAACGGAACTGGATGACATTAGCAAAACCAATCCTATTATTGTTATTCATGCCTCAGGTCATGCCAGTGTAGCAAACAGTGCAATGCTGCAACTTCTGGGAATAACAGATGCATCAAAAGATCCTGAAGGAGGACACATCGGCAGGGATAAAAAGACAGGAAAACTGAATGGAAAATTAGAAGAGAATGCGAGTTTCACCGCTTTATTGACCTTAATGGAAAAAATGAATAAAGGCAAAGATACTCATGCTCATGCCATAAAAAATCTGATGAAAGCCCAGGATGAATGGCTCAGCTACGGACAGACTACTATTTGTGATGGGAGAACTATGGGAGAAAGTGTTGCTTTATTAGAAAAAGCAGCGTCCCAACATCTTTTTAAAGCCGATATCGTTTACTTTCCCGATTATGAGTATTTCAAAAAGGATTTAAGCCGTTTCAAACCGAAGTATATGAAATATGAAAATCACTTGAAACTGGCAGGGTTTAAATTTTCTGATGATGGTTCTCCACAAGGTAAAACGGCGTGGCTTACCCAGCCTTATTTAGTGCCACCTGAAGGCCAGTCTAAAGATTACAAAGGATTTCCCATCTTCACGGATGAAATTTTATATAACGATCTGAAAATACTTTTTCAAAATCATATCACCGCACAGCTTCATGTGAACGGAGATGCCGCAATTGATCAGGCTATACGCGTTATTGAAAGATTAAAAGATGAAAATATTTACAAACCGGAATTGCGTGCAACATTAATTCATGTACAAAACAGCCGCCCCGATCATATTCAAAAGATAAAAGAATTGGGTGTAATTCCTTCTTACTTTTCTACTCATGCGTATTTATGGGGAGACTGGCATTATTCAAGTGTTTTTGGCCCTGAAAGAGCTGCTTTTATAAGTCCGGCCAACTCAGCATTAAAAACAGGAATTACGTTTACCATTCATCATGATGCCCCGGTTACACCACCAGACCTGATTACTGCTGTATACGCAGCAGTGAATAGAAAGACGCGTTCAGGAATGATTTTAGGATCCAATGAAAGGATCACTCCCATAGAAGCTTTAAAAGCAATTACCATTAATGGAGCATATCAATTGCAGGAAGAAGACAGAAAAGGTTCTATTAAAGCAGGTAAAATAGCTGACTTTGTTATTCTGGATCAGAATCCTTTAACGATAAGTCCTGAAAATCTCAGAAACATTAAGGTTCTTGAAACTATAAAAGAAGGAAATTCAGTATACAAAAGAAACTAATTCTATTGATATATCACAAAATATTCACAAAGAAAAAGCAGATGAAAATTCATCTGCTTTTTTGTATGCCTTGGGAAAACAATCTTATCCTCCGAATTTTTCTGCGTAATCAGCCTGAGAAGCTTTGATCACTTTTCTTGCGTGCTCAGCTCCGTAAACTTCCTGGATTCTGCATTTTGCAGGCTCATCCGGTAAGTTTTTATACGTCAGGAAGTAGTGCATTAATCTTCTCACTTCAGCTTCCGGTAATTCAGAAATATCTCTGAAATGTCCGAAAGCGTGGTCATTGATCATTACGGCAACAATTTTATCATCCGCTTCACCTCCGTCTATCATTTTGAAACCACCAATTGGAATAGCTTCCATCAATAAACCTCCTGCGTGGATATTGTGAGAACTTAAAACACAGATATCAAGCGGGTCATGATCTCCCATTGTTACATCATCAGCTCCGGCCTCTATAGCAAGTTTCATAACTTCATTGTGGCAGTAAGTTCTTGGAACAAAACCATATAAAGCAGGGATAATGTTAGAAAATTTCTGTGGCCTGTCTACCTTCAAATATCCTGTTTCTTTATCTACTTCATATTTAATAGTATCTGAAGGAACAATTTCCACAAATACGTTTACAACATTTGGCGCATCTTCTCCTGCAGAAATTCCGTGCCATGGATGTGCTTTAAAATTTGGAATCATTATTTATCTGTTATTTTTTTAAGTTATTATTAAAATTTCTTTTCTTAAATCTTCAATAGTTTCAGCAATATAATCGTTGCTTTCCATATAGTTCATGATGAAAATCGTTTTGAACTCATCCAGCTGAACATCTCCTTTCAATCCGTCATACGTTTTATGAAGCAGTTCTATAATGGCATTCTTTGAGTCTACAATGTTCTTCCATGAGTTTTTTGTGATGTATAACTGCTGTGAAGAGTTATACTCAAATTCTTCATTGATTGCCTTTTCCGTAAGGAAAATAAATTCATGAACAGCCAGTTCTCTGTCAAATCTCTGTATAAGGTTTGACGGTTTCATTCTATCCAGAAATAGTGTCATTCTTTCATAAGAATGTGCTTTGTTCTCTGAATTTGATTTCACAGTGAGTAGTTTGATTTCCTGGTTCTTAAGAGTAATGTATGAATGTACAAATTGTCTAAGCAAAACCAGAAAAGGAATTGCAATAATCAATGCAAATGCATAGGGTAAATATCCTGAGAGACTCGTCATAATTTTAGACTGCAAAATTACTAATTATTTTCCGTCTTCTAAAGAGTTTTTAAAGATATCCACTTTAGAAATTTGTATATACACCAATGCAAGGATAATTAAAAGATAAAAGCCAAGCATCATCCTGTTTACCAGAGACGGAAAAACCAAAAATCTCAACATAACAGTTCCATAAATAATCGCAAAAAACAAGATCTGGGCCTGGCTTTTTTTATTATAAAATGAAAAACGATCAGCCAAAATAATCACGATAAAAATCAATAAGACTGGAAAATAGGAAGAGTTGAATTCCAACATTATATTGCCTTTAATAAAGTGAATATAATCTGCAAAGGAAAACGGATCAGGCTGTGAAACAGGATAGATCTGAACTTTGGTAAACTGATTCATAAAAAGTGCAGACCATGAAACCTGATTAAAAAACTGTATTAAAAAGAAGGAAAGAAACAGATAGCCATATGATATCAATAATGGAGCTGTTTTAACCTGAAGTCTGTTTCTGTAAAAATAAATAAGAGCATACATGAATGAATAAAGAATGAAATATTCCGGTCTTGTGAATACACACAGCATGGCCAATATGCCTGCGAAAAAGAAATTTTTTCTTATTAAAAATACATAAAAGCTCAGAAGAAGCAACAGACATGATAAAGAATCTGCAGAAACATGTCGGGCCGACTCTGGCAAAGGCTTGAACAGTGAAATTAAAACAGTAAGGATGAAGGCAAGAGGATAATTTCTAAGAATTTTTATCAAAAAGCTGAAAATCAGAATCAGAATCAATGCATAAGAGATAACTGAAATCAGGGATATAGAGGCAGAAGCACTGAAACCCATTTTAAAGAATGACCAGCTGATAAAGTTATAAAAGGGTTTCACCACAAAAAGCTGCAGCTCTTCTTCATAAGCTTTAGGATTTTGCGAGATAATTTTATAATAAGTACTTTCGCCTTCTGCAACTTCTTTCACCATCGGATCTACAGGACCTAATCCTGCAAAATCGGGATTCTTTTCCCTCAGTTCTTCATAAACCTTCTGATGAATTTCTTCAATTTTCATTTCAGGATATTCCGTTTTATAGATCAGTCCCATATAGGCTTCCATATCAGTGTTGTAATAATGGTGGGTATACAGGTAGTATGACATGGCGCATACATACATTGAAAATATAAAAACAAGAATATTCTTCTTTTTTTCCATACACTGATATTAAAAATACAAATGTAAAAAAACTATCCTGTAAATGTGCTTATGGAAAGTTTTTATAAAGAAGGTTCTTCCCATTAAAGTTCAAAAAGAGCGGGTCTTTGTGTTACTTCATGATAGCAAACACTATTTTCATCGAAGAAGTGGTATACAAGACTTTTTCTCGTTCTGTTTTTATCTGTGTGAGGTTCTCCACCATGAAGAATATTGGCATGCCAGATTAATAAATCCCCTTTTTTGGCTTTAAAAATTTCTTTTTTTAATCCTAATTCTTTTACTTTTTCCTCAAGAAAGGTTTCATACGCTCTGTAGCTTTTCTTTCCTATTTTCAGGGCTGTGCCTTCATTATCGTAATCAGAATTCAGGAAGTAAGGAAGTTTGTGGCTTTTAGGAATATAATGAAGCGCTCCGTTACTCTCATCTACATCTTCCAGGGCTATCCATACTCCCAACAATCCACCTAACGGATAAGTAGTCATGTGAATACTGTCAGAATGGGTTTTCTGCTGACTTCCGTTAATGAAATTGATACTTTGGAAAAGTTTGGATTTTCCGTCAAGCAAAACAGATAAAAAGTCTAACAGTTCTTTATCACTTCCAATATTTTTAATGATTTCTGAATGATGAATCGCAAACATCAGTTTTCCTCCGTAAATAAATTTCAAAGTCCCGTCCTCCATCAGTTTATCAATTTCAGTATTGATTTGATCCGCCGTTTCCGGAGTGAGGAAATTTCTCAGAATCATATAACCATTCTCATCGTACTGAAGAGCACTTTCTTTATTCTCTTCAGAAAGCTTCCTAAAAAAAGGAGTTTCCCTAAGTTTTGTATCATCTAGCGTTCTTTCCCTGGACGGAAGATGAGCAAAATCTTTACTCGAAATACTTGAAAAATAGTTCTTTTTGATTCCATATTTTTTATACAATGGAATATTGTGCTTTAATTTGTCCCTTTTAAACAAGTTATAAAGCATGTATGATAATTTGTACTGACGAATCTTTTGTAACATAACTGTTTTACTAAGTATTTTATAAAGTTACGGAATATTACTTAATTAGAACCAATCTAAACAATGCTTTTCATCATAAAAAAGGCTTTCCTCTCAACATAAGATATCCTAACTTTTTGAAAAGATTTTTTTTTGAATTCTCAATAATTCCGTAAGGTCTTAATTCGGGACGGAATCCTCGGAAAAACTCTTCAATGTTTGGCAGATCTCCTCCTTCAAAATCAAAAATATGAGTTTCAATATTTTCTTTAATAACATGATCAATCAATACAGATGCTCCTGATAATTTCACATAATCTTTATCATTGAAATTCCCTAAAAGCGCTACCATATTGCCGTCCGAATAAGTGGCAATCACATTAACAATCTTATGCTTATAGTAAAAAGCTGTAAATTTCAGGTAACTTAGCTTATAAAAATTTTCAAAAATCCTCATGAATTCAAAAAGATCATGGTCTTTGTTCATTCCTATCGTATTGGATTCAATAAAAGCTTTTGCTTTTTCATAAGAAATCGTTTTGATTTCGGATTCTTTTAAAACAACTTCATCTAACCGAAGTTTTCGCTTTCTTTTGGGCGAATATCTCGAATATACTTTCTCATAAGCCTCAGGATATAACAAAAAGTTCTTCTTGATTCTGATCTTTGTACGAAGCTGATTGACATCGTTAAAAGAATATGCCCTGATCATATAATTTTTTTCCAGATATTCTAAAAAAGCCTCATTAAGATCCACATTATCTTTGGCGGAAAAAACACCAAGCTGCTGACAAAGCTTAGGATTGTGTACAATTTTCATCCCGTATTTCCTTACAAAAGGGACAGGCATTACTGCTTCGTAATCTTTATAAACAAGAATTTCCCAGGGCATTGTAGAAGTAGTATCTAAAAAATGTTTTGCAGCAGAATATTTTCTCTGTTCGGAATTTTCTAAACATTGAGCATATTTTGCAAAATCAATTTCATGGTATTTCAATCTTCTAATCATAATAATCCTGCGTCCGAGAAACTAAAATAAGAATCCTGCGTGACAATAATATGGTCTAAAAGCTGAATACTTAATGTATTTCCAGCTTCTTTTATTTTCTGTGTGATATTAATATCTTCCCTGCTTGGCTTTAAACTCCCGGAAGGATGATTGTGGGCAATGATAATGCCTGTTGAAAAATGATCCAATGCGCCTTTGTAAAGGGTTCTTACATCCACAATAGACTGGCTGATACCTCCCTGTGTGAGTTGGGAAACATGAATCACTTTATTACTGTTATTAAGGAAAATTGCCCAGAATTCTTCTGTTCTCAGATCAGAAAGCTGGTTTCTAAGAACTGCATAAGCATCATGGCTATTCCCAATGATTGTTTTTTCCGGAATTTCCTGCAAAGCCCTTCTTTTTCCGATTTCTAAAGCAGAAATAATTGAAATGGCTTTTGATTCTCCGATGCCTTTAAATTTCATCAGATCTTTGGCAGAAAGTAAGCTTAACTCATGCCAGCTATTATTGACAGAAGTTAAAATTTTTCTTGCCAATTCCAAAGCGTCTTCCTCCCTATTCCCACTTCCCATAATAATTGCCAGGAGTTCAGAATCAGAAAGTGAGCTTTTGCCCTTCTGCAAAAACTTTTCTCTCGGTCTGTCATCTTCGGCTAGGAGTTTTATGGCCATGGAAAAAATTATAGATGAATATTATCAATTAATAGAAAGCATATAAAATGACAGGTTTTGTAGAACTATCAATATATTTTGCTGTTTCTTTAAGTGCATTTACTGAAAGCATCGGACATCCCAAACTGAGACATTCGGGAGCCCGGGATTCTACATCCGGAATACATCCATAAGAATGAAGAACTATTGCTCTTTGCATGGCATTGCTATTGGTAGCATCCAGCCCTGCCAGGCGGTAAGCTTTACCAAACTTTCCTACATAGCTTTCTCCAATAGCATATTTTCCAAGAGATGATTGATAAGAGCCTTCAACATTGCTGAATCTCAAAGCATCCGACTTGGGAATAACAGAACCTGAACCATGAGAAACTACAGCCTTCTGTAGAATTGTATTATTTTTCAGATTATAAATAAAATAACGATACTTTCCAGAGGGAATTTTAAAGTTGATAAAAACAGCCAATTCCTGATTGTACTCTTTTCCTTTAATATAATTTTTAATCTCCAAAATCCTTGTCTGAGGAACACCCAATGGGTTCAACTGCTGAGATTCAGCCTTTGAACAGGAAATTACAATTAAAAGAAGAAAAATAAAGTATTTCATCATCTGGTATGGTATACTGCTACTCTATAATCATTCCGTCTTTCATAACGAGCTTACGGTCTGTTATCTCTGCAAGATTCGGGTTATGCGTTACAATCACAAAAGTTTGGTTGTATTTATCTCTAAGATCAAAAAACAATCGGTGAAGATCATCTGCATTTTTAGAATCCAGGTTACCTGTAGGCTCATCTGCAAAAATGATTTTCGGTGAGTTGATTAAAGCTCTGGCTACAGCTACCCTTTGCGCCTCTCCACCTGAAAGCTGGTTGGGTTTATGGTTCAGTCTCTGTTCAATCTTCAGATCTTCAAATAAAGCATAAGCCTTTTCAAGAGCTTCTCTTTCATTGGCTCCTGCTATTTTAGTCGGAAGCAAGACATTTTCCAGCGCAGTAAACTCCGGAAGAAGCTGGTGAAACTGAAATACAAACCCTATATTCTGATTTCTGAATTTCGACAGCTGCTTATCATTCATATTAATAAATGATTCTCCCGCTATTTCAATCTCAGTATCATATTTGTTTGACTGGGTTGGATGATCCAAAGTTCCTAAAATCTGCAGCAACGTAGACTTACCTGCCCCCGATTCTCCTACGATAGAAACCACCTCGCCCATTTTGATGTGAATATCAACACCTTTCAGTACTTCTAAATTCCCATAAGATTTATGGATATTTCTTGCTTTAATCATGATTCAAAAATAGTGAATTGCCTGCAAATAAAAAACCGCTTTTTGAAGCCGTTTATATTTTATTTCAGTTTTACGGTTATTAGATTTTCTTAATCCATTTATATCAGACTTTTTCTTTAATTTTTTAATTATTTCCGGGAAATTTTTATGTAAAATTTATACAAAAAGTAATGCTTTCTCTTTTCAGAATTTCACTTTTCTAAACCTGTAAGGTTTTTGAAACCTTATAGATTTAACTAGAGATCTGTATTTTAATTTTAAAAAAACAAAAAAACCTCCCGATTTGGGAGGTTTTATTATCTTCACTTCAGAAAATTACAGTAACAATGTTAATGGACTTTCTAAATAGGTTCTTAATGTCTGTAAGAATTGAGCACCTGTAGCACCGTCTACTACTCTGTGATCACACGCTAATGAAAGTTTCATGGTGTTTCCAACTACAATCTGGCCATCTTTAACGATTGGCTTCTCAATAATTGCCCCTACTGAAAGAATTGCAGAGTTAGGCTGGTTGATGATACTTGTAAATGTCTCGATTCCGAACATTCCTAAGTTAGAAATAGAGAATGTAGATCCTTCCATTTCATTAGCTTTAAGACCTTTACTCTTAGCTCTTGAAGCCATATCTTTTACGGATGCAGAAATCTGAGTATACGTCATCTGATCTGTATTTTTCAATACAGGAACCACCAATCCGTCCGGAATAGCTACCGCTACACCAATGTTGATATTTCCTCTGTGGATGATCTTATCTCCTGCCCAGCTTGAATTTACCTGAGGATGTTTTCTTAAAGCAATTGCAGTTGCTTTAATAATCATATCATTGAAAGAGATCTTAGTATCAGGTAAAGAATTGATTTCTTTTCTTGCTTCAATTGCTTTATCCATATTGATCTCCACCATCAGATAATAGTGAGGTGCAGAGAATTTACTTTCAGAAAGACGTTTTGCAATAATATTTCTTACCTGTGAGTTTGGAGTCTCCGTATCTTCACCCTGTACAAAGCTTACTGCAACAGGAGCAGCAGTTGCCGCAGGAGCTGAAGCAGCCGGTTTTGCAGCTGGCTGATAATTTTCAATATCTTTTTTAACGATTCTTCCGTTTTCACCAGATCCCTGAACACTGTTGATATCAACGCCTTTATCCTGAGCCATTTTCTTAGCCAGTGGAGAGATTGCTACTCTGTCAGAAGATGAAGAGTTCGCAACCGGAGCCGCTTTTTCTTCTGTTTTAGCTTCTGTTTTTTGTTCAGCTGGTTTTTCAGTGGACTGACCGGCAGCTTTTGGAGCTCCTACAGCGGAAACATCTGTTCCTGCAGGGCCAATGATTGCTAATACGGAATCCACCGGAGCAGCCCCTCCTTCTTCTACACCCTGCTTCAATAATACTCCATTGAATTCAGATTCGAAATCCTGTACCGCTTTATCTGTTTCGATCTCAGCAAGAAGATCTCCTTCTTTTACTGTATCACCTACATTTTTGTGCCATTTAGCTACCTTACCTTCTGTCATTGTATCAGAAAGTCTTGGCATGGTAATAATTTCTACTCCTGCCGGAACTTCTGCAGCAGGTTCAGCAGTTTCTGCTTTAGGCTGTTCTTCTGATTTTTTTTCTTCAGTTCCAGCACTGGGAGCAGCAGCTCCACCTGTTAATCCTGAAATATCTTCTCCTTCATTCCCGATAATAGCTAAAACGGAGTCTACAGCAGCAGCAGCTCCTTCTTCTACACCTACGTATAAAAGGGTACCTTCTATTTCAGATTCGAAATCCTGAACTGCTTTATCAGTTTCAATTTCAGCTAAAATATCTCCTTCTTTTACTTTATCTCCTACTTTTTTATGCCATTTTGCCACCTTACCTTCCGTCATCGTGTCAGACAGGCGGGGCATCGTAATTACTTCTGCCATAATTTATTTTAATTTGAAAATTTAGCAATCTGAAAATTTGAAAATTAAAAAAGGACATCATCTATCACATTTTCAAATTCTCAAATTGTCAAATTAACTCATTATCTTTTAGTTTTCTAATTTGTCTAGGAATGGATAGTCTTCCTGAGCATATACATACTCATAGATTTTTTCTGCATCCGGATACGGAGAGTTTTCCATAAATTCGATACACTCTTCAACAAAGTCTCTGGACTTGTTATCCATCACTTCCAATTCTGCTTCTGTAGCCCATCCGTTTTCTAAAATTCTATGTTTTATCAATTCGATTGGGTCATCATTTTTATGAAGAGCTACTTCTTCTTTAGATCTGTATGGCTCAGCATCAGACATAGAGTGTCCTCTGTAACGGTAAGTTCTTGCTTCAATGAAAGTAGGTCCATCTCCTCTTCTTGCTCTTTCAATAGCTTCGTAGGCAGCTTCCGCTACTTTTTCAGGATCCATTGCATCTACAGCAAGGCAAGGCATTTCGTATCCTAATCCTAATTTATAGATATCTTCGTGGTTGGCAGTTCTTTTTACAGAAGTTCCCATTGCATATTGGTTGTTTTCCACAACAAATACCACAGGAAGTTTCCAGTTCATTGCCATATTGAAAGTTTCGTGTAAAGAACCTTGTCTTGCAGCACCATCTCCAAAGAAACAGATATTCACTGCTTTTCTGTCGAAATATTTATCTGCAAAAGCAATACCTGCACCTAATGGAATTTGTCCTCCAACGATACCATGCCCTCCGTAAAAACGGTGCTCTTTACTGAAAATGTGCATAGATCCACCCATACCTCCGGAAGTTCCGGTAGCTTTACCACAAAGTTCAGCCATGATTCTTTTAGGGTCTACTCCCATAGCCATTGGATGGATGTGACATCTGTAAGCAGTAATCATACTATCCTTTGTAAGATCCATTGCATGTGTAAAGCCGGCAGGGATAGCTTCCTGACCGTTATACAAATGTAAAAATCCTCTGATCTTTTGTTTTAGGTAAAGAGAACGGCATTTGTCTTCAAACCTTCTCCACATTGTCATATCTTCATACCACTTCAGGTATACCTCTTTAGAAAATTCTTTCATGTGTTAGCTCTTGCTTTTTTATGATGAAATAGTTGAGCAAAATTATGAAAAAAACTTTGTTTTTATTCTATACATACATAACTTTTCGATTTTTCTGTAAAATCTATTTGCGGGCTGTATGGATTATTCTTAATTTCCGACCCCTTGGAAGGATGAAAAAGCAGCATTTTATTCTTTGCCTTCCTCCCGCGATCTACTAGGGATCAGCCTATCCATAGGGCTTTGCCGAAATAACAGTTGATTCGGAGATATTTGAATTTATTACATTTTGTTCTTCTATTTCACTCCTCTTTAATTATTGTTAATATATATTTTGGTTATTTCAACAGCTTCTTTTCCGGAGTAAAACCTGTAAGTTTCAGGATTCTGTCTTCAATTTCATTGACGAAATAACCATATTGCCTTGCAGTTCGGGCTTTCATTTCCTTTCATTCTTTATCTGCCATAAATCCTTCCCATGAAATTGTCATTGCATGTTCATCTTTCCATTCAAGCAGGCAGACAAATTCTGTCTTTTCCTGAAACTCCGATTCCCGGATCGCTACAATCGTAAATCCATATTTTTTCATTATTCTCAACGCATGATCCCTGAAGCGGTCATGGAATACCTGTTTGTTTTCCTTCGGAATTTCATATATTCTTAATTGATGGATAGGTTGTAGCGTAGAAATATTTTCCTTGGAATCTTTTTGACCCAAAGTAAAGTATCCTAAGATTAACATTGATAAAGTGAACAGATGTTTCATGATAATGATGATTAAAACAGATCAATTAAAATTAAACATTTACTTCAAAATTTAATATTAATTAAAAAAAATGAAAAAGTCTAACTCACTAAAACCTACTGATAATGAATTATTTTCTGAATTCACCCATCCATTTCAACCGCATTTTCCTCCTTGTTTTTTGAGGTTATAATGGTATATTTGATTTTTAAACTAAATTATGGAAGAAAAGCAGTCTTCATTCTTACACAACATTTCAAAAGTCATTTCTGATTTTTTTAATCCTTTAGTTTCTCTGATTATTTTTTTTGTATACATGAGCCTCAGGGAATATTCTCTGAAAGATTCTATTCTTTATTTTCTGCCTGTATTATTAATGATTATCATTCCTGTAGTTATATGGCTGGTATGGAATGTAAAAACGGGAAGATATACCAATATGGATGTTTCCAACCGTGTCCAAAGGAAGACCTTATATATATTTATTGCAGTCTGTGTGATCGCCTACCTTCTTTTTAATTACATCAGAAACGGATATATTGATCTTGTCATGCTGTTTATTTTAGTCCTTCTTTTCGCACTTCAGATCAGCAATCTTTTTATCAAAAGCTCGATGCATACTGCCTTCAATGTATTTGTGGCAGCACTCTTTTTCTCCCTGGAATGGAAAATGGGTCTGGTGTGGCTGGGAATCGCTATTTTGGTTGGAATCACCCGTGTTATATTAAAAAGACATACCGTAAAAGAAGTATTTATGGGGGCTGGAATAGCTTTTCTGGTATCTTTTATCTATCTTTATTGCAATATTCAATTTCAACATTAGAATACTTTATGAAAATAAATCATCTTACTGCCGCAGAAGAAAACTTTATGAAGCTGTTTTGGAAAATGGAATCTTTCTATCTGAAGGATGTTATGGAGCAGCATACTGAACCGAAACCACATCAGAATACGGTTTCCACTTATTTGAAAATATTAGTTGAAAAAGGCTATCTATCTACTGTAAAAGAAGGAAGAATCTTTAAATACAGCGTGCTTGTTCCTTTAGAAGAGTATAAAAAATTTCTGTTAAAAGAGCTTTCCCATAACTTTTTTAATAATTCCGGGAAGGAAATTCTTGAGCTTTTATTAAGCGAAAAATTAATCTCCCAGGAAGATATGAAGGGTTATTTTGATCTTAAAATCGAAATAAAGCCGGCCAAGATTGAAGAACCTAAGTTTGAGTTTGCTGAAGAAATCTTAAGTCCGAAAAAAGAGAAGAAAACCAAGGGAAAGGAAAAAGAAAAAGACAGGGACAAAAAGAAAAAAAAGAAAAAAGATTAATCCCAATCCTAAAAACACCAAATCATGAAAACAAAATTCCAGGAAACTCTAAACCGGGCCAATGAAGTCATTTTCCGATATCCTATGGTTTTGGTAATGGCTTTATTAGCTTCTGTTGCCGTCATCTGCATTGTGGAAATCGAACGCAGTGAAATTACTTCTTATATTAAATTCATCATTTGTTCCTGTCTTGGAATTTCTCTGATGTTTGCATTAAAAATGTTGTCCCAGAGAATCGGGAAAGAGTTACTGCTGCAGGTATCCGGTATAATTTTCCTTATAGTTTTTTATTGTATTCTCCCCGATAAAAAAAACAATTTTACAGAAGTTTATGCTTATACCATCGCTGTTACTGCCCTTCTATCCCACTTACTGGTATCATTTGTTCCTTTTCTGGAGAAAGACAGGGAACTCAGATTCTGGCAGTACAACAAAAATCTTTTTATCAATATCTTTCTCACCGTAATATTTACAGGAGTTCTGACTGGCGGTGTGGAATTAGCAATCTTAGCGGTTGATAAACTTTTTGACTTTAACTTCCACGACAGAATTTACAGAGATACCTTCTTTGTTCTCGCTATTTTTGGAAGCAGTTTTATTTTCCTTTTATTTAATGATAAAGGATTAAATAACCTTGAAAAAGATGGCACCTACCCTGTTGTTTTAAAGTTTTTCACTCAGTTCATTCTAATTCCGTTACTTCTTATCTATGTAACGATTCTGTATTTCTATTCTGTTAAAATACTGATCAACTGGCAGCTTCCCAGAGGCTGGGTTTCTTACCTTGTTTTAGCTTACAGCATTGTTGGCATTCTTGCATTACTTCTGGTTCATCCGTTGAAAGAAGAAAATGCAAAATCTTGGGTGAGAATATTCTCAAAAGCATTTTATTACACAATTGCTCCTTTGATCATTCTGCTTTTCACTGCTATTTTTACCAGAATTTTAGAGTATGGTTATACAGAACCAAGGTATTTCGTTCTCCTTCTTGCTTTATGGCTGTTAATCATTGTTGTTTATTTTATTTTCAACAAAAAAGCTACGATAAAGTTCATCCCTGTCAGCTTATTTTTATTTGGAGTTTTTGCATTAATTTTCCCTTACCTTAATGCATTCAGTGTAGCTAAGAGAAGTCAGAAAACAGAATTAATGAATATTTTAAACCAGTATCAGCTAATGAGTGCCGGCAAGATTAACTTTCAGCAAAAAGTTACAGATACCGTCCGTAATGAAATTGCTGATAAATTTGAGTTTCTGGCCGAAAGAAAGCAAAGTAAATTTCTATCATCGCTGCTAAATGAAAAAGATCAGGCTGAATTAGATGATAATATTAAAAACGGCACATTTTATAATATCAATTATAATATTCAGAACAAATTTTCGGAGGTAGATGTCACTGTAAAAAACAGAGCATATGAAATGAACAGACTCGTTCTTGTTCGTGAAGAACAGGCCGTAGAACTCGGGAATTATCAATATTTGATTTCTTTCCATAGGTATAGCAGAGAGACCCAAAAACTAAATAATGACCAGTTTGAACTGACAGACGAACTGACAGAAAAATCCTCATTGAAACTTAATTTAAATTCTCAGGAAGAAATAGATTTCGGACCACAGATTATCAAGCTATTTGAGAAAAATAAAGACAAAACCGGAACCGTAAAAGTGCCGGAAATAGCAATGGAATCTGATGTAGGCAAATATCATGTTAAAATTATTTTCAGTGAAATTACGCGGGAGAAATATTCTGAAGATGATGTTCCCAGCATTTATTATGAAAATGTTTATATATTGCTAAGATTGAAGTAAATGATATCAATTATACGAGACTGCTCTTCTTGGGCAGCCTCGTATAATCTGTATAGGAATGCTATTCTATTAATACTCTCTGTTGCTCTCAACAGTGATTCGCAGAAGAATAAATTCCATAAAAAAAGCGGCTTAAAAGCCGCTTCATATTTTTACCAACGATTTCCGCCTCCGCCACGGTTGTTACCATAGCCTCCGCCTCTATTGTTGTTGTTACCATAACCTCCACCTCTGTTGTTATCAAAGCTTCTTCTTGGCTTTTCTTCTCTTGGCTTAGCTTCAGATACATTTAGAGCTTTTCCGTTGAATTCTTTCTGGTTAAGAGATTCAATAGCTTGCTTTCCTTCTTCATCACCCATTTCTACGAAACCGAAACCTCTGGAACGACCAGTTTCTCTGTCTGTAACGATTTTAGCTGATGATACATCCCCAAATTCTGCGAATAGATCGTGCAACTCATACTCTTTAGTTGCGTAATTGATGTTTGAAACAAAAATGTTCATTTTAAATAAATTAAAAAATTAATAAAAATTTGGTATATAAAAGAAAAACAACATAAATTAATGAACAAATATTGATTCCAAATATAAACGTATGCAAGATACAATTAAAAATTTCAAATCAAAGCTTTTTTTAAATATTTCTTACATTATGTTTAATCTAAAAATAAAACAAGCACATAAAACAAAATAAAACCTCTGAAAATCAAACACTTAAATAAAAACATATTTAATCATAAAGTTAGTTAAAGGTTTAAAAACAAATGCCAATACTGAGCACTCAAAATCAAGTTACTAAGATACACATCATTCTATTTATCAACTTCCTTGCCCCCCTATTCTACTTAACATTTAAAATGCTAAAACAAAAATATAAAACCATACATCACCAATTATACTAACACACTCATTGAAATTACCGAAGACTGCTCTGTTTTCCAGGCACAGGTTCATCCTGAAAAGAAAGAAAAAACACTCGCCAATCTACCATATGAGAAACTTATAAAAGTTCCTATCAATGTTCATCCGATCATCTAATTTTTAAATGCTATGCTATTAAAAATGAAATTTCAGACAACGAAAAAGAGAATGAAAGACAAAAGTTCTTTTCTAAGGGCCAACGCTGCCTCAGATGTTCTCCTTTAGCGAAAAAGTATGGATTGGGATTCCATCATAATCCGGAATGAAAAGTAACGATGATTGCCATAGAAAGTAAAGAATATCAAACACTGCTGAATGATTCTTCTATAACAAAAACGAAAGCCACGCGCTCCAAAAGAAAATGATTGAGAAAATGAATGATTCTTTTCAGATCAATAAATACTATTCTTTTGAAAAGATCAGCTTTTAACACTAAATTTGTGCTGCAAATTATTAACAGATGAACTACCATACCAGAAAATGGGTAAAGCCCGAAGATTTAAACCCCAATCATTCACTTTTCGGAGGAAGACTTCTTCAATGGATAGATGAAGAGGCTGCTCTTTATGCTATTATTCAGTTAGAAAATACCAAAGTAGTAACCAAATTTATTTCTGAAATCAACTTTGTCAGCTCAGCCAAACAAGGAGATATTATAGAGATAGGAATTGAAGCTACTCATTTCGGATCTTCTTCTATTACTTTAAGATGTGATGTAAGAAACAAAATGACTCATCAAACCATCATTACTGTAGAAAGAATTGTCATGGTGAACCTTAACGAAGAAGGCAATCCTGCTCCTCATGGCAAAACCCAGATAGAATTTGTAAAAGACAGGTTAAACAACAACCTATGAAGATCTTTATAAAAAATATGGTCTGCAACAGATGCATTGCGGCGGTAGAAACTATTTTCCGTAATGCAGAGGTAAAGACAGCGAATGTTTTACTGGGAGAAGTTGAAACAGAATCTGATATTTCTGCTCAAACAATGCATATCATAGAAAAAGAGCTGCTTGATACAGGTTTTGAAAGGATTATGGACTCTGCTCATCAGATCGTAGAAAAAATTAAAAACCTGATTATTGTCAAAATAAGTGATCTTGATATCCCGGAAGACTTCCTGCTTTCTGAATTTTTAAGTTCAAAACTTCACAAAGATTACAGCGCTCTTTCAAAAACATTTTCACAAAACGAAAATATCACATTAGAGCAGTTTTTCATTCTTCAGAAAATTGAAAAAGTGAAGGAGCTTCTTTTATACAACGAATTCAATCTTACCGAAATTGCAGGAAAACTCGGTTATAAGAGTGTACAGCACCTTTCTTCCCAGTTCCGTAATGTGACCGGATTCACACCCACTGAATTCAAAAAGCTCAAAGAACATCATCGCAAACCGCTTGACAATCTATAAGTTTGAGTGTTTAGGAGTAAAGGAATTAAATATTCCTATTTCACTTACAAACTCTCATACCTTACAACTCTCAAACCCTCTTACTCTTATAATCTCCCACCCTCAAACTCTTCCACTCCACCTAATTTTATAACTATTATCCTTAAATTTATAACAACCTTCGTTTTCCATTGTGGAAATTTGCAGTATAAATTTAAGAATCATGGAACAACAGTATAAAATACTCGGAATGACCTGTTCCGGCTGCCAGAAAAAGATATCAAATCAACTGAACAGTGTTGATGGTGTTAAAGCCGATGTTAATCTGGAAAACAATACAGTCACCATCACTTCCGATCATGAAGTAAAACTTTCAGTATTAAATGATGCTCTGGCAGAAATAGGAAAATACATACTTGAAGATCCCAATACTCCTGAGACAGCCTTCGCAAAACCTCAGGACCGTGTATCGCCTTCTTCAGTATACTATTGTCCAATGGAATGCGAAGGAGATAAAGTATATTTCAAACAGGGTGAAAGATGTCCTGTCTGCAAAATGTATCTGGTTCCTATTGAAGAAAAGCTGGCTAAAGATCCTAATCATAAACCAGCTTATTCATCAACCAACCTTCCTGAAAGCTTTAAAGATAGTATAGGGAAGCATTATTGTCCAATGTTTTGCGAAGGCGACAAAGTATATGATGAGAAAGGAAGTTGCCCTGTTTGTCATATGGATTTAGAACCGATTACGGAAGAAATTGCCCAAAAAGCAAATTCGCACCAGCATCACTCTCATTTTCAAAGCCATAGTTATGAAACGCCTAAAGTAACTGATGAAATGGCAGGAAGATATTACTGTCCCATGTATTGTGAAGGCGACAAAACCTACGATTCCAATGTAGGATGTCCGGTTTGCGGAATGGACCTTGTAAAATATCCTGAAAAGAAAACCGCAAAATACACCTGTCCTATGCATCCGGAAGTCATTTGTGACGAACCGGGAGACTGCCCTATCTGTGGAATGGATCTCGTAAGAATGCCCGACAGCAGTGATAATGATGAAGATGAAACTTACAATATATTAAAAAGAAAATTCATTACTTCCCTGGCGTTTACTATACCGGTTTTCATTCTCTCAATGGGAGGAATGTTAATCAACTTTCCTTTCTCTCATCAGATTCAGGGATTTATTGAACTTGCTTTAACACTTCCGGTGATGTTTTATTCAGGCTGGTTCCTGTTGAAAAGAGGCTGGGTTTCATTCAAAACATGGAACCTCAATATGTTCAGTCTTATTGTTCTTGGGATTGCTGCAGCATTTATTTTCAGTATTGTTGCTCTGATATTTCCAGACATTATTCCACATGAAATCCGTGGACACAATCATGAAATCCCATTGTATTTTGAGGCAGTCTGTGTGATTTTAACCCTTGTCATTTTAGGTCAGCTGATGGAAGCCGCAGCCCATAAAAAAACAGGAAATGCCATCAAAGAATTAATGAACCTTTCACCGGATGAAGCCAACCTTATGGTAAATGGTGAAGAAAAGAAAGTGCTGCTTTCCCAGGTAAAAATAGGAGATTTATTAAAAGTAAAACCTGGTGAAAAAATTCCTGTAGACGGAAAAATCACTGAGGGTAATTCTATTGTAGACGAAAGTATGATTACCGGAGAACCTGTTCCTGTTGAAAAAAATGTAGACGATAAAGTATCTTCCGGTACCATCAACGGAAATCAGGTATTCATTATGAAGGCAGAAAAGGTAGGCGATGAAACTCTGCTTTCCCAAATCATTAAAATGGTGAATGAAGCCAGCCGCAGTAAAGCTCCTATCCAGAAACTTACAGATAAGGTTTCAAAAGTATTTGTACCTGCAGTCATTCTTATTGCTGTGCTTACTTTTGTTTTGTGGCAATTCTTCGGTCCGGAAGGAAAAAGAACCTTATTTGCTTTTGTGAATGCGGTTGCCGTTTTAATTGTGGCTTGTCCCTGTGCACTTGGGCTGGCAACTCCCATGTCTTTAATGGTAGGAATCGGGAAAGGTGCTAAAAACGGAATCCTTATCAAAAATGCAGAAGCTCTTGAGCAGATGAATAAAGTAAATGTTTTGATTACTGATAAAACAGGAACTTTAACAGAAGGGAAACCTTCAGTAGAACATATTGAAACAGTAAACGGAGATCAGCATCAGATTTTAAAACTGGCTTTTTCTTTGAATCAGAATTCTGAACATCCGCTTTCCAATGCTGTCATAAAAAGAGCAAAAGAAGAGAATCTGACGGCTGAAAAAGCAGATCAGTTTGAAAATATCTCCGGAAAAGGAGTCAAAGGAAATATCAACGGCAAGACCGCTTATCTTGGAAATGAAAGTCTATTGACCTCGCATCAGATTATGATTCCGAAGAGCTTAAAACAGAAAGCATTAGAAGTTCAGTCTAAAGCCCATACGATTTCTTATATCGCACAGGATCAGCAGGTGCTGGGATTTGTAAGCTTTACAGATAAAATCAAAGAAAGCTCTAAAAAAGCCATAAAACAGCTGATGAGTGAAGGAATAGACGTCATCATGATGACAGGAGACAATGAACATACTGCCAAAGCCGTTGCTGATGAGTTAGGAATTAAAAATTTCAAAGCCAACTGTCTTCCTGAAGATAAACTGAATGAAGTAAAAAAACTGCAGCAGCAGGGTAAAATCGTAGCGATGACCGGAGACGGGATTAATGACTCTCCTGCCCTTGCACAATCTGATGTGGGAATTGCGATGGGAACAGGAACAGATGTTGCGATTGAAAGTGCTGAGATCACTTTATTAAAAGGAGATATCTTAGGTGTTGCAAAAGCTAAATTACTGAGTGAAAAGCTCCTCAAAAACATTAAAGAAAATCTGTTTTTCGCATTCATTTATAATGTTTTGGGTGTTCCGGTAGCGGCAGGATTATTGTATCCATTCTTTGGAATTCTGCTATCTCCGATGATTGCAGCTGCAGCAATGAGCTTCAGTTCATTATCTGTCATTCTGAATTCATTAAGGTTAAATTCTGTAGATCTGGATATACAATAATATCTTCTACATAATATGAATTGATGTGTCCCTTCCAGTGAAAACAGTTTCAACAGGTTTAGCCTGACAATGCTTAAAAATTCCGGCTGGTATTCGGGTTGTCACCCTGAGCCTGTAGAAGGGCTGTCAATAAGAAAACCTTTGTTAATCATTAATCTCGAGTATTAATTAAAAGGATAAGCCAATAAATGAGTTTTGTCTTTCTGTAATAACAAAACTCATTTATATATTGATATGCATTATTTTTCCATTAAAACATCAACATTGATGGACGGTTCTCCTGAAGAATATTTTTGCCATTCTCCAAAATAATTTCTGTAGTATGTGTTTTTTGAAAATGCGAAGATATTTCCCCCCAAATAAAGCTCTCCTTTAAAATCTTCAGAAACACGAAATGAAACAAAAAAATCTTGATCTATCCAGATATTTTTATCTGAAACATCAAGACTTAATGTATTATTTTTAATATCATCCTTGGTAAATGTAAGTTTTAAAGTTTCATTCACCTGAGACTCACCTGGAAGATCATTTATAGAATTTTGAACATCAAAGATAATTGCAACAGGCTGTTCAAAAGAAAAATAAGCTAAGCTGATATTAATATTCTTTATTTTAATTCTTTTATTATTCTTTACCTTAATAGCATATTCCCGGAATAGCCTTTCTGGCTTATCAGAATTGTACCCTCCATAAGAACGCTTTGAATTTTTAGTTCCGAAGTTTTTCGTTATATATTTTTTGGAGATAACTTCGATATTGGGAATTTCAATGGATTTATTTTTAAGTAAAACAGTATGATCTGGCAAAACCAAAAAATCAGAAAGTTTCATACGGAAAGTTTCATATCCACTTATCTCTACTTTTACAACTTTACTTTTTGCTATATCCGTAATATCAAGAGTATAGTTTCCTGCATGATCGGTAATATCCCCTACATTCTCATTTTCCACTCCAATTCTTGCATCCGACACCGGGCCTTCTTTATCTGTTAAAATTCTTCCAGAAATCTTCTGAGCAGAAAATTGCCCGGCCAAAAGAACAATAATTAAATATCTAAAACTCATCAATATCAAAATAATCATGCAATATAGTAACAATATTGAAATTCCAGCATTAGTAGAAAAAAACTATCGTTTTCATATTTATAAATGTTAAATTTTACAGAAAAGCAGATCATAAATTTACAATTCATCAGGTAATGCAAACATCGTTTAAAATAAAGTTCTTAAAATAAACTTAAAAAGAAAAATACCTGCACAGCATGGCATATAATTTGTTAATTTTCAGCTGTTATTTTTAACGATTTTTAACAATTTAATACTCCATTATCTTTATGAAAAAAATTTTTGCGGGAAAGTCAAAAAATATGACTTTTCTAGGGATGGTTGCATTGATGAGTGCAACTTCGGCTTTATTAAACAGCTGTAATTTCAAGAATGAGGTGAACAATGTCCCCGTCGTCAGTTCACAGGAACATCCTTCCGCAGAAATAATCCCCAATAATATGGATGATGAAAGTGTTGATCCGGATAAAAGAGTAATCTACCTTACCTTTGATGACGGCCCCAATCAGGGAACTGAAAATCTTTTAAAAATCCTGGACAAAAGAAATGTTTGCGCCACTGCCTTTCTGGTAGGGAAACATGCTTATGGCAGTAAAAAACAGAAGGATGACCTTCTCTTGCTTAAGCAAAACCCCTTGATAGAACTGGCGAACCATAGCTTTTCCCATGCCCACAACAAATACACAGATTTTTATAAAAATGCTGATGCTGTAGTTCACGATTTTGATATCGCCAAAGACAGCCTGAAACTTACCGATAAAATAGCACGAACTCCCGGAAGAAATATCTGGAGGCTCAACAATATTAATGTAACAGATATTAAAAGTTCTACTGTGGCAGCAGATGGTCTTAAAAAAGCCGGTTATAAAGTAATTGGCTGGGATCTTGAATGGAGGCCTTCTCAAAAAATGACTTTAAAAGGAAGTCATGAGGCCATGATTAAGAAAGTAGACAGCATTTTCCTGAACGATCTTGAGAAAACATCCAGACACCTGGTATTCCTTACTCACGATCAGTATCTGAGAGATGCGGATTCTATCAATGAGCTGGACATGTTTATTGAAAAACTGCAGAAGAGCAACAGGTTTGTCTTCAGAAAAATCTCTCAGTATCCAAAGATCAATGAGGTTCTGAATTAATTTTACTGTAAAAGTACCGTGTAAAATGTATTCATCACTGGCAACTGTCAGGGAATTTTCGGAAATTTGCAACTATGAGTATTAAAGAAAATTATAAAACTATAAAAGACCAGCTCCCATCGGATGTCCAGCTGGTTGCTGTTTCAAAAACACATCCGGCTTCTGCAGTACAGGAAGTATACGATCTTGGACAAAAGGTTTTTGGAGAAAACAAAGTACAGGAACTGATGGAAAAAGCCCCTCATCTTCCTCAGGATATACAATGGCATCTGATTGGTCACTTACAGACCAACAAAGTGAAATACATTGCTTCCTTCATAGATACCATACAAAGTGTGGATTCTGAAAAATTATTAACAGAAATCAATAAAGAAGCAGGAAAGAATAACAGAATCATTAAAGTTCTTCTGCAGGTAAAAATTGCAGCTGAAGAAAGCAAGTTCGGGCTTGATATTTCCGAAGCCAAAGATCTTTTCCAACAATACACTGAAGGCAGATTTCCTCATGTTGAAGTTACCGGACTGATGGGAATGGCTACATTCACTGACGATGAGCAGCAGGTTAGAAATGAATTTTTAACATTAAAGATGCTTTTTGATGAATTAAATCAATTAAAAACTTTAAATACCTTATCAATGGGAATGAGTGACGATTTCCCTATAGCCATTGAGTGTGGGGCTAACTCTGTAAGGGTTGGATCTGCCATTTTTGGGAGAAGAGACTACTCCAAATAGAATATTTAGGTACAGTTTTTGCTAATAATTGAAACAAAAAATTTAAATTTGCAACTATGCAAAAAATCCTTATAGTAGAAGACGAAAAAGCAATCTCGGGAGTACTTCACAGTATTCTTTCGGATGAACTCACCGATTATGAATTTGTTATCGCCGAAGATGGCCTTGAAGGTTACAAACAGGTAGAAAAAGAAGATTTCGCACTGGTGATTTCCGATATTAAGATGCCTAAAGTTTCAGGAACCGAACTTTTGAAGCAAAGCCTTGCATTAAAACCAGAAACTACTTTTATCATGATCTCAGGCCACGCAGATATTGATTCTGCCGTTTCCTGTTTAAAGGAGGGTGCATACGATTTTATCTCCAAACCAATTGATATCAACAGATTGATTACAAGTGTGAAAAACGCATTGGTTAAAGAGACTCTGAAGAAAGAAAACAAAAATCTTCAGACTGAAAATAAAACCTTAAAGAAAAAAGTAAGCAAAAAATACCAGATGATTGGTACATCTCCTGCTCTTCAAAAGATTCAGGATATGATCGAAAAGGTAGCCGTTTCCGACGCCAGAGTTCTGATCACAGGACCTAACGGTGCAGGAAAAGAGCTGGTTGCTCATGCTATCCATAATCAGAGTGACCGGGCAAGAGGTCCTATGATAGAAGTAAACTGTGCTGCGATTCCGTCTGAACTAATTGAATCTGAACTTTTCGGGCATGTAAAAGGATCTTTTACGGGGGCTATTAAAGATAAGCAGGGAAAATTTGAGCAGGCAAATGGTGGTACTATCTTCCTTGATGAGATTGGAGATATGAGCCTTATTGCTCAGGCTAAAGTACTGAGAGCGCTACAGGAAAGCAAAGTTTCTCCTGTGGGAAGTGATAAAGAAATCAAAGTTGATGTAAGAGTAATTGCAGCAACGAATAAAAATATGCAGAAAGAAATTGAGGAAGGAAAATTCAGAGAAGATCTTTACCACAGACTTTCTGTTATTGAAATCTATGTTCCGCCATTGGATGAAAGAAAAGAGGACATCAAATTATTGGTTGAGCATTTTTCAGGCATGATTGCTGATGAGCATGGTACTGCTACGAAAAAGTTTGATGATAAAGCTATTGATGCTTTAAAAGCACTTTCATGGACTGGAAATATCAGAGAGTTAAGGAATGTTGTCGAGAGATTGATTATTCTTGGTGGAAACACTGTTTCTGAAGGTGACGTTGCAAGTTTTGTAAGGAAATAATAAACTATTATTTACCATATTATAAAAATTTGCAGTGTTACCACTGCAAATTTTTTTTTTGACCCTATTTGAATGATAAACTATATGAATCTTAAAATATTATGAACTTTTTAAACAAAAACTATACAAAGGAATGCCTGACTTTGGCTCTGCCTGTGATGCTTACCCAGGTGGGGCAGGTTTCAGTAAACTTATTCGACAATATTATTGTCGGAAAACTGTTGGGTGCTGATGCACTGGCATCCGTTTCATTGGGAAATGCTGTTTTTTTCTCCATATTTGTGTTAGCCCTGGGGTTTTCATTCGCCATACCGCCATTGGTTTCGGAGGCGCATTCCAAAGAGGATCATGCTACGATCAATTCTGTATTCAGCCACGGTTTTATTATCAATATGTCTGTCGGAATTATTCTGATGGTCATTCTCCTTTTGGGAATGCCACTCCTCTATCATTCGGGACAGCCTGCCAAGATTATTCCTGATACCGTAGGTTTCTTAAGTATTATGGTAGTCAGTATGATTCCATTCATGGCATTTCAGACGCTTCGTGAAGTTTCTGAAGGTTTATCCTATACCATTGGAGTTACCAAAGCAACCATTATTGCGAATATCATCAATATTGCCTTAAACTATGTCTTTATCAAAGGACTTTGGGGAATTCCGGCAATGGGGGTACAGGGATCCGCACTGGCCACCTTGATTTCCAGAATCTTCATGGTGGTTTTCCTTTATTTTGTGTTGGTAAAAGAAGAAAGAACAAGACGTTATATCAAGGACTTTTCTTTAAAAATTCAGGATTTCTCAAAGCAGATGTTTGATAAAATGGTGAGACTTGGATTACCTACAGCTTTACAGATGTTCTTTGAAGTAACCGCTTTT
This sequence comes from Chryseobacterium candidae, assembly GCF_004916905.1. Classification (GTDB taxonomy): domain Bacteria; phylum Bacteroidota; class Bacteroidia; order Flavobacteriales; family Weeksellaceae; genus Chryseobacterium; species Chryseobacterium candidae. Next base: position 153,034 of record NZ_SDLV01000010.1, read on the forward strand.
GCCGGAGCTGCTTTTATCTGTGGACTGATCTCTGCTCACGATATTGCTTCTCACCAGATTGCTTTAAGCATGGCTTCATTTACCTTCAATTTATGTGTAGGCTTCAGTGTTGCCTCTACGGTAATGATTGGCAGAAAACTGGGGGAACAGAATTTTGTGGAACTGAGAAAAGTAGGAATCAACAACCTGAAAATTGCCTTTATTTTCATGTGTATCTGTGGATTGGTATTTATTTTAGGCAGAAATATCCTTCCGACTTTCTTCACGAAAAAAGAAGAAGTGGAAGTTATTACCCTGGCTGCAAAACTGATGATCATCGCTGCTTTATTCCAGCTTTCTGATGGAATTCAGGTAACAGCTTTGGGAATGCTGAGAGGTTTGCAGGATGTGAAAATTCCTTCTATTTATACCTTCATTGCCTATTGGGTAATTACTATTCCATTAGGATATTTCTTCTGTGTTACTTTGGAAATGGGCGCATTCGGAATGTGGATTGCACTTGGGCTGGGATTAACAGTCTCCGCTGTTTTCCTGGTGAAACGATTCCTGAATATGTCTGCGAAAAGAATTAAGCAGAATTCATAAAACAAAATAGCTGTTTCAGATTTGAGACAGCTATTTTTATATTCTTTCGCTTTTTTGCTTAACCGCAGATTTCACGGATGAGCACAGATGATTGTGCATAATTCTTTTTTATAGATTAAATGATTATAAACCTGTTTTACAAGTTTATCTTTTCTCTTTCTCCACAATTATAATTAATCTATTCTTTTTCCTAAAATCTTCAGACTTCTCTCCACGCCATCCAGAATCGCTACATTAGGAAGACTTCCCCAATCTTCAAATCCAAAATGCCTGAACAGTTTTAAACTGGGTTCATTATGAAGGAAAATAAGCGCTACAAGGTTTTTTACTCCAAACTTTCCGGCGTTATCAATGCAATACTGAAGAATAGTTTTTCCATACCCTTTTCCTCTGGAGGTTTCATCCAGATAAATGCTCACTTCTACCGTACCATTGTAAGCCGCTCTTTCATGGAATGAACTGAAACTTACCCAACCAACGGTTTGCTCCTGGCTATCTTCAACTACCCAAAGAGGTCTTGTCTGAGGATTGTGTTCTTCAAACCACTTTAGTTTACTTTCTACAGAGACTTCTTCCATATCTGCAGTGACCATTCTTGAAGCAATGGTTGAGTTGTAGATGGCCACGATTTTATTTAAATCTGCCAACTCAGCATTTCTGAATTTTAATGTTTCCATGAATATTGTAATTCAACTTATTCTCATACAAAAATACTAAATTTTAAAAACACCCTTTCAAAACACATACTTAATTTATTAAATTTTAATATTTAAACCAGCATACCCCTTTGAAATACTATCAAAACACAAGACATTGTATTTGCGAAAAAATTATTTCAAATCTTTTAAAATTCTATTTAAACTTCTTACTGCAATTCCGAGGTAAGCCGCCATATCTTCTTTGGAAATCTGAATATTCTGCTTAGACTGCATTTGAAGCAATTGTTTTAAAGTATGTTCTACCGTATAGAGTTGTTGATAGGAAGCTCTGCTGGATGTATTGATAATTCGTTCCGCAAAAGACTCTAAAAGAAGATTATTCAGTGCGAGATCATTTTTTATCAAAGATCTGAAAGCAGGAATTTTTACTGCGTATGCTTCAACTTCCGTAAGAGCCTCAATACTACACAGGCAGTTTATATTTTTAATCAATTCCACTTCACCGATTATTTCTCCACTTCCCAGAAACTCAACAATATATTCTTTTCCGTTCTCTTCTACTAAATAACATTTGACAATGCCTTCTTTAATCAGCATGACATGAGAAAGCTGATGATCCTGTATAAGCACTTTATCCCCTGCAGAAAAGAGTTTTACTATAATATTATCACTATCATTCTGCTTTTCATACAGATCATTGAGATAGTTTAAAAATGCCTGATTCGTTCTTAACATATTCACCCGGGACAAATGTCCTTTTGTTATTGAGTTTTTATATTGAATTTTGCGGAAAGAAAATTACAAAACAAAAATGAATAATCATATTACTACGATTGCCTTTGATGCAGATGACACACTTTGGATCAACGAACCTTATTTTCAGGAAGCAGAAAAAGAATTCTGCAGGCTGCTTGAAGATTATCTTCCACAGCATTCAATATCACAGGAATTGTTTAAAACAGAAATGCAGAATCTTCATTTATATGGCTATGGAGTAAAAGGATTTATGCTTTGCATGATTGAAACCATCGGTAGAGTTTCTAATAATACAGCATCATTGGAACTAGTAAACAAAGCTATCCAGCTAGGTCAGGAACTTCTTCAGAAACCCATTGAATTGCTTGATGGCGTTACTGAAACCCTTGAAAGCTTAAAGGGAAAATACAGACTGGTTGTCGCTACAAAAGGGGATCTTCTGGATCAGGAACGTAAACTTAAAAATTCGGGATTACAGGATTATTTTCATCACATTGAAATCATGAGTGACAAAAAAGAACACGATTACAAAAAGCTTTTGAAACATCTGGACTGCCAGCCTGAAAACTTTCTGATGCTTGGAAATTCTATCAAATCAGATGTTTTACCAGTGTTGGAAATTGGAGGATCTGCCGCTCATATTCCTTATCATATCACCTGGAGTCATGAACAGCATGATGTAAACCTGGAACATCCGAATTTTATGGAGCTTAAGAGTATTGATGAGATTTTGAAGCGCTTTTAACTACAATATAACTAACACCCCAACTTCCTTATTATTTTTTTTAATCAAAAAAAGAGACTGTTGATAGGAAACAGTCTCTTTTATTATTTATTTCTTCAAGCACTTTTCAAGGAACTGATCCTGCTCCCATAAAAGGTGTAAGATATTTTCTTTCGCCTGGTAACTGTGGGCTTCTTTTGGAAGAAGAACCATTTTTACCGGAGCGCCCAGATTTTTCAATGCCTGAAAGTATCTTTCAGTCTGCAATGTAAATGTTCCCGGGTTATTATCTGCATCACCGTGAATCAGAAGAAGCGGAGTCTTCATTTTGTCGGCATGCATGAAAGGAGACATTGTGTTGTAGATTTCCGGAACATCCCAATAGTTTCTCTGCTCACTCTGGAACCCGAATGGTGTCAACGTTCTGTTATAAGCACCACTTCTTGCAATTCCACATGCAAAGAGGTTAGAATGGGTCAGAAGGTTTGCGGTCATAAATGCACCATAAGAATGTCCTCCTACAGCCACTTTCTTTCTGTCGATATATCCTAAATGATCTACCGCATCAATAGCTGCCGCTGCATTGGCAACCAACTGGGGAATAAAAGTATCATTAGGTTCTGTTTTTCCTTCACCGATAATCGGGAAAGCGGCATCATCAAGAACAGCATATCCTTTCGTTGTCCAATACACAAAAGATCCGTAATATGGGAAAGTAAAGTCATTCGGGTTTTGTGTGTTCTGGCCTGCTGTATTCTTATCCTTATATTCAGTTGGATAAGCCCATATTAGCAACGGAAGCTTCTCTTTTTTCGCTTTTCTGTCGTAGTTGGCAGGTAGATAAAGAGTTCCCGTTAAAGTAACGCCATCATTTCTCTTGTAAGTAATCACTTCTTTGTAAACATCTTTGATGCTTTCAAAAGGATTGGCAAAGTTGGTTACAGCTTCTGCTTTATTAGATTTAATATTTTTTTTGAAATAATTAGGATAAAGGCTTGGTGACTGTTGAGTCGTAAGGACTTCACCCTTAGAGGCGTTAAGGATATCAATAATTTCTTCCTTACCGTTTTTTATATTGGAAGTGTAAAGCCTTTTCTTTTTCAGGGATTTTACATCCATTTCATCAATAAAAGGATGCTGTCCGTCTTTGGTAAATCCATCTCCGATCAGATAAGCTTTTCCTCCTTTCATATCGATTACATACCGTCCATATTGGTTTTTCGTTGTGTTAAATCTTCCCGGATCACTGTATACATCCTGATAATTTCTGTCATCAAAAACTTTAGATTCTCCGTTGTTAATATCTATCAGGTAAGACTTTGTATTTCTTGTGTCATACCAGCCTTCAGAAACAATCGCATAATGATCATTGGTCCAGACTACATCTTGATATCTCTGCTTGGTTTTAAAGAAGGATTTTGGTGCTGCTGTGAATGGGGCTTCCCATGTAAATATCTCATCTCTGAAATCTGCTGTTTTAGACTGATCTCCTCCGTCCAAAGCTTCAGCGTAGGTAAGTGTTGCAGGCGCGTCGCTTCTCCACCCCATATTTCTTTTCCCGGTTCTTACTGAAGAGAATCCTTTAGGCATGATCTCATTTAAGGGAACATCATTTACTGTTTTCACAATATTTCCTTTCATATCATAGACAACCGTTGTGGATGGGAATCTACTGAGCGGAACGATATAGGAAAATGGTTTTTTGATCATAGTAGCCAACATGTAATTTCCATCCGGAGAAAAACTTAAGCCGGCATACATATCCTGATCTTTCAGTTTATTAAGATTTCCTGTAAGATCTACCTTATAAATTTCAGAAGCAGTAAGGGTCTCAAAGTTCTTTTCGTCCTGAGGATTTTTCAAAAGGTCCTGATACGTTCTGTTTTGAGAAACTTTGCCATCTGCTGTTGAAACAATAGGGCCTGTAGGAAGATCTTTAGCGGCATCTATAAGAACAGCTCTGTTCTGTGGAAGTGTTCTGATCAGGAAACTTTGAGAATCATTATACCATACATAAGGCATTCCCAGATTGGCATTCAGATTATCTGCTGTAATTTTTTTGGCAGACGCAGTTTCCATATCCACTACCCAAAGTTCTACTCCTTTAACAGTGGTATTGGTAAAAGCCAGTTTTTTTTCATCCGGTGAAAAAGAAACGTAGGTAATTTTTGGATTGGATGGCAGATTTTTTACCTGAATTTCATTTTTATCATTGATTTTTCTGATCTTCAGATTATTTGAATAAGTTGCAGTGCTAGAAATATTAGTCACCGGATTGATTCTTAGTCCTCCAAGTTTCATTTCCTGCTGGCTGAGATCTTCCAATGTTTTATATGTTGGACGATAGGTAAAAACCACCCAGTCTTTTTTGCTGTTCATCAAAACACCCGGAGGTCTGTCATAATCTGCCAGCTTTAAGATCTCAGCAGAAGGTTTTTGATACGTAATATTTTCCTGTGCATCATAAAAATTGAGAAATGCCAGAAGGCAAATAGTCAGTTTTATCTTCATAAAAAATTCATTTTCTACGAATGTAGTGAATTTTAAAAGAATTTTAACACTGAAAATAAGACTCCTTTTAGTGTCATATTTCTTTTTTTATATTGTTTATCTTACAAATAATAATATGAGAAATTAAAAAAAATGATCAACGGAGGAAATGCTCCGTTATGTGATAACGGTTTGATGGCTTGCAGAGTAAGAGATGAAAACAGAGCTCTGATCTGAAAATGCTTACCACAGTGCAATTATTAATAACAGAAAAGGCACTTCACGAAATGAAGTACCTTCTTTATTTTGTGTTGTTGTAAAATTACCAGTCTGAAGCTCTTTTTCTTCTTTCAATCATATGATCTACTGAAAATTTTCCAGCCCCAATTACCATAAGCAAAAGATAAACGGAAAGATAGATAAGGCTCATTTCTCTTTTTTCGAATGGATCTGCTCCATGTACTACAAAAGCAGCAATGATCATGGTAAAGATCAGAAATCCCAGAGAAATTCTTGTAAAAAGTCCTAATATCAGTAGTATTGAACATACAAACTCAGCAAAAACCGTCAGAATCAGAGATACCTGCGGTCCTAATCCCATAAAATCAAAAAACTCAATTTTACCACCTGCCAATAGCATCTGAAGCTTTGGAAAACCATGAGAAAGCATGGCAAAACCAACAAACACTCTCACAGCCAGTAAAATAATATCTTTAGGTATTGAGCTGAAATTTGAATTATTATAGTTCATGTACTAAAAAATTTACACTAAGGTACTAAAAAAATCTGTTAATACAACGGGATTACAGGCTATTTTAGTCTATCTGTAACCGAAATTTTTAAGATCTCTGTCGTTCTTTCTCCAGTCTTTTTTCACTTTTACAAAAAGGTTTAAGTGAATTTTTTTGGTGAAAAACTTTTCAAGGTCTATTCTGGCTTCTGTTCCAACTTTTTTGATAGCTTCTCCTTTATGCCCGATAATAATTCCTTTCTGAGTATCTCTTTCTACATAAATAATAGAGTCTATAAAGATAATTCCTTCTTTCTCTTTGAACTGTTCAGTCACTACTTCTACAGAGTATGGAATTTCTTTATCATAATTCAAGAGAATTTTCTCACGAATAGCCTCATTAACAAAAAATCTTTCAGGTTTATCTGTATACTGATCCTTATCGTAGTAAGGAGGGTTTTCAGGAAGTAAAGATTTTATTTTAGGTAAAATAACGTCTGTATTAAAGGCATTCAATGCAGAAATAGGTAAAATTTCAGCCTTAGGAATTCTGTTATGCCATTCTTCTACCAATTTTTCAAGGCCTGCCTGATCCGTCTGGTCTACTTTATTAAGAAGAAGAAGAACAGGTACCGGGATTTTATTCAGTTTATCTATTAAAAATTCTGATGGTTCTGCTTTATCGGTAACATCTACAATAAACAGGAAAACGTCAGCATCCTGCAAAGAGTCCTTTACAAAATCCATCATTTTTTCCTGTAGTCCGTATTTTGGATCCAATACTCCCGGAGTATCAGAAAATACGATCTGAAGATCATCTTCATTATAAATCCCAAAAATTCTGTGACGGGTTGTCTGCGCTTTCTGCGTTACAATCGCCAGCTTCTCCCCCATTAATTGGTTAAGCAAGGTCGATTTTCCCGCATTGGGCTTTCCAACTATATTTACAAATCCAGCTTTGTGCATAAAAATAATATTACGAACTGCAAAGTTAGTAAAACAAAATTGGTCTTTACGGTTAATCTTAATTTTTAAAGGAAAAAAGAGAGTTATATTTCTAAATATGGGATGAGAAAAGGAGATTTACAGAGAGTAGATTGCTGCGCAAACCACCCCGTCAAAAATTCGTTAAATTTTTGCCACCGCTCCAAATGGAGCAATTACTGTTCTTTCCATTGTAATTTTGACAATAAATAAGTTGAATTCGGAATAATTTTGATCATCTTTATAATAATATTTCTTACAAAAACTATCGGATAATTTTGTATTGCATTAGTTAAAACTGATATTTTTGACTATTAGAATTCACCTTTATGAATATAGACCAGATTCTTGATAAGGTTTACCTTCTTCCTGAAACCTCAAAAAACAGCTTAAAAGAGCATATTAGTGAAGTTTCCCATCCTAAAGGTTTTTGTCTTATGGAAGCTGATAAAGTGATTCCTTATCTTTATTTTATAAGAAAAGGGATCGCACGTGCTTATTCTTCAACAGCTGACAATGATATTACTTTCTGGTTCGGAAGTGAGGGACAGTGTATTCTCTCGATGAAAAGCTATGTGGAGGACAAACCCGGCTATGAAAGCATTGAACTTCTGGAGGACTGTGATCTGTACAGAATGGAAACAGAAAACCTAAGAAAACTGTTCAATGAAGATATCCATATTGCCAACTGGGGACGAAAGCTGGCAGAAGCAGAAATGATAAAATCTGAAGAACTGATTATTTCCAGACAGTTCAAAACTTCTCTGGAACGTTATAAAGATATTATGGCGTATCAACCTGAACTGCTAAAAAGGGTTCAGCTGGGATATATTGCGTCGTATCTTGGGATTACTCAGGTAAGTTTGAGTAGGATACGGGCCGAAATCAAGTAGATTAAAAATTGAAGGATTAAATGATTAAAAAATTCTGTGATCCTTAATTTATGTTTGGGCTAAAGCCAACGGAATGATTCTTATATTATAAGCGGACTAAAGTCCGCCTATATTGATATTAATATTGATATTATATCTTCTGTTTTTTCTTCCAGCTTACAGCTTTCATCTTTTCCACCGTCTTCATTTTTTAACAATTGTAAAATTTTTTCTCCTGTCAAATTCTGAAATTTGCATTAGAAAAATTTAAAAAATGAATTGGTTAATATTAGTTATCGCAGGATTATTTGAAGTTGCCTTCGCATCATGTCTGGGAAAGGCAAAGGAAACCTCAGGAACTGAAATGTACCTGTGGTATGCGGGATTTTTGATCGCACTGACAATCAGTATGCTTTTGCTGATCAAAGCGACTCAAACACTACCTATTGGAACTGCTTATGCGGTATGGACAGGAATCGGAGCAGTGGGAACTGCCTTAATGGGAATTATATTTTTTAAGGATCCTGTAAGCTTTTGGAGAGTATTTTTTATTGTAACACTTATTGGCTCTGTGGTAGGATTAAAGGCTGTATCTTCCTCACATTAAAAAGCGCACAAACTTCTATCTATAACTAAAAATGGAAACCGTCTTCGTATTGAAGGCGGTTTTTTATTTTATATGGTTGAATATATGTTTTTCTTATTTTTAATTTTACTCTGAAGCAAAAGTATACAAAAGTTCAGAGGATTAGATAAACAAATATTCTTTTGTACAATCAACTTCCAGAAGCATTCACGCATTTACTGGTCATTCTTCATATAAAAACCCGTTTCAACTACTGAAATGGGTTTTGCTTTATTTTTTATAAACTACAGGTAAGATTTCATTATGCCTTAACCCGAATTTTTTTATTTCTTCTTCAGAGAATTTCTGTGAATAGAAGTTCGGTTCTACCTGGAAGCCTGCCTGTCTTAAACGGTCAAAATAATCCATTCCGTACCAACGAACGTGATCGTACTGCCCGAAGTGTTTCTGACGTTCTTTTGGATCTTTAATTGTGAAATCTTCATAGGTTTTCTCCAATGAATTTTTCATCGGAACCTGAAGAATTCCCCACCCGCCGGGTTTCAATACCCTGTACAGCTCGCTCATTGCTTTTGCATCGTCTTCAATGTGTTCCAGAACATGGTTACAGAAAACAATATCAAAACTGTCATTTTCAAAAGGTAAATCCAGAATATCGGCCTTCACATCCACAATGGGAGAATATAAGTCTGCCGAGATATAATTCAGATTGCTCATTCTCTTGAATTTCCTTAAAAATTCCTGTTCGGGAGCAATATGGAGAACTTTATAATTCTTAATGAAAAAATCAGTTTCGTTCTGAAGATACAGCCACATCTGGCGGTGTCTTTCCAAACTTAACGTTCCCGGAGAAAGAGCATTTTCTCTTTGTTTTCCATATCCGTAAGGAAGAAATTTTCTGTAAGATCTTCCATCAATAGGATCAAAGAACTGATCTCCTTTGAAAAACTGATAAATAAGCGGTCTTGCCCAGATACTCATTTTAATAAGCATAGGGCGAGGAATTTTATTCAGTAAAAGCTTCGTTACCTTTTTCATTAAAAATCCAGTTGGAACTGCTTTTCTTCATCACTTACAATCCCTAAAGCTTCGTATACATAATCAAATGTAGAAAGCAATACCGGCTTACCATTGATGACTGCCACATCATGCTCGAAGTGAGCAGATGGCATGTTATCTAAGGTAGTTACTGTCCATCCGTCATTATGGAACTTCACTTTTTCAGTTCCCATGTTAACCATTGGTTCGATTGCAATTGCTAAACCGTCTTTAATCACTTTTCCGCTTCCCTGTCTTCCGTAGTTAGGAACCTGTGGATCCTCGTGCATTTTTCTTCCCAATCCGTGTCCTACAAGCTCTCTTACCACTCCATATCCTTCTTTTTCACAATGTGCCTGAATCGCATGGGAGATATCTCCGATCCTCTTTCCTCTGACACACTGCTCAATCCCTTTGTATAGAGATTCTTTGGTAACCTGCAGTAATTTTTTAATTTCAGGCTTTACTTCCCCAATTTCAAAAGTATAGGCATGATCTCCTACGAAACCGTTCAGAATAACTCCACAGTCTACAGAAAGAACATCTCCTTCTTTTACTATGTCATTGTTAGGAAAACCATGAACTACCTGCTCATTGGGAGATATACAAAGAGAGTTTGGAAACCCTCCGTATCCTAAGAATGCAGGTTCAGCGCCATGATCTTTAATAAAATCATGAGCCAGTTTATCTAAATATAAAGTAGTAATCCCCGGTTTAATTTCTTTTGCCAACATTCCCAGTGTTTTCGAAACCAGATGGGCACTCTCCTTCATCAGACGTAATTCGTCTATCGTTTTTAATTGAATCATTGTATTAATTTACCAATGTATTAATGTATCAGTGTAACAATCTTAATTGATAAATTGGTACACTGCTAAATTGTTTTATTCTACCAGAAAAGTCCTTTTTTCTTTTCTTTTTTAAGTTTTGAATAGGCAAGAACTTCTTTTCCTTCCACACGGAATTCTATTCTTTCCTGAATGATATTGTAAATCTCGCCCCAACCCGGAAATCCTCCTAAATTTCTGTCATCGATAAACCAGTCTGCATCCAATTTTCTGGACTGATTTTCAGGATCAAAAACTTCTCCTTCAAAGCTTGAGTTTACAGCATAAAATTCTATTCCGTTTTTTTTACAGAATTCTACCGCTTCATCTAATGTTTTTCCGTGTCTGTATGTCCAAAGTATCAATCTGAATCCTTCAGACTGAAGTCTTTTTAAAGTTTCGAATGCAAAAGTTTTCGGTTTTCCAATGGCCGGGTAAGCATCATCAACAATAGTCCCGTCAAAGTCAACAGCAATCTTTTTATTATTTAACATTTTGTTCTTTTTTTAGCTTTGCAAAGATAAGAAATAAAAAGAGTGCCAAAAAGAAAGGCACTCAATACTTTTATATTTTAAATAATAATACAGATCTTATTAGCTTTTTACCCAGCTAAACTGGAACTGAAGATCCGGAGTGGAAACTCTGTCTGTGATCTTCTGTAGCCTAGCAGGAAGCTTCATCAGGTATTCCTGAGCTTTTTCTGCTTTTTCTGTAAGTCCTTTTACGTGCTCAATTTTCCATTCATCTAGAAGGTCTTTCATAATATTGATATAATCCTGACCTGTGTAGACCATACATCTTTGTGCAGCATCTGAGAAATGTCCCCAAAGTTCACCAGCTTTTTGTCCGGACTGTCTCATTAAGTGAGCAGGCATTACAATTTTCTTACGCATCATATCTTCAAATGCAAGTATCATTTCTGAGGGGTCTACTTCCAAAATTTTTGCTACGAAATGTTTGTATGCTTTAGCGTGTCTTGCCTCGTCTGCAGCAATAACACCACACATTTTTGCTAATTTCCCGTTTCCGGATTGTTTTGCCAATGTTCCTACTCTTCTGTGAGAGATATTGGTAGCTGTTTCCTGAAAGCTTGTGTAAATGAAATTTCTGTAGGGGTCCATACTTGTTCCCAAATCGAATCCGTCATTGATAAGATATTGAGTTGTGATTTCCACTTCTCTCATGTTTACTCTTCCGCACAGATAAAGATATTTGTTTAATAAATCTCCGTGTCTGTTTTCCTCTGCTGTCCATGCTCTTACCCAGTTCGCCCAGCCTAATTTTTCTTCCTGATTGATTCCGTCAACACCCATCAACCAAGACTCATAAGAAGGAAGAGCTTCTTCTGTGATACAGTCACCAATCAATGTTACAAAAAGATCGTAGGGCATTTCGCGGGCAAAAGTCTGAATTTCTTCTAAGTCATGTTTAAATTCTTCACTTGAAGGATCTGGTAAATAATCGGAAGGCTGCCAGATTTTTTCAATTGGCGTTAAAAATTTATCAAGAAAAGAACCTACTTCCTTTTCCAATAATCCCATTACTTCTTTCCTAACAAGCTTTTGATACATTTTACTATTCAGTTTTAATTAACAAAGATATGATTTATTTATTATTTAACGCATAATAAATTATGCAAGTCATACATTTTCTGACATAAATCATAAAAAAATGCCGTTACTAAAGCATAACGGCATTTTTTTAATAATATTATTGAATTTTAATTAACCAAAACTTCTCCTGTCATTGCATCTGGTATTTCAACACCCATTACTTTAAGAATTGTAGGCGCTACATCGCCAAGTTTTCCCGGCTTGAGATTCCATGTATGCTCTTTATCCATCACGATAAAAGGAACCAGGTTTGTGGAGTGCTGGGTATTAGGAGTTCCGTCTGCGTTGATCATAACATCAGAATTTCCGTGGTCGGCAAGAATGAAAACAGCGTAGCCATTTTCATAGGCAGCTGCAGCCACTTTTTCAATACACTGATCCACAACCTCGGCCGCTTTTACAGCAGCTTCAAAAACGCCTGTGTGCCCTACCATGTCTGTATTGGCGAAATTTAAACAAACAAAATCAGCGGTTCCCTGCTCCAGTTCAGGTACGATAGCATTGGTAATGTCATATGCTGACATTTCCGGTTTCAGGTCGTAAGTGGGAACATCTTTCGGGCTTGGACAAAGAAGTCTTTTTTCTCCTTCAAACTCCTGTTCTCTTCCTCCTGAGAAGAAGAAAGTAACATGTGGATATTTCTCTGTTTCTGCGATTCTGATCTGGGTTTTTCCATTTTTTTCAAGAATTTCGCCCATGGTTTCCGTCAGTACATTTTCATCAAAAACTACCTGTACATTCTGGAATGTTTTATCATAATTCGTTAATGTGATATAATAAAGATTCAGCTTTTTCATATCATATTCCGGGAAATCTTTCTGAGAAAGAACTTCTGTAATCTCTCTACCTCTGTCTGTACGGAAGTTAAAGCAGATCACTACGTCATTATCAATGATTTTTGCCACTGGCACTACATTTCCTGTAGCCTCAGTATTCATTAAAATGATGGGTTTCAGGAATTCATCGGTAACGTTGTTATCATAAGAAGTTTTAATAGAAGCCAACGCATCTGTTGACGACTCGCCTACTCCTTCTACAAGGGCATCATAAGCCAGTTTTACACGTTCCCATCTCTTATCTCTATCCATGGCATAGTATCTCCCAACCACTGTTGCCAGTTTTCCTGTAGTAGCTTCCATGTGCTTCTGAAGCTCATCGATAAACCCTAGTCCAGAGTGCGGATCACAGTCTCTGCCATCGGTAAATGCATGAACAAAAACATTTTCATTTAGTCCGAACTCTTTTGCAGCGGTCAGTAATCCTTTTAAGTGATTGATATGTGAATGTACTCCTCCATTGGAAACCAACCCGATAAAGTGTACTTTTTTATTTTCCCTTTTAGCATATTCAAAAGCATCCTGGATCACTTTTTCCTGCCCCAGTGTTCCATTTTCAACGGCCATATTCAGCTTTACCAGATTTTGGTATACTACTCTTCCGGCTCCCAGGTTCATGTGTCCTACTTCGGAATTTCCCATTTGCCCTGCAGGCAGCCCAACAGCCAATCCACTTGCTTCAAGCGTAGTGTGTGGAAATTTTTGGTAACAGCTGTCTATGAATGGTGTGTTTGCTTTATCTATTGCAGAAACGTTAGGGTTTGTTCCCAATCCCCATCCGTCAAGAATGGCAAGTATTGCTTTTTTCGACATTTTGTAAAACTTTTGTTAGACAAATTTACCTAATTTCCTATGAATAGAAGAATTTGGACTCCTGAATTTTATTTGCCCCCGGTTTCTTTATGAAAAGGCATAAAAAATCTGCGTCTTCAAGAGGATCTACAAGCTCTATTTTTTTTTCTATTAGCAGATTTTAATGATGACGCAGATTGGAATTTTATCTTCTATTGGTTATTCTTTAAAAAAGTCATCGAATTTCATATTGTTTTTCTTTGTATATTCTTTTATATAGCTATCCAGAAAGCCGCTTTCTTTCAGAAACAGCAATGGATTTTTAATATTCAGGATATCATGAATTGCCTTATGCTTGTCTGCCCGTTTATTGAAATAAGATTCGGTTATTCTGTAACCTATCCAGTATCCCAGGTCATTGGGGCGATCATCTTTTTTGCTCACTCCGTACAACCAGTCTTTCTGCTCTTCCTGTTTCAGAATGGATACAAATTCTTTAAACAACTGATCAGAATGCGTTTCCCCGTATTGGAACGGTACGGGATTGATATGTTCTCCGGAGATAAACTCCCCTATAAAATCTGCTCCGCCTTCTACCAAACATTGCTTCAGTAAGGTATTCTTTCCTTCTGCGTTCTGTTCGAAATGAATCAGCTCATGGGCAATAAGTCCGGTAACGCCGTCAAGATTTTTGAGCATTTCAGTTCCGATGATAATTCCATCGTCAGAGGTTGTTCCGCCTGAATTGAATCTTCCGTAAACAAAATATATCGGTGGGAATTTTGCCTCCGGATACCAGTATTTCAGGGCACTGTAGATCGCTCTTATCTTTTTTTCCTTTTGCTTTATCCCAGCCAGCACATTGCGGCTTTTCAAATAGTCTTCCCTTCTCTTTTTTACTTTTGAATATAACGAATCGGCATTGATGATTCTGAATTTCGTAAATCCTTTTACTCCCTGGGATCCGTTTTTGACATAATCTGCAAACGGGTTTTCTTTAGAGGTTTCCATCTTGTCAAATGCTTTCCAGAAGCAGTCGGTATCTCTTGTTTCAAATACGGCATTCAATGGATCGGTAGAAAATCCTGTCTGGGCTTTGGCAATTCCAAAAGTTAAAGGAAGAAATGCAAAAATGTATCTGGCTTTCATACTAGTTTTTAAATATATTGTATCTAACGATCAAAAATATAAAAACTTATGTCTGATTTTTAATTGATTTGTTGTTTCCATACAATTAGCTCTCTCAAGGTTTAAAATCTTAACAGTATTGAAAAACTGAAATTTCGTTACTCATTTCAGTCTATTAATCAGTAAATCTTTTTAATTTTGCTTTATGGATTTACGAGATCAATTGAAGAATCTTTTTCCTGATCATGAAGAGCAGGATTTTGAGATGCCTGAAGAACAATTCAAGCAGAAAGAGCCTTTGGTATGCAAGTTTGAGAAAAAAGGGAGAAATGGTAAGCCTGTAACGATTGTTGAAGGCTGGGAAGGCAGCGAGGAAGACCTGAAAAAAATCTCAAAGAAAATAAAAACCACCTTGGGTATAGGCGGCTCTGAGAAGGATGGAACGATTATCATTCAGGGAGATAACCGTGATAAAATAATGAATATCCTTAAAGAAATGGGATATAAAACCAAACGTGTTGGCGGATAGTTCTAGAAATAGATCTGGGTTTCCGGCAGTAAGGTTTTTAAATTCTCAATGGTAGATTTTTCTATAGGGTTTCCTGTGAGAATCAATGTTTTCAGCTTTTTAAGTTGTTTGATTTCTACAGGAATATCTTTCAGATTATTATTGGCCAGATTCATGCTGACGATATTTTTCAGCCCTTTTACTTTGGGTGAAATTTCTGTGATATGATTTCCGCTTACATTCAGAAATTCAAGATTCTTTGCTTTGAAAAGATTCTCAGGGAGTTTTATGATAGCGTTCTGCTGCAGTTCAAGATATTTTAAATTTTCAGGAAAAGACAGGTTTCCAAGATCATTGATCTGATTATCTGAAAGGTTCAAAAATTTCAGGTTTTTGATCTGATCAAGTTTGTCTGCAATAAAGCTGATCTGGTTTCCCTGAAGATTGATTTCTTCCAGTGCGGGAATTTCCATAAGGGCTTCCGGAAAGGTATTTAGATTATTGGCATCAAAATGTACTGCTCTTAATTTCTGAAGTTTTGCAAGATTGGGATTAATGCCTGTCAGACTGTTCAGATTCATTGAAAAGGTAGTCAGTTTCTTCAGATTGCCTACCTCATCCGGAATATATTTAATGCTGTTTTCATTCACATTTAATATTTCCAGTTCTTTTAGGGCAAAGAGTTCGTGATCCATTTTCTCAAGCTTATTCGCCATAATATTCAAAAAGAATAATGAATCCAGTTTTACAATCTGAGGAGGAAGGTTAAAAAGACCTTTTTCTCTGAAACTCATACTATAGACTGTTTTTTCACTATTTAAAGCATCTTCAATATTGGTAAACGTAGGATACTTCACCGGATCAATCTGTGCTTTAACCTGTGAAAGGGAGATCATGGAAATCAATAAGAAAAGCTTTTTCATAAACATAAAAAGGTCTGCCGGCAACCCAAGCTGCCGACAGACAAGAATTATAAATAATTTATTTCTTTACAAGTTTAACTGTTTTCTGGAATCCTCCTTCTGCTTCAATATTTAAAACCAAAACTCGCGATCCTTCCAACTGTTGTGTGAAATCAAGGTCCAATGCTTTGTTGGTTCCGTTGAACTTCTTGGTGTAAACGATTTTCCCATCCATGCTGTAAGCTGTTACAGAAATATCTTTCAATCCTTTTACAGAATTGATTTTCACGATTCCTGAGGTTGGGTTTGGTGCTACCGTTACTGTATTTTCTTCAATTTTGCTATCAACAGTTCCTAAAGTTCCTTCAGTTCCAAGGTTATTTTTAAGGGCAATTACAATTGTTGCCGATTTCCCTCTGTAATCAATCGTATTCCCTGTAGCATCCACATCGGTAGAGATCGTTGAATCCGGATGCTGAATAGAGAAGAAACCAAATTTGTGATCTGGTGTAAATGTAAGTCCTGTAGGTTCTGCACCTGCCGGCATAGAAGCAAATAATCTTACTTTAGGGTTGGCCTGCGTATGATCAGGAGCAATGACCCAGATATAGTTTTTACCTCCATCCTGAAGCACCCAAAGGTTTCCAAGTTCATCGAAAGTAAGGTTGTCATTTCCGTCTCCCCAGGCTTCAGACTTCGTTCCCTGAGCTGTATTGAAAGAATATACAGAAGAACCTCCTCCTACAAATGTTTCTACCTGAGACGCTGTAGTTCCGTTATCCTGCAGACGATATACCCTGTCTAATCCTTTGGCTGTAAAATAGATCTTTCCGTCTAACGGACTGATGTCCACGTCTTCTACTCCATTGAATTTTGTACCCAAAGATTGTGCAAGTGATGCGGTATTGTTCTGGTCTGCTTTCATTTTGTTTGGAACCTGAACCCATGTTGCCGTAGTTCCTGCCGGATCTCCCGCTGCAGTTAATCCCTGATCTAATTTTAAAACATAAAGATTTCCGGAAGAAAGATCATTGGGAGTATCCATTACATATTTGTATACCATGTGAGTTCCGCCGTCTTCTCCATAGTAAGCTATAGTTCCTGCATTATTAATTACTACATTTTCGTGGTTCATGATTCCCATCTGCCAAAGTTTTCCTTTGGAACCATCAGTATTTTTAGAAATAACCTGTGCTGTTGCAGGATCAATTTCCACTAACCATCCGTAGTCTTTGTACCCGTCATTATTCACATCATTAGATGTAACAGATTCTTCAGCTGTCACCACAGTTCCCCATGGCGTAATTCCTCCTGAGCAGTTTCTGATGGTTTGTACCAAACTTGGATCTGAAAAACTTACGGCTCTTGATTTTGTCAGCTGCCAAAGCTTTGAAGTTGCATTATAATTAATTTCGGCCATGGTAACTCCTCCAGGATTCGTTTCATGGTTTACCGAAAGATATCCGTTGGTACTGCTTCCTGTTTTTGGAACGTAGCCGGTAAAGTCATTCTGACCTCCTACCATTCCTCCTCCTTCAGTATAGCTGTCTCCTTCTTTTAAAATAAGCTGATATTTATGCTCCGCAGGGATAATTAATTTATTGGTTTGTGCTGTAGGAACAATTGAAGTAAAGCAGCTGATATGTGTTCCGTTACAAGCTACAGGTGTAGTTGTATTGGTGGTTGTTTTCAGATAAGCATCAATTCTTAAATCTGAGCTGGTTGTACTTCTGTTGTGTAATTCAATAGAAAATCTGTTGACACCGTTTACAAATTTTGATTTTGGAATGGAGAAAATATTATAAACACTCTCTGCTGCTCCATCTATAGTAGTACTGGAGAAAGTATTAAATGTAACAGCACCTGCAGGCATATTATCTCTTACAACTTCTTCTCCGTTAAGATATACAATAATACCGTCATCTCTCATTACTCCAAGTTCCATAGTATCGGAAAGTGTTGAAAGATCTACTGTAAAATCTTTGGCGAAATAAGCTGTAGTAAGCCCGGAATTGATGGTAGTCGTTACCGGATCTCCATATCCTAAGGGACCGTTTCCGGTTGTCCAGGTTGAAATATCATATGTTGCAGCATTCCATCCTGCCGGCTGAGCCTGGTTGTTATCTTTATACTTCCATGACGCATTCTTATTGAATATCAGAGTCTGCGCCTGAATACCAGAACCGGCCAGTATGGCCAACGCTCCCACTGTGAGTAATTTTTTCTTCATTTTTTATTTTATTTATTAGACTTTGCAAAACTATTTTTTTAGAACTTTTCCTCTGTTAATAGGATTTTAAATCTAAATCACCCAATATTAACTTATCAAAAACCTAATGTTAATGGGATTAATTTTGTGTTAAGTAATCCGGGATACGAGGTGCGGGATCTCGGGTTGGGAGCGAAATGCAATTATTTTATTTACTAATTGTTACCAAACAAGATCTATTTAACACGATAAATCTGCCAGAAAAGAGAAATTTTTATTCGAAACATGAGTATTTTAGAAGATAATTTATTTTAAAAACGAGTTTTATTCTTATCTCTTAAAACTTTATATTTGTTATTATGATTGACACAGCTATGCAAAACAAAAAAATACATCAGGGCAGAAATATTAAACGTTTCCGTGAAATGCTTGGTATCAAACAGGAAGCTTTAGCTTTTGAATTAGGTGACGACTGGAATCAGAAGAAAGTCTCTCTTTTGGAACAAAAAGAAATTGTAGAGTCTGATGTTTTGATGCAGGTAGCTCAGATTTTGAAGGTTCCGGCAGAAGCGATTGAGAATTTTGATGAAGAACAAGCGATAAACATTATTTCTAATACAGCCTCTTTTGATAATTGTCAACAACCAGCCTTTTTTAATAACCAACCCACATTCAATCCCCTTGACAAAATGGTTGAACTTTATGAGCGTATGCTAAAACAACAGCAGGAAATGATTGATAAGCTGGAAAAGCTGATCCAAAACAAATAAAAAGACAGGTTGAGCCAATCTGTAAAGCTTTAGGCTAAATTTTGAAACCTTCATAGATCACATCTATATAAGTTTCAAAATTTAGCCTATTTTTTATTAAAACCATATCATTCCTACCGAATCCCGGTCTTCAGAAACCCGAAACCCCGAATCTCCATCTTCTCACTCTCAAACCCTCAAACCCTCAAACTCCACCTACTTCGCTTTACTCACATCCGTAAGAGCATTCAGAAAGGCGATAATCTGCTTCTTTTCTTTTTCGTTGAGGTTTAATTTATCCGGTGCCAGCGTCTGGTTTTTAATTTTTAATCCTAATCCTTCTCCGCCGCCTTCATTATAAAAGTCGAGAACATCTTCCAGGGTGTTGAAAGCTCCGTTATGGAAATAAGGTTTTGTAAGCGCAATATTTCTAACGGTTACTGTTTTGAAAGAGTAATCATAAATCCATGATTTTTCTTTTTTTACCGGGCTGTTTCCTCTTCCCAAATCTTTGTCAAGTTCCACAGGAAGCTGTTTGATGGGTCTGGTAGTTATTCCCAGTACTTCGGATTCATTTTCATTAAAAAACGGAGGTACCAATCCGGAAAAAGTGGGTGCAAAATGACAGGTTGCACAATTGGCCTTTCCCATAAACAGGTTGAATCCTTTTTTCACATCATCGGAAACATTTTTTTCATTCCTCATAAAACGGTCAAAATCGCTGTCAAATGAATAGAGTGAAGCCACGTAAGAACTTAAAGCTTTTGAAAAGTTTTCTTTGCTTATTCTGCCATCTTTGAAGGCATTTCGGAATGCTTTTCTATATTCTGGTTTTGTTTTTAATTTCTGAATAATGCTTTCATAGCTTGTATTGAATTCCTGCTCATTATAGATGACATGTTCTGCCTGCTGCTCAAGGTAAAAGGCACGAAGATCATAGAAAAATCTTTTGGCAAAAACAGCATTATACAGAGAGGGAGAATTCCTCAGAACCGTCTTCCCTTCTACATTGCTTTGTGATTTTGCTTTAAGATCTATAAAAGCATTTTCCTGAAGGTGGCAGGTTGCACAGCTCATTTTCCCATTACCGCTTAAGTTCTGATCATAGAAAATAGATTTTCCTAGTTTACGGAGTTCCGGGTTATCTTCCGGGGACTTCAGTAAAGTATAAAAATAAGGATCTAAAAAGTTGCTGCTGAAAAAGTTTTTGCTGCCCGCATTCCAGCCTGAAAATTCTTTAAGATCGTCCGGTCTTCCGTCCCATTTCCCCAACTCTTCATATAAAGGTTGTATATATTTTTTATAAAACTCAATCCTGTCAAAGGTTTCAAAATCGGTATTTTTTGAAAGGTAGTTAATTGCTTCTGTTAAAGTTTGATTGGCTTTCTGAGTATTATAATTTTTAAAATAAAGATCATCATTAATATACTTCTGCATTCCCGAAAGAGCATGGCTTGTCTCCTCAGAAATATTAAGAGAACCCGGTGTATCAAAGCCTGAGACTCCAAGCGAGTAGATCCTGATCAGCTCTACACGTAAAGGCAATGTTTTGTTGTTTCCTTTGCTCAATCCATTTTTTAAAGCACTTAGATAAAATCTGGAATAACTGTTGTATAAAAAGGCGGTAATGGTTTTGATCTTTTCTTTCTCGTTTCCTGCCTCTTCTGAAAATATCAGTTCATCAAGCACCTGCAATCCTTCAGGAGGAAGTGTATATGCGGATGTTCCCGCTGCTTCAATATGGAACAATGGCGCTGCGTTAAGGTGGGTTTTTGTAAATTCCGGATAATGGTAAGCAATGTAGAATTCTATTTCTTTGAATGAGTTTCTTGTACTGCTCAGGGATTTCTGCAGTTCTTCTATAGAAATACGGTCTTCAGAGAACTTATCAACATCTGATTTCAGCTGTTCAAGCTTCGTTTTAAAGTTAGACAACCCTTTATTGATAAATGTATTTTCGCTTTCTTTTCCTTTATAAACAGGATTAAAAGACATTACTGCAAATCCTATCAGAAGGACAATTACAAGCAGTGGATAAGCTCTCATGAATTTTTAGCGGCAAAAGTATTGATCTGATGTTATCTCAGTTTTAATAGCAGATTAAATAATGTTTATATTTCTGATAACATATTTTTTACTAATTTTAAACCCCGAAATCAAATTCATTATTCTAAAGAAACGGTTCTTCGAAATACCGAAAAAAATAATGGCGGGAGATTATTGGGAGAGGATATTTTTAATTTAAATTCAACACATCAAAAACAAAAAAATATACATATTATGCTAAACAAACTTGCTGCCTCAGAACTTGTTCTGAATGAAGACGGAAGTGTATACCATCTGAATCTTTTACCTGAAGATATTGCTGACAAAATCATCCTTGTAGGTGATCCTGACAGAGTGGCAAAAGTTTCAAAATACTTTGATACCGTAGAAATCAAAAAAAATAAAAGAGAATTTTATACGCATACAGGAACGCTTCGTGGAAAAAGAATTACCGTAATGTCTACCGGTATCGGAACTGAAAACATCGATATCGTAATGAATGAACTGGACGCTTTGGTGAACATTGACCTTCAAAACAAAAAATTCAAGACTGAACACAAAGCTCTGGAACTTTTCCGTATGGGAACTTGTGGAAGCGTAAACCCGGATGTACAGGTAGACAATATGCTGGTTACTCAGAATGTTGTAGGTTTGGACGGACTGATGCACTTCTATCAGGATTACAACTTCGAAAATGAGTTTTCAAAAAGCTTTATGGAAAAATTCCCTTACGAAAGAATCAAGCCAATGCTTTATTTCTCAGACTGGGCAGAAGAAATGGGAGAATATTACAAAGATGCCAAATACCACGGAAATACGGCAACATTCCCGGGATTCTATGCTCCACAAGGAAGACAGCTTCGTTTAAAGGCAGTAGATGATCAATTCCTGGAAACATTGAATGACCTGGGAATTACCAATTTCGAAATGGAAACCTCTGCGATCTATGCTCTTTCAAAATTATTAGGACACAAAGCCATTACCGTAAACAACGTTATTGCCAACAGAAGACGTGGAGAATTCTCCGCAGACCACCATGCTTCTGAGAAAAACCTTATTGAATGGGTATTAGAAAGAATTATTAAGTAATTATTTTATTTATATAGATAAAAACTCCGGAAACTGTTTCCGGAGTTTTTTGTTTCTTATCCATCCAGCTTTCCATTCCGATTTCCAAATACCGGTTTTTAAAAATAACATAGAGATTCCTGCAGAGTGACAAAGGGGTTTAAAGAAATTCTGGAGGCAAAATAAATCAGGTATTACAAATGAAACGTTCTCGGATCCGGATACTGAAATACATAGTTCAGCTCTGAAACCAACTTTGAAGACAGAACCTTCTTCCCTTTCACCTCAAGCTCTTCATCTTCCGTTATATTTTTCTGAGCATTAATCACCTGACTTTTTGCTGGATGAATGGGAGCTGTAACATTATATAGTTTTGATTGAGTTTTCTTTTCAATCATTTCAGAAATAATCCCGCTGATATCTGCATAATGAATATGATTTACCGCATGATCCAGATTACTAATATTATAGTTTTTCAAAAGCCTGTTATCTCCCATCAGACCACCAAGCCTTAAAATATTAAGCTGCGGATATTTATTTCTCAGCATTCTTTCACCCGGTACATTCTCCCAAGGAATATCTTCTTCTGTAAATTCTTTGGGAAAATCTGGATAAACACCCGTAGAACTCATGAGGAACATCTGTCCTTTAAAATCTCCGATAAATGATGACAAATTCTGAATCCGGTTGTACAAAGAGCTTACACAGCATCTTTTTTCAGAAATATGGACTGTAATAATCAAAACATCAATATTTTCAATATCTGACCATTGAGAATAAGGCTCTGTGAGCTGATAATCCGGGAAAGAAGCTATTACCGTATGGATTCCTTTATTATTCAGCTGATCTGCTTTGTTTTCTGTTGTGGTTGTTGCTGATAAAACGTATTTTCCGGATAAGGAGGATGCTATTCTCTCTCCCAGCCATCCATACCCTATAATTCGTATTTTCTTCATATTTCAGAGAAGATTTTCATTTTTTAATAACACAAAAATAGTCTATTTACCCATGTACAATATCTTATTCAAACAAAATTCAGATAAGTAATCCCCGGGGCAAGCCCACGAGGTATTTAAATGCGCCTAATTATTAAAATTATATAACTAACAATAAACTTCACTAAATTCTGAATAAAAAGCAACTATTTTCCCCGGGTAAAACATTCTTTTATGTGATCATTAACCATTCCGGTAGCCTGCATATGGGCATAAATAACTGTAGATCCTACGAATTTGAATCCTCTTTTTTTAAGCTCACCGGAAATAAGATCAGAGATCTCTGTTGTGGCAGGAATATCGGACAGCTTTTCAGGGTGATTATCAATTGGTTTCCCACCAATAAAATTCCAGATATAATTGGAAAAGCTTCCAAACTCCTTCTGAACTTCAATAAATTTTTGAGCATTGGTAACTGCTGACAGAATTTTAAGTCTGTTTCTGATAATTCCGGGATCATTCATTAATTCCTCAATCTTTTTATCCGAATAGACAGCTACCTTTTTATAATCAAAATGATCAAAAGCTTTTCTGAAATTTTCCCTTTTAGACAAAATAGTATACCAGCTCAGGCCAGCCTGAAAACTCTCCAGAATCAGAAATTCAAATATTGTTTCATCATCATGAACTGGTTTTCCCCATTCTTCATCATGATACTTCCTGTAGAGGTCATCTTTTTCACACCAAGCACAACGGATTTTTTCCATAATTATCATATTTTACAGGTTAAAGTTACTACCGATTTTGAAAGAATATAACAAAACATTATGAAAAGTTTAACACAGGTGTTTAGTTTTAGGAATGGTTATTGTTTATTTATTGATACCAAACTAAAATTTATACTATTATGAACAATTCAGAATACAACAAAGCGGAAAATGCAGTAAACAATGTAGAAAATTCTTTACAGAATGCAACGGACAAAGCCCAATGGAAAATCAATGAATTGGCAGACAAGGCTAAAGATTATATCAATGAGAAGAGGAACAATGATCAGGAAGCCAGCCAGGAAGACTGGCTAGACAGGGTAAAAGCTAATGTATCCGATGCCTGGGAGGATATCAAAGATAAAGCAGATGAAGCATGGGAAAAAACCAAAGATGCGGCAGAAGATGTAAAGGCAGAATGGAATAAGAAAACCAATTAGTATTTCAGTCATATAAATATTTTCAATAAAATGGAGTCTTAAATTGATAAGGCTCCATTTTTTATTATGCCATAAGCACAATTATTGTTACATTTGTAGTATAATAAACATTAAAAAATTATGTCATACGGTTTACTTAAAGGCAAAAAGGGAATTATTTTTGGAGCCCTTAATGAACAATCTATCGCATGGAAAGTTGCTGAAAGATGCCATGAGGAAGGTGCTGAATTTATTTTATCTAACGCTCCTATTGCTTTGAGAATGGGAGAACTTAATGGTTTAGCAGAAAAAACAGGTTCTGAAGTAATAGGTGCTGATGCTACTTCTATAGAAGATCTTGAAAAACTTTTTGATGCCGCTGTTGCAAAATTTGGAAAAATCGACTTTATCCTTCACTCTATCGGTATGTCTATCAACGTAAGAAAAGGAAAACACTATACAGAAATGAATTACGACTGGTTGGAAAAAGGCTGGGATATATCCGCTGTTTCTTTCCATAAAGTAATGCGTGTAGCCTGGGAGAAAGACTGTATGAACGAATGGGGAAGCATTTTGGCACTTACTTATATTGCAGCTCAGAGAACATTCCCGGATTACAATGATATGTCTGATAATAAAGCGTATCTTGAAAGCATCGCAAGAACTTTCGGAAACTATTGGGGAGAAAGAAAAGTACGTGTAAATACCGTTTCTCAGTCTCCAACAATGACTACTGCTGGTAGTGGTGTGAAAGGTTTCGGAGGATTCCTTGGATATGCAGAAGATATGTCTCCGCTAGGAAATGCTACCGCTCTTGAATGTGCAGACTACTGTGTAACTTTATTCTCTGATCTTACTAAAAAAGTGACCATGCAGAACCTTTTCCATGATGGAGGTTTCAGCAGTTCAGGAGTTACTCAGAGAGTAATCAGTAAATATGATGCTGAATAATTAGCAGATTTTTTTTTCAATATAATAAAGGAGTAATCCTATTCAATACAAGCAATGCATTTATGATGCATTGCTTTTTTTACGACCGTAAACAAATATGATGCTGAATAATTAGCAGTTTTTTTTTCAATACAATAAAGGAGTAATCCTATTCAATATAATCAATGCATTGTAAATGCATTGATTTTTCACAACCATAAACAAATACACATTAATAATACAGGCAAATAAAAATATTTATATTAATATTTGAGAAGATTAATATAAATTATTTACAAATACTTCAAAATATCCATAAATTAGTATTACCAAAACAACCTATTTTATGGAAAAAAAATTTAAAGCTTGCACTGCAATAGTACTTATTGCTGCATCTTCACTCTTCAATGTTTCCCAAGCTCAGACCTGCCCAAGCTGGGGCCCTTACCTTGAAGGATTTGATATGACGAACTCCGGAGAACTCTGGTATTCTGAAGTGATGGCAGACAACAGTTGTAAAAAGGTTAATACCTACTACTCTACGCTGAATTTTTCTTTGGGTCCGCGGGGCGGATATGCTGGAATTCAGTACAAACAAAACGAAATCTACAATAACATTTTTTCTATGTGGGATCTGCAGGATGCCAACGTTCCTCAGTGTACTACAGAATATACTGCTCCGAATACTTTTGTAGATGGTTTCGGAGGAGAAGGAACAGGTCTTCATACGGATAATCCTATGCCATGGACGCCAGGAATATGGTACGCTACAGTTGTCAGAAGATGGTCTACCGGTGATGGAAAAACCAGAATCGGGTTCTTTATGTTTGATTACGGCACCGGAAAATGGAAACATTATGTTACGATTATCACTCCTGAAAACGATGCAAAATTCACAGGAACCAAACTGGGAGGTTTTGTCGAAAACTGGAATACAGCAGCAAGCAAGGCAACCCGCTGCGGGTATTTCAGAAATTTTTGGAGCATGAATGCACAGGGAAACTGGTCTAAACCTTCAAGATATACCGCTTCTGCCGGAACCGGTTCCTGGGGAGCAGCAACAGCATTCAACAACACAGCAATTAAAGTAACTTCATGTGGAACTGCTCCTGCACCTGCTGGTAGTTCGGTAACATTTAACGGAATTACTCAGAATGGTACTAAACCTTCAACAACGACTCCTGTGACTGTAACAACCGTCACTCCATCTTACAATACCTCTAACAATTCGGTGAATGTCAATTGGACTAACTCAGAAACTACAAGTCCGCAGCTTACTTATAAAGTTTCATTATATACTGAAGCAAGCTGGGCAAATTCTTACACTCCCGTTGCAGTGGTCACAGGTATTCGTCCTGATCAGAGAAGTGCTCAGGTACCACTTCCTGCAAATTCACAACCGGGAAAATACTATGTGAGTGTTGTTTTGGAAGATATTTTTAAACAAACTTCGAATTTCGGGTATAATAATTTAACGATCAGCAGTATTGTAACTGCACCAACTATTGATCCAAATGCTTATTACCGAATAAAATGTGTGGGAAGCGGCCAATACATCAGTCCTGCCAATTACAGCACTGCATCCAATACTAAAATGGTTCAATACCCTTTTAACAGCAATATGGCTCAACAATGGAAACTTCAAAAAACCGGAAATAATTATATTATTATCAATCGTGCTTCCGGTTTAGCTATTAATGTTCCGGGATCCAATATAACTAACGGCACTACGCTGGTACAATATCCTAAACACGGCGGCAACAATCAACAATGGGTATTAAGACCTTATACCTCAAATACGCTTGTCATAGGAACTGCATTATCCAATATGAAAGCCATGGATAATCCCGGCAATTCACAAAATTCGGGTACTAATATCAACATCTGGGATCAGGATATAAACGGTACCGCTGGAGTAAATCATCAGTGGGTGCTTGAACAGGTAACAGCATCCAAGATGTCAGCGAAACCGGAAATGACTTCTACCGCTTATCCCAATCCTGTAAAACAAGGTGAAAATATTACGATCAGTCTTCCAGAAAATGGAAATAACTATGAATTGACGATCATTAACGCGGAAGGATTAATGATAAAATCCCAACAGGCGAAAGCAGGTACAACAATCATCTCAACTTCAGGAATGAGAACCGGAATTTATTTCTATAATGCTCAAAACAGTAACGGAACTGTTTCCGGAAAATTTTCGGTACAATAACTTTTACCTGTTTCTAAAGATATTTTAAATGCGAATAATGCGAATCGGCGGCCTCGAAGAGGCCGCCGATTCTGTCAAAAATAATGTTAATATGATATTATAAAATTACGGTCTGTATAGAGTGTGCCGGGGCATTCAGTTTGGCAGCCATTCCTTCAATCCATAGATTGGTTGCGATATCATTATCTGAATCGTTCATGATAACGGTTACCAGCTGTCCATTTTCATTCATAAATGCAGAAGATGTAAGCGCTGCTCTGTTCGAAGAACTTCCGATCCTCTGCGCATTTGGCTTGATATATTTTGAAACGTGGCCTATATAATAGTATTCATACGTGTAGAACACTTCTCCAGTTTTGGTATCTGCAATAATTGGGGCAAAGCAGAAATTTCCTTTATGATTAGGTCCTCCGGTTTCATCCAGAAGAATGTTCCAGTCTGTCCATAGTGCATTTCCTTTGTTGAAATCATTCAGCATATTTTTGCTGTAAAGCTCTCCCAGGCTTACATCATAGATTTTATCCATACTGAATTGTTCTTTACATCCTTCGGTGAATGCCAGAAATTTATCCGGAAAAGCTCTGTGTGTTTCTGCTAAATTATCAAAAAGCTGAGTTTTGTTATTCCATGTTTCATACCAGTGATAGCCGATACCGCTGGCATATTTTGCTGTTTCAGGATCGCTTAAAGTGGTGGTTGCTCTTTGGTAGATAAGATCTCTGTTATGATCCCAGATCATTACTTTTTTATCTTTATATCCGTTTTTCCAAAGGGTTGGGCCAAGATTCTTTTTCAGGAATTCTCCTTCTTCTTCAGCAGTATAGATACATGATTCCCAGCTTTGGGTAGCCATCGGCTCATTCTGAACGGTTAATCCCCAGATATTGATTCCTCTTTTTTCGTATTCTTTAATGAATTTGATATAATAGTCTGCCCACGTCTGATAGTACTGATTTTCCAATCTTCCGCCTTTGTATAAGCTTTGATTTGATTTCATCCATGCCGGTGGACTCCATGGTGAGAAATAAAACGTAAAATTATTTCCAATAGCTTGCTGAGCTTCTTTAATCATTGGAATTTTATATTTCTCATCGTGAGCTACATTAAAAGTCTTCAGTGAAGCATCATTATCCTCTACATACGTATAAGAATCGCTGGAAAAATCACAGGAGTTCATATTGGTACGAACTACGGTATATCCCAATCCGTTTTTCCCAAAATAGGCATCCAGAATTTCCTTTTGCTTATTCTTTGGCATCTTATAGAAAGTCTCTGCTGAAGCATCTGTAATAGCACCACCAATTCCTATCAGTTTCTGATATTTAAAATTAGGAGCCACAAAAATACAGGCTTCAGTTTCTTTAGGCTGCCCGAATTTTTCAAATGTAACAGCTCCTTTATCCACCATCTTCTCATTTGCTTTTGAGTTGGTAAGGATTACTTTAGCTGTTTTTCCTGCATTCTTCTTCCAGTAATGCTGAGCATTGACATTGATGACAACACCTATTACAAAACAACTTACAATTAGTTTTCTCATGATTTTTTCTGTTTCCGGACCCGTCTGGTCCTCATTTTCATTATTTATTCTGGTAGACTCTTACATAGTCTATATAATACTTCTGTGGAAAAATAGAATCATCGATTCCTTTTTGTCCTCCCCACATTCCACCTACAGCGAGATTTAAAATGATATAGTAAGGTCTGTCAAAAGGCCATGCTTCATTACTTTTCTCTTTATTTTCATAGGTGAAAAATTTCTTATCATCAATGTAAACATCAATCTTTTCGGGAGTCCAGTCTGCTTTATAGACATGGAACTTTTCACTGGCATCTTTTACAAACAATGTATCTGTTTTCTGTGTTCCCTGGATATGGTTGTACTTTTTGGTATGCACAGAAGCATGGATAAATCCCTGATTAAACCCAACGTGTTCCATGATATCCAGTTCACCGTCATCCGGCCATTTCTTCATATTTTCGCTCATCATCCAGATGGCAGGCCATGTTCCGCGGCCTTTGGGAAGTTTTGCTCTGACTTCTACTGTCCCATATTGAAAGGCAAATTTTCCCTTGGTTAAAAGTCTTGCAGAAGTATACTTACTGTTTTCCCAATTTTCTTTTCTGGCCTCAATAACAAGATTTCCATTTTCCATTCTGGCATTTTCAAGCCTGTTTCTGGTATAAAACTGAGCTTCTTCATTCCCAAAACCGTTTCCTCCGGTATCATAATTCCATTTTAAAGAATCCGGAAGTCCTTTGCCATTAAATTCATCATTCCAGATCAGGGTTCTGCCAGTATCCGGCTTATGTGATGCACAATTGAGAGCCGAAAGAAAGAATATTCCTCTTGCACAGATACTTATTATATTTCTGAATTTGATTTTCATGTATATTAAGTTTTGGCTAAAGCCAGTTTTTCTGACTTCTTTATTAAGCGGACTAAAGTCCGCTCCTATTGAATTCAATTCCAATCAATTTATTTCGTCCAGTTAATTCTTTTGGTCTGCACATGTTGAGAGTCAGTTCCAATCATAATGTCGAATTCTCCACCTTCCCAATCAAAATTCAGATCATCATCAAAGAATTTCAGATCTTCCGGTGTCAATTTAAAATCTACTTTTTTGCTTTCTCCTTTTTTGATGAATACTTTCTGAAATCCTTTCAGTTCTTTTACAGGTCTTACTACTTTTCCGAAAAGATCCCTGATATAAAGCTGTACCACTTCTTCCCCGTCATATTTTCCTGTATTGGAAACATTAACGCTGATGTTCAATGTTTGATTTCCTGTAAGAGTTGTGGAACTTAAAGCCATATCAGCATATTTAAAATCTGTATAGCTTAAACCATATCCAAACGGATATTTCGGGTCATTATCCAGATCTATATAGGCTGAAACATAGTTTCTGTCTGTATTATTTTTTGCCGGTCTTCCGGTGTTATAATGATTGTAGTATACAGGAATCTGACCTTCTGTTCTCGGAAAGCTCATTGGAAGCTTACCTCCGGGATTCACAGAACCAAATACAACATCTGCAATAGAGTTTCCTGCTTCTGTTCCCAGCCACCATGTGTACATAATGGCAGGAATATTGTCGGATGCCCAGTTGAAAATCAGAGGTCTTCCGGCATTGATCATCAGAATGACAGGTTTACCTGTTTTGGCAATTTCTTTCAATAAATCTTCCTGAACACCTGTAAAGCCAATGCTACTTCTGCTTTTTGCTTCCCCGCTCATTGCATGACCTTCACCCAGCGTCATGATGACAACATCTGCTTTTTTCGCCGTTTCTATCGCTTCTGCAAACTGGCTTTTATCCTGATCGTCCACATTGCAGCCTTTTGCATATAATAAAGTGGAGTTTTTATCCAGCTGTTTTTTAATTCCGTCAAATTGTGAAACAATTCTTTGGTTGTCATCTTTGAAAGCAACAGACCAAAATCCGT
Organism: Chryseobacterium candidae; assembly: GCF_004916905.1. Taxonomy (GTDB): domain Bacteria; phylum Bacteroidota; class Bacteroidia; order Flavobacteriales; family Weeksellaceae; genus Chryseobacterium; species Chryseobacterium candidae. Next base: position 183,846 of record NZ_SDLV01000010.1, read on the forward strand.
GGTTCGCTACCGTTTCTTTCCCGAAAGGGCCAATCAGCGCAACGGTTTTTGTAGTTTTTGAAAGCGGAAGAATATTTCCCTGGTTTTTAAGAAGAACGATACTTTTTGAACCGAATTCTCTTCCGAATTTTCTGTTTTCCTGATTATCGGTCTGTTCTTTCTGTCTTTTCTCGTTACTGAACCTGTAAGGATCATCGAAAAGACCCATTTCGAATTTCTTGGTTAAAATTCTTCCCGTTGCGTCATCTACCAGTTTAGGATCTATTTTTCCTTCTTTAACCAATTTGGGAAGTTCTGCCATATACACACGGCTTTCCATATCCATATCGCTTCCGCCTTGTATTGCTTTTTCAGCGGCTTCGGCACCATCTTTAGCATAACCATGAGGAACCATTTCTCCGATGCTTCCCCAGTCTGATACGACAAAGCCTTTATAATTCCATTTTCCTTTTAAAAGGTTTCTCTGAATATATTGATTGGCTGTTGCAGGAATTCCGTTAATATCATTGAAGGAGTTCATAAAAGTGGCTACTCCTGCCTCCGCAGCGGCTTTGAATGGCGGAAGATAAGTTTCATTCAATTGTCTGAGACTCATATCTACAGAATTGTAATCTCTTCCGCCTACGGCCGCTCCGTAGGCTGCGAAATGTTTCGCACAGGCCATCACTGCATCCAAACTTCCCAAACCTCTGCCCTGAAATCCTTTGATTCTGGCTAAACCTATTTTTGTTCCAAGGTAAGTATCCTCGCCTGAACCTTCCATCACTCTTCCCCATCTCGGATCTCTGGCAATATCCACCATGGGAGCAAACGTCCAGTGAATGCCATACGCAGCAGCTTCCGTTGCAGCGATTCTTTCTGATTTCTCAATCATTCCAAGATCCCAGCTCGCTGCCTGCCCCAAATTTACAGGAAATGTGGTGCGGTATCCATGGATAACATCCTGCGCGAACAATAAAGGAATTTTCAGTCTTGACTGCATGGCCAGCTTCTGAAATGCTCTGGTTTCTTCTGATCCCGCAACATTCAGCATTGAGCCTACCTTTCCTTTTTTAATTTCGTCCAGCACCGCAGCGGAATTAGAATGCTGAGGTCCTGTGGCATATTCAAACCCACTATATTGTACCATCTGTCCTACCTTTTCTTCCATGGTCATTTTAGACAGGAGCTCTGCTACTTTCTGATCGATTGTTTTTTGTCCGTAAGCATTCAGTCCCAATACGGAAAATGCCAGTAAGAAATATACTCTTTTCATGGTATCAAATTAAAAAATGTAGGTTGCGGTAGAACGCCCTGAAATTGTTACAGCAGCGGTTTTCCCGGCAAATTTAATATTAAAATTTTCATCTTCTTTATTATCGTTCTGAACAATTAATACTATTTTCCCAAATTGAGTCTTAAAAGCCGCCGTGGAAAGGTTATCGGTTTGGGAGGAAGCAATACGCTGAGATCCTGCCGGAATAAATTTTGAAGCATGGGCAATAATATAATAGGAAACATTTCTGGTGAAGTTTTCACGATCATAAACTGTGATAGCACCTTTACATTCCGTACATCCGCCCTCTGTATGCGGGGCAAATTCCGGATCGTTGGCAAGATTCCATTCTAAAGCTATCTTGCTCCAGTTTCTCATAGAACCAATAATTACATTCTTCGTATGCCAGTTGAGGTCTTCAGTAAAAGTTCCTTTTGAACCTGTCCATTGTTCAGTAAAGTATAAATTTTTATCAGGAAAAGCATCATGCACAGTGTTTAATGCCGAGATATCTCCTTCATACAAATGAAAAGCAGATCCATCAATATATTGGTTGGCTTCAGAATCTTTTAAAATATCAATTGCATATTCAGGTTTGTTGCAATTGTGATCATAGACAACAATTTTGGTGGAAATTCCATTCGTTTTAAAAACCGGCCCAAGATGATTTTTGATAAAATTCCCCTGTTGCTCAGATGGCATATATAAACTAGGATTATTTCCAGGATGTAAAGGTTCATTCTGAGGAGTTACAGCATCAATGGTAATTCCCTCTTTCTTCATTCCCTGGATGTATTTTACAAAGTATTGAGCATATGTACCATAGAATTCGGGTTTTAAACTTCCTCCTTTTGACTTTCCATTGTCCTTCATCCAAACCGGAGGAGACCACGGAGCAGCAATGATTTTAAGTTTCGGATTGATTCCTAAAATTTCTTTCAACATAGCAATCAAAGCTTTATCTTTTGCCAGACTGAATTTTGAAAGAGAAGCATCGGTCTGTCCTTCAGGAAGATCATCATAAGAAAACACTTCTCCATCAAGATCAGAAGCCCCAATACTTAGTCTTAAATAGCTGATGGAGATTGAATTTTTATCATTTCCAAAAAGTTCGTTAAGCAGTGCTTTTCTTTTGGAAGGCGACAACCGGTTGATGACCTCAACACTTCCTCCTGTTAATGTATATCCAAAACCATCAATATATTGAAACTTTTGAGTGTCATCAATTTCAATATTCTGAAAGCTGTTGGTGTTATTTACAAATTTAACAGAGGGCTGCTGCTGCAATTTTACACTTTCATTTCCTTTTGTAAGCCAGTACTGCACTTCATTTCCTTTATGTGATGTCAATGATGTACATGATAAAGGAAAAAGTGCCACACCACTAAGCAGTGCGGCACCTCTAAAGAAACTATATAAGTTGTGAAACTTCATATTTTAGTAACCAGGATTTTGTTTTAAAACTGTATTCGGCAATTCATTGAACGGAATTGGAAGAATTTCATTTTTATTGGCTTTAAATCCTTTAAAGGCCAGCTTAGAAGGAGCGTCTCCCCATCTTACCAGGTCAAACCATCTATGCCCTTCTCCTGCAAGTTCTCTTCTTCTCTCATCTTTTATGGCTTGTAAAGAAACAGGAACTGATGCTAAGCCTACTCTCGCTCTTACTGCATCTAATAAAGCCTGGGCTCTTGCTCCTGCTCCTCCTAAGGCTTCAGCTTCCATCAGATAAGTATCTGCTAATCTTATTGCAATATAATTCTGCCGGAAATTAAGCTCTGCCGGACCTGGAAGTGAACTTTTTAAAGCATTTGTAGGTAAGTATTTATTTAAGAAATACCCTGTATCCGCAAAAGCAGGACTGTAAGAGATTTTACCATCTGTTACCAGTTTTTTTGCATTGAAAACAGTAACATCCAGCCTTGGATCTCCCTGCATGAAAGTAACAAAATTCTCTGTTACAGTATTAAATGCCCAGCCTGAATAGATATCCGGAGCATCATTATTCGGGATGTCTTTTAGTGAATAGGAACGAGGTCCTACCATTACGTTGATAGAGTTTCCTTCATCTTTGCCCTGTCCCCAGAATCCCCAATCGGAATTTCCTTTATTGGTATGCATTACTTCCAGAATAGATTCTGTTGAGAACTTGTAAGGATCTGATAATTCAGGTCCTACTTTAAATAAGTCTGCATAATTGGCTACCAGTTTATATCCATATTGGCTGGTTCCTCCGGGAGTACCGTTCACCTCAGCAAACTGAGCTGCTGCTTGGGGCATTTTTTTATCATAAAGATAAATTTTACCTAAAATGGCTCTTGCAGTTCCCTGTGTAATTCTTCCTTTATCATTCCCGCTTGACACCATCATCAGATCCGGAATGGCAGCATTGATATCACTTTCTATCTGAGTATAAACATCACTAGGATTAGCCTGCGGAATATTCCAATAATCATCATCAAATTTTACAGACTTAAGAATTAAAGGAATATTTCTAAACATTCTTAACAGCTCAAAATAATACAAGGAACGAAGAACCTTTGCTTCTGCGATATATCTTTTCTTAAGATCATCACTCATATTAGCTCCGGGAACTCTTTCTATTAATAAGTTAGCCCGTGCAATCCCCTGATAATAGTCTCTCCAGTAGCTTGCCGGCATTGTATTGGGGTTAATCATATAATTATTCAGCCCTTGGATACCTGCTCCGTCATTTGAGTTTCCTCCTCCTGAATAAAAATCATCAGATCCTGCATTAAAGAAAGTAACGCTATTCTCGAACCCACCTGAATATTTTCTTAAAAGATCATATACAGAAACCAATGCACTAAAAGATTGCTGTTCGTTCTGAAAATATAAATCAGTATTAAAAGATCCTGAATTCTGTACATCATCCAGATAGGAATCACTACATCCCATATTGGTAAAACTCAGACCTGTCAGAAAAGCTACAGCAAGTCCTTTATATATAAAATTCTTATTTTTCATTTTGTTTATCATTAAAATTGAATATTAGCACCTATCAGGAATGTTCTCGCCTGCGGATAGTAAGCTCTGTCTACACCAATAATATCCTGTTCGGAATTATTTCTTCCTGCAATTTCCGGATCATATCCTGTATATTTCGTAAATGTAATAAGGTTCTCTCCCGTGATATACAATCTTACTTTACTCATTCCGAAACGTTGGGTAACATCTTTAGGAATGGTATAGCCTAACTGAACAATTTTCAAGCGTACATAATCTCCTTTCTGAAGGTAATAACTGGACATCCATGAATAGTTATGGTTAGGATCATTACGGGTAACTCTTGGATTATCATTGGTAGATCCTTCAACTGTCCATCTGTCTAAGATTCTGGTCTGGTAATTGGCATCAAGCATATCCAATCTTCTTAAACCCTGGAAAATTTTGTTACCAGCCTGCCCTTGCGCGAACATCATTAAATCAAAATTTTTATAATTAAGATTCACAGTAAGTCCGAAAGTATATTTCGGGATAGAGCTTCCCAGGTTTACTTTATCATTGTCATCAATTTTTCCGTCTCCGTTGTTGTCCTGCCAGATAAAGTCTCCCGGCCTGGCATCAGGTAATAATTTTACTCCGTTCGCATTTACATAATTATCAATTTGTGACTGATTTTGAAAAACACCACTATAAGTTTGTCCGTAGAATGATCCGTAAGGCTGTCCTACAGCTACTCTTGATACAGCTCCCATGGTTTGGAAAGAAGCCAGGTTGAAGTATTTAATATCATCTTCCAGCCTAAGAACTTCATTCTTAATGGTAGCGAAGTTACCATTAACTGAAATTCCGAAATCTTCCCAGTTCTTTTTATATCCCAATTCAAGCTCCAGACCTGTATTCTGCATATCTCCTACGTTTGACCAAGGTAAATTCGGAACTCCTACGTAACCAGGGATATTGATTTGTCTAAGAATATCGGTTGTTTTCTTTTTGTACCAATCTGCTGTAAGGGTAAAATTGTTAAATAGTTTCAAATCAGCCGCAATATTCAGCTGGCTGGTCTGCTCCCATTTCAGATTTGGATTTTCCAGTGTACTTGGTGCATATCCAATGATGATATTATTTCCAGAATTGGTATAATTACTTCCTGAAACCATGAAACTTGCAAACCTGAAATTATCCATCTCATCATTTCCTAAAACACCATAACCTCCTCTTATTTTTAAGTTATTAATTACTCTGTTCTCCGGCCAGAAGTTCTCTTTATGAACATTCCATCCAAGGGACATCGACGGGAAAGTTCCCCAATGCTGGTTGGTCGCAAATTTTGAAGACCCATCTCTACGGATCGTTCCTGTAAATAAATATTTATCGGCATAATCATAAATAATTCTACCAAAATAAGACGCTTTACGTGTTTCAATACCATCCCATCCTGTTGCGGTAATATTATCCTGTGGAATATTAAAATTGAAAGAAGCATCCTGCCAATTATCAATAGGAAGATTACTATAGGTTAGACTCGCCCCTCCAGCAATATTGTATCGGTAAACTCCCTGCCCAATCATAATGTTGATATTATGATTTCCAAACTTATTCTGATAGGTCAACGTATTTTCCATGCTCCATTCGAATTTATTTTCGTCTACCTTATTCAGACTGTTGAAGCTGGTATTGTTATAGTTTGGACTTAAATAATATTTCGGAGTAAAAGAACGGCTTCCCCAATAAGATTTCTTACCATTCAGGCTGGTTTTAAATGTAAAATGATCAAGAAACTTAAGCTCTGCAAAAACATTTCCTACAAAATCATCTGACCAGTTATAATTTCCCTGTTGTATGTGACGGAAAGCCTGTGGGTTAGTCATTTCCTGATTTACATATCTTGAAATTCCATAAGGATTGCCATTGGAGTCCCTAATAATGTAGGGATTGGTATAACCACTAGGATCTACCATAGACCAATCTGTTACAACAACCGGCGTGGTAGGATCCAGGTTTACTGCTGAAGCCAACGGTCCTCCAAATTCTTCGTTTGCACTTACTCCCTGAGATTTCACATGGGTATAGGCAAAGGTTTGCCCTATTGTCAGATAGTCTGTAACTTTATGTGTTGAATTAAATCTGGCATTGATTCTTTTGTAATAAGAAATATCACTCAGTACAATCCCTGACTGATCAAAATATCCGAAGGATGTATAATAGGTAGACTTTTCGTTTCCTCCTGTAATGCTTACTTCATGAGAAGATTTTTCACCTGTTCCAAAAATGGCATCCTGCCAGTTGCTTCCTTTTCCAAACGATTCAGGATTTGTAAACCTGGGTACTTGTCCATCATTAACGAAACCTTCATTAATGATTTTAGCATATTGTGTAGCATCTAAGAGATCCAGTTTTTTAGAAGCGTTGGAAAAGCCATAAAACCCATTATAAGAAAGGCTTAGCTTTCCTCTTTTCCCTTTTTTGGTGGTAACCAGAATTACTCCCTTCGCAGCAGAAACTCCATAGATGGCAGATGAAGCACCGTCTTTTAAGACTTCGATACTTTCTATGTCAGACTGGTTAAGCCATCCGATATTATCAACAACGATACCGTCTACTACCCACAAAGGACTGTTACTTCCCGCCCCAAAACTGGTAATCCCTCTTACCCGTACAGTTGCTGCAGCTCCCGGCTGCCCGGAATTAGTCACTACAGAAACCCCGGCAGCCCTTCCTTGTAAAACCTGTTCCGGCTTACCAGAAGGAATATTTTCTATGTCGCTGGCTTTAATGCTTGCTATAGCTCCTGTCACATTACTCTTTTTCTGAGTACCGTAACCGATAACTACCACTTCGTCTATTTTGTTTTCTTTAGCAAGTGTGTCCTTCGCCTTGGTGGTCTGGGCACTGAAGTTGGCCGTAAAATAGAGGACGGCAACCACTCCTACACTTCTTGATATTCTTACATTCATATACAGTTATTGTTTAATTCTCAAATTGAGACAATAAAAATATATTTTTTTTTAATTAATTAACATTCTATTCATAAATATTTTAATTTTTCTTTTATTTTTCAGGGTTAGAAGCCCTATCTTAGCATCAATATTTCATAAAATTTCATAAAAAATTAATAAAGTTATCTCCCAAAATGATCGTCAAGCCTTCAAAAATTTCTCTTCCATTAAAACTTACCTTTCTCATTTTTTCAATGGTTCTAAACTGTATGGGACTTGTGATTCTACAGTTGTCAGAAGAAAAAATCACCTATGGAGAACTGGGACTTTTAGAATCTTTCAAAGACTTACCCATTGCTTTTATTTCGCTTTTTGCGGTTAGCTTTATCAATAAAACCGGACCTAAAAAAGCATTGATTCTGGCCCTGGCTATTGTTGGATTCTGTTGCTGCCTCCTTCCTTTTGTAAAAGTTTTCTGGTTTTATAAACTGTGGTTTGCGATTATAGGAGCGTGTTTTGCCATTGGAAAAATCTGTGTTTTTGGAATTATAAGGAATAATATTTCGGATGAAAAATCACTGGCAAAGACCATGAATAATGTAGAAGCTTCTTTTATGATCGGGATTTTCCTAGTGAATACGGGTTTTGGATGGTTAATTTCCAGCCAGTACTCGGAATTCTGGAAGTTTGGTTTCCTGCTGATTGCTTTATTATCTGTATTGACTATTTTTTTGCTTTCAAAGATAGAAATAGTAGAGTCCAGGTCTATGGAAAGCAAGAGTATTTTCTCAGAACTGTCAGGGTTTACCATACCTGTGGTAGCTTTATTTTTAGCAGTGGTCTTTTTTATCGTGTTTGTAGAACAGGGATTCAATTCATGGCTTCCCTCTTTTTATAGAAACCACCTGAAGGTCAATTCTTTTTTTGCACTTCAGGCGACTTCTTTTCTATCTATTTTTTCTTATGCCGGGCGAACAGCTACGGCGAGTATAATTAAAAAGTTTTCATTACCCAGGTATTATATTACTTGTATGGCTCTTATTATCGCCTTACTGATTATTATACTGGGGATACAGTATTTTGATTCCGAAGACTCGAGATTCTTACTTTTTTTATTTCCGGTTATCGGATTGTTTCTTTCCCCCCTCTATCCTGTAATCAATTCAAGAATGATTGCGCAGGTGGATAAAGATAAAATTAATCTTTTCACTTCGCTTATTGTCATTTTTTCTTCTCTGGGCAGCTCCGTCAGTTCTATTATTATGGCAATTTTATTTGAAAAACAATTATTAAACTACTACCCTTTATACATCTTATCTTCTGTAATTCTGCTTTTTGTGATTAGTTTTATATATTTTACTGTCACAAATAGAAAATAGTTTTATTTTTACTGCCATGAAAATCAAAGACACAAAAAGTAAAGAAACGCTACAGGAGCTTATTGACACTAAAGATTTCGTAGCGCATATTTCTGTTGACTGCACTATATTCGGCTTTCATAATAATATTCTGAAAGTTCTGCTTTTAAAATATCATGATCTGGATCTATGGTCACTTCCGGGTGGTTTTGTTTTCAATGACGAAGACCTTAGAGAAGCAGCTGAAAGAGTTTTATTTGAAAGAACCCATCTTAAAGGATTATTTTTGAAACAGTTTCACACCTTTGGAAGAATAGACCGTACAGAGAATAATGTACATCAGATTCTCCTTAAAAATAAAGGAATAACCGTTCCTGAAGATCACTGGATTTTCCAGCGGTTCGTCACAGTAGGATACTGCAGCCTAATTGATTTTTCGCTGGCTGACACTTTTCCTGACGCATTTAATGAAAGCTGTGAATGGTTTGAGGTCAGCAAACTGCCCAAAATGGCATTCGACCACGACAGAATTATAGAGACAGGTCTTGAATATCTGAGAATGAATATCAATACAGAAGTAGCGGCCAGCAATCTGCTTCCGGAAAAGTTTACCATGAAGGACCTTCAGGCTCTTTATGAAACTATCTTAGGCCAGAAATTCAGAAGAAATAATTTTCAGCGAAAAATTTTAAGTTTAAATATTCTGGACAGAATGGAAAAACTCTATGATGGTTCTGCCAATAAAGCACCTTATCTGTATAAATTTAAAACTGAAGTTCATAATTCTACCAATCAGTACCCCATCTCTAATGATGAGGAGTCATAAAAGACCAAATTTATCTTAATAAATAAAGTAAAAAATCATTATCTGTCTGAAAACCAATACCAAGATAAGTTTTTAAAAAAATTTTCAGGACACCACGAAAAATGTTACTTTTAACCAAATCAAAAAATCATGTCATATTATCCTCTTACAAGCATCCCTGACTATTATGGAATTGATGCTTTGCTTACTGAAGAACATAAACTAATCCGCCAATCTGTAAGAGACTGGGTTGAAAGTTTTGTAATGCCACAGATAGATCAGGCTGCTCAAAATCATACAGATATTCCTAATCTTATGAGAGAATTGGGGAAAATCGGAGCGCTGGGACCTTATATCCCGGTTGAATATGGCGGTTCAGGTTTAGACCAGATTTCTTATGGTTTGATTATGCAGGAGTTGGAAAGAGGAGATTCTGCAGTACGTTCTGCTGCTTCGGTACAAAGTTCATTGGTGATGTTTCCTATCAACGAATTCGGTTCTGAGGAACAGAAAAAGAAATATCTTCCTAAGCTTGCTGCCGGAGAAATGATCGGATCTTTTGGATTGACTGAGCCTAACCACGGTTCTGATCCGGGTTCTATGGAGACTTATTTTAAAGATATGGGAGATCATTATCTTTTGAACGGGGCTAAAATGTGGATCACCAACTCTCCTTTATGCGACATCGCAGTAGTATGGGCAAAAAATGAAGAAGGAAAAGTACAGGGATTAATCGTTGAAAGAGGAATGGAAGGTTTTACCACTCCTGAAACCCACAATAAATGGAGCCTGAGAGCTTCCAAAACAGGAGAACTGGTATTTAACAACGTAAAAGTTCCGAAAGAAAACCTGCTTCCGGGAGTAACAGGCCTGAAAGGACCTTTATCTTGTCTGAATTCTGCAAGATACGGAATTTCATGGGGAGTAATCGGTGCTGCTATAGACTGCTACTGTACTGCTGTTCAATACTCTAAAGAAAGAAAACAGTTTGGAAAGCCAATCGGTTCTTATCAGCTTCAGCAGAAAAAATTAGCCGAATTCCTGACAGAGATTACAAAAGCTCAGTTATTATGTCTTCAGCTGGGAAATCTTAAAAATGCCCACAAAGCAACTCCTGCTCAGATCTCTATGGCTAAACGTAACAACGTACATATGGCAATTGAAATAGCCAGAGAATCCAGACAAATTCTTGGAGGTATGGGAATCATGGGGGAATTCCCAATGATGAGACATGCTGCAAACCTGGAATCTGTAATTACTTATGAAGGAACACATGATGTTCACTTGCTAATCACCGGATTGGATATTACAGGAATCAACGCTTTCTAAAAAGATAAAAATATAAATAGAGAGTCTGGCCAATGGTCAGACTCTTTTATTTTACTCACTTTTTAGAGAATTGATATTCAGTGAATAATTATTGATATTATAAAGTTTTTGTTGTTTTATTAAAATTATTACTTTAATACCACGCAAAAACAAACAATATGAAAAAAATCACAACTTTTTTACTAAGTCTTACAGCTTCATTCTATTTTGCACAGCAGGCTGGTGATATTGTAAGTGCCGAACAGAAACTGGATTTAACGCCTCAGGGAGTCATCAATTTTATCGCCAACAATCTTGGTGATCAGAATACTCCGGAATTTGCAAACTACCTGAACAGCTTCAATCTTGGGCTGAAAGGATACAAAATCACTTATTACACCAAAAATGAAAACAATGTTCTTGTAAAAGCAACAGGATTGCTGATGTATCCTAATGTACCCTTTAAACTCTCAACAGTAGTGTCGGATCACGGAACTACAGACAGCAGGCATAATGTCCCGTCTAATTTGAAAGGAGTATTAACCGCTGGATTTGTTGTTGAGCTATCCTATGTACTCAACGGTTATATTTTGATGGCACCCGACTACGTAGGAATGGGAACCGGAGACGGAACTCACCCTTATGTAGATTATGCCACCGAAGCCGGAGCTACCATAGATTTTATAACGGCCGCGAATAAAGTATTGGCCCAACTGAACATTAAACGCTATGATGAGTATTTCCTGGCCGGATATTCGCAAGGTGCTCACGCTGCTATGTCTACGCTAAAAAGATTAAGTATTTCAAATCCCACTCAAATAAAATTCAAATATGCTTACATGGGGGACGGGCCTTATGATTTTTCCGGAGTAACGTTAAATAAAGGAGTCCTGGAAAAAGATATTTATCCGTTCACTTCATTTCTGGCAAATGTTCTTCATACCTGCAACAATACAGGATATAAAACGTATAATAATGATATTTCAGAAGTTATATCTGCTGAATATCTTGACAAATACAATTATCATGTGGTTCAGGATAATGGCGGACTTCTATGGGGACCTGTTATATGGAGAAAGCTTTTTACAAACAGCTTTGTTAATGATGTTACTAATAATCCTAATAACAAACTAAGACTATGTATGAAGCCTAAGGATGTCTACGACTGGTATAATAAAACACCTATGACACTGGGACATTCTACCATAGATTTAGCTATTCCACCAGAAAACACCTCCAAAACTATTGATGTTCAGCGTGGCTATTATCCATGGTGGGATCTGAATAAATATAAACTGGATTCTTTTTACTGGGGACCATTAGGGCATGTGGGAGGAATTCTGCCATTCACTTTAGCTTCCAATGCTAAATTCAATATGCTGAGAAGTGGCGGACTTTTTAATGAATGGGCGATTGCAGGATCAGTTTTCGGTAAACAGTCAGCAGAGAAAACTTCTGACAGATCTACCCTTTTATCTTCACAGATAAAACCGGATCTGGGCAATATGCAGCTGGTTGAAATTACAGATTTCAATAAAGAAAAAGCTCAGAGCAGAACGGCCAGCAATCAAAATTTATCCACTCTAAAAGATGGAGTCTATTTATTGAAAGTATCAGAAAACAATGAAAATAAAATAATTCCATACATCAAAAACACGCCTCAGCAAGTTGCCGAAAACGAAATTGTACAATCTGTGAATGAATCGGTTTTACAATTAAAAGTAGATCAGGAAGAACTTACTGTTGTACATATTTTTGATGAAAATAAAACGCTGATCAAAAGTATTTCGCAAAAACAATATCGTGAAACCGGAGGAATCAACATTCAGGATATGGAAAACAAAAACTATACGTTTGAAGTTGTTACTCCTTATTACAATCTTCAGTTCAGCAAGGTTGCTGGAGGAACTGTATCATCAGAAAACAGTACTGATATTTATACTCTCAGACAACAAATTATAGCTAAATCCGGGAATGGTATTAAAAACATTAGCATTTACAGTATTTCTGGTGCTCTGATTGTTCAGCAGGAAATTAACAAAACAGTATTTGAATCCGGAAACCTGGAATCAGGAGTATATCTTGTGCAAGTCACACTTTCTAATGGAAAAACTATCAGCAAAAAGATAAAACTGTAAAATCAATCACTCTTCATATCTCATTTCAAGTTAATTTTTGGCACTTCAGCAATGAAGTGCTTTTTGCTTCAGTAATTTAATTATAGATGGTACATTCCCTTAAAACTTAAATCCGACACTAAAATAGATTCTTGAGAAATCAAGCTGGCTGTTTCGGGAAATATTTAAACCAATAGGACCGATAAGAGATTCGTAACCAAGATTCAATCCGTAGCCAAACATATCAAAACTGTCATTAAAAGGCGAAAACTCTTCACTTACCTTTCCATAGCTGAACGAAGGGGTGATATAAAGTTTTTTCATAATTCTGTACTGAAATGAAATGGCTGCCTTCGCCACCGAAGTCATCGGAAGCTCTTTCTGACGAAGACCATTAAATTCAGGGCTTAACAGATCGTAATTGTATTCGCTGCCTCCCAGATTATACTTTTGATTCAAAAACAGATAGGGAACCTGATCTTCTTTCTTTGATCCAAAACTTGTCCCCAAAAATACGTTAGCCTTTACCGTCAGCCTTCTTGTGATCGGATAGAAAAAATTTTCATTTAATGTGAATGAAACAAGGTTTTTAGGCTCGGAATAGTAAGATTCTTTCGGGTTAAGGATCAGATACAGAAGAGGCTGAACCGTGTTCAGGTCATAAAGCTCATACTGATCTCCGTAATAAAATCTTGTACTCACCTGAAGATGATTTCCTTTTGTAGTAAAATATCTTTTATTGAGATTGTTCTGTTCAAATTTCAGGAAAGTATTGAAATTACTGTGGTTATATAGCTTTTTACTGTAATTGTCCACTTTCGACTGGTCTACTTTATCCAGTAAGCTGTACATTCTTTCTGTACTGAATTCCGTTCCCAGAGACAGATAAGAATTGGGGGTTATATTATAATTCAGAGCAATTTTTCCGGTTATATTACGATACATATGGTTAGGAAAACGGTCACTACCATCTTCACTTATATCATACAGCCTGAAGTTCAGGTCATTACTTTTCAGGTGAACCATCTTGGCTTCCAGATCCAGCCATAGACGCTCTCCGCTATCCAGAAACTGCTGATAAGCAAGTTTAGCTTTAAAACGTTCGGAAACATCTACTGTTGCGAGAAACCTTGATCTGTTCAGCAGGATATTCCTGTACGTATAATTGATGATAATTCCTACAGACTGTTCTGTATCATAGTGCAGTGCCAGTTTAAAAGCTCCTTTTTTTGCTCTTTTCACAAATACATTCATCACAAGACCATCATTTACATTCGTGTAGGTATAGTACACTTTAACGTACTGGCGCATTCCGAATACACGGTCTATGGCTTCATTAACCGTTTTTGCATCGTAATACTTCCCTTCCGTAAGTCCCATCTGCTTTTTCAGTACTTCAATTTCAGCCGCATCAGTAATAGGCGTTCCGTCTTCTTCGTTAAAAGTAAATTTTGTTGTAGGCAGTTTCACCTCTTCAATCATCCTATGCTCATATTGGATTCCGGCTTTTCGCTGCGCCTCTGCCAGAGCTACAAATTCAGGCAGGTGTTTTCTGGCTTCAGTCTCTCCTATTTTGATAATCTTTCTGAATCTGGCAAAATCCTTTGTGGTAATTTCTCCCAATGGATCCACAAAGTCTACGAGAATATTAGAGAGCTCTTTTTGATGTTTAAAATCTTCCACAGAACGGATGGCATGAGTCTGATAAATCATCTTCATCGGATTCTCAATCTCTTTTTTCGTAAAAAGCCTGAAACCGGTATAGCCTCCAATCACAAAATCTGCCCCCATCTCACGAACTTCATTAGCTGGGTAATTACGGTCCAAACCACCATCTACCAGAAGTTTTCCATCAATATAGACAGGAGCAAAAGCGGCAGGAATGGCCAGTGTGGAACGAATTGCCAACGGTAATGATCCTTCTTTCTGCATCACCAGGCCTCCGTTTTCAATATCAGAAGAAGTAAGCTGCACAGGAATCCTCAGTTTGCTGAAATCATTAATATGTTTAGCATTGAAAGTAAGCGTATTAAGCACTTCTCCCATGTACTGTCCTTCAATATAAGAACTCGGAAGAGTAGGAAATCCTTTGACAACAGGAAATTCGAGAATATACTTATCATATTCATCTTTCTCGCTGATATTGACTTTATTATAAGGAATTTTATTACTTAAAATCCTGTTCCAGTCCATTTTATAGATCGTATTCTTCAGCTGGTCAGCATTATACCCCATTGCATACAGACCTCCCAGGATTCCTCCCATACTGGTTCCTGTAATATAATCTACTTTGATTCCCAATGAGTCAATCATTTTCAGAATTCCGATATGGGCAAACCCTTTTGCACCGCCACCACTGAGAGCAAGACCAAATTGGGTATCCTTGGTTACATTCTGAAGCGCAATATTCAGGGAATCGTTTTTTTGCTGAGATTTGATAATAAGAGAGAAAGCAATAGCTAAAAATATCAGGATCTTTTTCATTGGTGCTGCTTAATGTATCTGATTTAAACTTTATAAGTTTTTAATATGTAGTAAATATACACAAAAAGTTACCTGCTTAATGGACTATTCTACGAAGTAAATAAATGTATTTCAGTCTATAAATTAAAAAAATATTCCCTCATTTTTCAGATCAGGCATGTTTTCCAATGCATGTCAGCTATTTTTAATACGTTTTTATGGTTTCCACAAAATTGATATCCGGATTCAGGATTTCAAGAATAAGACTTTTGACAGATTTCATGGCATCATCAATATTTCCTTTATCAAACTGTAACGAAACCATTCCCATTTTAGCGTCTGCAAAACTCCAGATTCCTGTTTCAATCGGGAACCCCCAAAACTCAGGAAGGTGCTGAACAACGTAATGATAAATACAAAGCTGAAGGGCCTGTTTTCTTTCGCTGTTATGAAAATATTTATCTGCATTATCCTGATCAATCTTTACATTGAGATTTTTAATCTTCGCTGTTTTATAATCAATAATTCTTAGAGTACCGTTCAGTTTATCAATCCGGTCAATGAATCCGAAGAAAGAAATCTTATCATTTCCTTCCAGAGGAAAATCTATATTTTCAAATCTTCTTTCGATATCAATAATCTCCAGTTTATTGCCTTGTTTTATCAGCTCAAGATCATGATTTAACACGTTTTCAATTACTTTTTTGGCAATGGCTTTATGGATATAGTTCATCCCTTTTTCATAAAATTCCGGCTGGTGTTTCAGCTTTTCAATGGCAGTATTTATATATTCATCTATTGCTTTAACTGAACTCTTTAAATCACTTTCCTTTAAAACCTTACCCTTCAATACCTCATATACTTCTTGAAGTGAATAATGGACCAGATTTCCATAATTTTTTATCGATAGTTCTTCTTCAATTTCATCTGTTTCCGAGGTATTTAAAATCTTGGAAAGGTAGAAATCGATCGGATTATAAAGATAACTCGTTAAGTGGGAAGCTGATACTTTTTCCTTCCATTTCTGAAGACGCTGCTGCACAATATGTGTCTTTGCAATTTCGATAGGTTTGGTAGTAATAGGCTCCGAAGAATTTTCAATAATGAGATGTTCAATGTCATGAGAACTTTCCATTTCTATCTGTGTAATGAAACGGCTTTTTTCTCCGGTATTTACTCCTGAACTTAATGCGTTGTACAGCAAATGTACATTCTTCGCATCCTGAATCAGCCTGTAAAAGTGATAGGCATAAATGCTGTCATTTTCCAGGAAAGTATGAAGATCAAAGAACCTTCGGATATCAAAAGGAATATAGGTATTCTGAGAGTTTCCAAGCGGAAGTTTTCCTTCGTTTACAGAAAGCAGAATAACGTTTTCAAAGTTCAAAAGACGCGTTTCCAGTAATCCCATGATCTGTAATCCTCTCAATGGTTCTCCCTGAAAATCGATACTTTCAGAGTTGATATGCTGGTTGATCAGAATTTCCAGCGTTTCCATTTTGATCTCAATATTGTAGGGAGTCAGCTGGTTTTTGATGATTCTGAATGCATTTTCAAAGTGAGAGACATTCTCATACTGAATATCGTCTATTTCAAGCCATTTTACCTGCTGGCAGAACCCAATAAGCATATCCAGATAACCATTGGTTCCTGTTGCTTTTTGAAGAAGGCCGTAGTAAGACAGGCCGCCCAGCAGTTCATGTAGAAGTTTCCTGGAAATATAAACAATATTTCTCTCTTCTATTTTAGCTTTAAAATCATTGATAATTTGTTCATCTTCTACAGATTTTGGCAGTTCTTCCAGAATAGGGAAAACATCTCTGTAATAATAAGACAGTTTGTTTTTCTCCAATTGTTTCTGCAGGTAGAAAAGACGTTTCACGGCATTGGAGAAAGATAAATTTTTCAACGGAAATCCCATTGTAATATTCAAATTATCAACATCATGCATCACATCAAGACTGGCAGGAAGAAGATTTTCATCAAGGAGTACCACTGCCGTATTGGAATAGGTTTTATTATTGATCTCTTTAAAGATCTCAGGTAATACTTTGGTCTGGGTTACATTTCCGGACACTTCGTACACCTTAATTTTTTTAGGCTGATTAAAATCGTCTTCTATCCACTGAAAAGCTCTGTCATCATCAAATTCTTTCCAGGTTTTATGATTCCTGAGAAATTTTCCGGCCTCCTGTCTTTCATCATTGAAGTAATAGCGGTCTGCCTGAAAGAAACATTGAGCTTTATTCCACTGCAAAAGGCTTCTTACAAGCTTTTCCTCTACCGGAGTAAAGGCATTGAAACCACAAAAGACAAATTCTTCTTTGGTATTTTTAGCAAAGTCTACAATCCTGGCTTTAGCCGCCTCGTGAATCATTCCGGTAGTTGCCCAGTTTTTCTCCTGTAGTTTTTCTTTTAAAACAGGGAGAAAAACGTTCATATTCTGCCAGAAATTAAGAAACTTCTTTCTCGGGACATCATCATCTTCTCCAAGGTCCTGCGCCCATTCTTTGATTCTTTCCTCATCAAACATATACTGCAGAACTGCCTGATCGCTATCTGAAAATTTGAGAATATCATCCCAGTCTTTCTGTAAGGTGGGAAACCATTTCAGGAAATCTGAAAAATCATCTCTTGGAATAAGATTCAGGCTTCGGTACACATCAAAAGAGAAAAGCCACAGCGGAATCCCCTGAATCGTCTGTTGATCGGCAATTGTGTTGATGAGTTCCTCAATCGTAAAAAAGTTGGGAAGAAACCCTGAATAATTATTTTCTTCCAGGATCTGTCTGATAAAAACGATAGGACGTTTTCCGGGCAGAATGATATTAAACGCAGAAAGGTCAGTGTTTTGTGCCAGCAGTTCGTGGATGATCTTATTGAGGAATTTCAAAGGGTTTGGTAGCTTTTTAAGTTGTCGAGTTGTTCAGAAATTGAATGATTATATTCGGTTTGCTTTTCTTTATCGAGTCCGTGACGGGTTTCTCTGTCATACGCCATCTGAAAGTTTTTATAATCAACGGATATCCCGTTATAAATTGCTTTGAAATATTTGTTGTAGTCTCCGGAATTTTTAATTTTTTCAGCGACTGCTTTTCGGAATTTTCTCACAAATAATTCTGCAATATCAAAATGCTTCTGCTCATGGAGGAGAATATAATCATCCATTCTTTTGACATCTTTCCATGATTTATCTTCGTGAAAAAGCGTCTTAATAGTAATGGTAACCGGTGCTTTGGGATCGGAAGATTTTACAGAATAAAACTCCCAGCCACAATGGGTGTATGCTGCCACATCAGGATTCTTTTTCTTGTTAACCGGACTTTTAAAGTTATCCCAGGTTAGCTTTCTGCCTTCCTCCCAGAAAATTTTCTGTCCGGATACAGCCTGAATAGCCAATATACATAATACAAAAGTCAATCTCATTATTCCACTACAATTGTTTTGGTAATCCAGTTGTTGCCTCCACTCCAGAATTTAAAAGTATAAGTCCCTTTTCTTTGCGGGCTGAAGTTAATCTGATTTACTCCTACATATTTGCCCTGTGTACAAGGTCCGTCGGTAATGTATTTATAGGAAGTAACTGTTCTTTCCAGACTGGTATTATAAATATAATCATATCCATAAAAACCCTCACAATGAGACGGATACGTGGAATACGTTTTGATGCTTTGTATCGAAAAAACACTCATGGTATCATGAACAATCTTTACACTGTCTATTTTGATTTTATCAATAGATTCAATGGTATGATAATCGTCATCATTACACGAAACCAGAAGCACGCTCAACACGAATACTGAAAATCCAATATTTAAAAGTTTTTTCATAACCTTTACTTTTCTGATTATTAACAAATATTAGCAAAAATTATTCCTTATTTACATAAAAATCAGGAATTAAAATTACCTTTTGATACATAAACTACTTTCTTGGTATCAAAAAATTCTTCATCAAAATAGTGTTTGAGATTGAAAATTTCACATTTAAGTCCGGCAAGCTCTTCTGCAAGATCACCTCCTTTTAAATATAAAATTCCGTTATGTTTAGGGTTAAACTGTTCTTTTTCAAACTTTCCTTTCAGCCATCTTAAAAATTCAGGCATTTGGGTTACCGCTCTGCTGACAACAAAATGGAATTTTTCTTTCAGCTTTTCTGCTCTTCCATGGATAGCCGTTACATTGGTTAATCCTACTCCTTCCGATACAGCCTGTACTACACTGATTTTCTTACCGATAGAATCAATCAGAGTAAATTCTACCTCAGGAAACAGAATAGCCAGAGGAATCCCAGGAAAACCGCCTCCGGTTCCGATATCCAATACTTTGGTTCCCGGTGCAAATTCCATCACTTTTGCAATTCCCAAAGAGTGCAGAATATGCTTTTCATACAGCGATTCCATATCTTTTCTGGAAATTACATTGATCTTTTCATTCCATTCATTGTACAGATTTTCCAGTTTTGAGAACTGCTCTTTCTGTTTTTCAGTAAGATCCGGGAAATATTTTAATAGTAACGATGCAGACATGTGAATTATTATAAAGCGCAAAAATAAGTTTTATTTCTCTTGTATTCAAATCTACTTTTCCTGATGCAACTGTAAATTCTGGTTTTTATCAAAATCCATTACTTTGCAATACCCGGAATTACAGGCACACTCAGGTTTCCTGACGGACTCACACTCTGTACAGCAAAAATGTAATTGTCTTTTGAAAGCGGAAGCTTTACAGAAAGTCCTGTTGTAAATATTCTTTTCTGCCATACCGCACTGCCCGTTTCCCTTGCCAGCACATAATATCCTGCCGGAGTTCCGGATTTCGGTTTTTCCCAATGTAAAGTTGTTGAGTTGGTCAGCTCTTTCACATCCATTTCAACTTTCTCCGGTTTTGAAGGAGATTTTGCAAGATTGGCAAGGACTGCAATATTGGCTGCAACATTCTTTTTCAGGTATTTAAAATCTATAAATTCAGGAAGGTCACCATACTGCTTATTGTTTTCTGTTCTTATATCCTGATGCTGATGGTCGTAGTTTTCATAATATTCAGTCAGTCTTACAGAAGGAAATCCGTTATTCACGAAACTTGTGTGGTCTCCTCCACGCAAAAACCTGTCATTTCTGTAGATCAGCTTTATCTCCAATCCTTTGACATATTGTTCTGTAATTTCTTTGATATAACGTGCCAGCTGTCTGGATTCACTGTCGTTTTCAAATCCCAGATTCCTGATCGTCATTGCTTTTTTATCGAGGTCTTTGTAAGGCAGCCCTTCACTGAATACACGAAGAATCCGGGTATTGACCTCTCCGGTTTCTCCTTCTTTGGGATTGCCGATCATATCATTGTTCAGAACCGCTTCCAGCTGTAAATTTTCTTTTTTCATTTTTTCTGCCAGCTGCTTAGATCCCAATAACGATTGCTCTTCTCCGGAAAAAGCCACAAAAATAATAGATGCCGGAAATGAAGATGTACTCAGTATTCTGGCAGATTCTATCACAGCACTTACTCCACTTCCGTCATCATTGGCACCAGGCGCAGAGGAAGTTCTGTTCATCACATCGCTCACTCTTGAATCCAGATGTCCTCCGATGAGAAAAATCCTTTTGTCGTTCGGATCTGTTCCTTTCAGAAAAGCAACAGCATTTCCAAGATTTACTACGTTGTCTATTCGTTTTCCATCAGGCTGAATATCTTCCTGCTGAAGATATACTTCCATTCTGCCACCGGAATTTTTTGCATAATCGTTGAATTTTCCGATCACCCATTTTCTGGCCGCTCCTATTCCCTGTTCAGGATCATTTGTAGAGCTTAACGTATGCCTTGTTCCAAAACTTACCATTTTCCGGATATAAGATTTTAGAGAATCTTGATTCACCTGACTCACATATTTTTTCACTTCATCATCTTTTGAATGTTTTTGAGAGAAAAAAGAACATGAAATGAGCAATAAAAAAACAGAATATTTCATAGAACTGATGTTAGATTGTTTAAAGATACAAACGCTAAGCTGCAAAATTATTCCCTACAATAATTTATTTTGAATTACGTTTTTTGAGCTAAAATAGTATTAAATTCAATCTCTTACTTCAAAATAAAACATTTTTATAATCCAATATATGATTTGACAAAAAACTGATAAAAATCTTTAAAACACCCTTATTTTTATTACCTCCACACCACGTTTTTATTATATATTTGTTCAAATTCAAAAAAATACAATGGATAAACTTTCAGATAGAGTAAAAAGATTAGGATACTCCCAGACATTTGTAATGTCTAACAAAGCCAGAGAAATGAAAGCAAGCGGAATAGATGTGATCAGCTTAACTCTTGGTGAACCGGATTTCGATGTTCCGGACAATATCAAACAGGCAGCATTCGATGCCATCAATCAAAATTACAGCCACTACTCTCCTGTTCCAGGATTTCCGGAACTGCGTGAGGCTATTGCATATAAATTAAAAAGAGATAATAACCTGGAATACAAATCTACCCAGATTTGTGTTTCCAATGGAGCTAAACAGGCAATTATCAATGTTCTGGCAGCTATTATCAATGATGGTGATGAAGTTCTTCTTCCTGCACCTTACTGGGTAAGCTATGATGAAATGGTAAAAATGATGGGTGGAACTTCTGTAATGCTTTCTACATCTTATGTTACCGATTTCAAAGTGACAGCAGAACAAATTGAAGAAGCTATTACAGAGAAGACCAAAGCAATACTTTTCAGCTCACCGTGCAATCCGTCAGGAGGATATTATACTTATGACGAATTAAAATCTATCGCCAAAGTAATTGCCAAGTATCCTCAGATAACGATAATTTCTGACGAAATTTATGAATACATCAATTATGAAACGAATACCACTTCAATTGCACAGTTTCCTGAAGTCTATGAACAAACGGCCGTAATCAACGGAATGTCAAAAGCATTTGCTATGACCGGATGGAGAATTGGGTATTCTGCATGTCCTGAATGGCTGGCAAAAGCTTGTGAAAAAGTTCAGGGGCAGATGACCAGCGGTGCTAATACAGTAGCACAGAGAGCTTCTATCGTTGCATTGAAAACAGATCCTTCCGAATACAGATATATGATTGATGCTTTCAAAAAAAGAAGAGATCTTGTCTATGAACTGATCAAAGAAATCCCAGGATTCAAAGTAGTGCTTCCCAAGGCAGCTTTCTATTTCTTCCCGGATATTTCGTACTACATCGGAAAAACCCTTGATGGAACAGAAATTAAAGATTCTGACGACTTTGCCATGTTCCTTCTGGAAAATGCTCACGTTGGGTGTGTAGGCGGATTCTCTTTCGGAAGCCCGGAATGCATCAGATTCTCTTATGCCGCCTCTGAAGAAGATTTAAGAGAAGCAATGAAACGAATTAAAGACTTATTGGAAAAATTCAATTAACAAATTAATAATCCAAAATAAACACGACAGCAATGAATCTGTTAAAAAAACTAACCATCGTTACAAGTATTGCCGCTGCAAGTTTTGCAGGATATGCTTTTGGCCAGGATTTTCAGTGGAAAGAAGCTACTTCCAATGGCTACAAGTACAAATACGTAACCAATGACCCTACTTCTGCAAGGTACTACACTTTGAAAAACGGACTAACGGTTATTTTAAGCCCTACCAATAAGGATCCGAGAATCCAAACGTATATCGCAACAAAAGCGGGAAGTAAAACCGATCCTGCAGATCATACTGGTCTTGCCCATTATCTGGAGCATATGCTTTTTAAAGGAACAAACCAGTTCGGATCTAAAGACTGGGCAAAAGAAAAACCTCTGCTGGATCAGATTGATGCTCTTTACGAAAAGTACAATCAGACCAAGGATGAGGCTAAAAGAAAAGAAATCTATAAAGAAATTGACAGAGTTTCCGGAGAGGCAGCAAAATTTGCAATCGCAAATGAATATGATAAAATGATGGCCGGGATGGGAGCTGATGGAACTAACGCCTTCACTTCTTTTGAACAGACAGTGTACACAGAAGATGTGCCTGCAAATGTTCTTGACAAATTCCTTGCTGTACAGGCTGAAAGATTCAGAGAACCGGTTTTAAGGCTCTTCCACACGGAACTTGAAGCTGTATATGAAGAAAAAAACAGATCACTTGATGATGACGGAGATAAGGTTTTCGACACCATGTTCGCCAATCTTTTCCCTAACAACAATTATGGTAAGCAAACCACCATCGGAACGATTGAACACCTGAAAAACCCTTCTCTGCACGCTATCAGAGAATATTATAACAATTATTATGTCCCTAATAACATGGGAATCATTATGTCCGGAGATTTTAATCCGGATGAAGTAATTGCAAAGATTGATAAGGCTTTCTCTTATATGAAGCCTAAAGCCATTCCTGAATATAAAGTGGGACAGGAAAAACCGATTACTGCTCCGATTGTAAAAGAAGTGGTGGGACCGAATCCTGAAAACGTAATGCTTGGGTTCAGATTTCCGGGAGCTTCTACCAAAGATGCAAGAATGCTGAATCTTGTCGGAAATATGCTTACCAACGGACAAGCAGGATTAATTGATCTTGATCTGGTAAAAAAACAGAAATTACTGGGTGCTTACGCCGGATCTTATGCGTTAAAAGATTATTCCGTTTTACTTTTACAAGGAAAACCGACCGAAGGACAGTCTCTGGATGAAGTAAAGAATCTTCTTCTTCAGGAAGTGGATAAGTTAAGAAAAGGAGAGTTTTCTGATGATCTGATTCAATCTATTGTTAACAACGAAAAGAAAGGTATTATTCAGAAAGATGAAAAATATTCGTCAAGAGCAAGTATTCTGATGGATGAATTTACTTCGGATGTTGACCACAAAGCATCGTTGGAATATGTTGACGAAATTTCAAAACTTACCAAGAAAGATATCATGGATTTCGTATCCAAATATCTTCAGAACAATAACTACGTTGCTGTTTACAAAAGAAAAGGAGAAGACAAGAGCATTGTAAAAGTTGATAAACCAACAATTACTCCGGTTTCTGTTAACAGAGAAGACCAGTCTCCTTTCCTTAAGAAGATTGACGAGATGCCTGAAAATCCTATCGCTCCGGTATGGTTGAACTATGACAAAGACATTGCCAAAAATAAATTAGCTGATGTGGATGTACTTTCTGTAAAAAACACAGACAACGCTTTGTTCAGAATGTATTACCACTTTGATTCCGGAAAATGGAACAACAAAATTCTTCCATTGGCAGCTGAATATCTTCAGTACTTAGGAACGAAAGACAAATCTTCCGAGGTAATCAGTAAAGAATTTTATAAACTTGCTTCAAGTTTCAATGTAGGAGCCGGAAATGAAGAAACGTATGTATCTCTGGAAGGCTTAAATGAAAACTTCGATAAAACAATTGCTTTATTTGAAGATCTGATTAAAAACTGTCAGGCAGACCAGGGAGCTCTGGATGCTTACAAAACAAGGCTGAAGAAGGCCAGAGCCAACGCTAAACAAAATAAAGGAACCATTATGGCCGGATTGAGAAGCTACGCTCAATATGGTGCACAGAATCCTTTCAACAATGTACTGAGCGATGCTGAACTTGATGCTTTAAAAGCAGAAGATCTGATTAATGTTCTTCATGATTTATTTAATTTCAAGCATAAAGTATTGTATTACGGACCAAAATCAGGAAATGAAGTGGTAGCATCTTTGAAACCTGTCCACAAACTTCCTGCAAGTTTAAAAGATCTCCCTAAGTCTAAAACTTTCGCTCAGATTCCAACTGATAAGAACAAAGTATTATTTGCTCATTATGATATGGTACAGGCTGAAGTGTTCTGGGTAAGAAATTCTGACCAGTATAATCCTTCTACGACTCCAACAGTAAGTTTATTCAACAACTATTTCGGAGGCGGCATGGGATCTATTGTTTTCCAAACGATCAGAGAATCAAAAGCACTGGCTTATTCTACGTATTCCAATTTTGCACTTCCTAGCAAGAAAACAGATAAGGATATGGTAATGGCTTATGTAGGAACACAGGCAGATAAATTCAATGAGTCTACAACGGCTATGAATGAGCTTTTGACTACCCTTCCGAAATCTGAACAGTTATTTGAAACCGCGAAAAGCGGATTGAAAAAATCTATTGCTTCTGAAAGAATCACACAGGACGGAATCATCTTCTCTTATCTGAAATCTCAAAAGCTTGGAAACAACTTTGATATGAGAAAGAATGTCTATGAACAGGCACCAAAATTGTCTTTTACAGACATCAATTCTTTCCACGACAAGGAAATGAAAAATAAGAATTACACATATTGTATTGTCGCTTCCCAAGACAAAGTGAACGAGGAAGATATGAAGAAATTAGGTGAAGTAAAAAAACTTAATTTAACTGAAATATTTGGTTATTAAAATAAACAAAAAGCCCTTATAAACAGGGCTTTTTTATTTAACAGTATACCAAAAACAATTATAGATTTTATTTATCGATTTCAGTTTGTTCGATAGATGAATCTTTTGTATATTTGCACAAGAAATTTAAATATAAAAACAGAAAAATTATGTCTTTAGTAGGAAAAAAATTCCCAAACTTAACAATTGACGCAATGTCTGAGATGGGTGACGATTTAAGAATCAACATCCTTGATGAAGCAGTAAACAACCAGCAAAAAGTTCTTTTATTCTGGTACCCTAAAGATTTCACTTTCGTATGCCCTACTGAGCTTCACGCTTTTCAGGAGGCTTTAGGTGAGTTTGAAAAAAGAAACACTAAAGTAATCGGTGCATCTTGTGATACTAACGAAGTACACTTCGCTTGGTTGAACACACCAAAAGATAACGGAGGAATTGAAGGAGTAACTTACCCGCTTTTAGCTGATACTCACAGACAATTGGCTAACACATTAGGAATTGTTGATCAGGATTTTGAATATGATGAAGATGGAAACGAAGTTTTCACAGGTTCTAACGTAACGTACAGAGCAACTTACCTTATTGACGAAACTGGAAAAATTTTCCACGAAGCGGTAAACGATATGCCTCTGGGAAGAAACGTAAAAGAATTCTTAAGATTAATTGACGCTTACACTCACGTACAAAAGCACGGTGAAGTATGTCCTGCAAACTGGGAAGAAGGAAAAGATGCTATGAAAGCAGACAGAACTTCTACTGCAGAATACTTAGCAAAAAATTAATATCTTAATTTAAATATAACAATGTAACAATCTAACAGTATAACAATTTGAAAAGTCATTTCTTGAATTGTTAGATTGGTCAATTTTTTAGATTGTTACATTGTTTATTTTTTAAAAAATAAACTTATGTACACAGAATTAACCGAAGATACATTACAGAATATAGTTAATGACAACGAAAAAGTAGTTGTTCAATATGGCGCAACATGGTGTGGAAACTGCAGAATAATGAAGCCGAAATTCAAAAAATTAGCTTCTGAAAATGATTCTATTCCATTTTTGTATGTAGATGCTGAAAAGCTTCCTGAAAGCAGAAAATTAGCAAAAGTAGATAACTTACCTACTTTCGCCATCTTTAAAAACGGAGAACTGGTTAATCAGGTTCAATCTAACCAGGCAGAAAGTTTAATTAACCTATTTAACGAATTAGCATAATGAAATTACCCGTAATCAGACAGTTTTATCAGAATCAGACTCCTGAAAACCTTGAAAAAACATTAGAAGTACTGGAAAGTTTCTGCGAGTTCAGAGGAACAAGTGAAGAAGATCTGAATGTTGCAGGAGAGTTGATTACCAACATCTGCGGAGCTTTGGAAGTTCACGCCAACGTACAGAACGGAATGAGCGAGAAAGATGCTTTGAACTCATTTGCACAAAAGGTTTTAGGATCAATCGACAAATAAGATCCTGCGATTTTTCCTAATCAATAGATGATAAAAAACACAATATACGATACCTCTGAGGTTTTCCTCATTACTATACTTTTTTCTATTCTTTAGAATCTTTATTTACAACTGTAAAATGTACTTCAGAAGACCTTAACCAGTCACATGAAGCTGGAAGTTGCATGAAAATTTCAAAAGAATAACCAATTAAAATCCTGGTGATAATATCACCAGGAATATAATTTTAAAAAATAAGAGACAGCTCCTATTAGTTTCTTCTGTTCATCAGAATACTTAGAATATACCAGAATAAAAGCATAATGGAAGCAAAAAGCTGTAATGCCGCTCCTACATATTGGTTCGTTCCATACGAATCTTTCAATTTACTTGTCTGATATAAAATAGTAGCTGAAGCCAAAATTACCATTCCAACAGAGAACCACAATCCAAGGTTAAAACCGAAGATCATCCCTCCTACAATAAGTCCGATAGAAATAAATCCACCGATTACAATGATATTTCTTAAAAAAGAAAAATCTCTTTTAGAAGTGAATGCTACTGCAGAAATACCTGCAAACATTGCAATCGTTAAAGTAGCAGCCTGGAAAATTAGATTAGCTCCTCCTTCAATATTAGTCGCAATAAAAAGCAGTGGCATGAAAATAATTGCCTCTAGTAAAATGTAAAATCCTAATCCCATATATTGGGTAGATTTACTTTGTGAAAGAGACCATTTGGAGGATAAAACAGAAGCCAGCCAGAAAACCCCGATAATTAGTAACCAGATATATTTTTGTTCGAACATCATGAAAATGATTTCTTTCGGAACAGTTTTTAATAATATGGTTTCAACTCCAATAAATGCAAGAATCGATAATGCAACATGCAGATACGTCTTCTTGTAAAAATTCGCTTTCTCCACATCCGAAGAATGAGCGACTAAAACATCTGTCATCATAGTTAATATTTTTTTATTTAATCGAAAATAAGTTTATTTTGCCGGCAATACACCCAAAATCTTTCCATCATCTTCAAATACAGCCGTTATAGCTTCTTTCGAAGAAGATTCTCCTGAATATTTATATTTAATACTTGGATGATTCAAACCATCCATCGTTTTATAATATCCTGCCTTTAAGATTTCAAGCTTTTTATTGGGATCAATGCCATCTTTAACTTTTTTAAGAACATTATCCGTCACAATTTCCTTCACTTTCTCAGAAAGCAGCCCATCAATAGTCTTTCGGTCAGATGCCTGTAAAGCATCAATAAACTTAAGAAAGTTATCATTATACAAACTGATATTTTCCTTACTGATACTAGCCTGCTGCTCTTTTTTGGGTCCGTTTTCAACCTTTGCTCCGGCGACTTTCTGTGCAAAAATCAACTGCCCGCCCACAAGAGCAAGTCCCAGCAATAATTTTTTCATAGTATTCATTTTGTTCTGGTGAAATAAGTGATGGAAGATACGAAAATCAGACCAGTTCTAAAAATTTCATTGTATCTACATTATCTGCATACGTATCAAGTCCCGGATTTTGTGCTTCACCAAAAGGAATGGCATTCATTTTCAATTCCTCTTTTGCCACTACACACTGAATATTTTCTTCATTTTCTGCAATAAAGTTTTTCACATCATCTAATGATTCATATCTGCTGAAATTGATTACAGAAAGCGGACTGAACAGCTTATCATCCTCTTTCAGCATGACAAAATTGTTATCCCAGAACTTATCCTGATTTAAAAGATAAACCGCTCTGTTATAATCATAATTGTTGGCATATTTATTATGGTTGATAATATCCTGGTATCCTAAGAAATTTTCAAACAATCTGTCTATCACAAAATCCTGCGGAATGAAAATTCTCGTCACATTTCTGCATCCTAATCCAAAATACTGGAAAATATCTTTCGCCAGAAGCTGCAGTTCCTCATCCGTTTCATCACCTTTCAAAACCGCAACAGAGGTTCTGTTTTTACGGATAATACTTAAATGATTCTTGAAATAATATTCCAGATATCTCGCTGTATTATTACTTCCCGTAGCAATAACTGCATCAAAATTCTCCAATTTTTCAACAAATTCAAAAGCTACATTTCCATTGGAAAGCTCATTCCACTTCTTTAATAAAAACGGAATCATATACTTATCCTTTGAAGATAATTTAATGACAGGGATATGATTGCTCAAGATAACAGAAAGCACGTCATGAAAGCCAACCAAAGGAATATTTCCCGCCAGAATAAGTCCAACTCTTTTTGAAATTTTTGAGATTGAATAATTTCCAAGCCAGTTCTTAATGTTTTCTTCAGTGAGAAGATCTGTCCATTGCTGTAAAGCAAATTTCTGATTATCAATGGTAAACCACGGATTCTCTATTTCTGATTTTTTTAACAATAATTCAATATCAGAATCATCTTCATTGTGATCTTCCGGTTTCTTCGCTAAAAACGCTTTTATATAATCACTTAATTTAATAAGTCCTAAAACTTGATTTTCGGTATTCATAATTACTTTAAAATTGGGTAAAATTTTGTAATTTTGTGCAAATTTAAAAAAAATTAGCGATGGCTATTAAAATAACTGATGAATGCATTAACTGCGGGGCTTGTGAACCAGAATGCCCAAACAATGCAATATATGAAGGAGCTGTAGATTGGAAAGCTTCTGACGGTACGGCTCTTCAAGGTACAATTACTCTGCCGTCCGGACTTACTGTAGACGCCAATTCACCACAGGAACCCGTAAGTGATGATGTATACTTCATTGTAACAGATAAATGTACAGAATGTAAAGGATTCCACGAAGAGCCTCAGTGTGCAGCGGTATGTCCTGTAGACTGCTGTGTGCCTGATGAGGATCACGTAGAATCTGAAGAAGCTCTTCTTAATAAAAAAGCATTCTTACACGGCGAATAAAAAATTCCGTCTCATTTCCGTGAGGCGGTTTTTTTGACCCAAAATCCAATAAATCAAAATAAAGCAAAGGGGATTTAAAACCCTGAAGCATCAAAAAAAATAAAATATGAACAAAAAGCACAACTTCAGCGCAGGACCATGTATTTTACCACAAGAGGTATTTGAAAAATCAGCAAAGGCTATCCTGGATTTTAACGATATCGGATTGTCTCTTCTTGAAATTTCTCACAGAAGCAAGGATTTCGTTGCGGTAATGGACGAAGCGCGTGCCATTGTAAAAAGATTGATGAATCTTGGTGATGATTATGAAGTACTTTATTTAGGGGGTGGTGCCAGCCTTCAGTTTGCAATGGTTCCTTACAACCTGATGAAAGTAGGCGGAAAAGCAGCTTACCTGGATACGGGAACATGGGCAGCCGGAGCCATCAAAGAAGCAAAAAAAGTAGGAACAGTAGATGTGGTAGGTTCTTCAAAAGAAGAAAACTATTCTTTTATTCCTAAAGACTATACGGTAGGTGCAGAATATGATTATTTCCACTGTACTTCCAACAATACCATCTACGGAACTCAAATGAAATCTTTCCCTGAAGTGGATACCCTGATGGTATGCGATATGAGTTCTGATATTTTCTCAAGACAGCTGGATTTTTCCAAGTTTGACCTGATCTACGCCGGTGCTCAAAAAAACATGGGGCCTGCAGGAGTTACTCTTGTAGTTATCAAAAAAGAAATTCTTGGTAAAACAGGAAGAGAAAATATGTTTTCTATTCTGGATTATTCCCAGCACATTGCTAAAGAATCTATGTACAATACTCCACCGGTTTTCCCTGTATATGCTTCTTTACTTACCCTTCAATATCTTGAAAGAAATGGAGGAATTGCTGCTGCGGAACAAAGAAATGAAGCTAAAGCACAACTTTTATATAACGAGATTGACAGCAACCCGTTTTTCGAAACTTTCTGCGTAAAAGAAGACCGTTCACTCATGAATGTTTCTTTCAAAATTACAGACGAAAGCAGGAAAGAGGAATTTGACAACGCATGGAAAGCAGCCGGGATCAGCGGATTGAACGGACACAGAAGCCTGGGCGGATACAGAGCTAGTTTATACAATGCTTTACCTATCGAAAGCGTACAGGTTTTGGTGGATGTAATGAAGTCAATAAAATAACTTATATTAGGCGACCGAAAAATAAAAGGATATCAGACAAAAGATGTCGGATAACAGACCTCAAAATCTAACTTCTGACACCTTCAATCTAACATCAATAAAATACTCATGAAAGTTTTAGCAAACGACGGAATTTCAAAAGCAGGAGAAAATACTCTAAAAGAGGCAGGAATTGAAATTCTCGACAATAGAGTGGCTCAGGATCACGTTATTAATTTTATCAACGATAATAATGTGGATGTTCTTCTGGTAAGAAGTGCAACGAAAGTAAGACAGGATCTGATGGATGCGTGTCCCGGCCTTAAAATTATCGGAAGAGGCGGTATCGGAATGGATAATATTGATGTAGAATATGCCAAAAGTAAAGGTATCAAAGTAATCAATACACCTACAGCATCTTCAAAATCAGTGGCAGAACTGGTTTTTGGCCACTTTATTTCACTGGCGAGATTCCTTCACGAATCTAACAGACTAATGCCTCTGGAAGGAGAAACTCACTTCAACGCCATGAAAAAGTCATTCAGCAATGCCTATGAACTTTCAGGAAAAACATTAGGAGTTATCGGTTTTGGAAGTATTGGTCAGGAAGTTGTAAAAATAGGAATTGCTTTGGGAATGAAAGTAACCGTTCTGACCAGAAGCCCGAAAACAGAAGTTCTTACGCTGAACTTCTTCGACGGACAGTCTGTGAACTTTGAAATCACCTCCACCAATGATATGGATGCATTCCTTAAAGAGGCGGATTTCATCAGTATCAATACGCCGAAAACAAATGAGTATATTATAGATACCCCTCAGTTTGAAAAAATGAAAGATGGTGTCTATATTGTAAATACTGCAAGAGGAGGTGTCATCAATGAAGTGACCCTTATCGATTATATCGAATCAGGAAAAGTAGCAGGAGCAGCATTGGATGTTTTTGAAAATGAACCGAACCCTGAACTACCGCTGCTGATGAACCCTGCATTATCACTTTCACCTCATGTAGGAGGCAATACAGTGGATGCGCAAGAGAAAATCGGTATCGAACTTGCAGAACAAATTATTAAGCTACAAAAAGAAACTATAAGATAAATATGCCTGTTTTTAAACCTTTCCGTGGAATAAGACCTCATAGAGACTTTGAGAGTACTTTCCCTACCCATCCACTGGATAATTTCACCCAGGAAGAGATCGCAGAGAAGGCTCAAGTTGAAAATACTTACATCAATATGATTAAACCTTATGTTGTAAGTAAATCCAAAGATATTGACCGAAACCTTCGAAAGATCCGTTCTACCTTTGAAGAACTTCTGGAAGAAAAGAAATTGGTCCAGGACAATTCGTCTTACTATCTTTATGAGCAGATCTACCCCAACAAACAGATGTTCAGAGGACTTCTGGGGTTGGCAAGTATTGAAGATTTCTGGAATGGAAAAATCAAAAGACATGAAAGTACCATCCCTCAGAAAAAGGAAAAACTGGCTCACTACCTTGAAAAAGTAAACCTGCAGGCAGAACCTGTACTTCTTACCTACCCTGCCAATTCAAAAATTGAATTGCTGATGAACCATGAGGAAAAAAATGTTCCTATCTTCAATCATGTGGATTCTATGGGGATCAGACATAAAATCTGGAGAATAGACAATCGTCTGAAGCTACAGCAGTTTAAAGAAGTTATTGATCAGATTGATTCATTTTATATTGCTGACGGACACCATAGAATTGGTTCTACAGCAATGAATGCCAAACATCATAAGGAGAAAAACAAAAAACATAATGGTACAGAGCTTTACAACTTTGTATATAGTTTCATTGTTTCCAACCAGTCGATAAAGATTCATGATTACAACAGAATCTTACATGATCTGAATGGTATTTCTCCGGCAGATTTCCTGAAAGAACTTGAGAAATATTTCCTGATTCACGAAAAAGGAGAAGCATCATACTACCCTTCTCAAAAATTCCATATTTCAATGTATATGGATGGGAAGTTCTATTCTCTTCACGTGAAGCACGATCTTCGCTCCAAAGAAATGTCTCTGGATAATCTGGATCACCATCTTTTAGATAAGTATATTTTCAAAAATATTCTGAAAATTGAAGATCCTGACAGCTCTGAACTCATCTCTTACGTAAAAGGAACGTCAAACATTAATGGAATCAATCTTTTAAAAGAAAAAGTAGACAATGGTGAAGGTAAGGTTGGTTTCGGAATTTATCCTGTAAGTTTTAATGATATGATTAAAATTTCAGACCTGAAATTAAGCATGCCTCCAAAATGTACATTTATTGAGCCAAAATTAATTACAGCTCTTTTAATGTACGATATGAAACCTTAATAAATTCCTATTTTTTCCCTACTTTTATCAACGGAAAAGATAAGTAAATAATAAATGAAAAAAATATTCATTATACTTCCACTCTTTTTGAGTGGATTTTTATTTTCTCAAAAAAAGCCACAAAAAAACCCGGCAAAAAAAGGGACTATTGCCAGATTTAACTATCATGATGAATTCCGAAAAATTTCAGATGAAATTATGACCAACGGCACTGCTTATGATAATCTCGGGGAACTTACCAAAGGCATAGGCCCACGCTTCAGTGCAACTCCCGGATATGCAAAAGCCGTAGAATGGGCAGAAAAAAAGTTCAAAGAAATCGGGATTAATATGATCTGGAGACAGGAAGCCAAAGCACCAGTCTGGATCAGAGGAAAAGAATCTTTACAAATCAAATCCGGAAATGGAGATTGGAAAAGCATCAGAATGCTTTCTTTCGGAAATTCTGAAGGAACAGGCGGAAAAGATCTTGTGGGCGAAATCGTTTTAATCAATTCCACATCAGAGCTGAATGCCATGTCAATAGGCCAGTTAAAAGATAAAATAGTTTTTGTGAATGTTCCTATGGATCCGAAAATTATTAATACAAGTGATTCCTATTTACAGGCCGCAAAATCAAAACTAATTTCCGCTTCAGTAATTGCTAAAACAGGTGCAAAAGCATTAATCATAAGATCATTGACAACAGCCAATGATGATACTCCTCATGCCAAGATGATTTACTACGAACCTGATGATAAAGTTAAAATTCCGGCTTTATCAATTGGTGTAAGATCTGCAGATGAGTTGGAGAAGACATTAAAGAAGCAAAAAGTTACGGCTAAAATCAACATGACCGCCGAATCAAAAGGTGATACTACAAACCCCAATATCATTGCTGAAATTCAGGGTAAAAAAGATTCTAAAGTAATTGTTTTAGGTGCTCAGCTTGATTCTTGGGACGTTGGCGAAGGTGCAGTGGATGATGGAACAGGAGTTGTGCAGTGCATCGAAGTATTAAGGACACTGAAAGCGCTTGGATATGAAAACAACCACACTATCCGTGTCGTTCTGTACGCCAACAGTGAAAACGGAGGACAAGGCCGTGAGATGTATGCTGCTTATGTAAAAAAGAAAGACGAAAAACATGTATTTGCCTTAGGGACTGATGCGGGAGGATATTCTCCACGAGGTTTCTCTTTGGACATGTCACCTCAGAGAAGAAGACTGGTGTATCCCTGGAAAGAATATTTTCTTCCTTATGGGGTTTATGATTTCGACCAGACAGAAGCCATTCAGGATATTTCACCTTTAAAAAAACTGGATATTCCTTTAGCAGAACTTGTCGTGGACACACAGAGGTATTTTGATTATCACCACTCCGAACAGGATACTTTTGACAAAGTAAATAAAAGGGAGCTTCTTCTCGGAGCAGTCGCCATCACACAGATGATTTTTATGGTTGATAAAAACTGGTAACAATGAAAAAGATAGCAGGAACGGCATTATTATTTTTCGGAATGGCTGTTTTTGACCAGACTAAAGAAGATTATATCCAGTTCAGAAAAATCTCAACAGAAATCCTGAACAACGGAAAAGGTTACCATGAGCTGAAAGAGAAACATATTTTCGCCCTGAATCTGATGCCGGAGGTTTTTCTCCACGTGGAATGAATGTATACGAAAATGAATGAACCTCAATTAAACCAGATCAAAAGATCGCTATTTTAACGGCCACCATACCGAACAGGATACTTTTGAAAAAGTGAACCGAAGAGAATTACTATTAGGTTCTGCGGTGATGACACAACTTATTTATATGACTGATAAAAATTGGTAAACAATGAAAAAGATACTAGGAACTTCATTATTGCTTTTTGGAATGGTTGCTTTTGGCCAGTCTAAAGAAGATTCTGTCCAGTTCAGAAAAATTTCTACAGAAATTCTGAACAACGGAAAAGGATATACAGAGCTGAAAGAGCTTACAAAAAATATAGGCCACCGCTTAAGCGGATCCGAGGCCTATGAAAAATCTGTTAAATGGGCAGAACAGAAACTTCGTGATGCCGGAGCTGATAAAGTATGGCTTCAGGAAGTCATGATTCCGGTATGGGAAAGAGGAAAAGAATCTCTGAACATTCAAACCTCCAGTGGAAAATGGAAAAGCCTTAAAATGCTTTCCCTTGGGAATTCTGAAGGAACCGGCGGAAAAGATGTTTCCGGAGAAATCATCATGGTGAAATCTATGGAAGAATATGACAAACTTCCTGCTGAAAAAGTGAAAGATAAAATAGTATTCTTCAACTACCCTTTCAGCCAGTCATTTGTAGAGACTTTCAAAGCCTATGGTGATGCTTCAAAATACAGAACAACAGCAGCTTCGTTAACAGCTAAAAAAGGAGGAAAATTTGCCATCGTAAGATCTTTGTCTTCTGCTTTTGATGACGTGCCTCACACCGGAGCAATGCGCTATGAAGAGAAAGTTTCCAAAATACCTGCGATAGCCATCGGAAGTACGACCGCAGATGAACTGGAGGCCTTACTGAAAAGCCAGAAAGTTACGGCAAAACTTAACTCCAACTGTGGAATGAAAGGAGAAAAACTATCCCATTCTGTGATTGGAGAAATTACGGGTAAAAAGGATCAGAGTGTGATTGTTGTTGGTGGACACCTTGATTCCTGGGATGTTGGTGAAGGTGCTCATGATGACGGAGCCGGAATTGTACAAAGCATTGAAGTTTTGAGAACCTTTAAAAAGTTAGGCATTCAGAATAACCACACCATCAGAGTGGTCTGCTTCGCCAATGAAGAAAACGGAGTAAAAGGCGGAATTCAATATGGAAAAACCGTAAAAGAGAAAAACGAAAAACATCTCTTTGCGATAGAAACAGATGCCGGAGGTTTTGCACCGAGAGGAATTGCCCTGGATATGGATGATGCGAAAAGAAATCAGATCAAAAGCTGGTCGAATTTATTCCTTCCCTACGGAGTTTACAATTTTGAAGAGCGATTTTCAGGAACAGATCTTTATCCGCTTCACGATATGGGAATTCCGGCAGCCGAGCTAATGCCGGATTCGCAGCGATATTTCGATATTCATCACACGGAAGAAGATACTTTCGAAAAGGTGAACCGAAGAGAACTTTTACTGGGAGCCACTGCTTTGACTCAGATTATTTATATGATTGATAAAAACTGGTAAAATATGAAACCGTCTGTAAAGGCGGTTTTCTTATTATAATATTATATCACTCTTTAATTCAATAGGAACGGAATTTATTTTTTAATCAATGAATTTCACATTATTCCATTAGTGAAATTTGTGGAAAAATATTGGTGGTATTTGTGGTTATTAAAATTAAACACAAATTACACTAATGATTTCACGAATAACACAAATTCAATAGAAACGGACTATAATCATCAGCTTACACGAAGGAAGCCTGTTTATCTTTATAGAAATCTACCACCTGCTTTAACCAAAACATAGAACTAATTTGTTTAAAAAGCTGTGATCTTTCAAATAAAAAACTACTCTAAAATCTGCGTGATATTATTTCACAATCAGTAGTTACCTATTAAATGATCTTTTAAATCTTCCTCATTCATTTTTTCATTATTCTACAAATATTTTAAGTTACATAAAAATATAATCTCACCGTAATATTTTCTTCACTTCAGATCATTCAAGTTTAAAAATAGAAAATTTTTCTTTGTTTAAGGAAATAATAGATGAAAACATTCTTCAATACTGACCTCATCAATCCCGTGAAACAAAGTGTTAATCGCAAAAACAGAACTTTGGCATGATATTGGCATCTGATTTTGTGAAAAAAATTTTAAAAAAACACTAAGGATGAAAAAAAAGGTTTTCTGTGGATTTTCAGTTTTTCCACCGATTCAAATTCATATCTAGTATATGATCCTTTTTTTTCTACGATGCCTTAAAAGATACGGGTCCGTGATTAGCTAACCCCCGTTAGTTTTTCACAGCAGTTTTGCACCCCCGTATCTAACTGGTATCACAATAACCAAGAATCTTTATTGATTCGAAAAAACAAAAATATCCCGGACTTTGTGCCCGGTGTTATGATATAAATAAATGGCAAAGTCATCGTGAACCTTAGCCCAGTAAAGGAATTTATTCTTTTTACCGTGATGAGTGTGCCTTTATACTATAAATTAATGTATAACCCTTAAAATGTTAGTAATGATGAGAGACTTTTTTGAAATGATTTTTAAGAGAAATGAAGATGCTGCAAAATTGCATATATGGAGCCTAATGCTGGTGTTGAGTTTTGCTGCATTTTCAGTGTTGGTATACGCCTTAAAACCAAGCTTTAACAGCTTAATTATATACCTGACGGCATTTGCCGCTTATATCGGGTTTGGCCTTGTATTCATCAGTTCTTTAGCGGGAACGCGTATGAAGAAAAGATAGCAGAACATATAACTTTTCAATTTATTTTACTGAGAAAACCGTCCTTTTTTGGGGGCGGTTTTTGTTTATAGTCTTACCTCATTTAGTATTATAAATAAGAATCCAGTAATTCCTAACAAAAAAAGCTACTCCTTCCGGAGCAGCTTCCGATAACAAAGTTATCTTAACATCGTAAAAACTTATTCTTTAAACAGATCCTTTCTCATTTCTTCAAGGATTTTCCTGATTTCTGATTTCTTCTTCAACCTTTTTCAACAAGCTCTTCTCTGAAAGTTTAGCAGAGGGCTTTTATTCCAAAGGCTTCGTCTGTTTTTGCAAATTCAGGATGCATACCGTGTTCTTTACACACTTCAGATTCTATTTCGTTCTTTATCTCAGTGTAGTTCAGGTCAAACATATTCTTGTATTTTGTTCTTTTAATTGCATGATAAAGATAGAAGTAATAAAGACTTGCCGAAATCCGTATTTCTACGGTATTTACAAAACAAAAAACTGCTTTTTCAAGCCATATAATCTCAACTATAAAAGCTAATGCTTAACCCCTTTAGAATTTATCCAGAATTTTCTTCGGTAAAACGTTCAAAAGTTCTTTCTTATATTGCTTTTCAAGAATCACAAATTTCCATGCTTTTTTATCTTTTGAAACTGCACAGGCCTTCATATTGGCATTGATGAGATACGAACCTTCATTGGCCAGATATTTAACATTATTTGCACCATATTTAGCTGTTAAAGCACTGTTCATTTTCTTTTTTATTTCATCGTTTAATGAACTGACATTACATTTCAGTTTCAAAAAATAATGGGTAATAGAAAAATATTCACCGGTAATGAGTTCAGGTTTTTCAATATTTCCAAACTTCAGATCCTGTACTTCAATTTTCATGAATGGATTGTTATAGGTCATATTCAAAATCTGCGTCATTTGTTCTTTTGAAACTATAGTGAAGTACTTTGGATATATACAGCTTACTGCCTGATCTATCTGTTTAGATTGAATACCGTTTATAAAATAGGTAAGCGACTTTTTTATCGCAGCGTCATCAGGATTTGCCTTAGTCTGCGAAAAAGTCATAGACGACAGCAGAACGAACAGAAACAGAAGCGATTTGGTTTTCATTTTTTTGATTGTTACGAGTTTTAAGATTAATTTGTATCAGAAAAACAATCAGCCTTTCCAGATAGTCAATGGGTCGTAATCTGTACGCCAATCGTTACAGAATGTATTTAAGTCCAATAAAAAAAGCCATCCTTTCGGACGGCTTTTGATACTATGCTGAAGATTCAGTTATTTCACTTTTACAAGCTCAACATCGAAAACTAACCAGGAGTTTGGCGGGATCACTCCTCCTGCTCCTCTTTCGCCGTAAGCCATTGCAGGCGGGATCAATAATGTAGCAGTTTCACCTTCTTTCAATAAAAGGATACCTTCATCCCATCCTTTGATTACTCTTCCCATTCCGATTGGAATTTCGATTGGCTCGTTTCTCTTGAATGAAGAATCGAATTCAGTTCCGTCTACCAATTTACCTGCATAATGTACAGATACGTTATCACCCGCTTTAGGAGCTTTTCCGTCAGCTGTTTTTGTAATTTTATAGTAAAGACCTGATTCAGTTTTTTGCATACCAGCTTTTAGGTTTTCCACCAATTTCTCCTGGTTAGCTTTGAATTCTTCTTCTCTTTTCTTCTTTTCAGCTTCTTCTTTAGCGATAAAAGCTTTATTGTTTTCTGCAATTTTAGCTTTTCCTTCATTGAAAGTTTTAGCCGCATCGTAGTGCTTGTACTCGTCACCTTTGCTGAAAACAGAAACTTTTTCTAAAACGATATCAGTTTTAGGTTTATCCTGAGCTCCTTTCTCAACGTTGGCAATCGCATCAATCACATCATTTCCTTTTACCACTTTTCCGAAGATCGTGTGTCTTCCGTCTAACCAAGGTGTAGCTACTTCAGTAATGAAGAATTGAGAACCGTTGGTATTGGGTCCAGAGTTCGCCATAGAAAGAATACCTTTTCCTGTATGCTTAAGATCGTTTTTCTCATCCTCGAATTTATATCCGGGATCTCCCATTCCAGTTCCCTGAGGATCACCTCCCTGGATCATAAAATCTTTGATTACTCTGTGGAAAATAGTTCCGTCATAGTAAGGAACTCCTTTAGCCTTGGCTTTGTTGTCGATTTTCCCTTCTGCAAGACCGATAAAGTTGGCTACAGTTACTGGTGCTTTCTTGTCCTCAAACTTTACAATTAAGTTACCTTTTGTAGTTTGAAGATTGGCATAAAGTCCGTCATTAAGACCTTCGTAAGTTTCTTTGTCTACGTTCATTTTTTTATAAATTGGGGTACAACTCATCAGCGAAATACTTACCGCTGCCAGAATTATATTCTTGTTAAACAATTTCATATTTTTATAAAGCTTTTAATTTTATGATTAATGGAATATCGTTGTCTATTTTCTTTTCGTCTCCGTAAGTTCCGTAGGCCAAAGAAGACGGCACCAAAAGTGTTACTTCCTCTCCATCATGTATAAAACGCAAAGCGTTCTCCACTGCTCTCAGTTCATCAAAGTGCCCGAATCTGGCATCTCTTCTTTCAAAAGGCTGATCATAGATTTTAGTCTGATCAAAATCATACAGATCATAAGAATAGGAAATTGTAGTTTCATCTTTCCTTCTTTCCCTTTGATCATAACCTTCTACCGTTACCCAATAATTAAGCTGTGTTGGATAATACTTTACAGACTGGCCGCTGATCCAATCCTGAATCTGCCCACGTTCTATAATGTTAAGATTTTTCATCCTGTTCTTAGAAACATCCAGATCTTTCTGACTCAAAACACCACCTACAGGAGGATGGGCCGTCTGTGCATTTCTGTTGCAGCTCAACAGGCTTATGGCTGATATGAAGATTATTTTTTTCATAAACTTTTGCGAAAATACACATTTCGCGAATCAATTACAAAACTTGACACACAAATATGTAAATGTTGTAATGTATTGATCTCCGCTAAAACGCTTTGTAAATTTTACGTGAATACTTCAATACGAAAAAGCCGGGAAAACCCGGCTTTCATATCGTTATATCAATAGTATTACACTGTTTCCAATACGTGATCTACCATCACTCTCCATCCGAACGGATCTTCAGACAAGTTGGTCTGCAAGTCTACCAAATCTTTCTTAAGAAGAGCCGCATAGCTTTCATCATCAGATAATCTTGGAAGTTCAAGTTTTTCTCCCTGATATCCTAATGCCTGGAACTGAGTGGTTACTACTGCTGTACCTACTCCCCATACTTCTTTAAGCTCACCTTTCTTTAAAGCTTCAATTACTGTTTTCACAGGAATTGGTTCTACTTTTACTTCGATACCTCTTTTCTTAGCTAACTGAATGAAGCTGTCTCTTGTTACTCCGTCAAGGATTTTCTCAGATGTCGGAGGGGTATAAATTGTATCGTTAATTCTTACAAACACAT
This sequence comes from Chryseobacterium candidae, assembly GCF_004916905.1. Classification (GTDB taxonomy): domain Bacteria; phylum Bacteroidota; class Bacteroidia; order Flavobacteriales; family Weeksellaceae; genus Chryseobacterium; species Chryseobacterium candidae. The sequence continues at coordinate 225,187 of NZ_SDLV01000010.1, forward strand.
TCATTGTACCACTCTCTTCGAAATATTCGTGAGTAGCATCATCAGTCCAGATGATTTGCTCATACCCTTCTTCAATCGCCAACTGTGTTGGATAGAAAGAAGCCGCATAGTTACCTGCAGCTTTTGCAGAACCTACACCTCCGTTTGCCGCTCTTGAATAGTGATCAGAAATTTTCACAGATACCGGCTCAGAATAATAGCTCTTTGCAGGTGTTGCAACAATGGCAAACATATATTTATTAGATACTCTTGCTTTCAAAGCTTCCTCAGTGGCAAAAATCAAAGGTCTGATATAAAGTGACATTCCTTCCCCCTGTGGAATCCACTCTCTGTCAATATCTACCAAAGCTTTCAATCCGTCTAAAAACATTTCTTCAGTCACTTCCGGCATAGCAAGACGCTTCGCTGACTTGTTGATACGTTCAAAATTCTTTTCAGGCCTGAAAAGGAAAACCTGCCCGTCTTTGTCTTTATAGGCTTTCATACCTTCAAAACAAGCTTGTCCATAATTTACTCCCATCATGGCAGGTGTAAATGGAATCGGACCGTAAGGAACTAATTTTACATCACCCCATTTTCCGTTTTCATACTCACAAATGATCATATGATCAATGAAAGTACCACCAAATGAAAAATTGTTAGGGTCAAATGTAGAAATTCTGGAGTTTTCAGTTTTTTGAATTATCATTTTTTAAAATTTTTACGATGTTCTACAAATTTAACATAATTTTCTAAATATAAAAATTTTAGAGTAAATTTGACAAAAAAATAGCTTGAAAAGAGAAATAAAGACCACTAACGACGGTAGCAAAACATTGTTTATCAATGATTTAAATGAGAACTATCATTCTCATCACGGAGCCCTGCAGGAAGCCGAACACGTGTTTATCAAAAATGGACTTAATTTAGTAAATGATTGCGAAATTAATATTTTAGAACTCGGTTTTGGAACAGGTTTGAATGTTTTGGTAACAATTAATGAATATTTAAAAACTGACAAAAATCATGTCATCAATTATTTTTCGCTGGAAAAATACCCCATAAATGAATCCGAAGTTAAGGATTTGGCTTACTTTGAACTTTTCGATAACCCAGAGTTTAAAAATATTTATCAGAAAATTCATCTGGCAGATTGGGAAAAGTCAGTAGAAATCATTAGTGGATTCAATTTAAAAAAGATAGAATGTGATTTTTTCGATCTGAAAGACATTGATCTGCCAAAAATAAACCTTGTTTACTTTGACTGTTTTGGAGCCAGAGTACAGCCAGATCTTTGGGAAAAGCCATTATTTGAAATGGTTTCTGACAAAATGGCCATTAACGGATTATTAACTACCTACTCTTCTAAAGGCAGTGTGAGAAGAATCCTTCAGGAACTGAATTTCCAGGTTGAGAAAAAGCAGGGACCTCCTGGAAAGAGAGAGATGATTAATGCTATCAAATTATAGGATGGAGGATGGAAGTTGGATGTTGGGTGTTTACAGCCCGCTGCTTAATTAATTTGATTTTTTATTTAAAAATAACAATATATATAATATATGGTACTTCCACTTTATTAAGAATGAATAGTGTTAAAACTTCCTGCTTCGCACTTCCAGCTTTTTCTCAACAAAATTTCTTACATTAGCTATACAAATATTATACATTATATATATGATAGATAAGATCAACATTAGAGTGTATGCGTGTGCAGTAAAAGATAAACAAGTTCTGACTTTATTTGAGGAATATGCCGGCGAACCTTTAATGAAATTTCCGGGGGGTGGATTAGAATTCGGTGAAGGCGTACTGGAATGCCTGCATCGTGAGTTTGATGAAGAACTTAACGTGAAGATCAATGTTCTGGAACATCTTTATACTCAGGAAAACTTTCTTGTATCCCGTTTCAGAGAGAATGAGCAGCTTCTTACCATATATTATATAGTAGATATTGTTAACGAGGAAGATTTCATTATTTTGGACCCCTGCATCGAAAAAACAGAATGGATTGATATAGACAGACCAGATAATCCCTTCCCTCTTCCAATAGATAAGATTGTATTCGATAAACTAAAAGAAAAATTCCTGTAAGTGTTCTTACAGGAATTTATATTATTTCTTTACTTTAAAATCATTGGCTCCTGAATAAGGCTGCAGATAACCTGAGTTCCAGTTGGATTGCAGTAATGATTCTATAAATTCATCACTTCTGTTAGTGTGAGGATTATAGCGTTCTTTCAGATCAATATCAGCCATTTTTCCTTTTACATTCCACCAGAAAGCACTCCATCCGCCTCTTAATTCCTTGATAATTTCAAATACATTTTTACCGGTTGCCCTATTCATCAGCTTTGCAAAAACCTGCCCTTCGGTAGTCGTAAGATCTCTTAATTGTTTTTCATATTGGTCAGCAAGCATATTCTGTCTTTCTCTTACAAATTTTCTTTTGGCTTTACTGTCCATGTCATTCATATCTTTCTGGATATCTCTGTACTGCTGGAGTGCAGTAACAAACAAAGGATAAACTCTGTACAGCTTTTTATTCAGGAAGTAATAGTAATTCTTATCCAGCTGGTTATTAAATCGTGGTTTATTTACTAAAACCAACTCATCTAAAACGACTACAGGCTCACCATTGATTTCATATACCTTAATCTTCTGCTGTTCGTCATAATAATATTTATTACCAAACTCATCCACTTTCAGGGATTCAGGCGGGTACTGATTAAGCGGTTTTGCGACAATACCATCCTTCTGGCCAAAAACATTGACTCCAAAAAAGAGAATAAAAAGGCAGATAGTCTTACTAAAATTCATTATTTTTACACTTATAACAACGAAAATTAAACGCAAAAATCATTCCTTTTTATGAAATTTGAAAAGAAATCTTTGAAATTTTTAGAGAAATATTTAAACACTTCATCACCAACCGGTTACGAACATAAAGGACAGGAAGTCTGGATGGACTACATCAGACCTTATGTAGACAAAGTAGAAGTAGATCATTATGGAACCTGTTATGGGATCATCAATCCTGAAGCTGAATTTAAAGTAGTAATTGAAGCACATGCTGATGAAATCTCATGGTACGTCAATTATATTACGGATGACGGATTGATCTACGTGATCAGAAACGGAGGTTCTGACCAGACGATTGCTCCTTCAAAAGTTGTTCATATTCACGGTGAAAACGGAATTGTAAAAGGAGTATTCGGATGGCCGGCTATTCACACAAGAACCAATCAAAATGAACCTACTCCAAAAATCGAAAATATCTTTATCGACTGTGGCGCTACTTCTAAAAAGGAAGTAGAAGAAATGGGAATCTTTGTAGGATGTATGATCACTTACCCGGATGAATTCTTTGAAATGAATGACAGATATTTTGTCTGCAGAGCTCTGGACAACAGAATCGGTGGTTTCATGATTGCTGAAGTTGCCAGACTTTTAAAGGAAAATAAGAAATCTATCCCATTCGGACTTTATATTACAAACTCTGTGCAGGAAGAAGTAGGTTTATACGGCGCGGATATGATTGCTGACACCATCAAACCGAATATTGCTATCGTAACTGACGTTACCCATGATACTACCACTCCGATGATTGAAAAGAAAAAAGAAGGAGATCAGAAATGTGGTGCCGGACCGGTCGTATTTTTTGCACCAAGTGTTCATCATACCATCAGAGAGTTAATTATTGATACTGCGAAGACCAAGAAAATACCTTTCCAAAGAGCTGCCGCCAGCCGAGCTACCGGAACTGACACAGATGCTTTTGCCCATTCTAACGGCGGAGTACCAAGTGCTTTAATTTCCTTACCTTTGCGCTATATGCATACTACGGTTGAAATGGTATCTAAAGAAGATGTAGGTAATGTAATCAAACTCATCTATGAAACGGTTCTTAAGATCAAGCCGGAAATGAAGCTGAAGTACCATTAATAAAAATGAAGGCTATTTCTGATTTAATAAAAAGACCAACCTTTATCTCTATTGTATTTATTACACTTGTAGGGCTAGGGATTCCTTTAATTGTCTATCAATTATTTACACTCGATCCCAGTGGAAGCTTAGGAATTACAATAGAAATAATTTTCTTTTTAGTACTGTTTGGACTCCTTGTAATCGACAGATTTCTACTCATAAATATTAACAATAAAAAATTATCTGTGATAGAAGGAGTTTTAATAACAGGATATTTAATCTACTATTATTTCACTAATGACCGCTCATTTTCAATAGGATAATAAAAGTAAAAGTATAAAAAGTAAAAATGAAAACGAAGCTTATTGCTCCATCCCTTTTATCGGCAGACTTTGGGAATCTGCAAAGAGACATTGAAATGCTGAACAATTCTCAGGCTGACTGGTTTCACATTGATGTAATGGACGGAAGATTTGTGCCTAACATTTCTTTTGGGTTTCCGGTAATGAAAACCGTTCAGCAGCATGCTAAAAAATTTGTAGATGTTCACCTGATGATCGTAGAACCTGAAAAATATGTTGATGAATTCATCAATCATGGTGCTGATCTTGTTTCTGTACATTATGAGGCATGTACTCACCTTCACAGAACCATCCACCACATTCAGAGTAAGGGAGCAAAAGCAGGTGTTGTTTTAAATCCTTCTACTCCTGTATTAATGCTTGAAGACATTATTGCTGATGTTGATCTTGTATTATTAATGAGTGTAAATCCTGGTTTTGGAGGTCAGAAATTTATTGAGAATACTTATAAAAAGATAGCAGAAACAAAAGATCTGATCTTAAGCAACAACTCTACAGCACTTATCGAGGTAGACGGAGGAGTAAATCTTGACAATGCTTCCAAATTATTTGAAGCCGGAGCTGATGTTCTTGTTGCAGGAAATGCTGTTTTCTCAGCTGAAAGTCCGGAAAGAACAATTGAACTTTTAAAGATATAAAAGAATCAAAATAATAAACAAAAGGCAGCCATTGGCTGCCTTTTCTCTTGTCTGGAAATTTAAGTCGTCTTGGTTATAATCTTTTTTCAACTTATTTGAAAATGTTTAAAACTATCTTGCTAACAATACAAAGATCCGAATAAAACCATACGTACACATCCGTATAAACACTTAATTTAGCAGTAAGTATTTTCACTTAATTCCATTATATTTTTCAAAATTCTTTGTTCCAGATACAGGCACAGACCACAAAAATGATAGAAATAACTGAAAAGACTGTTCTGATATTATTCAGAAAATTCCATTTGTTTTCAAAGCTCTCCCGCATCTGACTGAAAATCATCCTGTCAGAGCAGTGAGAACAGCAGCAGTAATGATCAATACCAATATTGTCATTTTCATATCATTTGATTTTTTTCGCCAGAGAATGAAATTAATAGGGATTCCATTTTTTAATGATATTCTGGGCAGTAAGAATCATTTCAGCATCCCAGCTTTCAGTTTTAAAATAATAAAAATCCAGGTCTTTAATGGTTTCAACATCTGCATTATCATAAAGAAGTTGGGTAAGCCTTGATTGTTCTTCATATAAAACCGGGTCTTCCAAAGGTTTCTCCGAAAGTTCCACTTTCATCTTGCTCCAGTTACTTTTTTCTTTCCCATTCAACTCTGAAGTTTCAATAATGGTCTTAACTTTACTAAAATCATCCAGGAAGTGATCTCTTTCTTCGTCTGTCTTTAAAGTGTGGCCGAGTCTTTCAATGATTACATATTCAAGATTTTCGCATTGTGTAAGTACAGATGGCAGTACAGAAAGAATATCCCGAGGAATAACATCATCATGAGTATCTCTTCTCACCTGTTTTTTTCCATATACACTATCCTGCCAGCTTCCTCCCGAAAGATGAATTTCCTTAACTTTATCCAGCGGGTACAAATCAATGATCTCCTGCATCTCTAATTCAAAATTACAGGATTGGCAGTAAATATTATGAAGGTCAAGAATTAGAAATCCATTAGTATCTTCCGTAAGCTTGTCAAGAAAAACACCTTGTTCTTTCACATCATCAATGGAAAATGAAAATGCCAGATTTTCTATCCCCACGGGAATATTTACGGCTTCCTGCAGCCTGTATAATCTGTCTTTTCCTATTTGTAAAGTTTTGGGGTGTAAAGATACCGGCAACGGTACTCCCTGATGAAAATTTTCGGTATTCATAAAACCAAAATGTTCCGTGATATGATTGTATTTCCGCAGATTAACTTCTTCTTTTAGTTTTTTCAGCCATTCTTCCTGTCTCTCCGTCCACCTGGCATCAAATAAAGAGTAGTAAACCCCATGTCCTATCAAGCGGTTATTTTCAGCGTAAAAATTCAACAGATCCCTAAGCCAATCCGGTTCATTGGCATGATAAAGGGTGTCAAAAGACCACTCCATCACGTCGATGGAATTGTTCTGCAACAATGGCAAAACAGCAGAAACAAAATCCGCTTCTGCCATCATTGATACTCCTAACATTGTTTTTTTCATCTTCTACCCCATTCCGCAAGCCGGGCAGCCATGTCCACGGAGCACAAGTGTATCTTTTTTAACAACCGGCTTGGGTGTTCCTGGTTTTTTCTTTTCAACCGTATCTGTAGAAGTGGCTTTCTTTGCTTTTTTAACGGACTTTTTTGTTTTACCTTCCGGTTTAGTAGTCTGCGCAGATACACTCACCGCTAATAAACTTGCCATTAATATTGCTGGAATTTTCATAATTTCTTTTCAAATCAATTTTACAATAAACGTTCCATTTATAAAAATACAATAATAAGAAACGTTTTGATAACAATTATCAGAAACTATTTTATACTATAATAATTTCTTTATCTATATTTAATGCTAAAATAAATCTGGATATGAAAAATAGTCTGATTAAAGCTGTTTTCCTTGGATTGATGTTATCTGCACACAGTATCGACGCACAGGTTCAGGCAGTGGACAACAGCAAAAAAATGGAATGGTTCAACAATGCAAAACTGGGTATTTTTATTCATTGGGGAATCTACTCTGTCAATGGAATATCCGAATCATGGTCCTTCTTCAATAATTATATTAATCACGAGAATTACATGAAACAGCTGAATGGTTTTTCAGCTTCAAAATACCAACCCGAACAATGGGTAAATCTTATTAAGGAATCCGGAGCAAAATATGCTGTCATTACAACAAAACATCATGATGGAGTATCACTATGGAACTCAAAAGCAGAAAAAGCGACGAGCATTCCTCAAAACTCCCTGGCAAAAAAGGATGTTTTAACCCCTTTTGTTTCAGCTCTGAAAAAATCAGGATTAAAAACAGGACTTTATTTCTCGTTACCGGATTGGACTCATCCGTATTATAATATCAATACCCGGACAAAAAAACGTTACGAACTTAAAAGTGATCCGGCACGCTGGCAGAATTTTATAAGCTATTATCAGGATCAGCTTAATGAGCTTTCTAGACAATATTCTCCGGATCTTCTTTGGTTCGATGGAGACTGGGAACATACTTCCGAAGAATGGAAAGCTTCTCAAACCCTGGATTTACTCAAGAAATACAATTCCAATATCATCATTAATTCGAGGCTTAACAATCACGGAGATTACGATACTCCTGAACAGGGTATTCCTGTTGTCCCACCACAAAATCCATACTGGGAGCTTTGTTACACTATGAATGATTCCTGGGGATATCAGCCTTTTGACAAAAATTATAAGACACCCAACATGATTGTAAGAACACTTGCAGATGTGATCAGCATGGGAGGGAATCTTCTGCTTGATATAGGACCCAGGTCGGACGGAACCATTCCGGAAGAGCAAATTGAAATTCTTAAAAATCTGGGGCGATGGACTTCCAAAAATCAGCATGCCATTTATGAAACCACCCGAGGTATTCCTTTTGACAATTATAAAGGAAAATCTTCTTTATCAATCTCCAAAAAATCTTTATTCCTTTATCTGGAAGAAGCCAAAAACTTTACAAAAATCTATGGAGTGACAACAAAACCTATTTCCGCAAAAATCCTGGGAGATCCATCTGCTGTTATCACAATGGCTTATAATGCTGAAAAAACACTGACACTGAATTTCTCCAATGTAAAATTTGACAAAGATGTCACCGTGGCAGAAATTACTTTTGACACACCTCCTGCATTTCTGAAAGATTTTAATAAAGAAGATCATCCTCTTTCGGAAATACTGGAAAACAAAAATACCCGGGAAGCAGCCTATGATATCGCCAATGCTCTGAACTATGATCAAAATTTACTAACGCAAAAAGGTCTTACCCATGATGGTCTCGACATGAAAATTAAAAAAACGCCTAAAACAAATCCAGAAACCACAGAATGGATAAGCAAACATGCTGAAGCTTTATTTGAGACAGGAAAAGGACTTCCTGCTGGTCATTACTCAGGAATGAGCGCTCTGTCAAAAGACAAACAGACTCTTTATCTTTTTGTGGAAGGAGTGCCTACCGGCCCTATTGCTCTGAAAGGAATAAAAAATGAGATTGCCAGAATAAGAGTGGTTGGTGAAGGCACTATGCTGCCTCATACCATCTACAATAAACTGTACTGGAGCGACAGACCGGGAATTATTTATATTGATGTTCCAAAGGAAAAACTTGATAAACAAATGACTGTCATTGCTGTTTTACTGAATAAACCTATGGAACTCTACAGAGAAAATGTGGGAGCTATTGAAAACAACCTTTAATAAATGAAACACCCATTCATATCAAAACAAAATCCGGAGAAATCTCCGGATTTTTTATTTTGTAAGATGATTTTCTTAGAAAATCTCTCTTCCTGAAAAATGAAACTGAGCTTCGATTAATGCATTCTCATCAGAATCTGAACCATGAACCGCATTTTCTCCGATGCTTCTTGCAAACATTTTTCTGATAGTACCTTCTGCAGCTTCTGCAGGGTTAGTAGCACCGATTAATGTTCTGAAGTCTTCAACTGCATTGTCTTTTTCTAAAACTGCTGCAACGATAGGACCAGAGCTCATGAATTCTACTAATTCTCCATAAAATGGTCTTTCAGCGTGTACTTCATAGAATTTTTTTGCATCAGCAACTGTAAGCTGAGTTAATTTTAAAGCTTTGATTTTAAAACCTCCTTCAGCAATCTTACCCAATATAGCACCGATATGTCCGTCTGCAACAGCATCAGGCTTAATCATAGTGAATGTAATGTTAGACATAAATGTATATTTTTTTAATGGCGCAAAATTACAAAAAATATCTTTTATTTTTATTTTAATTTTTTTTAACATAAAAATAACTTTTATTAAGAAATTGTAACACAAACTTTGGCACAGTAATTGTTTATTATTTTTCGATTCTCATGTTTAATTTGAGTTTTCATGGTTATTAGTTTTTACCCAGCTTCGGCTGGGTTTTTTATTTTCAAAAAATAGTAGTTTTTTTTATTAATTATTTAATTTTATATCTAAAATCGGATTATATTTAATGATTTTCTACATTTTATTTCAATTAGCAAAATAATTTCATTTTTTAAAAATACAATTTCAGAATTGGCAAAAATATGACAAAAGTGGAGTTATCTGCCAAAATTGTAAACCTGAAAAGTAGAGTTATTTAAAAACGAATATTTTTTGGTCTTAAATAAAAAAATATTCGCAGTAAATAATATCCTTTAAAAGCAAGAAGTTTTGAAATCTTAACAAGGGTTTATTTCAGTAAAATAATTTTTAAAACAAAAAAAGAGACCATCCAATGAGAGTCTCTGTATATTTTATTTATAACGAATACATCAAAATCATTTCTGCAGCCAGAGGAAGTTCGTCATTTATGTAATCAGTCTGTAACGGTTAAAATAAAAGATTTTATTGATTATTTTTGAGAAGCTTCTTCTGCCTCATCCATCAGTTTAATATAAGTAGCGTAGCGGGAATGCTGAATCTCCCCTGTCTCAAGAGCATCAATAACGGCACATTTCGGTTCATTAATGTGAAGACAATTGTGAAACTTGCACTCTTCTCTCTTCTTGAAAATCTCGGGAAAGTAATGCTGTACTTCTTCTTTTTCAATATCAATCATTGCAAATTCACGAACGCCGGGAGTATCGATAACGTTTCCGCCAAAATGCCAAAAGTGCATCTGTGCAAAAGTTGTTGTGTGCTTTCCTTTCAGGTGAGTGTCTGAAATTTCAGATGTTTTTAAATTCAGTCCTGGCTGCAGAGCATTCACCAATGTAGATTTTCCACAGCCTGAGTGACCGAAGAATACAGAGGTTTTATCTTTAAGAATCTCCTGAAGCTGATCCAGATTCAATTTTGAATATGACGAAATTTCCAAAGTATTATATCCAATTTCCTGGTATAGGAATTCAATGTCCTTTACAATTTCAATTTCTTCTTCGTGTAAAACATCGATCTTATTAAAAAGAATGAGTGGAGTAATATTATAAGCTTCACAACATGCCAGAAACCTGTCCAGAAATCCTAATGATGTTTCAGGATGTTTCAGGGTAAAGATAAAGCAAGCCAAATCAATATTGGACGCAATAATATGGGCTTCTTTTGAAAGGTTTACTGATTTTCTGATCAGATAATTGGATCGCGGTTCAATTTTTGTGATCCATGCGATATCATCCTGTTCCAGTTGAAACTCAACAAAATCTCCTACAGCAAGTGGATTGGTAAGCCTGGTTTTTATCAATTTGAATTTTCCCCGGATTCTGGCCTCGAAAATTTTATTAGTTTCCAATTCCAAAACCTGGTACCAACTGCCTGTAGATTTAATGATTTTTCCTTTCATAGATAATGCTGGTGCAAATATACGCAATTAGGGCTTAGCATTCAGGAAATAGGTTTAAAAACACATGTTTCAATTGCCCTAAATACCAATGCATAAGCCCTAATTTGTATTTTTTCTAAAATTTTGGTTTTAATTTTCAGGAATTAAATCAAAATCCCAATCTTTAAAACGCGCTGCAATTTATCTTTTGTCGATCATAATATTATTCTGAACTTCAATAGACTCTTCGTGAATAGCTTTGAATACTTTTTCAATGAATTCCTGAGACATTCCTGTTTCTTTTGCTTTTTGAGTAGCGTATTCTGTGATTACTTTCCAACGTTCAGGCTGGAAGATCGCAATGTCATTTTCTTTTTTAAGCTTACCGATCTTTTCAGAAATTTTCATTCTTTGAGAAAGAAGTTCAATTAACTGGAAATCAAGATCAGAGATCAAAGTTCTGTGTCTTCCCATCTCTCCTTCAAAACCTGCAAGATTAGAGCTTCTCACTTTCAGATTTCCGATAAGCTCTGCAAGAACTTCAGGAGTAATCTGCTGGGAAGCATCGCTCCACGCTTCATCAGGATTACAGTGTGATTCAATGATTGCTCCCTGGTATCCTACGTTAAGTGCTTCCTGGGTGATATCCGCAAGACCTGTTCTGTTTCCGCAGATGTGAGAAGGGTCGATTAACATTGGAATGTTGGGAAACTGGCTCTTGAAATCAAGGGCAATCTGCCAGTTTGGATTGTTTCTGTATTTTGTTTTCTGGTATGTTGAAAATCCTCTGTGGATTACGCCCAGGTTTTTTATATCCTGTCCTAAAAGTCTCTCCAAAGCTCCGATCCATAATGCTAGATCCGGATTCACAGGGTTTTTCACAAACACAGGCTTATCTGTTCCTCTTAAAGCCATTGCTATTTCCTGTACTGTAAAAGGGTTCACTGTAGAACGTGCTCCAATCCAAAGAACATCTACATCTGCTTCCAGAGCTGCAAACACATGGTGTGCGTTGGCTACTTCAGTTGCTGTTTTAAAACCATACTCTTCTTTTACTTTTTTCAGCCAGTTTAAACCAATCACTCCTACTCCTTCAAAACCGTTTGGTTTGGTACGGGGCTTCCAGATTCCTGCACGGAAAACCGATACATTAGCATTGGATTCCTTAATTCTCCTGGCCGTTTCAAGCATTTGAGCTTCACTTTCCGCACTACATGGTCCTGCAATCATCAGAGGCTGTGTAAGCCCATCGATCCACTCATTTTTTAAATCATTTAAATTCATTATTCTAAATTTTTGTTGTTTTTTTATATTATTTATTCATTGACAGCAATAGCCCTTTGGATTATAAAATTTAATTTATAATTCTTTTCAAAAAATGCCGTTCAAAACTGTTTAAAGGAATCAGGAAAATAATAGGGCTCTACTTCTCCTGTATTTTTTGGAAAGAAATTCAGTTAACAGTACCAATAAAATCGGTAATACGTTCTGAAATTTCTATAATAAGAAGCAGAAAAACTAAAATAACCGCTAAAAAAGTAATTAGCGGGTGCAAAAAAAGACTGATATGTGTTAATCAATTTTTCCATTCTATTCTGGAAATGTCTTGTTTCAGCGTTTCTAGTTGTAATTTGTTTTTGTCAAAAACTTATTTCTGACAGAAATATTTGACAAATATATAAAAATTATGTCAAATCAAACTTCATTAAATCATCAAGATCTTTCAAAAGCGGATTTTTTTCTATAAATTTTTCAAATAGTTTTCTCTTCGTCACTACCTCAATCTTCAGATTATCAACGTCTCTGAAGTATTCTACTTCAATAATATGATTCTGAATTTTTCTTTTAAAATGATTAAAAAATTCTCCACTTATTTTATCAAATTCTACTTTTGCAGAATCTGAAGGGAATAAAACTTTGATTTTATGCTCTCCGGCTTTTTCCAGCTTGAAGGTTTTTACTGCATTGAAAACAAAGTTATTTTTTACCTGGAGCTGTTTAAGCATAATTTTCCATTCCATCTGCAGATCAGTATCTGTAAAATGGTTTTGGGGAAGGTTTTCAGTTTTCACCACAACATTCTCTGCTGTTTCAACTTTATCCTCCTTATTCAGGAAAGAACTGATGCTAAAACCAGAAGAAATTCCTTGTCTTGATAATGGTTTGGTTGTTTTTGTTACTGAAACTGCCTGAACTTCCTGAGAAGCTGCAGATTGTTGTTCTGCTTTAACGTCTTTCTTCTCCGGAGTTTTTTCCGGCATCTTCACCTCCTGTTTCTCACTGAGAAACGGAGCCAGTATCAGGAATTTTTTTTTTTAGTATCGCCTAAATTAGCTGTCAGTGAAGCCAGCTGCATTAATGCAATTTCAACCGTAAGTCTAGGGTTTTTGGAATTTTTATAATTAATATCTGCATGATTGCAGATTTCAATACCATCAATAAGCTGCTGGGCGGCCCATTTCTGTCCCTGCTCTACAAATCTGGCCTTGGTTTTCTCTCCTACTTCTATGAGTTCCATTGTGGAAGCATTCTGTGCCATCATCAGATCTCTGAAATGATTTCCTAATCCGGCAATAAAAATATGAGGATCAAAACCTTTTTTTACAATCTCATTAAATGCGAAAAGCACTTCAGGAATTTTATTTTCCCTGGCGAGATCCACGATATTGAGATATTGATCATAATCCAGAATATTCAATACCTCGGCGGCTTTGGCCAGTGTAATATTTTTCTGGGAGAAAGTAGAAAGTCTGTCGAAGATGGAAAGTGCATCTCTTAATGCACCGTCGGCTTTCTGAGCAATCAGATACAATGCATCATCTTCATACCGGATATTTTCTTTTTGGGCTATGTTTCTCAGATGATTCTGAATGTCTTCAATGACAATTCTTTTGAAGTCATAGATCTGACAGCGGGATAAAATTGTTGGTATAATTTTATGTTTTTCCGTAGTAGCCAAAATAAAAATGGCATGAGCAGGCGGCTCTTCCAGCGTTTTAAGGAAAGCATTGAAAGCGGCAGAAGACAGCATATGAACCTCATCTATGATATATACTTTGTATTTACCCACCTGAGGTGCAAAACGTACCTGATCTATAAGTTCTCTGATATCATCTACAGAGTTATTGGATGCTGCATCCAGCTCATAGATATTATAAGCAAAGCCATCTTCTGAAACCGAGCCATCTTTCTCATTGATCTTTCTTGCCAGAATTCTGGCGCAAGTAGTTTTACCCACACCACGAGGACCGCAAAAAAGCAATGCCTGAGCTAATTGGCTTTCTTCAATTGCATGTTCTAAAGTATCCGTAATATGGGATTGCCCTACAACCGTATCAAACTCCTGAGGACGATATTTTCTTGCAGATACTATAAAATTTTCCATTGGCCAAAAGTAAGAAATATAGTTTTAATTTGAAAATTAAAAGTTTTCAAATATCAACAAAAACGTATTTTTGCTCAAATCGGAAAACTTTTAATTTCTACTTTTTTTTGCTGTATGCAAAGTCGATCAACTCAACAATAGCGCCTTCAATCTCTTTTCTTCCTTCTTCGGTCTTCAGGTCAATACCGCAGAACTTACTGGCGTTGTATCCTGTATAAAGATTAAGATAGTAAGCACCGGAAACTATTAAAGCCATAATTGCTCTATGCCTTGTTGCTACCCCTTCTCCGAAATAAGGATCTGAGATGTTTCCAAATAAGACTTCTCCTACTTCTTCACGCTGCTCAACCAGTTTCTTAAGAATAGGCTTACTTTCTGAAAGTTCCCAAAGGATAATTTTCTGAAGTTCTTTATTTTTCTTCAGGTTTTCGAACTGATTTAACACTACCATTTTGGTAAGTTCGTGTCCACCGTCAGAGAAATCCATATCAACATCCTGGTTGACCTGGCTCCAGTAATCCTGAGATTTGATATACTCATCAATCAGCTTATCAGTACTTCCAAAGTACTCATAGATTAATTTTTTATCAAATCCGGCTACTGCGGCAATTTTACTTACTTTCAGTCCGGAGTATCCTTTTACTCTTAAAATTTTACCAACTGCAGCAAGCAGTTTCTGTTTTGTTTTTTCTTTGTCCCTAATGGGGCCCTGCACTACTTTTCTAGGCATAATTATTATTTTTTCGCAATATGCAATTTTTTATTTATATCATCAAACGCATTAAGCGTTTTGTCGAGATGTTCTTTTTCGTGCCTTGCCGTTACACTCATCCTGATACGCGCATCTTTTCTTGGTACAGCCGGATAAAGAATCGGATTGGTATAGATTCCTTTTTGTATTAGTAGTTTTCCGGCTTCTCCTGTTACATAGGGATCTCCAATTTTTACGGGGATAATGGCAGAGCAGGTAACACCGGTATCTAATCCTAAATCGTCAAGTCCTTTTTTGAAATAATTGATGTTATCCCAGAGTTTTTCTCTCCAGATAGGTTCTTCGTCAATTAAATCAATGGCTTTAACAATTCCTGCGGATGATGGTGGAGCTGTAGCTGAGAAGATCTGCTGTCGTGAATGGAATCTGATGAATGCAGCTATTTTTTTATCTGCAATGACATATCCTCCAAGGTTTCCGAATGTTTTGCTGAATGTACCTGTGATGATGTCTACTTTATCCAATAAACCAGCCTGTTCCAAAGTACCTCTTCCGGTTTCTCCAAGGATGCCGACCCCATGTACGTCGTCTACCATCAGAAAGGCATTATACTTTTTCACAAGGTCATAGATCTCATTAATACGGGAGGTATCACCATCCTGGGAATACACTCCATCCACAATAACGAGTTTCGTACGGTACAGATTTTCAGATACCTTCAAAATGTGTTCCAAAGATTCCAAATTATTGTGCGGAAATGTTTTTTTATTAGTAAAAGCACATCCTTCGTGCACGCTGGCATGTACAGCCATATCTAAAATAGCCAGATCTTCCTTTTGCATTAAACATTGTAAACTCGCACTATTAGCAGTATAACCTGTTGTAAATACTACGGCTTCATCTTCTGTTCTTTTAAAGAAACCTGAAATTTTCTTTTCTAACGCATTGTGGTAATCAAAATAACCGCCGATAAGAGGGGTTGCCCCAGTACCGGTACCATATTTTTCTATTCCCTCAATGGCAGCTTGTTTTACTTTCGGGTGCTGTGTAAATCCCAAATAATCACTTGATACAAAACTAACAAATTCTCTGTTATGGTTTGCAATATTTACATTCAGTATTGCATTGGTTCCTGAAGTATTCTTCAGTCGGTAATTCATGTGTCCATTAGACTTTACATAGTCTAAATATTCATAAAAAATTTCAGCCCTTTGAGCCATATTATTGTCTGGTATATTCTCAAAGTCTTTGATAGTTGCTGTTGTGAAATTGATGCTCATCCTTAATCTTGTTTGTTGTGGTTTTAAAAAACAAATATATAACTATTTAAAGGGGTTAAGCTCCCTTACTAAGATTAAATATTATTAAAGACACAATAATTTATTCTTATACTCTGGAAACCAAACTCAATTGTATATACATGTTTCTTTTTAACATTTATCTTTTTGAATTAATTAGTTTTTTCTTACCTAAATTTAATAAAAAAAGTAAACAATAAAGAAATATTAATAAATAAATAATAAAAAAAGACAGTTATTTTTCACAACCATCTCATTTATAAAAGATTATTTTCCGGTAATTTTAACATTATAATTCACTAAATTGCCTTTTACAGCAGGAATTCAGCACGATTAAATCCCTACCCAGAGACGAAAAGGGCATCGAAACTCCTGTGGCAGGAATTTTAAAGAATAAAAACAGTCAGTTCAGACGGTATGGGAATCTCTGAATTTTCCAGGAGTGCAACCAGTCATTTTTTTGAAAAATTTTGAAAAATTGGATGGATCGTAAGTAAAAATACGGGCAATTTCTGCTACAGATTTATCCGTAACAATAAGCATATGTTTGGCTTCCCCGATAATTTTTTCATCATAAAAAAAACAGGGATGCTTTCCGGTTTCTTTTTTAATGGTATCGGTAAGATGTTTGTGAGAGACAGCAAGTTTTCCGGCAATTTCATTCAGTTCCAGAAATTCATGGGCTGTTCCCGAAATAACCTCATGGATATGTTGGTCTAAAAAGGTAAAATACTGATGGGTAATTTCTTCACTTCTTTTCATCATGTATGGTTCTTGCTAATGTGTATTCAAGATATAAAATTAAATATAAGTTACAAAATATTATGGTAAACTTTTCGGATGTTTGAAGCTGAATATTTTAAAAAAACTATCTTTAAAAGCCTGGGTAGAATTTTTCACTTTCAACTTTTCCAGGATATTCTGACGGTGCCTGTTTACGGTATTGATGCTTATAGAAAGAATACCTGCAATTTCTTTACTGGCATATCCCTCTCCTAAAAATTTTAAAACTTCCAGTTCTCCTGGGCTTAAAATATTCTTATAATCAAGTTTATTTTTCACCACCACTTTCCCTTTTATTATATTAACAATCATGAAATCGGGAACATTAGATGAAGTCAGAGCCATATGATAAAGACAGAGAGCAAACCTCAATCGTCCGTTATCAGGTGAATAAATATAAAACATACGGTGTTTTACCCATCTGTATGCATGATTTTTATCTTTCATTCTGATTTTTGAAACGACACTATATCCCGTACGTTCCTGCGTTTCCACTGTATCTTTTTTTGATTAAAAAGATATTCTGAGTGTTTAATAACAAAAAAAGAGACTGTTTACTTTTGTACAGTCTCTTTTGTTTTTGAGATAAAAACCGTTTGTGTTCTTAGAATCATTATTTTGACAATAAATCTTCTTAATTGCTGCGAGAATATTTTTGCAAAAATATGAATATCCATAAGCCCTGACAAAGCTATCATGTAGAATAAACCGTCTTTTTTTTGTCGAATTTTTACTACAAAATCATTTAAACAAAACTTCAACTGTTAATCAAAAATTGATAAAATTATTCAAACACAACAATAATTTTTGTTCATAAAATTCTAAAAAAAGCCACAAATCCAGTACAATACTAAGATCTTTAGACGAAAATTTACAATGAATACGGCATAAATTTATCACATATTATTGAAATACGAAAAGATTGAGAAAAATTTTGAATCTCTTATTGTCTGCAATACATGATAAAACTTACAGAAAACAGGACACACAATACTAATTTATCTCCATAATTTCACTATTTTTACACGATCAAAAAATATAAAACACAAAAGACCAGAAAACTTCAATGATAAAAATTTATTCTCAATCGTTCCTACCCTTAAAAAAAACATTGACTTGTACAAATACTATTATTAACCGTCTTCTGCATTAGCAGCAGATATAGATCAGTTTTGCACATATATGAGAGTTTGGGTATTTATTTTTGCTTGTATTTATCTAAATATTTCCGGGCAGCACTACACCTCTATGTGGTACAACATAGACAACGGACTGCCGCAAAGCAGTGCAAAGGCCATTGTAAAAGACAAATATGGCTTCATTTGGATTTCTACTGAAAACGGACTTGTACGGTATGACGGAAGTTCATTTATTACCTTTAATAACTTCAAGGTAAATAATCTACATTTTGGTGAATTTATAGGAGATCCGTGCCTTGACAGCATAACAGTTCTTAATAATTTCCAGAAAAATAAAATTATTATTAAAAACAGGTTTCCCAAATTGGCAGATCTTACTGCCGGTGATAAAATGACCTACTGCAGCGGTAATGATATTCTCCACCGCATTGCCAATAATATCATTACCTCGGATTTCTATAATGACATCCAATATTTTATTCAGCTCAAAAATTCTGTTTATCATTTTACAGAAAAGAATGCCATCATCTATAAGGAAGGAAAAAAAGAAATAAAAATTGTCCTTCCTTTTACCAATGAAGATCTGAATTATATTTTTGTACTGAATAATCACCTGTTCATCAATGATCTGAAAAAAAGAAAAACCTACTCCATCTACAAGGGACGTCTTTCTGTTTCTGATCAACCTACACTTTTTAATCACCCAGACACTAAAATATATTGGCAACAGATTACCAATCAGACATTTATTATCAACCATGATAATATTTACCTTTTGGAAGGAGATGAAAAGGATCTCCGTTTGAAATTTCTTGTCAATTTTGAAGAAATCGGCAATCACTCTTATTGCTCTATGTATTATGATGAGAGTTTCAATAAATTGTATCTGGGAACTCTCAATAACGGACTGAACGTACTTCAGCTTTCCAATTTCAATGTTTCAAGGAAAAATGCTGATTTCTCAAGTAATGTATATTTTGCATCTCTCCCTTTCAGTCAAAATACAATTATTGCTGAGGATGGTACAGAATTCGGAAGAAATGGGATTGTAAACAACCATTTTTTCGGAAACAATGACAACTATGTGATGATGTATGATAATTCCGGAAACATTCTGATCAGGAAACGAAACCGTATTATCAGGTTTTATAAAAATTCTGGATATAAAAAGAAGGATTCATCTTTTGTAAAAAAAGGACTCGAAACATTTATGAAAAGCGGAAACCTTTATGGAACAACCTTTACAGATCTTTCAGGAACAAAGCTTCATCTTTACAGAAAAGATATATTTAGCCAACCGGATTTCACCTATACTTTTAAAAGTTTTATCAATACTTTTTATCAATACAATGAGAATGAAATTCTGACAGGAAACAGTGACGGACTTTATTCCATAGCATTGGGAAGCAATACTATAACTCCCTTAATTAAAAACATCAATGTCAAAAGTATTATCAGAACAAAGGATAATCTGATATGGATTACTACCAACAAAGACGGATTTTATCTTTTCAGGAATCACCAACTTATCAAGATGCCCAACGACATCAATGACTATCTCCAGTCGGCTCATTATATTCTTGAAGACCAAAAGGGATATTATTGGATTTCTTCAAATAATGGGATGTTTAAGGTCTCTAAAAAACAATTGCTACAGTATGCAGAAAACAAAAAAACTGCGGTTTTTTATTATCGCTTCACTAAAAAAGACGGCTTCCTGACCAATGAATTTAATGGAAGTTCAGAACCCAATGCCTACGCTCTTGAGAATGGGGATTTTGTATTTCCTTCAATGGACGGTTTTGTGTTTTTTAACCCGGAAAGTATTCAGACTTATTATCCGGGAAGAAATAAGATTTACATTGAACGGGTAAAAATAGGAAATTCTGAGCCTCAGTATTTTCACCAGATTCTTAATTTGAAAAATAATTACAAAACTGCAGATATCTTTATTGATATTCCTTATTTTTCCAATCCTGAAAATCTTTATATTGAAGCAAAGATATCAGGAAAAGAAAATACTGAATGGGAAAAGATTGCAACAGGAAAAGAATTAAAATACACGATCAGCAACCTTTCTCCCGGTGATTATACTCTGAGTGTAAGGGTATTGATTTCTGCAGATGGAAGATATGAAGAAAAGACTGTACGCTTCAAAATTCAGCCACTTTTCTATCAGACCTTGTTATTCAGAGTATCTGCTTCCATTGTTATTCTTATTTTGATTATCATCATCGTTCAGTTAACCACCAACTTTCTAAGAATAAAAAATAAAGCTTTAAAACAGATTGTTCATAATAAAAATTCTGAACTGAGAGAAACCTCACTTCACCTGGAGGTTGTTAAAAACAACCTGCAAAAAGAAACCGAATATCAGAAAAAACTGGTGGAAACCATCAGCCACGATATCACCACTCCGATCAGATTTATTGCTATGCTTTCTCAGAAACTTCATGAATCTGATGATGTGGAGCTTCAGAAAAAATACTTTGACAGTATTTATAAATCTTCCGAACAGCTGTATCAGTTTACCCTGAATTTGAAAGAATATACTGAACTTTATAAAGCTGAAAATATTTTTGAAGAAAATGAATATCCAATCAACAGAATTCTGGAAATCAAGAATAAATTATTCTGTGAAATTGCAAAAGAAAAAGGGACTGTCATTACCAATCTTACCAAAGGAATCGTATATTCTAAAGTAAATGAAAGTATTTTAACAGCCATTATTCATAATATTCTTGATAATGCTGTAAAAAATACCTTTGAAGGAAATATAACCCTTACGGTTACAGAAAATTTACAAAAAACCACAATAATAATTACTGATACAGGAACAGGGATGTCTGAAGAGCAGATTTCTGTTTACATGAACCTGTTCAGAAATCCTACATTGGAAACACCTAGTTTTAAAGGAAAAGGATTGGGTCTGCATATGGTTATCCATCTGGTAAAAAAGATCAATGCTGAAATGAACTTCAGACAAAACCAACCTAAAGGAACAATTGTGGAAATAACACTCAATAAAAACTAATCTTTATGAATGAAAGAATTCTAATCGCTGATGATCATTATGTGGTAAGGGCGGGAACCTCTTTGGTTCTTGAAACAGCTTATCCGTTACTGAATATAGATTTTGCGGAAAATTATGAACAGGTGAAAAAGAAGCTGGAAGATCAACGGTATGACCTTATTATTTTAGATATTGATATGCCGGGAACTCAGTATAAGAAGATGGTTCCGGAGCTTAAAGATATACAGAATGACCTTAAAATTCTTATATTCTCAGGATATGACAAAGATGTTGCGATTCAATATATCAGAGAAGGTGCTGAAGGCTATCTGAATAAACAAAGTAGTGAAGAAGAAATTAAGAACGCTGTGAAAACAGTAATTGAGAAGGGATATTTCTACCCTGCAGAACTGATTGGCCTTATTATTCAAAACAAAAGAGATAATCCCGTAGAAAAGTTATCATCCAGAGAATACGAAATTTTCAAACTTCTGGCAGACGGCAACGGCAATCTGGAAATTGCCAACAGGCTTAATATTCAGATGTCTACGGTAAGCACTTATAAAAAAAGAATTTTTCAAAAGCTTAATGTCGGAAATATTGCAGAGCTGATTAAAGTCTATGAAATGATGCATTAAGAAAATGGGGCTGAATTTCTTATCATTCCAGCCCCGAAAAAACACAAATCTCATTAGATTTTTAAACAGCTAACCCTTTGATTTTATAGAGTTTTATATAATCACTGTATTTTTAGAATCTTCGGATAACTTATTAGTACAGCCTCTGTACAGAGAGAAACAGCTCCCTTGTGTTATCAGAAGTATTGGAATCTGTGGTGGTAGCATCGCTGCTTCCCGCTGCAGATTTATTGTCTACACGAAATGCATAATACACTCTGTACCATCTTGGTTCCGGCTCTTGTATTGTAATATCAAATGTTACGGTCTCATTATGAGTCTGAGTAAGATAAACTCCATCATCAAACTGCCTGTAAGCTCCCGGTGATAATTTAATATTTCCGTTGTCAGAATCACCGGTATGGGTAGACATTTCCGAAACCCAGATTTTCACATCTGAAGTTCCTACATTATAAAGTCTGGGATTAAAAGTGGTAGCCGCTCCTGTTCCTGCTGAACTGCTGTTAAATTGGGCATCAAGTCTCAGGAAACCTCCCAGAACAGGAAGATCAGTAAGATAGGTACTGGCTAATGTGCTGGCTCCGGAAGGGCCTGCAGGAATACTTCCATGATAGTAGATCAGGTCTCCAATGGTAATGTCGTCATCTTTTCCTCCAAAAGCAAACTTCCAGGTAGTCCCGTTGAACATATAATAGCCGGCTTTATCTACTTTTGCTGTTTTTACAGAAGGTGCAGTTACAGCCTGCGTTACATAGACCAACGCTCCGGTCTGATCTGCCAGATACACATTATCTTTAGCTCTTAGCTGATCTCCTGTCATTCTTGGAGCAATCACTCCGTCTGCCGCAGTAGCAACATCTGGTTTCCCCTCTACATGTAGCGTTACTTTAGGAGAGTCTGTATTAATCCCTACCTGGGAAAATACAGCTGCTGAAAAACACATCATTATGCTGGCAAAAGGTAATTTTATTTTTTTCATTTTAGTATATTTGTTTAAAAATTATTTGATTTATTTAAGAATTGAATAAATCATGCAGACCAATTAACCTATCATCAATCAGCCTTTGTTGAGCTAGCTGGTGCAAAGTTATCTACATTAATAAATCAAATTCACGAATAATCAATGAAAAACCGGAAACAGTTTTACAAAACTCAAACAACTAATAACCAATATATTAAATCAGTCATATTTTGATATTTGACTTTTATAAAACATATTGAAATGATTTAAATTACCTACCGCCACAAATGATTACCGAAAAAGACATAAAAATTGAACAGTACAAAAGACAGCTGGTGTATTATTATAATATTCTGATGTCTGTGATTCTTGCCCTATTTGGATTGATATTTACCTTTATCATTCCGGATAAAATAATGGCATGGTATCTTTTTGGAGGACTTTTTTTACTGGTTTATACTTATCTGATTGTTCGTAAAACCTATTCGGTTAATGTAATGGTGCATTCTTACATTATTATTGCAACACTTTATAATTTTTACATCATGCTGGCTTTCTGGAACAATTCTATAGCGAGTTTTGTATGGCTTATTCCCATTCCTCTGGCAGCCTATGTCTTTTTTTCAAGAAAGTATGTATTTATTTACAGTATGTTTGTTTTGCTGAATATTATTATAGGATATCTTATTTCCAAAACCTTCAGTTTAAAATTTCCGATACACCGGCCTGAAGATGTGAGAATTACCGACACCATCCTTATGATTTCCAATGTAGCCGTAATATCACTTCTGCTCTATTTTAAGGATAAAATAAAACGAGTTGAAATTTACCATGAAATTGAAGAAAAGAATGCTAGTGCTGTAATTCAACCGGTTTCTGTGGCAGAGAAAGCTCCTTTTGCAGATGAACTGTTTGAAAAAATTGAATCTGTGATGAGAGAAAAACAGCTTTATAAAGACGTTAATTTTAATATTTCCAAGCTTTCCGCGGAAATAGAAATCAACAGTAGTTATATCTCAAAATCAATTCGTGCTAAAGGATATCCCAACTTCAATAATTATCTTAATATGCACAGGATTGAATGTGTAAAAAGACTTCTCAAGGAAAATGATCTTGAAAAAGTAACCCTCATGTATATTTATACTGATGCAGGATTCTCCAATCAGTCTACCTTCAACCGGGTATTCAAGCAGATGGAAAATATTACTCCTTCAGAATACATCAGCAGTTTGCAGCTTTAATGATTTGTTTCACCAATCAATATCATTGCGATAATGATTTTTAAATTCCGAAAATAATCAGGAAATTTACAGAACTTAATTTTCTGTCAAACCACTGCATTTTAATTGCAAAAAATCATGAATTCATCTGAAAAAGCTCTTAAGGGAAGCTCACGTTTCCAATCTATAAAACTTTGTATTTTTTTTTCAGGACTCTCGGTTTTTGCACAGCTTTATCTTTTCCAGCCGATGCTGCCTATGGCTGCAGAACAGTTTGGGGTATCTGTAGGTGATACTTCCCTGCTGGTATCATCATCTACAATAGGTATGGCATTGGGATTACTGTTTTTTGCTTTTAAAGCCGACAGTTATTCCAGAAAAAATCTCATGGTTTTCTCGTTAATTTCATCTGCAACCTTAACTATTGTTTCTACCTGGATTCCAGACTTAAGCCTCCTTATTGCTATCGGAGTTCTGAAAGGCTTCGTTGTTTCCGGGGTTTCTGCAGTTGCTCTCGCTTATCTTACAGAAGAAGTGGATGCGTTGGTAGTACCAGCCGCCATCAGCATGTATCTCAGTGGCAATACAATTGGAGGAATGAGCGGAAGGATAATGGCTACCTTGTTTGCAGGGGAATTCGGTTGGCGGAATGCTGTTCTTCTGATTGGCATAGAAAGTTTTATTCTCGGTGTTGTATTCTGGAAACTGTTTCCGGAGTCAAAATTTTTCAATCCACAGAAAACGGATTATTATCTTAAGGTAAAACAGATGAAGTTTTTCCTTACCAATCCTTATATGCTTCGCTTATATTGTACCGCAGCATTACTGATGGGAGTTTTTGTAAGCGCTTATAATTACCTTACATTCAGACTGGAAGCAAGCCCTTTTTCATTAAGCCACTTTATCATTGCTTTTATCTTTCTGATGTATATTTTTGGAGTTTTCGGAACGATGATTGTAGGCCGTCTTTCAAGAAAATTTCCTGTGAATAGCATTCTGAAGGCTTCTATTCTGTCCATGCTTACCGGAACCTCCCTACTATTATCTGAAAATATTTATATCCTTATTTTCGGACTTGGGCTTTTTACCCTTTCATTTTTCGCTGCACATACCATGGCCAGCCAGATGACAGCTTTGTATGCCAAACGTGGGAAATCTTCAGCCACATCTATCTACTGGCTGTTTTATTATTTTGGCTCAAGCATTCTGGGAAGTGGTACCGGTTATCTGCTTCATGCCTATTCATGGACCGTTTTCATAGCAGTTCTTATGATATCTGTTATAACCGCCCTTCTTCTGACCACTTTTAATACAGGTCCAAAAGCAGGAATAAAAAACTAGTACCACATACATACCACACTCTATATTTCATATTCATGTGATAATTCGCTAATAAACGTACTATTTTAACGTATTATTAAATTTTCATATCGAAAATTTAACCTAATCTTTTCCAAAACACGGCATAACAATACAATGTCGGGCATACTATTTGCTATTTTACCGGAGACCATATCACCATTTAAAGTCAAAATATTATGAACGTAGCAGATCTAAAAATCAAGAACTTGGTTGAGTATAAAAATCAGATTTATACCATTACTGAGATCTTTCAAAATGTCGAACAGGCTTATTTTGTTAAAATTGAAAATGATATTCAAAGTATTTCAGTACCGGCAGCAGCAATCAAACCGATTAAAATAACGGAAGAATGGCTTGAAAAGCTCGGATTTTCAAGGACAGACAGTTCAGACCAGAGTATACGGTATGAAAGACCGGAAGCCTTTATAAAATATGATATAGACTTGAGTTCAAGAAAAATAATGGAAGGACTTAAAATATATGGAAATGCTATAAAATGTAAATATATTCATGAATTTCAGAATATTTTCTCAAGTTTATTCGGAAAAGAAACATCTTTGCATTATGGTTATTTGAAAACAGAATCGTAGTTAAATAGTCCTTAGCTGTTGAAGACCACAATTTATATTGTAAATTGTGGTCTTCTTATATACAATCCCTTAATTTAATATTTACGTAAATTTGTACCTGCCGCTATACGTACAAAATCTAATGATAAATACAGATCCAATCCTTTTACAGCTGATAGAACATTTTAAAGAAATAGTTACCTTAGAAGATAAAGATATTGACTGTATTACTTCCAAATTGGAAATCATACAGCTTAAAAAGAAAGATTTTCTGCTTCGTGAGGGGCAGGTTTCCAGGCATATGAGATTCATTGCAAAGGGAAGCCTGTCTGCTTATCATATTGATGAAAAGGGAAAAGAAAATACCACTCAGCTGGGGATTGAAAACTGGTGGGTAAATGATCTTTACAGCTATCTGAGCGGGCTGCCTTCAAGAATGTTTATTCAGGCTAATGAGGATAGCATCATCATACAGATCAGTAAAAATAATCTGGAACTATTATATAAAGAAGTTGCTGCTGTTTCAGAATTCTGGCGTCTGAAAATGCAGTCTGCGTATGTTACTTTACAGGAAAGAACCTTTGAACATTCCCGTGTTGATGCCTACACCAAATACAGAACATTTGTCACTACTTACCGTAATATCGAGCAGCGTTTTCCTCAATACATGATCGCTTCCTACCTTGGAATAACTGTAGAATATCTGAGCTATCTGAGAAAAAAACACCTGTCTGACGTTTCTTAAGATTTCTTAAGTTTATTCCGTTCCGGCCTGAATAATTTTGCTCACAGAATTTTAATGAGTGAAATATGAAGGCTAAATTTATCGCCATAACAGCTCTTGCATCAGCATTCCTGAATCTGAATGCACAGAAGATTTCCTATACTCCTGATCTGGTTTTGGGAAACCGTTCCTATACTTATATGCACAATGTCAATTATCAGCTGAATGAGCGGTTGAAATTAAACAATCTTACCCTGTTTGATACAGAGTATACCAAGGATAAAGAAAACATATTCTTCATCAGAAATACCCTTTCGTATCATCTTACCAAAAGGCTGAGTGCCAATGCGGCATTTGGAATGAAAAATCCCGGAGCATTTTTCAGTGCTTATCTACAGTACAAAATTATCCGTCCTTCCTATTATCTGTCCTACTCTATAGGAACCACTTATCAGAAAGGATTTTCTCTGGAACAGTCTGTATCTTTTGAGTACACACCTCATCTGACAGAAAATTTCAAGGGATATTTCAGTGTTCTGGCTATTGGAAACCTGGATAACAGCGGATATCCCAGAGGCCTTCAGTTTATAAGACTGGGAGTAAAACAGGATAAAATGATGTACGGACTTGCTTCCAACTTTGATCAGTTTAATAACGGAAAAAAGACCCTGGAAAATATCGGGGCATTTGTAAAATATAACTTTTAAAAATGAAGACGTTCCAACTTTTTTTAACTATTAAGATGTTAAGATTATGAAGACAGTTTGCTTAAATTTTAAGTCAGAATGGTTCTTAACTATACTTTAATTATTAAAATAACAGATCGTGCTATGAAAATCATAACACGATCTGAATTATTGAATCTAATTATTTTAAATTTTTCTAGACCGCATATTCTACTGAAGCTTCTTTAGCGGCGGCAACCATTGCTATTAAAGCTTTTTCAGTTTCGTCCCAGTGTCTGGTCTTCAGTCCGCAGTCCGGATTTACCCAAAGCTGATTGGCAGGAATTACATTCTGAGCTTTTCTCAGCAGTTCAATCATTTCTTCTTTCGATGGTACTCTTGGTGAATGGATGTCATATACTCCCGGACCAATTTCATTCGGATATTTAAAGTCTGCAAAAGCGTTCAGCAGTTCCATCTGAGAGCGGGAACACTCTATCGTAATCACGTCGGCATCCATATCGGCAATATTTTCAATAATATCATTGAATTCTGAATAGCACATATGCGTATGGATCTGGGTAGCATCTTCCACTCCGCTTGCTGAAATTCTGAAAGCTTCTACAGCCCATTTCAGATAGTCCTGCCAGTCGGTTTTTCTTAATGGAAGACCTTCTCTTATGGCAGGCTCATCAATCTGAATAATTCTGATTCCTGCTTTTTCCAGATCTACCACCTCGTCACGAATAGCCAAAGCAATCTGCTTACACGTTTCTGAACGGGGCTGGTCATCACGGACAAAAGACCACTGCAAAATGGTAACCGGGCCTGTCAACATTCCTTTTACCCATTTTTCAGTCTGGGATTTGGCATATTGGGACCAATAAACCGTCATCGGAGCCGGGCGGGAAACGTCGCCGAAGATCACCGGAGGTTTTACACAGCGGCTTCCGTAGCTTTGTACCCATCCGTTTTTGGTGAATACAAATCCTTCCAACTGTTCTCCGAAGTATTCTACCATGTCGTTACGCTCAAATTCTCCGTGAACCAGTACATCGATACCAATTTCTTCCTGCCAGCAGATTGTTCTCTGAGTTTCTTCTTTCAGTAAAGTATCATACTGTTCTGCGGTCAGTTCCCCTTTTTTGAATTTCGCTCTCCAGCTTCTTACCTCTGTGGTTTGCGGGAATGACCCTATTGTAGTGGTTGGGAATAAAGGAAGCTGCAATACTTCCTGCTGTTCTTTTTTACGGATTTTGAAAGGGTTTATTCTCTGAGCATCTTTTTCAGAAACAGCATTTGCTCTTTGCTTTACCTGGTGATTATGAATAAGAGAAGAAGTTCTTCTGCTTTCAATTGCTTTTTTATTTTCTTCGAATGCTTCAAGAATCTGTTCATTTTCTGTTCCGGAAACAAGTTCTTTAAGTGTTACTACTTCTTTTACTTTTTGTTTAGCAAAA
Organism: Chryseobacterium candidae; assembly: GCF_004916905.1. Taxonomy (GTDB): domain Bacteria; phylum Bacteroidota; class Bacteroidia; order Flavobacteriales; family Weeksellaceae; genus Chryseobacterium; species Chryseobacterium candidae. The sequence goes on from NZ_SDLV01000010.1 coordinate 253,816, forward strand.
GCCAGCCAGCTTTTAATTTCCGGGTTAAGATGGGTTTCAAAATCCAGATCACAAGGTGAATGAAGCAATGAACATGATGGAGCGATCAAAATCCTTTCAGATCCTAATTTTTCAACAGCTTTTGTAATGAAAGACAGCGACTTTTCATAATCATTTTTCCATATATTCCGACCATCAATTACCCCTAATGAAAGGCTTAAATTTTCCGGAATATTATTCAGAATATCATCCAGCTGTTCAGGATTTCTCACCAGATCAACATGCAATATATTCACAGGAAGTGAAACGGCAAGTGATGCATTATCTTTTAATCCGTCGAAATAAGTGGCTACAATAAATTTCAGTTTTGGAAATCTTTTTCTGATTTCGGCATACACAGAAAGATAGGTCTCTTTGGCTTTTTCAGTTAAATCTAATGCCAGAAAAGGTTCATCAAACTGAATCCATTCTGCACCCTGCTCCTGAAGTTTGGTTAAAATCTCTGTATAGACTGGAAGAATATTTGCGGCCAGATCCAGCTTATCAAATCCTTCTTCTTTTTCTTTTCCTAATAGCAGATAAGAAACCAGCCCGATAATAACCGGTTTCGCATTGATTCCAGCTTGTTTTGCTCCTGCAAATTCATTGAAAATTTTATCTGAACTCAGCTTAAACTGTTGGTTTTTATAAAATTCCGGAACGATGTAATGATAGTTGGTATCGAACCATTTGGTCATTTCCATGGCAGTAATATCCAATCCGTCTTTCTGATAGCCTCTTGCCATGGCAAAATAAAGATCAAGCTCAGTATTGTTTTTTTTAAGCACTACTTCATGATACCGTGCAGGAATTGCTCCTACCACAAGGCTCATATCCAATACCTGATCATAGTATGAAAAATCATTGCATGGGATAAGATCTATCCCTGCTTCTTTCTGGATATTCCAGTTTTGGGTACAGATAGTTCTTCCGGTGTTCAAAAGTTCTTCCATAAGGATTTTACCTGACCAATACTGCTCGCAGGCTTTTTTGAGTTCTCTTTTGCTACCAATACGCGGATAGCCAAGGATGTGAGTTTGCATTTTTTTAAACTTTTTAATTAAACTTATTGTGAAAGTCCTTTAAAATGCTTCGTTATGTTTTTGCGGAGGAAATTTCAGGAAATAATGATATAGCAGGCAATGCATTTCCAATTGAGAGAAAATACATATCTGATATATCATCTGTATGACCCAAAAGCTTCAGCCCGCGAAAGCATTGTCAATTCAGTAAAGGCAGGTCTCCTGACTTGTAACAGTTTCCGTCATCCTTCCCGTTTTTGGCAGTGGATATGCAAGGACAGAAACTTTTGGCATGTTACTTACAGTTGCGCGACAGCTCGTGATTTGCACACGATTCCCTATTAATCTACCTTAAGTAAAACCTTTCCTGTTTGATGAAGTATCTGCAAAGAACTGTACTTTTACCTCTAACAAAGATTATCAGTAAAAGTTTTTAATTTTGTGTAAAATTAGGAATACCGAATAAAAATACAATTCACAATAAATAATTAAGCAAATTAAACTTTTAAAAATAAAATTAAGAGCATATAATTCTGTAGATTTGACTGTTTTAATCATTTAAAAGAATAATATTCTGTGGAACAACTCGATAATAAGGATTTACAGCTGCTCAGGCTGCTCCAGAAAAATGCAAAATTGACCGTTAAGGAACTTGCAAAAGAAGTGAACCTTTCTACCTCTCCGGTTTTTGAAAGGGTAAAAAGGCTTGAACAGGAAGGTTTTGTCAAAAGGTATGCAGCCATTCTCGATGCTGAAAAACTGAACCGCGGATTTACGGTTTTCTGCCAGATCAAGCTCAAAATTCACGACCGGTCTGTAGGCTATGATTTTGTAAAAGAAATTTTAGAAATTGAAGAAGTTGCCGAATGTTACAATATTTCCGGAGATTTTGATTTCCTTCTGAAAGTTCAGGTAAGAGATATGAAACATTATCAGGATTTTGTATTTAACAAGCTGGGATCTGTAGATTCTATAGGCAGCACTCACAGTACTTTTGTGATGGCTGAGGTAAAAAACAACTATGGATTAACAATATAATTAAATTTATATTAGGGCTTCATTATAAGAATAAAACACCGCCAGATAATGACAGGTCTTATATTGTTTTGAAGCCTCCCTTAGGTTAATTAGCTGCCGGATCAATCATTTCTTCTGTAAGTCCTAATGATTTTAAAAGGTTTTTGCTGTCGAAAAATAATGTTGCATAATGTTTTCCTTTTTTAAAAACCAGTTTTGATCCATCTGGAAATTCACTGTCTGCTGCTAATTTCTGTGTTTTGGCATTGTACTTCCTGAACTTCGTTTTACTGTCCTGTAATGTACTTTTATTCAGAACAAGACCAAAAGGAAGTCCCTCAACAATTACAGGTTTATTATCTGAAGCAACAAAAAACATCTCATTCACAGTATTATCTTTTCCCAAGCTGCAATAAAGTTCCAGCCCTGTTTTAATGGGCCATTTGGCATATTTTTCTTCATTGGCATCTTCATAAAAGATGGCTTTTACGTTCAACGCTTTTGAGATTTTATCAGGAGCTTGCGGGAATATAAATTCTGAATTTCTATCCAATAAAGAACCCAAAGCGGCTGTTTTTTGTGAAAATACAGTCACACTTACTACCAGAAAAAGTATGGTTGCAATAAAATTGAATGGTTTTGTCTGCATGAGAATATTATAAAATTTTAAGGATTTGATGGTTAAAGGTATTAAAATTTTGGATACAGCCTCATTTTAAGCAATTCTTACACATTGTATTTCTGTTTTTTACTATTTTCTTTCCTGCAAATTGAATACGGTGCCGGCAGGATCGGTAATCCAGTGCATATTTTCAGGAAGTTCTTCAATTTCGTCACAGGTTTCCATACCGTTTGACAGCAGATATTGTGTAGCGGCTTCTACATCGGGTACGGTGAGCTGAAGCCATGTTTCAGAATGAGTGTAATTGTCTACACAATCCAGCCATATCATATTATGTCCAAATTTTACTTCATGTGTTCTGGAAACAGTGGGATTTTGTATTGGTTTTTCCTCAACCTTCAATTTTAAAATATCCCGGTAAAAAGCAACTGTTTTTTCGTATTTATTTTTGGGAATTTTTATAGCAATATTAATTCCTGCTTCAAATTTTGTATTCATTTTGTAGATTTTGAACGTTATAAATAGATTTCAACTCTCTAATGGCCTTAATTATTTCAAAAAGCCATTCAGATAGTTTAGAATCATTGCCGTCTGCATCATCAGACTTACATGGGTTTGCCCCGGAGCAATAGCCAACTGAGATTTTGGCATTGCACCCATGTCTGCAAAAACGTCACCTCCCAATAATTTATAGGTTTTTGTAAGTTCTGTTTTATCCAGTCCATCATTATCACCGGCTATAATTAAAACCGGTACCGGAATTTTAGAAATATTATCATCACCAAGGTCGAAAGGCTGTCCGGCAGAAGCCATCATCTGCTCCAGAAATTTAGGCCATTTTGTTTTATCAGGTGCTACAGCATTGTAGGCGGTATGCATGGGACTATTTGTAAAGAGTTCAGGCTTCATTCCTTCCAGGGCTTTATTCACTTCAGGCAGCCAGCCTTGGGTTTTATAGGTTGATGAGATAATAACCAGTTTGCTAAGTTTTTCCGGACTTTGTATAGCCATCTGATAGGCCACTTCTCCTCCAAAACTGTAGCCTGCAACATCTGCTTTATCAATTTTCAGATAGTCCATTACCTTTGTTACATCACTGGCCAAAGTAGCATGTGATAATTTCCTTTCGGAAAAAGGAGTATGTCCATGTCCCTGTAATTCAAGTGCAATTACTTTTCTGTTTTTAGACAATTCCGGGATCAGCTCCCCCCAATTCATATCGATTGTCATAAAGGCACCATGTAGCAATACAAGAGGTTTTCCTTTGCCATAGACTTCGTAGTAGACTTTGATGCCATTAACAGGTGCATAACCGCTTTCAGCAGGTTTTATTTTTTGTCCATATACCTGAGAGTTGGCAAGAATAATAATGAAGAACAATACTGCTGAGAATCTAAATAAACTTTTCATCATATAAGATTTAGAGGATTAATATTAAGTCAAAGTTACCAATCCGATCGGAAAACGGACTTGTCGCAGGACAAGATTTTATGAAAATGAGAGAACTCTTTGGGAAGCCGTTTCAAAGCTTACGCAAAAAAAATAATTTTACTTAATTTTATGAAATGAACATAAAAAATACTGCAATTAAAAAAATAAAATAAATATTTTTTTTAATAATTCTACAATAGTTGATAAAATTTCATTAATTTCGAATTAAGCTAAACGTAAAAATTATTATGAAAAATTTAAAGAAAATCGAAAGACAGGAACTGAAAACAATTAAGGGGGGAATTGACTGCAGAGGCGGTCAGCTATGTTTAATTGGTGGTAAGTGGCAATGTATGCCTTACGACGGATGTGGTGGCGGAAACCAGCCTTAATTTTAAGTTTAACGCAATTACTTGACTATGAAAAATTCTAAAAAAATTTCAAGAGACCAATTGAAAAGTATTAATGGCGGAGCAGCAACCTGCTCTGAAGCGTGTTGCCCACCCCCGGAAATCAAAAGATGCCCTTGGGTGTATTGTGTAGCGCCATGTGAGATTTTAAGCTAAGAGAAGAATCTATTCTCATACTAAGCCCTGTAATTTTGCGAATTGCAGGGCTTTTTATTGCTAGTTACTAATGTAAAAAAACCCTTAAATCAATTGATTTAAGGGTTTTTTAGCGGAGAGTGAGGGATTCGAACCCCCGGACCTGTTACAGTCAACAGTTTTCAAGACTGCCGCAATCGACCACTCTGCCAACTCTCCATTAACTCCGGTAATACCGTTGTTTTCAGTGGTGCAAATATAGAAAGTTTTTTATTACTGACAAAATATTTCTTCAATAAAATTCGGATTTCCGGAGTTTTAAAGAGACAGTTCTGTTCCCAGCAAAAGAAAATATGAATATTAAGAACTCAACATCAAACATTTAGATACACACATGAAACATTTCTACTTCACTAATTTTTTTTAAATAATTTTATAAGATTCAGACAGATATATAATTCTGCTCTGTGATGGATTTCATATTTTATTATGGCTAAAGTCTCAACTGATCATCAATGGTTTCAGTAAATATGGTTATTTCTCTTATTTTCCCCATAATAATCAAGGAATGACCGGACAATTTTTATTTCCATATCTCCCGCTTTAGCTTCTTCTGTAAAGTGAGTGTAAGAAATCTAATAATATCTGGTTTAAGGTTAAAAAAATCCCCAATATGTGAGTCCATAATTTGGAAGCTTATTAAATAAGCAATATTTTAGTTAAAAAATAACCATGATGAAAATAGGAATATGTCTGTGTATTATTATGTCAGCATTTAACAATATCACGGCTCAATCTGCAAAAATTGATACTGAAAAGCTTCTTGAATATTATGAAACACAACGTTATGCTGATGCTGCCCAATATCTTCAGACCATATATTCCGGAGATACACAGGATATAAAGGCTCTTTCACAAATAGCTTATTGTCATATGATGGCCGGAAAACTTCCGGAAGCTGAGAAAAGTTATCTGAAAATAAACACTCTTCAACCCAATAATCTCCCTACTTTATTCAGTTTGGCCAGTATTAATTCCAGACGGGGAAATGCTTCTAATGCCAAGAATTATCTTCAGCAGATCATTCAAATTGACAGTCTTAATTTCAATGCTTATAAACAGCTTGCTATCTATGCAGAAACGCCTGAATCTAAACTTAATTATCTCAAAAAAGCCAATGACCTTAATTCTACCGACCCTGATGTGGCTTATGATCTTTCCATTACCTACAGCGGTCTCAAACAATATCTGCCTGCTTATGATGTATTGAAAACAGCCATTGCTGCCGATACTGAAAATTTCACTTTACAGCAGGCTCTGCTACCAGTTGCCAATCAGTTAACCAAATATCCGGAAGTAATTGAAATCGGTGAAAAGCTCCTGAAAAATCATGCTGATGTTAATGTAATGAACGATATGGGACAGGCTTATTTTTACGTAAAAAATTATCAGAAATGCATTATGCTTTACAAAATGCTGGAAGATACGGGAGTACAAAATGAAGGCACATTATATTTTATGGCACTGAGCTATCGTGAACTGAAAGATTATAACAATGCTGCAATCTATGCGCAAAAGACTATTGATGAAGCTATTTCAGACCATACCAATCTTTACTATGCTGCGCTGGCAGGTATTTATGAAGCTAAAAACCAGTATAATGATGCTTTAACCGCTTATAAAAAAGGATTGACTTTTGGGGTCAGCAATATTATTTATTACCGTTTAGGACTTCTGTATGATCTCAACCTGAAACAGCCTAAGAATGCAGCAATATACTATCAGATGTACCTCAAAAATAATCCTGACCAGGAAAAGGAAAAAGACCAGATTGCCTATGCAAAAGGAAGAATGCTTGTCCTAAAATAATACAAAAAATAATGCAGAATTTTGTGACGGGAAGTCATTTTATATCTATGATGTTTATGATGTGTGTCTGGAAGAGGCCGGATTGCTCATCATGGTATTGAAAATATAATATCACCGAGCATTATAGATTTTATCCCGGCACTTATTATGTTTATTATTAAAAGTAAGTATACAAAAGCTAAATTATCATATAACAATATAATAGCCTCAGAAAAACGAAAACCCTTGCCGTTTGGTAAGGGTATATCATTGTTATGTCATTGCAAAGCTTTCTATATTACTCCTGCATAATCTTTTGAACTTCATTAAACTCTTTTTCAATCACATCATCTGGCTTATAAGTGAATAAAGAAACGATCACATTGGTTAATAAAGAAAGTGTAAACCCGGGAATGATTTCGTACCAGTCTTTCAGTGGATGCTGAAGATAGACCCAGGCTAATACAGTAATTCCTCCTACCATCATTCCGGCAAAACCTCCCTGCCATGTTGCCTTTTTCCATAAAAGAGACAGCAGGATCAATGGTCCGAATGCAGAACCAAAGCCAGCCCATGCATTTCCAACAAGATTAAGAATACTATCCTTAGGGTTGAGGGATAAAAGTACCGCAATGACCGCTACAAGTAAAACAGAAAGTCTGCTCGCCATTAATAATTGCTTAGAAGTTGCTTTTTTATTCAGAAAAGCTTTATAAATATCTTCTGTTAATGAGCTTGAAGTTACCAATAACTGAGAAGAAATAGTACTCATTACCGCTGCCAGAATTGCTGTAAGTAAAAATCCCGCAATAAACGGATGGAATAATATACGGGAGAAATAAATGAAAATAGTTTCTGCTTCCGTCTTTGATCCGTCAAATTTCAACATCATATTCATGTCAAACTTTTGCAGATAAGCGATTCCTACCAATCCTATGGCCAAGGCTCCGGCAACAGTAAAGACCATCCATGTAATTCCTATACGTCTTGCTTTGATCAGATCTTTTGGTTTATCAATGGCCATAAAACGTACCAGAATATGGGGCTGCCCACAGTATCCTAATCCCCATGCCAATAAAGAAACAATACTTACGGTTGTTGTTCCTCTGAACAAATCCAGATATTTTGGATTTTTTGCTTCAATCAGAGAGAATGTCTCTCCCACGCTTCCGATCTGGGTAATCGCTACAATCGGAACAATCACCAATGCCAGTACCATGATGGTGCCTTGTACAAAATCAGTAAGACTTACTGCCAGAAATCCGCCTAGAAATGTATACAGTACTACGACCAGACTTGTCAGGAGTAAGCCTGCCGTATAATCCATTCCGAAAGCGGATTCGAATAGTTTTCCTCCGGATACCATTCCTGCAGAAGTGTACAGGGTAAAAAATACCAGAATGAAAACAGACGACGTGATCTTCAGAAGCTGATTTTTATTTTTAAATCTGTTTTCAAAAAATACAGGTAACGTAATGGCATTCTGTGCCACCTCCGTATAAATTCTGAGTCTTGGTGCTACAATAATATAATTGAGATAAGCACCAATGGTTAGCCCTATAGCAATCCAGGAGCTTGAAATTCCGGACAGATACATCGCTCCCGGAACTCCCATCAAAAGCCAGCCGCTCATATCAGCCGCTCCCGCAGACAATGCTGTTACGGCAGCTCCCATTTTTCGGCCGCCAATTAGAAATTCTTCTGAATTACTTGTTGATTTTCTATAAGAATATATGCCTATACCTATCATTAGTAACAGATACAACCCCACAGAAATCCCTTCATATACTTGCATATCATTATTTTTACGAAGCCGAATATACTTTTTTTTTGAAAAAGAGTGAATTTCCTTCTATCACTAAAATCTCATGAAAAGTCTAAAAAATCAGAAAATCAATAAAACTTTAAGACATTAAAAACAATAAAACCAAAGATAAACGAAATTCATTCTCACATCCCAATTATTAAATATCCGCTTACGAAAAAACTACTTATTGCCGGTTTTAAACCTGATAAGAAACTTCTCATCTTTCAGGAGATACCCTTCTTTAGACCTGAAACTTTTATTGGTGAGTATAAATTCATATTCTTTGCCGGGCTTTACATCTACTCCCAAGACCAACGTTTTATCATTATTTTCCATTCCTTTCACTTTGGTCATCGGCATATATTCTTTTCCTTTATCAGAAAGATTGAAAGAATAATATCCGGGAACCATTTCCTGTGAAAAAGTAATTCTGAGCTCTTTGATGTCAGCACTCACGTCTACGGAACCATTGGCCGGCTCTGTTTTCACTACATACGGTAATTGATTTTGATATTCTTTAGCAAGTGTATTGGCTTTTTCTCTGAAAAATCTTGATTTGTCGAGAAAGTCTTCAACCGCTTTATTATCACCATAGTTCAGTTCAATAATATCTTTGATAGCCTGTTTTTTATTTTTTGTATTCTGGTAATACATTTTACTGATTTCATACCCCACATAATATCCTAAATCGGCTCCTTCTCCTTTTTGTCTTCCATTATAAAACCAGTTGGCAAGATTGCCGGTAAACATTTCTTTTTTAAACCGGGCTTTAATTTCAGCTGCATGAGCCATTCCGTAAGAAATATATTTCCTTTGCGGAGATTCCTTCATCACAAGTTCGGCAATCAGATCACATGATCCTTCCTTGATAGCCTGGTTTAAAACCCTGTTTTGATTTCCGTTCTGCTGGGTATGGATGTATTCATGAATATTCAGGGAAACGATATTATCCAGAGACTGATGGGCAAATATACCCTTCAGCCATTCATCTTTAAACTCCGAGACCTCTGTAGCCCCAATTCCGGTGGCAAGTTCAGCACCTACCAATACCATATTTCCGCTCACGGCTCCACCAGAGTTAAGTGCACCAATAGTAAAATACATTTCAGCATCTTTAAGTTCAGGATACAACTCCTTCAGTCTGGTAACACTGGCTTCCAACTCTTTGGTCTTGGTTTTTATCGTTAAGGTATTCGGTCTTACTGAATTCCAGAATTTTGGATACTTTTCTATGACTTTTACATACACACTATCATTATAATCTCTGGCATTCATAAAAGCTTTTAACCCTTTTGTTGCTTTATCAGTATACAATCTTTTCATAAGATCCAGCTTTCCGGAGTAATCATTTGTTTTTTGGATGCTGTCATAAGCCACCCAAAAGTTATCAATATCTGAAGTAAAAATCCTGGTTGATTTTTGTGAAAAAGCAGTTGCAAATACGAGTGAAAAAATAATGGTAGTAAAACGTTTCATGGTTATTTTAATACAGCAATTATACATACAATTATTGTATTTTACAAATATCTTTTACCTTATAAACACTATAGATTTTAAAAGAACTGAAGATAAAATCATATCATAATAACTCAAAAAAAACGGAGCTAAAATTGGTGCCTTATTATTTATTTATATTAATTCCAAATAATTTTAATTCTTTCCATTTTTTTGTCGCAAATATTTAATACTTTAGCTTAATAATTTGAACGAATGGGAATAATCCTTAAACCAATTGATATTGTAGATGACATTTCACAAGAAGATTTCCGTGAAAAATATCTAAAGCCATGTAAGCCAGTGGTAATCAGAAATATGGCAAGAAAGTGGCCCGCCTATCAAAAATGGACGATGGATTACATGAAAGAAGTAGTAGGCGACGTTGAAGTTCCCCTTTATGACAGTGCCAAAGCAGATCCTGCCGCCCCTATCAATACTCCGACTACGAAAATGCCCTTCCGTGATTATGTTGATCTTATTCAGAGAGAGCCTACTGATCTGAGAATTTTCTTCTTTGATCCTATAAAATTTGCCCCCAAACTCTTGGACGACTATGTTCCGCCAAAAAACCTTATGGGTGGATTTTTAGATAAATATCCAAGTATGTTTTTCGGAGGTAAAGGTTCTGTAACTTTCCTTCATTACGATATCGACATGCCGCATATTTTCCACACTCACTTCAATGGAAGAAAACATGTCCTTCTGTTTGAATACAAATGGAAAACACGTCTGTATAAGCTTCCTTATGCCACCTATGCACTGGAAGATTATGATATTTCCAATCCTGATTTTGAGAAATTCCCGGCATTGGATGGTATAGAAGGAATTGAGTGTTTCCTGGAGCATGGAGATACTTTATTCATGCCTACAGGTTGGTGGCACTGGATGAAATATCTGGATGGATCTTTCTCTATTTCACTGCGTGCATGGGATAAAAGCTGGGCTGTAAAGGCACATTCTCTTTGGAATCTTGCCGTTCAGCGTAATTTTGATAATTTTATGAAAGGCCGATACAAAAAAAGGTATATGGACTGGAAAGAAAGAAAAGCCGTAGAAAAGGCCCATATTGCTTTAAAAAAAGGGCTTCCGAAATAGTGATACGCTTTTTTAGATAATAAATGAGTGGATGATTTAACATGAGTCATCCACTTTTTTATTATGTTTTAAGATGTAATACAAAAATTAGTTAAATTGCAAAAACGTTCCCTTAATATCCTTCTATATGTTTGAAAAGTTGATTGATAGTTTTGAAAAGCTGTGCCTGCAGATTATTATTGAAATATTGCTGGTTCCCGTAACCATCTTCAAATTGTTTCACGATCCCCGTCGCTGCTATGATTTGTCTGTTCACGAGATGGAAAAAGAAGAGACTGAACGCTTTCACGACTTCCTCTCTCCTATCAAACTTTCTGTTTATACCTCTGTGATTGTTTCGGTACTTTTAATGGATTATGGTGGTCAGCACAATATTATTTCCAAAATCAAAGGGCTAAGCATGGTAGAAAAAGCGCTCTTTATATTTTTGATGAATAATATTACTGCGGTAGTATTTACTGTTGTTATATTATGGTATAAAAAAGAAAAAGTGAATACAGTCACCTTCCGGACGTTATTATTTTCTTTTATTTATACAACGGTGTATACATCTACCCCTCTTTTTATATTAATCAGCTCGGCTATGTTTCTGGGACAAACTATGAATGTAGATGCTTATGTTGACAACCTGGGTAAGATAAAAAACCATGGAACAAGAGATTATATATTTTTTACGGCTTTTCTGGTTTTTATCATCATTGCAATTATCGGGATTTTCAAGCTTTTCAAAGCTTTACACTATATCCTCAAGAATAATTTCAGCTACCACCCTTATATTCTATGGTTTTTTACAGTACTTTTCTTCGTCGTTCAGCTTTATTATACCATGGTATTTATTTAAAATTAATATATTTTCAAACATACCAGTCTGTTTATTTCTACATTTGTAAAAAGTTTATAACATGCCCAAACCTCGCGAAAGAATAGTAAGCAATGCTATGGTGTTCTTCCATAGACAAGGTTACAACAATACTGGGATTAATCAAATTATTGACGAAGCTAATGTATTCAACGCCAGTTTCTACCAATATTTTAAATCTAAAAATGAACAGCCAGCTTTACAGATCGAATGAATTGATAAAAAAATCTAAAATAATTGTACAGGATTTACTGAACGTCTCCCATTAATCCTTCATATATGCACATTCCGGATCTTCACTCTTTCTTGAAAACTGACCTTCATTTATTGGTTGAGGTTACTTATCCTGCTAAAACAATCCTGCTTGAAGAAGGAAAAGTTTCAGAAAAAATGTTTCTGGTAAAAAACGGAGCGTTAAGAGTATTTTTCTATCAGGACGGAAAAGAACTTACCTTGGATTTTATAACAGAAAACCAGGCTGTTTCATCTTTTGACAGCTTCCTGAATGGCATTCCATCTGATTTTGTAATTGAAACTCTGGAATCAACTACCGTTTACGAATTACACACTGAAAACTTTCACAGGCTCATGGAAAATCAGGAATTCCAGCATACTTTTCAGCCGCTTTTTTACCAACGTTTCAGTGAAATCAATAAACGGCTGATCTCTTTTATCAGAGATTCTCCCCAGAAAAGGTATCAACAGCTTCTCAAAAACAGACCGGAGCTTCTTCTGCGCTTTCCACAACATTATATTGCCTCTTATCTTGGCATTACAAGTGTTTCATTAAGCAGAATACGCAACCGCAGATAATTTCTTTACAATTGTTATCGTTCAGTCATTCATCTGTAAGGTAATTTTGCTTCAAAATAATAAAGTTATGAAACATTTTATCCGGCAGGTATTTAAAGAAGTATTAGAAAACCCTGTATTTGATGAATTATTAATTGAAAAATATTTTTCAAAGGAATACATTCAGCTTGTAGACCATTCTCAACTGAACTATGAAGAATTTGTTCTGCACATCAAAAAACTCAAAGAAAAAGTAACTGAACAAAAACTTGAGATCATTAACTATGCGGAAAACGGTACTGTCATATTTACCAACCACATCGCAAAATCCACACTAAAAGACGGAAGTAAGGTGGTACATAAAGTATTGGCGGAATTTACCATCCAAAATCATCAGATTATACGATGTGATGAATTGACTTTACTTGTAGAAGGAAATCATACTGAAAAGGATTTAGGATCCGAAAAATAAATGACAGCTCTACTACCCTTCAGTATTGCTTTTCTATATTAACAATTCTTAAGAAAACCTTAATTTTCTCTTCAACACATTCACCAAACAGAGGTCTAATTTTGTTGTGATTTTTATGTAAAATATTAAAAGTAAAGAAAATTTTTACATCTGCTTTATTTTGTGCCTCTGTTTTTTTATATGCCCAAACCGGTTCTTTGTCCGGAAATATCAATGACCACTCAAAAATCGCTCTGCCAGACGCCAGGATTTCCAACGAATAAAACCAGTATCATCACTCAGAATCCTATCGTTTCAAAAGGATAAAGAACAAAAAGGCTCAAAAACATGTTCTTGATGTTTTCAATGCAAAACTTTGTAGATAAAAGGTAAATGTGCTGCAAAATGAAAGAAAAACATCAGAAGATGCATTAAGAAAAGTAGCACAGCAACTTCCATAATTATTCCCATGAAGGACTCTGTCTGACCCAGCACTATCCATCCGTTTTTCCATAAAAAGCTCCGAGTAGCATGACAAAGCTGTTGCATAATATGGTAAGCAGACTAAGATAAAAATCGGATCTTGTAACAGGATGATTTTTTTTCTTTAACTGACTTTTCCGGCAGGTCTTTTCGATAAAAACATACAAACCTATGGAAAACAGGTAAAGGAGAATATTAGCCATCAGACTGAATATGATCCATTCCCGCCATGAAAACTGCCAAAATATCTGTAAATAAACGGAAAGTTCTGCCTGGATAAAATTCATAAGTCCTTCATCCTTCTGCTTGATGATATAAAGGTATGAATTTCACCGTAAAATCATCCGATAAAGTACATTCCTGATCTTATTTCTGTCTTGCTTTTCTTCTGAGCTCCCGCAGTCTTGACGTGAGTTTTTTTCTCAAATCGTTATGATAGGCGCGGTAATTTTTAATACTGTTTTCCAGATTTTTTTTGTTAAGCAGATATTCTTCATACAGATGACCCAGCTCTGAAATCTGTGTAATCACCTCCGAAGGCTGGCTTTCAGGGTCTTCCGCTGCTTCTATCAGCAGACGGTAATATTCAATACGGCTGGTCAGGTTCATGTGAAGTTTTGGTTCTATTCCCTGCATGATTTTATGATTTTATTGTGTTTCTGAATAGGTAAAAGGGTAAAAAAATTTATACTTTTACTATTCGATATATTATTTTACTTTTGAGTTTGGTCAAAATTTTCTTTATCTGCCTTTTCTATCCGCATTACTGCTGCATCATAACCGGAGGCACATCACTCTGAAATAAAATTTTGATATTTCCATTCTTTTCGTGAGCTGGCAATTTGAAATATCCTCCGTTCAGAGCAGAAGAGATAAGGGTTTCATTGGGATCTCCCAAAGGTAATAATGGCAGACCGGCAAATTCATTGATACTGATCTGCGGGGAAATTCCACTGCTGTATTCTCCTGCTCCGCTGGCATTAAATACTTTATAAATCACCGGATGAATCTGCCAGGAAATTTTTCTGGGTTTACGCCTGTCTTCCACTACAAATCCTGCCATATCTTTCCCCAGTGTAGTATCTCCTATTTGAATTACCTGCATGTATGGTTTCAGATTGTTCACCACAATTTCGGCTGCAGAGGCTGTACTGTTTGATGTGAGGATGAATACTTTCTGTAATCCTAATGCATCGGCGCGTAAGGTTGCAAAGTCCAAAGCTTTGGGATCATAAGTAATCTGTTGGGCAAATGTTCTTTTTACTTCGCCTCCGTTTTTATTTCCTTTAAAAATGATGAATGGTGAGCCGGAGGATAATCCTGAAGGAATAAGTGAGCAGAGTGCTGCGGCAGAGGATACTGAACCTCCGTAATTGTACCGGAGATCCAGAATTAATTCCTTCACTCCGGCAGCTTTCAATTCCCCAAACTTTTGGTACAAAGTCTGCGTCATTCCGTCCGGAAAATCATAGATGTACAGATAGCCCACTTTTTTACCGTTTTTTTCAAAAATTTTAGATAAAACAGGTTGTTCAAAAGAGAAACCATAGTAAACAGTAATGTTTTTTTCCTCTGCAATGCCTCCGTTTTGCCACTTTCCAACGGTAAGTTCTACAGCGGTCTGATCTTTAATGGATGAAGCCATTGCTTCAGCATTCGCGGCAGTCATTGCTTTTCCATTCACTTTGGTAATGATCATTCCTCTTTCCAGCCCGGAATTAAAAGCCGGAGAATTTTGAAGAACCAGCTTAATTACAGTAACCACTTCATTATTGGCAAGCTGAACAACCGTGTAATCAAAACCGTACATATTCCTTATAGATCGTGGATAGGAAGAAGAATCTTCAGTATTTACCATAAAAGAAAACCGATCCTCGGAAGACAGCAGAGTTTTGAAAAAATCTTTTACGGGAAGCTTATAATCCGGCTTTGCAGGCATCTGATCTGCCCAGTAATAGTATCTTTTCATACTGTCCTGAACCCATAGATTCACAGATTCTGTACTTCCCTCAGGAAAAACAGGTACGCTTTCTTCATTAGTATTCGTACACGAAATGAGAAAGACAGCAATAGCAATACATTGAAGTTTTAAAAAATTTTTCATACGTAATTACAGATATTCTACTACATCGATATCTCCTTTTACCACCCATTCTCCATTTTCCATTTTTTCCTGAAGAACAATCATATTGGCACCTGTGTGTTGTTTTATTTTCACCTGAATCATTTTAGATCCTGCGTAAGGCTCTGTAGTTCCCGGCTTGTATAACTCAAGGTATACAGGAGCTGTTGAACTGAAAAAACTATAGATTTTCACTGCAGTAAAATTGTCTTTCCCAATGCTGTCAAACTCAGCAAGCACTACTCCGTTTTCTCTTTTCAGAACGCCTTTTACATCTTTAAGTGAGGTTCCGGAAAATTCGCCAAGATTGGGAAAAATAAATTCAAAACCTACTTTCCCGAAGTTCACCTGCGGTTTTACAGCATAGGTCTGCAGATAAATTCCCGGAAGATTAAAAAAGTAGAGGTCTTTATAATCATTTATATTGTCATATGTAATATTGTATTTTGCAATTTCAGTACCTGTTTCATTGTTATAGACAGATAGTTTATTGGTTTCTCCCTGATCCAGAACAAACTGAAGCTGGGTTTCAATTTTGTTGGTATAAGAAGTTTTACCATCTATAGATACAGGTTGTCCGTTGAACCTCAGCTGAAGAACATCAGGTTTGGAAAATCCTTTGATATTAACCTCTCCGGGTTTCTGTACTTTATCATACAACTCCATTGTATTGTTGTCTGTACATGAAAAAAGTACGGTGAAAAATAGTAGCAATGCGAAGATTTTATTCATCTTTCTTTAATTATTTCATTGTAAAACTTAAAAATATTGCCCAACCCGTGAGCCGGGCAATATATAATTATAAAAAAACTAGTTGGATATGTTCTGGATAGTATTTTTTCAATTCCTATCCATTATTGTATTTTAAATTTCTGGTGTTTATAAAATCAGTTTCCAAGGTCAGAAGAATTACTTTTTAATAAACTTCAGTCTTTCCGTAGTCTTTCCGTCTGTAATTTCTGCAATATAATGCCCTGCAGTAAGTCCTGCCACATGGATAACCCCGGAATACTTAATGGTAAGTACTTTCTGCCCTGCTGCATTATAAATATTCACTGCAGTTGTATTTTCTTTCAATGCCGGATTAAGCTGCAGGTGTAAAGATTCTTTTACCGGGTTTTCTGCTATTTGTGTTACAATTTTGTTTCTTTTTACATCCTTAGTTCCCAAAAATGAAGTAGCATAAATTCCTATTTCATCAATATTAATGTTCTGAACGTTATTTCCGCTTGTTTTTCTGTTTGACCACATTCCGATATAGATCTTTTTCCCGGCAAAAGCAGAAAGATCTACAAGGGACTGTACAAACTGGGTAAGATCCGCCGGAAAAGGATTGGCTGAATCACCTACCTGTATTTTGTAAATACTCTGAACGTCATTTCCATCTGCATCTGCTGTCATCGCCTGGAAATCCGATAGCGTAGGAACTTCTTTCTGCGGTGTGCTTACATAGATAAAAAGCTCTCTGGCAACAATAGTATGAGTAGATCTCTGTCTTCCGATATTTGCCGCCAGGGTAATAGTCCCGGTAGTATTGGCAAGATCAATCTGAGGAGAAATAATCCAGTCATTTTCTGTAGTAAATCCGTTAGCATTTCCAGTTGGAACCGAATTGATAGAATGGCGGAGAACTCCGGCAGTTCCATAGGCCAGGGTAGTTCCGTTATGATAGATATTCTGTCCCTGTACCCATCCGTTGCCATTGTTGTTCAGGTCATGAAAGGTCCATCCCTGCAGATCGGCAGGAGTATCAAAAGAATTACCCCATACCAGAGACTGTGCTGCAGCCAGTTGGGATAAAAACAGAACAGATGATAAAATTATTTTTTTCATAATGCTGATGATTAAAATTTTTGAGATAAAAGCAAGGAATCAGCGTGTGCTGTTCCCTGCCTTTTAAAAGTTTTTATTATTCTACAATGGAGAAATTGTATTTTGTCCAAAGTCCCTGGAAGTTTCCACAGTTTCTTGGAGATACATTCCAACCACCTTCGTTGAAGAAAGGCTGGCTCATCCCCCAAAGAGATGCAGGAGTACCAGTCGCCAGATTAGCTGCAGGGATTCCTGCCGTACCTGTACCTGTAACTGAAGTAGTAAATCCGTGGATCTGGATGGTGCTGTATGCTGAAGCTGAAGAAAGTTCAGAACCTGTACCTTCTACTTTGATTCCCACAGGATAACCTGTTACCACAGCGTTATTTAATGTTAATCTTCCGTGTCTTCTGATATGGATACCGTTTTCATATAAAACGCCTTTAGAAGAATTCTTAGCACCGATAATAGTAAGGTTGTTGATCACCGGATGAGTCAGCAATGTTGTAGAAGAACCGTCTGCATTATTATCAAGCTCGATACCGTTAGAATCCGGGCTTGCTCCGCTAAGACTGTGTGTAGAGTTGTAATCTGCCAAAGCTAATGCACAAGTAATGGTTCCTGTATATCCGTTATCGAAGTCGAAGTTATCATCATCAGCTGCAAAAGAAACCAGGTTTGAAGCGTTTACCGTTCCTCCGAAGAATTCAAAAGAGTCATCTTTTCCGAAAGATACCTGAATATGATCCAGAGTAGTTCCGTTTCCTACTCCTCCTAACGTAAGACCGTTGATTTCGTTACCTGAATTCGGAGCTAAAAGATCATATCCTGCAAACTCGATACGTACATATTTCAATGTTCCCCCGTTATGAGAAGCATTGGTACCTCCGTAATAGAAATCAGGACCGGATAACCCTTCAACTGTTTTTGTAAAAGGAGTGTTTGTAGGCGCATCACCTAATATAACAACCCCTCCGAAATCACCAGGAGCGGCTGTTGTATCTTCGTTTCCGTCTAACAATTTGTAGCTGGTGAAAATAATAGGCTGAGCTTCTGTACCTGCTGCGTTGATTTTTCCTGTTTTAGCAATAACCAAAACTCCTGTAGCTGTATTGTTTGCGCTTGGCTTGGCTTTAATGAATGTACCCGGCTGAATTGTTAATGTAGCACCATTTTTTACGGTTACAATTCCATCTAATTCAACTACTCCGCTCCATGTAGTATTTGAAGTAATAGCACCACTTACGGTAGTTACCGGAAGAGCAGAAGCTGTAAGGTACTCAGCAGAAGTAGATTTCATTTCGAATGGAGAAGATGCATCTGCCAGTTGATCGTTTTGACAAGCTGTAAGAGATAATGCTGCCACTGCAATTAGAGTTAGTCTTTTCATTGTTATAATTTTTAATAAATCCGGTTGTGTTGTTTTATACCAGATCAGTTTTTTATTCAGGAATATCTTCCTCTCTATTCCTTCGATTTGTTTTTTGGTGTTCATCCCATCGCTGCAGGAGGAACTGCATTGCGGGAGTTCCCATGGAAACCGTTAAAGCGTGGGAAAAGCTGTTAACGTCCGGTTTTTTCAGAACTTTACTGCTGTGCGCATCATCAGTATTCTTAGTTTTTGACCAGGTTACCGAAACCTGTACGCTGCTATCATGAAGATATCTTTCTGTATTGGTATTTGATCTATTGCTTTCTAAAACATATAGTTTACACTCAGGCTGAACATTCTGCCACTGTAGGCCCTGAACATAATCTTATCAATATTCTTGTCATACCTGTCGGTTGCACCCGGTAAAAGTCCCCATGCTTCCCGTTCCGTTCCGATAGCACTCCCAAGTCCCAGTGGTATCACATAGGAATTGTAATTATTATAGTATTCCTTCACCCTGTTGAATAAGTTTCTTGCATTGAGTTTTAATTCAAGGTTTTTATTGCGTAAAAATTTATACGAGATCTGTGCATCTGCTACGGCGTAAGGGCGCTGTATTTCTTCTCCTTTGTAAGCATATCCAACGGTAATATACTGGTCACCCTTTGCATTGTATAAAAAGCTCAGTCCCAAGCGATCGCCATCATACGTCAATCCAAGATTATAAGCATAAGGAGTCTGCCCGAACAAAGGACGTTTTACTTCATAGGTTTCATCATTGTCACCTGTTTTGTACAGGTCTTTAAAAGCTACTACCTTCGTGTGATTATAGGTAAAGTTTCCGCTTATGAAAAGTTTTTCCAGAAAAGTTCCTTCCGCAATAAATCCTAAGTTCTTTCTGACTTCTGCCTCAACTCCTGCCAATTTTGCATTTTTTGAATTACCGTTATAGAGATATAGATTCCCTTCACTGGAGATATGCCCTTCACGTTCTATAGGCCTGTCTATATTTTTATAATACAATCCTGCTGAAAATATTTCTCCAAGGCCGGGAAACCATTCAAATTTGAAATCATAATTATTAATAACAGAAGAGGTCATTTCTGTATTATAAATCAAACCATTGGCAACCGGATCAAAATAAGGAAGTCCTGTTCGTTCATTAAACTGCGGACGGATGACAGATTTATTATAGGCAAGTCTGAAATTGATTTTATTCGTAGGGCTGTAAGTAAAATTCGCAGAAGGCATCCATTGCCACGGTTTATCCTCAATGGCCGCCCTTTCAACATTCTTTGTATCACTTGGGTCCAGTTGTTGGGAAATAAGATCATACTTAAAATATTCTGCACGAACTCCCCATACCAATCTTAATTTCTTCCAACGGTTATCAAACATCACATAAAGAGCGTGTTGTTTCACTTCTCCTTCATATTTATCGTTTTTATACAATGCTTTGGTTTCCCACCCTATACCTCCCGGTGCATAGTGAGATCCATTGAACCAATCTGAAAGAGTTCCATACATCGTCAGGTGATTTTTTTCACTATTCGGAACATTTCTGTTCTCATCCACTCGCAGAAAGAATTTTTGCTGTTGGTTGGTATTATTCTTCAATGTACCTGCGTATCCTGTCTTCACCGTATTTTTTAAGTTTCCGAAATCCAGATCCCACTTCACTGAAGCTCCGTAATTGTAATCTGTTTCTTTATTGGCGATATATCCTCTGTAAAAATTTCCTCCGGTATTATAGATTTTATGATAGGTCAGAATTTCACTTCCAATAAAATCATAAAGAGTCAAGTATTGTGTATAATCTTTCGTATCAGAGGTTATCCCGGTTCTTGCTGCAAACCAGCTGACTTCTGTATTGCCTATTTTGTGGTTCCCTTCCAGTTTATTCTGCAAAAGGGTTTGAAAAATCGGGTAATTGGTGTTATCACTATATGGTCTGTCTAAGTTTTTGATCTGAGCAGGATCATTATTGGGGATGATTCCGTTATAAAAATAATTGTAGGCTAATTCTGCATTGGAAGCCATGGCACTTCCGGTAGTATATTCATTCCAGCCGGTAACTCTTGTCAGGGTATTATCAAAAATATGGGTGTAGGAATTACGGAATGAAATTCTGTTCTTGCCCAGCTGCAGTCCAAAATTTAGCATTCCTGCCAACGTAGAGTTATAATTGTAGGAAGCCCCCTGATTTTTAAAATTATAAAATGGTATAGGAGCTACTCCTTTTGTTTCCCAGTCAGCAATATAAGGTCCGGTGGTATCCAGCCAGTTTCCCCTTCCTGTGTGGTCAATGTCCAGTTTGTTTTGCTCATTTCTGATGACAAATGCTCCGGCAAAACCCCATTTATTATTGTTTTTAAGCGCATACGTTCTTCCTAATGCCAGCTGTATATTAGATCCCATGTCACCTTTTGTTTTATAGGTGCTGAAATTATCATGGGTAAACTGTCTGGACTGTTCAAAAAATCTTGGGTCTGTCCAGTTCATCGGTTCTAATCCTTTGGGAAAATCCCTTGTTCCGTCATCATACCCGAAATAGTCATACTTTCCACGCTGACGGGTCAGAAATTCTTTGAAGGCCGACTGATCATTATATGAAGTTCCCAATGTTACGGTTGTAAAGTTTTCGTTGGGAATATCCTTGGTTCTTACTTCTACATAACCTCCTGCAAAACTGGCATTCATATCCGGGGTTGCAGATTTGCTTACCACCACACTTTCTACCATGGCAGTAGGAATGATATCAAATGAAAAGTTCTGGTTATAAGCTTCTGTACTTGGCAGGTTGATTCCGTCCATGGCAGCAGTGTTCCAGCGTTCTCCCATAGATCGTACTACTACATATTTATTATCAATGGTGGTAATTCCCGTCACCCTTTTCAAAGTTCCTCCCACATCGCTGTCTGGTGTTTTGGAAATCTGTTCTGCCGAAATACCATCACTCATCTGGGCTGCTTTCTTCTGCTGGGCAAGAAGTCCCGCCTGGGTATCTGCTTTACGGGCTGCTGTAATCACAACTTCTTTGATATCTGTAATTTTATCAGAAGCTTTGTTTAAAGCAAATGAAACCGAGCTTGTTTCTTTATTGCTAACAGAAAGCTTTTCAACCCTCAGCGTATTATATTTAGGAGCTTTTATGATCAGATTATGAGATCCCGAAGGAAGCTCTATGGTAAAATCTCCGTTATTGTCAGTCACAACCGTCCTTTGAGCTGCAATAACTTCTGCTCCTGTAATGGGATTTCCCACCTCATCCACTATTTTACCGGAAATTCGTCCGTTTCCCAATACGGAAATAGTAGAACTTTCATATTTTACCGAAATAAGGTCACCATGCAGCCGGTACACAACAGGAAGTCCTTTGGTAATATCTTTAAGACAGTTATTGACGGAAGTATTTTCACATTTTATCCCTCTTACCTTCAGCTCTTTAATATCTACTTTGGAATAAGCCAGTCTCATCCCTGTTTTTCCGGCAAACTCTTCTAAAACTTCAATCAGCGGTCTGTTGGCAGGTACAGAAAATGTTACTTTCTGAACCAGCTCCTGAGCTTCTGCGGCTACAGTAAAAAATAAGGCTGCTATGGTAATCCCACATTTCAAACTTTTCATACTTAATAGTGTTCTCTTGATTATGATTATTTTTTTTTGAATAATGATTTATTTCTTAAGGATATAGGTATTTTCTTTTTTATGTACTTCTAATCCCAGGATGAAGGCTAATGACTCAATATTCTCACCCACAGTACCACCAGTGAAATCTGCAGTGATCTTCTTATCTTCAGCTTCCTTAGGATACTGAACCTTTGTATCATAATTGCTTTCCAGGACGGCTGCTACTTCTTTTAAAGGAACATCGTTAAAGCTCAAAGACAATATTGCAGGAGCTTTGTTTACTGGGCTTTTCACAGGTTTCAATGAAATAATTGCTGTAGTATGAGCAATTCCGAAATTGGTCCATTTCTGATTAGGCTTAAGGAAAGAAACCGGAACACCCGGGGAAGAAACAGCCACCTTCCCTTCATAAAGATCAACCGCTTTTTTCTTTCCTGACTGTGAAATTTTAAATACTGTTCCCAATACTTTAGTACTGAAACCATCCGCACGAACGATGAAAGGATGCGTTTTAGATTTTGCCACAGAGAATATAGCATCTCCTTTTAAATCCACCACTCTTGTAGAAGCAGGAAAAGATTTTTCTACAGTCAGTTCAGCGCCAGGCAAAAGAGTAACTACAGATCCGTCTTCAAGATGAACAATTCGGCTGCCGGATTCTCCAAGATAAACATCCGGCTTAATGAAGATGGTGTAGGTAAAAACTCCGCCCAATGATAAAAGCAGGATAATAACCGCAGCTATTTTATACAGATGTGTGGTAAAGCTTTTTGCAGATCGGATAGAAATAATATCTGTTTGAGGAAAGTAATACTCCAGTCCGGACAATACTCTTTCTTTGGATTCTTTAAGATGAACAATATCCAGATCTTTTTCTGCAAGATTTTTCCATTGCTTTAAAAGTTCGTTTTCTTTTTCAGAAATTGAGTCTTCCGTAACTTCCCGTTCCCAAAGTCTGAAAACAAAGGCTTCAATATTTTTATAGGTTAAACGTTTTTTCATAAGGTCATGTCATGTATTCACAGATACTTCTATCTATAAGACCGTGAAAATGAAAAACTTCCCCAGGGCATCTTTAACGTTATATTCACATTACAACCAAATTGTTAATAATTTTCATCAATTTTCACATTTACTCAACATTAGCATCCCATTTAAGTCTCGCTTTTCAGAAATATTTAATCTTATCACACCCAAAGTTCACAAAAAGTTAATTTTCCTTTAGGTAATTTTGTATCACAATATGAGCCCAACAGATTATACATTATTAAAGAAAATAAAATCAGGCGACCGTCCTGCATTTATGCTGCTGTATGACCGGTATTGGGATAGTCTGTATCGCTTTGTTTTTATACGGACACGGGATAAGGAAGCTTCTGAAGAAATTCTGCAGAACTTATGGATGAAAATTCTTGAGAATACGGATGCCATACAGACCGATGATACAGAAAGTGCCAAAGGCTACCTTCTCCGCCATCTTCATTATCGGATTATTGATTTTTATAACAGCTATAAAAAAGCGCCTCCAACTCTGAGTATTGACGAGTTTGATATTCCTAATGAAATAGAAATTGCAGATTCAGAGTATTTTGAAATCCTTGAGGAAAATGAGATCAGTGCTTTATTAACCATGATTGATGAAGTAGTTTCCCAGCTTTCCTCAACGGAACAGCAGGTCTATGATATGAGAATCCGGAAAAACATGTCAGTTAATGAAACAGCAGAAGCTCTGGGCATCAGTAACAAGACAGTGAGTAATAAATTAAGCAAAGCTTTGGGAGAAATCCGTGAACAGCTGAATCCTGAGTATCAGTCTTCTAAAAAAATGGCATCCATACTCTTGCTGATGGAAATCATGATAACATATTGATTTCCAGTTTTATATCAATCAATATTTTTGAGTTTTCTGATATACTCTGAAGGAGTCGTCATGGTTTTCTTTTTAAATGCACTGATAAAAGTTGTTGTACTTTTATAACCCGCTTCTTTCGACATTGTCTGTATGGTATATTTACGGAGAACCGAATTATTCTGAAGTTCACTCACAATATAATCTATTCTCAGATCATTTACGTATTCAGAAAAGCTCATTCCTTTATGCTGATTAATAATCTGTGACAAATAAGCAGTGTTGGTATTGAGCTGCTTGGCAAGATTTGAAAGCTTAAAATTATTGGATAGAAATTTTTTTCCCGACTCAAGATCTTCAAGCTTTTTTAATATCTGATTTACCAGCTCATTATCTATGATAAGCGGTATACCTTCTGTGAAGGGAATTGCATCATGCTCTCTCTCCTGATACGCAGTTCCGGAATATGTATTGCTTTTTCTTTTATAATGATAAATAAACAACACAATAGTAAGTGTTGAAATAAATATAATGACAGTAATCAGTATAAAACTTTTCTTTTCATTTTCTTCAATCATCTTTTTTGAGGATAATATTATTTCCTGCTGTTCATATTTTCCTAAAAAGTAATTTCCAACATGTTTTTGCTGATTTATTCTATCAATCTCAGACAAGCTTATTTTGGCATATTTATATGCATTTTTATTATCTCCGATGTTCTCATAATTAAGACTTAGCAAATGAAGTATTTTAAGCTTATTTTCATAGCTGCATTCCGAATTTTTCTCATTATCTATTTTATTGATATAATAAAAAGCAGAATCCGTCTTTTTAAGAT
This sequence comes from Chryseobacterium candidae, assembly GCF_004916905.1. Lineage (GTDB taxonomy): Bacteria > Bacteroidota > Bacteroidia > Flavobacteriales > Weeksellaceae > Chryseobacterium > Chryseobacterium candidae. The sequence goes on from NZ_SDLV01000010.1 coordinate 278,926, forward strand.
AGGTGCAGGTTTCAGCCTTTCCAACCCATACACATTCTCTGGATAAATTCTTATTCATAAGTTCAGGATTTTTCTCACACCTAGTGAAAAGTGTACCTGCATCATGATACTTCTTTTGCAGTAAAGCAGTATTGGCCTGTCTGTAAAGATGCAGCGCTTTGGAATAGTTTGAAAAATAGGGTGAATCCTTCATTATATTAAACGCCATATTATAGCTGTATCTGGAAGAATCAAGATATTTTTTTTCTCCTGTGCTTTTATACCATTTTATAAAAGCATCTCCTTTAGTATTATAAGTTGCCGCGGTTTCTTTATCATGCAAAAATTTACTGAACAGAAGATGATTGTAATCTTCTTTTATATCTTTCAAACGGCTGTTCAAGATTTCGATTCCCTTTTTATAATTTCCCAACTCTATATGAGCCACTCCAAAAAGAAGTTTTTGCTTTTTCCTGTAAACAGGTTCCATTTCAGATGAAAAGAAAGATAAATATTTGAGTCCCTGCGAAACATTTCCAAGTCTTTTTTCTATATAGAAAAGTCTTGTTACAGCAATATGATTCAATGGTGAATAATATGATTTAAGCTCTTTCTTATTATCGTGTATTTCTTTAATGATACGAAGCAAAGCTTCTCCGGATTGAGGATATTTTCCTTTTTTGTATAAAACTGTTACAGAATCAAGCTTAATCAGCAGGTGATAATGAAGCGGATATCTGGAAAGCCTTTTGAATTGGGTATTCTCATCAGTCAGCTTATAATGTGCCAGATCCCATTGGTCTTTTTGTATCAGGCTGTCTATTTCCCTTGAATTTCTATACGAAATCTGGCAGTATACTTTTATAGACAAGAGGAAAAATAAAATAAATACTTTTTTTAATACGATCATTGTGTGTTTTATTTTTACAAATCTATGCAGAATTCAAAAAAATAATCAAAATTGAGACTTATAATAAATAAACAGCAATAAAACAAAAGTATATGTTATAACAAATCATCAATTTTATTTCCAAATACTTACCTAATTCATCATTATAAAGTTAAGATATTTTAAAAATATCCCCTGCTTTTTATATGGAACCCCATAGAGAAAAAAAAAAGAACACAACAATCTATATATCAACTAATTAAATTATTTTTAATTTATAAATCCAAATATCATTTTTATAAATTTGGTCAACTATTTATTTCACTTCCCGATGAATCTATATATGTTTGATAAAAAATCATCAGCAATGAAAAAAATTATCTCTTTATTTGGATTCATACTGGCAATGCATATTTATGCTCAAAGCCCGTTATCCAAATTTTCAGTCACAGTTGCCGGCAGTAATACGGTTAATTTTCTGGATGAAAGTACCGGATCACCAGCCGCTTTTTCGTGGGAGTTCACCGGAGGCAATCCTTCAGTTTCATCCGTTCCAAATCCCAGCGTTACATACAACACGCCCGGGATTTATAAAGCTAAGCTCACTGTAAGTAATGCATCAGGAACTTCAGCTTCTGTAAGAACCATCAAGATTACATCCGGAAGCATAGTAGATCTGGGATCGGGAAGAAATGATGACGGAACCATGATGTCTGATGCCGGCATCCCAGATCCGGATTGGACATACACAGATCCTAACGGAGCTGTAAGTGTACCTGTAACACGTTATACAGCTACTGCAGCAGGATGGTCTTCAGCTTCAACAATAGGGACTGGGGCAGGAATTACAAGATGGATAACAGGTAATAATGTGATTACTGGCTATCATTTTTATGTAAGCAAAGAATTTGAAATCCCTGTAGGAGTTACAACAGCAGTCTTAAATCTGAGATCATTATCTTTTGTCAGAAACTGGACCTACCTTGTTAAAAAAAACACAGACGGCAGTGAAACGGAAACTCTCATTACAGCTACGGCATGGATGAGTGATGGAGCTAGAGGATGGCTAAACAGCCGTAGCCCGGAAGTTCTGAACTATCCATTAACTCCCGGAAAATATTATATCCGGGTGAAAGCCTATACTAATACTGCAGGACAAAGGCAGGCAATAGACGTAAATGCCAGTGTAAATTTTGGAAACTCTGTTTCCATATCTCCTGCTGTAGAGTTTTCTGCAGTTCCTACCTCTTCATATATAGGCAGCAATATACAATTTACCAATCTGTCTCAAGGAAGTCCTTTATCTGTACAGTGGAAATTTGATGACGGAGCAGGATTGATCCATTCAACAGAAAACAATCCGGGAATAACCTTCACTACAGCAGGAAATCACTATGCAGAATTAGAGGCAGATTATGCGGATAATCTTACCTCATCCCTGAAAATTGACAACTATATTCAAATCGCACAGGTAGATACACCCACTTTATCTGTAACACAGCCTACATGCAGTATCCTGTCTGGTTCTATTACTGTAACTTCTCCACTTGATGGAGTAACATATAGTTTTGATAACGGAGTCACATTCCAGGCTTCCAATACCATCTCAGGCTTACCGCAAGGCACCTATAAGGTAAGGATTAAAAATTCTTCAGGAGCTGTTTCGGAAGCTGTTTCCGCTATTATAGAATCTGCTCCATTAATACCTGCTGCTTTTTCAGCTGCTATTACAAATCCTACATGTACTGTAAATACAGGGAGTATTACAGTAAACACTACGGATACTAACCTTCTATACAGTTTTGACGGAGGTGCTACCTACCAGCAGAGTAATACTAAAACCGGATTACAGCCGGGAATCTATCAGATTGTCGTAAAAAACACTAATGGATGCACTTCAAATACAAATGCTATTATTAATGCTGCAGACTGCAGAGACTGGACTAAAGCTCCCAACAGCTATATTTTTGACTCCGGACAGAATAATAATGGCTTATATATCCCTGTAAAAAAAGCATATGCGATGTGGAGTGACGTCAATGGTTTGCTTAATGATCCTTCAACGCTAAACGGATCTTTGCAGGCCGAAGTATATTGGGAAGATGTTCCGGGGTTAATTCGTTCTTCCAATTATATTCTGCCGGTTGAAGGCTCAGGAGATGCTGCAAAAATAAAAGTGGAAGTAGATAAATCAAAAGGAAAAGGAAATGCTGTTATTGCTTTAAAGATAAACAATAAGATTGTCTGGAGCTGGCATGTCTGGGTTACTGATGATCCTACTAACGGAACTACCTATGGATTTGTTTCTGACAATAATACAATTGCGGGCAGTCCTAATGCCAAATTTACAGTGAATGGCGTAACCCAATCTTTTGTTCCCAAATGGATGGACAGAAATATGGGAGCTACCAATAGAGACTTTATAGGATATGACTGGAATAAATCCGGAGGTCTGGTATATCAATGGGGAAGAAAAGACCCGTTTCCTCCTTTAGAATATAAAGATGGATCAATGTATGAGATCAACGGAACCTCAGGAGTGAAAAAGCATCTGTACGACTATGCTGATGCAGGCACGGCAGATGATATTAAATCCGTACAAAGACCTTTTGATGACATAAATAATAATGTAAAGTACTCCATTAATAATCCTCTGGATCTTATTTATAACAATAAAGCAGGAGGCAGCGCATGGTTCCAGAAAACATTAGATACAGATAACGCCTCAAGAAAAAAAGCAAATTTATGGGGAGATAATTCTGAAAATGCAATGGGAACATCCGGATCAACAGTGAATACCTTCAAGCCTAAGGCACCATACGATCCTTGTCCTAACGGATGGAGAATTCCTTCTCATATCAACAATACTGCAGGAACAACAAATCATTTTTCACCATGGGGAAGAAACAGATACCGGTTTACAGGAGCCAGTAGTGATGTACAGTCAGGATTCAATCTAATAAAGCCAACTACTGTACATCCTCATCTAAACGGAATAAAAATATATGGTGGTCTGGGAATGGATTTTACCAATACCTTTACCGCTTACAGCATGGGTGATTTTTCCAGAAATATGGGAATATATCCTGGAAATGGTAAATATGTAGTTGGAAGTACCGGAGGAACTTATCATCAGGATCCGCATGAGATTGTGGCACATTCTTCAACAATGCTTAATCTCAGCACTGTACAGACTTATTTCTTTTATGCCTTTGCTGATCCGGGAAGGATTGACGTAAGTCCTGATTCAGTAACATTCCCCGGAATGAAAGGAAAATATTATCTTAATCCATTCGAAACGACCAGTACAATGGGAACCGGAGCCTGCAGATGTATGGAAGACAAATACGCTTCAGGTTATGACTTTCCTACTGAGTTCTTTGTAAATCCTTCCATAGTAAATTATACAGAAGGTCTTAATACCCCTAACTCTTATGTAGTGACCAAAGCCGCAACTGAACAAGAAATTCAGGTTCCTGTAAGTAAAGCATTTTCAGTATATAATCAGTATCTTTCTGATCATGGGATGAGAGACTTTGGTAATCTGAAGGTGAATGTTTACTGGACCGACAATACCGCTCTGGTTTCCAATATTAAAATCGTAAACCCTCCTGCAGATGTTAATGCTATAAAAAATGCATATATCTCTGTAAAAATACCGGCCAATCAGTCAGGTAATGCATTAGTGTCTTTACATAACGGTAATGTTGAAAATCCTGTTTACTGGAGCTGGCATATATGGGTGAGCAATACGGATATAGGAGAAATAGCTTATCAGACAGAAGATGTGCTTTTACCATCTAATGCAAATTATGTAAACTTTACCAATTCTGGCTCCCAGCCAATGAAGAGTACGTTTATGGATAGAAACTTAGGAGCAACAGATGTCTTTCCCGTTGTAATTAATCCTTCAGCTCCTACAGGGAATGAACTTTTAATGATTGGCAACTCTGCAGGAATGCAATACCAATGGGGAAGGAAAGATCCTATACCTACTTTCATAAAACCGGGAGTAAATGTATCAGGCGGCTACACCAATACCGGAACATACAGTATATGGAAATCTTCAGGACCTGATACCAATGGAAATATTATTCCATCATCTTATACCGAGATTACAGGCACTTCTTATACGAGTACCTACACGAAACGCCGGGATATTGATTATGGCACAACAGGAAGTACAAAAGCAGAAAAAATCACAAACACCCTGAAATATTCTTCAGAAAACCCACTTGCATTTATGATTCCTGGTCAGAAATATACCAATAGGTCATCATTTAATGCTGCCTATGGACAGGATTGGCTTTATTCTGTTCCTAACCAGATGATGGAAAGATGGGGACATGCTACCAGCAAATCTCCTTTCGATCCATGTCCCGGTGGATGGAGAGTTCCTGATATTTCAAACGGCGTTACAGACACTAACGGGAAAGGAGATAAAGGCAGTTCTCCCTGGTTCAATGGATTCTATGCTCCTAATGCAACTGTAGACAAATATAGGATTTTCAGTATGGGAGTATTGCAGAATGTAGGCTATGATATCAAAGAACCTACAGACATCTATAACGGAGGTATTCCTTATTATACCGGTAAAACAGTAAAAAATGCTAACACAGTATGGGGATATCAGCTGGGATCCGACAATACGAATAATCCTAACTCTAAGTACAAGATCGGGAATTATCCTGTAACGGGATACAGAGGTTTCTACAGTAATGAAGCCATATCTTCTGCTATGAGACTTGGAATCTCAGGAGTATGGACAGCTGCTTTACGATCAGCAAATTCATACGGAGCAGCATTCCATTTAGGATTTGATACTCAAAATATTACTACCTCCAAACTTATCTCTTTAAGTGATGCTTATACCGGACATCCTATGAATGCAATGAATGTAAGATGTGTGAAAGAGGAACCAAGATTCGGTCAGGTTTTAGAAATGGCAGCGAATATGGGTATGACCAATAAAATACTGAAAGCAGCGAAAAATAAAATGTCATCTGCTGCTGCCGAAGAAAGAAATTCAGATGTTAAAGTATATCCTAATCCTTTTAATGAATCCTTTACAGTTAAAGGAGATAATCTGGAATCCTATGAATTGTACGATATGTCCGGAAAACTGATTAAGAGTGGAAATCTTTCTCAAAGCACCATTCAGTCAAACAATCTTAGCCAGGGAGAATATATTTTAAAAATAATAACCATTCAGCATACTATAATTACAAAAAAATTAATAAAGAAATAGAAAATCTGCTTTACTAATTTACTTATCGATGAAGAGAGTGTCCTCAAAATCAGATACACCCTCTAAGAATCAAATATCAATATATTCCTACTGTATAGGGGTACGAATAAAATCAGCAAATAAAGTGGTTGTCCAAACTTTCAGGACAGCCTCTTTATTTTTATACGAAACCCCAATCAATATAAATAAATTGATTTTCAAATCTTTATGGATTGATACATGCGAACTACTGACTGATTTTATAGACACAGCGCTGCCCTCCCGAAATAATATGGTCTATTCTTTCCACTTTATACTCTTTTCCTATCAGCGATTGGAAATTGGACAATTCTGCACGGCAGAAACCCTGACATTCTTTTGCTGCAGCGCATATCGGGCAATGATTCTCAATCAGATAATAGTCATCACCTTCTTTTTTCCATTCTGCCATATAGCCTTCTTCACTACGCACTTCTGAAAGAGATTCAAGGCGCTGTTCCAGTGATTTTGCCTTTGAAAGTACTTTTTCATAACGCTCATGAGTATTCTTCTCACGGTCACTGATTAATAGATCCAATGCATTTTCACCCAAAAGATTTTTTACTGATTTCAAAATCTGAACTGTTACATCTGCATGGGTATCAGGAAACTGAGCCAATCCTTTTTCTGTAAGAGTATAGTATGTAGATGGACGGCCAACGCCTTCGCTTTTTACCGAAGACCGGATCAATCCTTCCTGAGCAAGATTCAGCAAATGTTTCCTTGCCCCTTCCTTGGTAATCGACAATTCTTCAGCAATAAGAAGCGATGTAGCCTCACCCCTCATCTTTAAAAACATCAGAATACGATCCGCAGCCGGCTTCTTCATTTGACAATATTTAGGTTGTTTTATTTTTCAACAACAAATATAGTCATTTTCTATAACCTCAAAAATTAAAGCTTAACACAAAGATTTACAATCTTTTATTCATTTCAAATGCAAAATCAATAAAACAACCTAAAAGTTGTTTTATTGAAATATATTTTTACCTTTGTACCACATTAATCAAAAAAATAAATACAATGACTTCATTTTCGTTACCCCAGTTACCTTATGCTTATGATGCTTTGGTTCCTTTTATAGATAAACAAACGATGACCATTCACCATCAAAAACATCACCAGGCTTATGTAGACAACCTGAATGCTGCACTGGCACCAACCAATGAAGCCAATCCGGATCTGGATTCTCTACTGCAGAGAATAAGCGAGTATAGTCCTGCTGTAAGGAATAATGGCGGAGGTCATTATAATCATTCTTTATTCTGGGAAATTCTTTCACCACAACCTAAGCTGAATCCTGCGGGCATACTTGATGAAGCTATTGTTTCAACTTTTGGTAGTCTTGAAAATCTTAAGGCAGAAATGAAGAAAACAGGTTTATCACAGTTCGGTTCCGGATGGGTGTGGTTATTTGTAAAATTCAACGGATCACTGGCCATCAGTTCTACTCCTAACCAGGATAACCCGATGATGGATATTCTTTCGATGAACAGAGGTTTCCCCATTCTTGGGATAGACATTTGGGAACATGCCTATTATCTGAATTATCAGAATAAACGTGCAGATTATCTGGATGCTTTCTGGTCTGTACTTGATTGGTCGGCTGTTGAAAGAAAATATGAAGAAGCTTTGTCGAAAGTAAGATAAGTAACACTGAAAGTAAACCAACTATGACTGAGGAAAATTTTATCAATAAAGCAAAGGCTTCAGGCATTATTGCTCTTGACCTTTCAGATTACAAACCGACTACGGAAATTGTAGAACTGGATATCAAAGATCACCTTTTCATGGGAATGATTGTTAAGGAAAAAGAATTTAAAGAATCAATTGCTGCGGTGGACTTTTCTGTTTATGACGAAAAAGCAGTAGCAATCATCTGTTCTACGGATGCTGTCATTCCACCCTGGGCCTATATGCTGATCATGGAAAAATTGTCTCCCTATGCTTCTTATGTTGATCTAAACAATGCAGAAACTGTTCTCCTGGATCTCTGGAAACGACGTTTCATCTATGCAGACCTGAAACAGTATAGAAATCAGAAAGTGGTTGTACGGGCAAGTACCTCTCATGATCCTTCTCTATATTTATTAGCAGCGGGATTATTGAAACCTCTGGTTAAAACACTGATGTATGGTGAGATTGGCTTACCCAAAGTAATTTTTAAACAATAAAAAATGAAAGCTATTATATTCAACGGATCGCTGGAAAGAAGAACTGTATCTACTTCCGGACTGATTTCAGACTATTTTTCAGAACGTATAAAAATGCTGGGAATTCAGACTGATATTTTTACCCTTGCTAATTCCGGCATTCCTTTATTCGATGTTACACTCACCAAAACTCCTTTGGCAGTAGAGCGTATGATACAGATGTTCACAGATGCTGATCTGCATATCTGGCTGGCTCCTCTTTACCATGGAAGCATTCCGGGAGTGATGAAAAACTGTCTGGACTGGCTTGAGGTAACCGCCAACAGGTACGAGCCTTATCTCACGGATAAAACCGTAGGACTGGTGTGCTGGGCAGACGGGCTGCAGGCCATGCAGGGAATCAACACTATGGATTCTATAGCCAAATCACTGCGTGCCTGGCCACTGCCATTCAGCGTTCCGATTGTCAGATCATCATTATTTGCAGCTGACCCATCCACTCAAATTTCAGAACTCTATTCCGGGAAGTTTGATAAACTTATCAGCATTGCAACTTCTAAAAAAATTGCCATTATCAACTAAATTACTGCATATTAAAGATTTAAAATAAAAACAGCACACTTTATGCTGCTTATTTTCAAAAAACAGTGTTAAACTGCTGTCATTAAGTTTAGCGGGGATTTCCCAATCGTTCAAGGCTGAAGAAATCTCTTTTTTAAACCCTTTAAATTCAAACCATATGGCTATAAAAATAACAGATGCCTGTATCAACTGTGGAGCCTGCGAACCTGAATGCCCCAACTCAGCCATTTACGAAGGTGCTATCGACTGGCGCTGGAAAGACAAAACAAAACTTTCAGGACATATAACATTTCCTGATGGTACTGAAGGCGATGCCGATGCCTACCATCCGGCTGTCTCAGATGAAGTGTATTATATTGTATCCGGAAAATGTACAGAGTGTAAAGGTTTTCATGAAGAACCTCAATGTAAAGCTGTTTGTCCTGTAGACTGCTGTGTGGATGACCCGGATCATCGGGAAACTGAAGAAGTACTATTGGACAGACAAAAATTCATGCACAGTGCTTAATAAACTTCTATCTTTTATATTTAATTTCAATGGAGGGCGGGCTAAAGCGCGCCCTATTATATTTAGATTCTTTTTCGGTTCAGCTAAAATTTATTTCTCTTTAATTTCAGTACAGACTTCTTGTGTAAAAGGGTTTCTACTCCAGGAATACCGTATGAGAAAGAGAACTGCCGCTACCAAACAGGAATCCCAGGAAAATAGAGAACGGATGCATTCGGAAAAATCAATAATGACAATGCTTTAATTTTTTAACAGTCACCTGAATTCATAAGTAAGAACAAAAGGCTGCCCCTTGATGAGACAGCCTTTTTCAGTTCAATAAATCTTTTTTCTCCCCGCTTTTTTAGATCCTGATGTGCGAAGATTCATTTGTGTTATTTCTTGATCAATTTAGTATTATAAGTATTCTTATCATCTTTTATAGTGATCACATACATTCCTTTTATCAGAGAAGCAACGTTGATCTTTCCTTCAATTTTACCTTGCTGAACTAATCTTCCGTCTGCACTGTAGATTTTGTAATCTGCCTTACCTTTAAGGTTCTTCACTTCTATAAATGTATCCGCAGGGTTAGGATAAATAGATACTTCGGATGATTTTGTGTCAACTATATCTTTAACAGCAAGGTTAGCATTTTCCGAAATTCTAACAGAAAAATCTCTGAAAGACCCTACAGAAACAATTCCTCCACCATTTACAGGTACCGTAGGGCTTCCACAAGGTCCGCTGGCTGCATTAAAGAAAGTACTTGCGACTCTCATTCTCAGCAATTTTTCACCAGAGTATGCCGTATCAGGTACTGTAAATGTTACATTTCCATCACGAAGATAAGCCTGTGCTGCAGCAACATAGGCAGGAAGTGCTCCGTCAGTTGCTACTTTTTCAGAGCTTTCAAATACTCCGTTCCTGTTGTAATCTATCCAGATTTCAAGCCAGTCATTATAATTTCCTCCAGCAAGGTTTCTAAAGCTTGCGGTATACTGAGTTCCTTTTGTTAAATTAACAACTTTGGTTGCATCTTCACTAAAGTCAAGATATGTTTTGTAAACATCCAATCCGGTAAATACATAAGCCAGGTTAGATAATGTCAATCTTACAAGACCGCTATTAAAGCTTCCGCCATTTCCTCCTGTAGTCATTAAACAATAATCTGTACCAGTTCTCAGCCCTTTTGTTTTAAAAGTATAATTAGTTGAGAATGCACCAGGAACAGTGTTCACAACAGCAGCTACCTGTACTTCATAATTGGTTTCATCTTCGAGGTTTGACAGCAATACAGAGTTGACAGCGCTTGTTGTATTCGACCAGCTTGCGGTTCCTACTTTTCTGTAATTGACAGAGTAAGTAGCTCCCGGTACTTTATTCCATGATATTCTCGCCGTTGTTTTTAAAACTTCTGTGTCTATTACAGAAACTCCTGTTGGAGCAGCTGTAGTAGAAGTAGGAGCTGCCCCTACTGTTACAGCAGGAGATACAGCATAGAAAATATTACCTATGGCTGATATTCTTAATTTAACAGCACCTGTTAGATTAGCCGGCATTTGTACAGTATAGCTTCCCGTATTAGGTGTAGAGGCTACCAGATCTGTCCATGTAGTTCCATTATTGGTTGTATAATCTATTTTTACAGCCGCTACATTATAAGGAGCGTTATTGGTGTTTGCAGCATCCCATGTAATGGTGTTGGATGCATCATTATATAAAACAGATGTTGTTGTAAGTCCGCTGAACTTGAAAGGTCCGTCATTACCTACCGTTACAACTGTCTCAGCAGTAGAAGTCATGGGTCTTGATGCATTCTGATCTCTTACGGTTACTGCATAGTTCAGTGTTCTTGGGATATAGGAAACGGTTTCCCATACTTGTTTGTCTGTCAGCACACCATTCATTACGGTTTCCAGTTTAGGAAAATATCTTCTGCTGTTAGCTGTTCCCGGTAAAGATCTTGCGATAGCACCTTCTGCATTATACCCCCATCCGCTATCTCCGGAAATGGTATTTCTGTCTCCTACACTGTTGTATTGTTCCCATGTATAAGTAAAAGGGTCACTTTCTGCATCTGCTGCTACAGCATCAAGATAATAGGCAGTTCCTTTAGGTATAGAATAATTAGCCAGTGGGGTAATCACCGGTGCGGTATTGTTGATGATATCAACAGCAACACCACATCCTACTTTAGCTTCAAGGTTATTCAATACCTGAGAAATAGATTTATAATGGAAATATCCATCCATATTGGCCTGAATATTATCCTGAGTAATTCCCGGATATCCCATGATCGTTGTTCCTCCCCAAGGCTCAACATTGGCACCTGAAGCTTCAGTTCTCATAGAGAAGGTATGGTTGGCTCCCAGCTGGTGTCCCATTTCATGAGCGGCCATTAAATCAAATACTTCTCCTACAGGGTCAGGGCTCATTGAAAAAGCGGCACCTTTTCCTAAAGAAGTATTAGTGGCAGGATTTGTACAAACAATTCCTATTCCTCCGGCATTTCCATTTCTGCTTTGTCCTGCGTTGCAATGAAATACGTGTCCAATATCATAATTGGCATTTCCAACATCATTTGTCAGCTTTTGTTGCAGCTGTAAATTTAATGACGGATTACCCGCCGCCTGAGGTATGTAAAAATCGTTAGCAGGATCTGTATAAATAATTCCAGGAAGATCCAACACATTAAAATGAGCTCCAAAATCTCTCTCAAAAACCCCATTGATCCTTGTCATTGTGTTATTGATAGCAGCGACAGCTCCGGCAACTGTACCCCCGTGAAATTGTGTATATTCACCGGTAACAGCCATAGCCATTCTGAAAGTTCTGTATTTGGTATTGGTAGGTCTGTTGGTAATGCCTACATTAGAAAGCATTTTTTTCCCGTTTTCCTCCAATTTACCAATCTCTTTAAGATCATGCTCCGTATCACATTCAAACCCATGCATGTCTCCTTCCTCCTTTGTTTTATAAAAAACACCATAAGTTTGTTTATCAGCACTTATTGGCTCTATAAACTGGAATATACCGTCTTTAATGATCATAGACTGCATATCTGTAGGGGATGTACTGAATCTTAAATACTTAGAAGCATCATCCACACCAATCCCGACATATGAGCCTAGCTGATATCTGTCTGCAAGTGATTGATCCATTACAGGATTGCTATAGACCGCAAATTTTTCAATCTTGCCTTCTGCTGTTGGTAAAGAAATAATAACAGGACGTGCATTTTTTCCAGTCTCTTCAGCATTTTTCAGCATTTCTCTCAGAGATTTCAAATCCACTCTGTAAGAATGCTGCACTTCTACTCCATCTCTTATCTGTGAAGTTTTCTGAGAGACAGACTCCCATCTCTGGGCATTGAAAACCGTAAAACAAGACGCTAATGCGCAAACAAATAAAATTCTTTTTTTCATAGATTTATTTAAAGTTATTTT
>NZ_SDLV01000050.1 GCF_004916905.1 Chryseobacterium candidae
TTTTCCAGAATAATTTTTTAACTTACACAGTTAGTGAGACACTACCTATAAAAAGCAACAATTATTTTACAATTCCAATCAGGATAAGACATAACGATTCTTTTTCTATCATTAGTTAATTCAAATCTTGTTTGAATTAACTTTTTAAAAGGTATTAATTTTCTTCGTCTTATAAGATAATCAAGATAAACAAAGGCTTTAAATAGGAATTTGACTTTAAATAATAAGTATAAAAATTTGTCCATAGTATATAAAATTATAAGATTTCTTATATACTATTGTTTAACTAAAAAAAAATTTAAATCATTTTAAACCACTATATTTAAAAAAACTAACAATTATGGATATTAATTTAGTATTAAGGAGTAAAATAGTTCATTGCTCATTAAATGTTGAAAATGCAATTAATGAATTATTATTAAGATATTTATTAATTACAGATAAATCTAAGACCAAAAATTTTGGAAATAAGGCTGGTATAAGCTTCAAAAACAAAATTGATTTACTTTATGATATAGATGTATTGGATAAAGATGAATTATACATTGTAGAGTTATTAATGGTTTTTAGAAATAAGTTTTTACATGATATAAAATATTCAAGTTTTACTTTATTATTGGATGATTTAGATTCTTCAGTAAGAAATAAGTTTATAAAATTATTTTTAGACGGAAAAGGAGAAAATGAAGAAGATTATGATAAGGGATTTATGAATTTATATGAAAAAGTGGTTGAGATAATTAACTCTAAAACAGAAGAAATAAATAGCTATTCAAATAAAAAAATAGATTTTTTAAAATTTCAAAATTACTTTTTAAATACTTTATTAGTTGAATCACTAGATTTATCAGGTGATTTGAATAAAATGATTTTAGGAATTAACGATAATGATCTAAAAGAACAGATACAAAAGAGGATAATACAATTTGAAACAAAAGTTAATTACAAAGAAAACATAGAGATATTTAATAATTATCTAAATGATAATATAGTCAAATTGTTATTGAAATAAATCAAAGAAAGAACTCAATATTGAGTTCTTTCTTTGATTATGATTGGTGTAAAATAGTATATAGATGCCTTAATTAATATGTATGTTTAAAACCTTTAGAAAGAAAGACTGCAGATTATTTTCTGCAGTCTTTTTTATAAGATAAGATATCAATGAGGCAGTTTATCTCTGAAATATCCATATACCCATGTTCCGGCCACAGCGCTCAGCAGGGTAACAGATACTGCAAAAGCTCCTGTTCCGATCTGAGCAAAAAGAGGCCCCGGACAGGCTCCTGTAATCGCCCAGCCAAAGCCAAAAATCAGTCCACCATAAATCTGACCTTTATTAAACTTTTTAGGGGTAAGTGTAATAGGTTCTCCATAAATTGTTTTTATATTGAATTTTTTAATCAGTCCTACTGAAATCATTCCTACCAATACAGCACTTCCAATGATTCCGTACATATGGAAAGACTGCAGACGGAACATTTCCTGTATTCTGAACCAGCTGATCACCTCTGCTTTCACGAAAATAATTCCGAAAATAATTCCTGCAGCAAGATATTTCAGGTTGTGATACCATTTGTGAGTAAGGGTACTTTCGTTTACACAAACAGCATCCTGGTGGCGTATATCGTGTTCTTTTTCTTTGATCATAATGTAATTCTCATTTTAAATTATACTTATAGCGAAAGTATGACAGGCAGTATAAAGTTTGCCATTAAAAATCCACCGGTCATGAAACAGACTGTCGCCACCAAAGACGGCCACTGTAAGTTGGAAAGTCCCATAATGGCATGGCCGCTGGTGCATCCGCCCGCATATCTTGTTCCGAAGCCAACCAAAAATCCTCCCACAACCATCAAGATAAATCCTCTAAGGGTCAACAGGTTTTCGAAATTCATCAGCTGTAACGGAACCAGATTGCTGTAATCTGTAATTCCGTAGCCTGCCAGTTCAGCTTTCAGATCAGGATTCACTGTTATTTCATTCGGGTTTACCAAAAAATGAGCAGTAATCATTCCTCCGAAGAAAATTCCCAGGACAAAAAACAGATTCCAGGCTTCTTTTTTCCAGTCGTATTTAAAAAAATTCACATTGGCAGGGACACAGGCGGCACAGATATGCCTCAGTGAGGAACTGATTCCAAATGATTTGTTTCCCATAATTAATAAGGCAGGCACAGTAAGCCCAATCAACGGACCTGCAATATACCACGGCCAGGGTTCTTTTATAATCTCCAGCATTTTTTTAATCTAATGTATTTAAAATTTTAGTCTGACACACAAAATCACTTTTAGGAACATTTGTAGAGGCAATTGCATTAAATCCACCTTCAATTTCTGAAAAATTTCTGTATCCTCTTGCCTGCAGGATACTTGCTGCCATTGTACTTCTGTAGCCGCTTCCACAATGCATATAGAAATGTACTGTTGGCTCTATCGTATGAATCCATTCATTGATATAGGCCAGAGGTTTGCTGTATGCGTCATGAATATGTTCTGCATTGTATTCACTTTCTCTTCTTATATCAATGATTTTTGCTTCTTTTTCTTTGATTTCAGTTTCAAACTGTTCTGCTGAGATACGGTTGACAAGGTCTGTTTCCTTTTCGTTCTTTTTCCAGCTTTCAAAACCTCCATCCAGGAAACCTAAAATATGATCAAATCCTACTCTGCTTAACCTCGTTACCGCTTCTTCTTCAGATCCTTTTTCAGTAACGAGCAGAATAGGCTGGTTGACATCAGCAATTAAGGCTCCTACCCAAGGGGCAAAATCACCGTCCAATCCTATATTAATGGACTGCGGGATAAAACTTTTGGCAAAATCACGGTTATTTCTTACATCTAATATCAAAGCACCTGAAGCTTCAGCAATTTCCTCAAATTGTTCTGGAGAAAGAGCGTGCAACCCTTTTGAAAGAACTTCATCAAAACTACTGTATCCTTTCTTATTCATCATCACATTCATTCCGAAATAAGCTGGCGGAGGTAAAAGTCCATCTGTCACTTCTTTTATAAAACTCTGTTTGTCCTTTTGATTCAGGGCATAATTGGTTCTTTTTTGATTTCCCAATGTATCTACCGTTTCTTTCTGCATGTTTTTACCGCATGCTGAACCGGCTCCATGAGCTGGATACACCGTAATATCATCATCTAAAGGCAAAATCTTATTATACAAACTATCATATAAAAGTCCTGCCAGTTCTTCCTGGGTCATATTTGCTGCTTTCTGCGCGAGGTCTGGACGGCCAACATCCCCAAGGAATAAGGTATCACCACTAAAAAGAGCCTTTTCATCACCATTCTCATCAATCAGCAGATAGCATGAGCTTTCAAGGGTGTGTCCAGGTGTATGAAGAACTTTAATTTTACTATTTCCTATGGTAAATATTTGCTGATCTTCTGCAATAATGGCATCAAACTCTGGATGGGCTGTCGGGCCATAAACAATTGGTGCTCCGGTTTTATCACTTAAATCCAGGTGTCCGCTTACGAAATCTGCATGAAAATGAGTTTCAAAGATGTATTTCAATTCTACTCCATCTTCTTTCAGTCTGTTAATATAGGGCTGGGTTTCTCTTAAAGGATCAATAATTGCGGCTTCTCCTGCTGAGGTAATATAGTAAGCCCCCTGAGCAAGGCATCCTGTATAAATCTGTTCTATTTTCATTATATTTTATTTTTTATTTTTTATTCTGTTATCTGATACAAATTTCCTGCTTTCCTTTTTCCTGTACAGCTACTTTTGTTACATAAGAACATTAAAGGAAGATTTCTTTCGTAATAATATAAATGCCCATGATCAGGATAAACCACCCGAATGCAGGTTTAAGCTTTTTACCGTCAATCTTTCTGGATAATTGTGAGCCTATTATAATTCCTGCTATGGCAATGGCTGTAATAGAAATCAGAAGTTTCCATTCTATTTTCATGTGGTTTACAGAAGAAAAAAAGCCGATCAGAGAATTGAGAGAAATAATAACCAATGAAGTTCCTATTGCAATCTTCATGGGAATCTTTAAAAGATTGACTAATGCCGGAATAATCATAAAGCCGCCTCCTGCTCCTACCAATCCGGTCAGAACACCGACTACAGAACCCTGTCCGGCTGCCAGAAAAGCGTTATTATTATTCGGAATACTTTCTAAAGGTTCTTTTGAGGAATCTTTTTTTATCATTTTATAGGAAGCCAGAATCATCAAGCCTGCAAAAACCAATAATAAAAAAATATTCCTGGTAACACTAAAACCCTGTATTCTAAATACTTCCTGAGGAATCAAAGGAAGAAGATATGTTCTGGTCAGAAAGATGGAAATAACAGATGGAATTCCAAATATCAACGCCATCTTAAAGTTGACCAATCCTTTTTTAAAGTACGACATAGAGCCTACCAAACTGCTAATTCCCACTACAAAGAGTGAATATTCTGTTGCCAGAAAAGCATCGACACCAAAGAGATAAACAAGGACGGGAACAGTGAGAATACTTCCTCCACCTCCTATTAAACCTAGAGAAATTCCAATTAAAATTGCGGCTGTATATCCTATAATTTCCATTTCTATTCAAATAATTCTGATGCAAAAATGGGAATGTGGGATGAAGCCTACAGCTACTTTTGTTACATAAGGAGATTGCTTCACCTTTGGTTCGCAATGACAGGTTGGCCAGCTCATCATTTTTTTTTGAATTATTGCCAACTATCCGGAGGAGGAGAATATGTCTTTCTTTTATGTGATTGAGGGGAATATTATGAGTTGAGGGTTTTCAAAAGAGTGATTTTATTTCTGCCCAATTTTAGTTTTCCGTCTTCTTCCAGCTGTTTGAGAAGTCTGGAAACCACTACCCTTGCCGTTCCCAGCTCGTTAGCCAGCTGCTCATGAGTGGTATTAATGGTTTCAGAACCTGTAAGTCCGGATTTTTTCTGCAGCAGATTGAGAAGTCTTTCGTCTACTTTTTTGAAAGCAATGGCATTGATAATATCCAGTAGTTCTTCAAATCTTTTATGGTACAATCTGAAAATGTAGTCCAGCCATTCCGGATGTTCCCTGATGAATAAAGATACTTTATCTATCGGTAAGAACAGTATTTCCGCGTCTTCTTCAATTTCCGCTTTTACGATACTTTTTTCATTGTGCATGCCCCCCAGAAAAGACATGATGCAGCTTTCTCCGGCTTTGATATAGTACAATAAAATTTCACGTCCGTCTTCTTCTGTTCTGATCACTTTCAGCATTCCTTTCATCACGATAGGAATGGAACGAATGGAAGCATTTTCATCTAAAATAATGTCTCCTTCATGGTAATTTTTGGTTGTACCATACTGATACAGCTTTTCTACCAGGTCTGGCGACGATGAGAATTCGGAAGAAAGTATAGTGTCGTCCTGCATTTTTTTATTCTAATTTACACCAATTTCATCAACAAACAACCATGCTTTGGAATCTGCTCCGGGATTTCCTGCCGGAATAATACCAGCATTTTCAATAGTTACTTTCAGGTATTTCGCATTTTGCGTTCCTACATTCACTTTAATTTTTCCATTGGCTTTCTGAATTTCAGAGGTTTCGATTTCTTTTATCAGTTTAAAATTCTTATTATCGTCAGAAACAAAAATTTTAGCAGATTTAGCCAGATGAATCCAGCTTCCTTTATTCTCAAGGGTATTGAAATACACTTCTGAAAAAGCTGTTTTCTGACCGAAATCTATGGTTGCCACCACATCTTTCCCCTGAAAGCCCAGCCATGTTTTACCCAGCTGTTTTACATTTCCTATAATTCCGTCTACTAAGGTGAAAGCTCCTCCAAAAGAATAGTTTTCACTCGGTTGCTGCTCTAGGGTTATGTTTTTTCCTGTGGTTTTTGAAATTATAAATTGCTGCGAAGAAACAGCACTCTTTAATTGTCCGTCTTGAAAATAGGCTGATTTAACTGTTAAAGAATTAGGAATCTGAACTGCGTTCTGATACTTCTCAGAATGGATAGAAGGGTTTGTTCCGTCCAGCGTATATCGGATACCGTTCGGATTTTGCGAAGTTGAAAGCTCATAAGCAATTCCGTTATTGGAAGGAATTACTTTTCCTGTAATATTATAAATGCTTCTCGCATAATTTACCTTCATATCATCCAGAACTTTAAACTGGCTGATCACTCTGTTTTCAAATTCTTTATAATTTTTAGGATCCGATGTTCCCCATCCCACTTCAGAAAGCGCCATTAATCTTGGGAAAATCATATACTGTACCTGTTTAAAATCTAAAATATATTCCGTCCACAGATTAGCCTGAACTCCCATAATATATTGTGCCTGTTCTGCATTCAGTTCGGAAGGGACAGGATTGTAGGAATAGACTTTTTCCAAAGGAGTAAATCCTCCAAAAGCATTAGGCTCAGACTGCGGATCTCCCTGATAGTGATCAAAATAACAGAAAGAACCAGGAGTCATTACAGCAAAGTGTTTTGATTTTGCAGCTTCAATACCTCCGTTCACACCTGTCCAGCTCATTACTGCTGCATTAGGAGCTAATCCACCTTCTAAAATTTCGTCCCAGCCAATGATTTTCCGGCCTTTGCTGTTAACATATTTTTCAATCCGATGAATAAAATAGCTTTGCAAACCATGTTCATCTTTTAAATTATTTTTCTTAATCAGTTCCTGGCAGTGTGCACATTCCTTCCATCTTGTTTTCGGGCATTCATCACCGCCAATATGAATATATCGTGAAGGGAATAATTTGATGACCTCATCCAAAACATTTTCAAGAAAGGCAAAGGTTTCATCTTTAGGGCAGAAAACATCATCAAAAACGCCCCATTTCGTAGCAGGTTCAAAAGGTCCTTTGGTACATGCCAGTTCAGGATATGCTGATAAAGCTGCCAATGCATGTCCCGGCATTTCAATTTCCGGAACAACAGTAATGTGTCTGTCCTGAGCGTATTTTACTACATCTTTTATTTGTTCCTGTGTATAAAAATAAGGTCCGTAAGGTTTTCCGTCAAAAGTATGATCTACATAAGCTCCAATCATGGATTCTTTACGTTTTGAGCCGATCTGAGTAAGCTTTGGATATTTTTTGATTTCAATTCTCCATCCCTGATCATCCGTTAAATGCCAGTGAAAAATATTCAGTTTATACATCGCCAGATAGTCTATGTACTGTTTTACTTCATCCACGGTAAAAAAATGGCGGGAGACATCCAGATGCATTCCTCTCCAGGCAAATTTAGGCTGGTCCTCGATCTTCATAGCAGGAATTTTCCCTACCTCTTTATATTGTTCGAAAATCTGAGCCAATGTCTGTAGCGCCAGAAAATACCCTTGTTTAGTATAAGACTTAATATGAATTTGTTTTGGAGAAATTTCTATCGAGTAGTATTCTTTCTTCTGTTCAGCTTCTCCTCCCGAAACAGGAGAAATTATAGAATTCGTTAAATGAATATCATCACCCTTCTGAGCATATTGAAATTTTAACTGTGAGCCTATTCTTTTTTTGAAATAATCCGTTTCTTCTTTCGGAAGATTCCCATTTAATACGAAGGATTTGGGAATTAAAAATTCTCCCTGTAAAAGTTGAACTTTTTGAGGGTAAGGAATTACATTTAATTTATTTTGAGCAAAAATCACGTTTGAAATCAATACAAAAAATACTAAAAAAGTCCGTATCATTAGATGGGGTTAAGGTTTGAGCTAAGATAATTATTTTTAAAAACTCTTTGAACCTTTTTAAAAACAAATTAAATACTTTCAATTGTTTAGATTCATATAAAATGAATAATTTACAATTGTTCACCATTCTGTCTAGAAATTATTCTATTCAATACAGTGTATTATGGTGTGTTTTTTGATCAATTTAGTCGCCTTAAAAAAATTAAAGGGTTAAATTTGTAAAAAAAACAGGATGAAAAAAAACATTTTTCTGGCAACCGCTTTATTATTTTCTTTCTCAGCTCAGGCACAAATTTTTGATATCATAAAATCTGCTGTTAAAGATAAGACCGGTGTAGATCTGAATGTTCCGGTAAAAAATAATGCCGCAGCAGTTCCTGCTAAAACTACCACTACAACTTCTGGTTCCAACCCTTCATCTTCCTACCTTGGAAACCTTACTTCCGGTCAGATTTCTTCAGGATTAAAAGAGGCTTTAAGCATGGGTGTAACGGATGGAGTAAAAAAACTGGCCGTAACAGATGGTTTTTTCAAAAATGAAGCGGTAAAGATTTTAATGCCTGAAAAATTAAGAAAAATTGATACAACTCTACGTTCAATCGGAATGGGAAGCCTTGCTGATGAAGGAATAAAATTATTAAACAGAGCGGCTGAAGATGCCGTAACAGAAGCTGCACCTATTTTTACAAACGCTATTACTTCTATGACTATTACAGATGCTAAAAACATTTTATTAGGAAGTAATAATGCAGCAACCAACTATCTCCAGGGAAAAACCCAGACTCAACTATTCAATGCCTTTCAACCTAAAGTAAAAGCTTCTTTAGGTAAAGTAGGTGCTGATACACTTTGGAAAAATCTGATTTCAAAATATAATACTTTTACAGGGCAGGCTGTAACAACAGACCTTAATGAATATGTTACTACAGAAACCATAAACGGAGTTTTTAAAATGGTGGCAGACAAAGAGAGCGGAATCAGAAATACACCTGCCATGAGAACTACAAGTATTTTGCAGAAGGTATTTGGTGCTCAGGATGGGAAATAAATGAGATGTTAGATTTGCATACCAACCATTTAGATATAAAAGCTGTTTCAATGATGAAACAGCTTTTTTTACTCTAATTTCTTTTGTCTTGAAATCGAAGATTCGACGTAGTCAAACAAAAGAAACAAAAGTTCAAGACCTGGATTTCTTCACTAAAAATAAGTCCTGTTCTCTAAAAATTCTCAACTTTCGCGAATCATTATTTCTTTATCGGTTCTGATTTTGCCTCGCGCTTCGGACAAAAGAATTTTCTTACCGTTCACAGGAATTAGTTTTTTAACGCGGCGAGTTCCGATGTCACTTATATAAAAGTTCCGGCCTCACTTTGTGAGGCCGGAACTTTTATATTGTATCAGATTAAAATTGCATTTCAGGAATTTCTCCTTCGATAATCAAATCAGCTTCTGTTGCTTTAATAATATCTTCTACTGAAACACCCGGTGCTCTTTCTACCAGCTTGAATCCTTCCGGAGTTACATCCAGAACAGCTAATTCAGTAACTACTTTTTTCACACAGTTTACGCCAGTTAAGGGAAGTGTACATTTTTTAAGGATTTTGCTTTCGCCTGCTTTATTTACGTGCATCATGGCAACGATAATATTCTCAGCAGAAGCTACAAGGTCCATAGCGCCACCCATTCCTTTTACCATTTTCCCGGGAATCTTCCAGTTGGCAATATCTCCGTTTTCTGAAACTTCCATGGCACCAAGAATGGTAAGGTCTACTTTCTGACTACGGATCATCCCGAAACTGAAGGCTGAATCAAAGAATGAACCTCCTTCCAGAATAGTAATAGTCTGTTTTCCGGCATTGATAATATCAGCATCTTCTTCTCCTTCGAAAGGGAAAGGTCCCATCCCCAAAACTCCATTCTCACTCTGGAATTCTACGGAAATACCTTCCGGAACATAGTTGGCAACCAAAGTAGGAATCCCAATTCCCAGGTTTACATAATAACGATCTTTCAGTTCTTTTGAAATTCTTTTGGCAATTTGTTCTTTTGTAAGCATAATAAAAACTTAGACTGCAATTTAATTATTTTCACTTGAATACAAAAGGGGTTTGTTGTATTCAACAATTAACACTGTTAGTTAAAATAATATCTGTAAATTTGTTTCATTATTTTTTAACAGAATGAAAATACTTTTTAGATATCTTAAACCCTATCAGTGGCTGATAATCATCTCTTTATTTTTGGCTACTATCAACCAGGTTTTTTCTTTATTTGCTCCGGCGATCACAGGAAATATCCTTGATCAGCTGGTTACTCATCCCAACTTTTTTGATAAAGAAAAGCTATTGCCCCGAAACCTGAATGAATATTTATACGGAAGTTCTGTATATCACGGAGCTTTTTATTTTTTGGGACTGCTTATCGGAACAGCAATGGTGAGCAGAATTGCCAAAGCCTTTCAGGATTATGTAGTAAGTGTGATCACTCAAAAGTTTGGAGCGAAAATATTTACAGACGGTTTAAAGCACTCTATGGCGCTGCCATATCAGGAATTTGAAGATCAGAGAAGTGGTGAAACCTTATCTATTTTGACGAAGGTAAGAGAAGATACGGTCAAATTCATCACAAATTTCATCAATATATTCTTTGGAATTCTGGTAAGTATTATTTTCGTTTCCGTGTATGCGATCCGCTTACACTGGTCTATTATGCCGGTTTATATCTGTGGTATTTTCTTTATTGCCATTGTCACCAATTTATTGAGCAAGAGAATAAAAGTGATTCAGAAAAATATTGTGACTGAAACCACAGCTTTAGCCGGAAGCACTACTGAAAGCCTACGAAACATTGAGATTGTTAAAAGTTTAGGATTAACCAATCAGGAAGTGATCCGTTTAAATAACAATACGTATAAGATTCTTGGCCTTGAACTGAGAAAGGTGAAAAGCATCCGTTCTCTGAGTTTTATTCAGGGAACCATGGTTAATTTTCTTCAGCAGTTGATTACTCTGACCCTTTTATTTTTAATTTTTAAAAATATTGTCACGCCAGGTCAGTATTTATCTCTGATGTTTTATGGTTTCTTTATTTTCGGGCCTATGCAGGAAATTGGAAATATTATTATTTCTTATCGTGAGGCAGAAGCTTCTCTTCAGAATTTTGACCGTTTGATGAAAAAAGAAGTAGAAGAAAAACCTATTCATCCGAAACAAATCGGAGCTATTGAAGAACTGGAATTCAAACATGTTTCTTTCAAACATCAGTCTGCTCAGTACAAAGCTTTAAATAACATTTCTTTTGATCTTAAAAACGGTGAGACCATTGCTTTTGTAGGACCGAGCGGTTCCGGAAAAAGTACCCTGGTGAAATTGCTGGTGGGATTATACAGACCCCAGGAAGGGAATATTTTTTATAATGGAATCAATGGAAAGGAATTTGATTTTGATGAACTGAGAAACCAGATTGGTTTTGTAACGCAGGATACCCAGCTATTTGCGGGAACTATTAAAGAAAACCTGCTTTTCGTTAATCCTTCAGCTACTGAGGAGGAACTGGCAATTGCTCTTCAAAAATCAAGCTGTACCGCATTGCTGGAAAGAGCCGAAAAAGGAATTGAAACCGTTATCGGTGAAGGTGGTCTGAAACTGAGCGGCGGTGAAAAACAAAGAATTGCCATTGCCAGAGCTCTTTTAAGAAAACCTCATCTGTTAATTTTTGATGAAGCTACTTCTGCTCTGGACAGTATTACAGAAGAAGAAATTACCACAACCATTAAGGACATTTCAAAAGAAAAGGAGCAGATCACTGTCCTTATTGCACACCGTTTGAGTACAATTATGCATGCGGATAAAATCTATGTTCTTGAACGCGGGCAGGTTGTAGAAACCGGTTCTCACGACAGTCTTATTGACGAAAAAGGACTTTATTACGCCATGTGGAGGCAACAGATCGGAGAAAGAAAAACACTTACTCCTCAAGCATAAAAAAAGCGCTGATGAAATATTCAGCGCTTTTATTTTTATTGTTTGAGCTTATTCTTTAGTTCTTACGGTTCTCTGCTCAATTCTTTTTTCAAATTTTTCTCCCTGGAAGATTCTCTGAATCATAATTCCCGGAATATGAATTTCGTTTGGATCTAATTGTCCCGGTTCTACCAATTCTTCTACTTCAGCAATGGTAATCTTTGCAGCACCCGCCATTGGATGGTTGAAGTTTCTTGCAGATCCCTTGAAGATAAGATTTCCTGCATGATCACCTTTCCAGGCTTTTACTATAGAAAAGTCTGCATCGTAAGCATGCTCCAGAATATGAGGTTTTCCTTTGAATTCTTTTACCTCTTTACCTTCCGCTACTTCAGTTCCGTAACCTGCCGGTGTGTAAAATGCCGGAATTCCGGCCTGGGCAGCTCTGCATTTTTCAGCTAAAGTTCCCTGCGGAGTAAGTTCTACATCCAGTTCCCCTGAAAGCATCTGTCTTTCAAACTCAGCATTTTCTCCTACATATGAAGAGATCATTTTCTTGATCTGTCTTTTGTGAAGCAGTAATCCTAATCCGAAATCATCCACTCCTGCATTATTTGAAATACAGGTAAGATCTTTCACATCACTTTCTACCAAAGCATTGATTGAGTTTTCAGGAATTCCGCAAAGTCCGAATCCTCCAAGCATCAGTGTCATTCCATCATTAATTCCTTCGATGGCCTCCTTTGCATTTTTTACTCTTTTATCTATCATGAAATATTAGATTTTTCTGTTGGCTAAATTTAATAAATTTTCCGGGATATCCGGTGAACGGAAATAGTAGTGAATTTTACTTTTTTTCAAAACACCACCCTCATGTATTTAAACATCTAACAATCATGAAACTACATTCAAAACACAACAAATAAAAAAGAGACCATCATTTCTGATAGTCTCTCTATTACAATTGTATTAAGTGTTCCTTTACTGAATAATCAGCTTTAAAGTAAACAGTTTTCTTCCGTGTACTTTTACATAATAAACGCCTGCCGGAAGATTTTCATTCACCAAAGAGAAACGTTGGTTATTGATATTTTTTGATACATACAATAATTCTCCCGAAGCTGAAACCAACTCAATTTTTTCAATCGGGTAATCACTTTTAATAAAAGTAGGTTGTCCCGGTTTGGTTGGGTTTGGATACAACACTACATTTTTCTCTGTACTTCTTGTTTCTTCAGTTCCCAAAGTAGGTGAAGCCACCTGGAACTGTACTCTGTTTGAAACTTCTGTATAGGAATCATTGGTAAACATTACCATGTAGTAATTTCCTGGTGTTGCTGGTACCGCTGTTCCCTGAATGGTTTTTGTTCCCTGAGTTACCCCATCAAAATAGGTATAAGAAACAAAATTATCATCGGGTATCTGAACACTTTGAGGATAGATTCCCAGCCAGTCTTTGATGATTCCCGGAGAATCCGTCCATGAAGCTGTAATATTTTCACCCAAAGTATATACCGGTTTGTTGATCCAAAGATCTGTAACAATATCTCCTACTTTGAAGAATACCTTCTCTCCGATTCCGTTATATCCGTCTTCCAATAAGTACTGAGCGTAATAATATCCTTTTGGAAGTCCTGTAAAATTCAATGTTCCGGCTGCAGTTGTTACATAACTCCATTTGATAGAGGCAGTCGTTCCCGGAGTCTGTCCCATTTTATAAATTCCGATCCAGTCTTTTTGTAAATTGGGACCATCTGTAAAATTGATGACAACCGTTCCTCCTACGGGATACGTATCAGCGGTAGTCTGTAACTGTATTTTGGGTCCTACATAAAAGTTTTTCCTAGGGGTGATTTCCGTATATCCTCCATTGGCAAAGAATCCTGCAAAATACTGACCTTTATTAGCCAGACCATTATTGAACGTTACTGTTCCTGCAGTCTGTCCATTTGTATAAATATAACCTGGTGAAGTGGCAGATGCCGGAGTTTGTCCCTTTTTATAGATTCCTACCCAATCCTGCTGATTTCCCGGACCGCCTGTAAATGTAGCGGTAATTGCTTCATTTTGGGCATATTCTGTTTTGTTTAAAGTAAATGTAGGATTTGAAACCACACTTCCTGTAATTTCAAACTGCTTCACATCACTCCAGTCACTCCATTCCAGGTTTCTGTCTCTGTAGCGTGTTTTTACGTAATAGATTCCGTTGGGAATAGAATTCGCAGCCAGTGTTGCTTTTGTGATGTCTACTCCATCATTCAGGTTTTTGGTTTTATCCGGAGTTCCGTTTCCGTCTTTTCCGAACCAGTTTTCAAAATCGCGGTAAAATTCTTTTTCAATCACAGAAAAATTTGAGGCTTTACTGATCTGGAACTGTGTTGTATTTAAAAGTTCTCCGTTAGAAGATGAAAACGCACTTCCATTCAATGTTAAAGGTAATGTAATTGGACCTGAGAATGTATTTGTAATGGAGGGTTTTGCCGGTTTAGGCTGATTTTTATACCTGTGAAAAGAATCTACCAATACATTGTTTTTCTTGTTGTAAACTCCGCCTATTGAATAACATTCAACATCTACTTTTCCGGTTGGGACATCTACTTCCACTATCTGATAGGTCCAGTCTGTCAAAGTTTTCTGAACATCATCAAAATCCTGTTCATTAGACATTCCCCAATATTGATCCCAGGCTGTTCCTCCGGAAATAATCTGATAATTTGGTGTATTTTTAAGCTGTCCTCTATGATACAGATGGTGATGTGCTCCTACATGCATTAGATATTTGTCAGAAGTTACCAGAAGCGGTACAGCATTTTCTCTTACCCAGGTAGAAATATCGCCTACATACTGCTCAGCCTGATATGGTCTGTGGCTCAAAGAAATAATCCAGTCTACTGTAGAATCATTGTTGGCTGCCGTTAAGATCTGCTGAAGCCATGTCTGCTGTGCTGATCCGGTATGTTCGGAACTTAAACTTACAAACAATACATTTCCTGCCTGCTGGGCATAATAATTCTCATTTCCAGAACTTATCCCTTTATAACTGATTTCATCAATATAAAAATGGGCATAGTAAGAATTCATTCCCATCGTTCCGTAGGTTTCATGGTTTCCTACCGTTGTCTGAATAGGCAGATAAGGTGATAATTTGATATTCTTTTTAAAGTGAACATTTTCATAGTGGTCCAATGTACCTACGTCTACCTGGTCACCTACCATAAAAGTAAGCGCAATATTATCGGAAGGATCTGATGTAGCCCCGAATTTTTCCTTTAGTTTTTTATAGGCATTCAAAGTAAGTGTATCATACCTCGGTTCTGCTTTGATCTGGTTGTCTCCCATAATAAGGAAACGGATCTTTCCATTGGCAGTTACAGCCTGTCCTGGTAAAGGAAGTGTTCTGAAATTATAAACGGCCGACTCACTGGTTCCGGTTTTGATCTTATAATAATATTTGGTATTCGGCTGAAGGTTGGTAATCTTTGCGGTGTGATAATAATAATTGTTGTTGTATCCGGTATCCGAGAAGATATTGGTAGTTCCGGTTACTGTCACGTTCAGATTTGCCGGAGAATCTCCGTAGATTACGGTTGTTTCATTATTGGAAGCTGTTTTCCAATTGACGATCATAGAATTCGAAGTCGGGTTTTGTAAATAAGGATACAAAGCCTGCCCGAAAGCCATCTGGACCGCGAAACAAAAAAAGAAAAAATAATGTTTCATAATAGCTTTAATTTTAAAATAACATATAGTTTTAAGTTGTGAATCAGGAATTTAAAAAACTGTTATCCGGATTTTTTACTTCGGGCAAAAGTAGAATTCCCATATAAACTCTGTCTGATGGTACTTTAAAGAAACCGTTAATTTTTTAGCGAAACCGGAATGAAAAAATTATAGTTTTTAGTACATTAAATATTTGGAATATTCAAAAACTATTTTGTACATTTGCAACCTGTTATTCAACCTCTGACGAAGAACGTGTAAGTTGCTTAGCTTTAACATTTTATTTTATTAATAATGGATTTATTAAAGTACGTACAAGACAAGTACATTGCGAAAAAAGAATTCCCTGAATTCAAAGCAGGTGATACAATTACTGTGTATTACGAAATTAAGGAAGGACAAAAAACCAGAACTCAGTTCTTCAAAGGAACAGTTATCCAATTAAGAGGTACTGGTTCTACAAAAACTTTCACTATCAGAAAAATGAGTGGTGATGTAGGTGTAGAAAGAGTATTCCCTATTAACATGCCTGCACTTCAAAAAATCGAAGTTGATAGAAGAGGTAGAGTTAGAAGAGCTAGAATTTACTACTTCAGAGATCTTAGAGGTAAGAAAGCAAGAATCAAAGACGCTGCTTACAAGAAGAAATAATTCAGACAACAATACATACAAAAAGAGGCTGTTTACTTATAAACAGTCTCTTTTTTTGTTTCAATATTTTTTTACTTTTTATAGGGAGTTCCTTTTCCGGTTTCCAGAAACTTTTTCAGACTGCCAAGAAATTGCAGCCAGCCACCCGAGCAGATCTCATAGCACTCAATATCCGGATTCAGGCCGATATGAGTAAGTTTTATCTGAATAATTTCTTTCTTTTCCTTTATTTCCCAGACAATTGTTGTCCCGATCCATTCTGTCTGGTTGTTTAATTCGGGAAGAGCAATTAATGAGTCTTCAACCAGCCACACAATTTTTGCATTGTGAGTTAATTCCTCTACCCGCATTGTTTTGTGAATCTGATCTCCAAATCTTATAGTGAAAAGATTTCCCACCTCGGAAAAGGAACCTTCAAACAATTCAGTCCACCAAAGAGGAATTTCATAAGTCAAAGCATAATGTACTTTATCTGCAGTAGTGTTGACCTCAAGTATATGCACGTAATTCTCAACACTATTTGTATTAATCGTTTTCATAAAATTATTGTATTGGTAGTACAATTTTATGAAATTTACTATGAATCATGCTTTTCATAGGACAAGAAATATTGTATGACACCAACCGTGTCAAGGTTGTAAACCTTGACACGGTTCACAATCGTACTTTTTATAAGCTGCACAAAGACTATTCATTCTTCATAAGATACTGCAAAGGGGTTGAGCCTGTCTGTTTTTTGAAAAACTCAATAAAAGCACTGTCTGATGAAAAGTCCAGGATATGCGACACCTCTCCTATTGAATTTCCTTCAACCAAAAGCTCAATAGACCTTTGTAACCGCCATTGCTGTCTCCAATCCTGGTAAGACAGTCCGGTTTCTTTTTTAAAAATACGACTGATTGTTTTCTCCACTGCTCCGGTTTTTGCTGCAAGATCTTTCAGCATTGGAGGCATGGAATAACGTTGTGTCCATTCTTCAACTGTTTTTTTAAAACGTCTGTCCTGTGGCATTGTAAGTGTCAGTTTTTCTTCCGGAGCCCTTTGCATTTCATCCCAGAATACTTTTAAAAGATTGGTTTGATCATTTTTGAGAGCTGACCATTCCCAACAACAAATCCTTTCTATAATTTCTTTTAACAAGGTATTGACATGAAGAACTTTCAGATCCGGTTTTATATACTTTTTGGAATAATCTTCATCAAAATAAATGGATCTGTAGGCCACAATATTTCTGAAATTCACTCGATGAACTTTACGGGTAGGAATCCAAAGCATCCTGAACGGAGGAAGAACCAGCTGTCTGTCAGAAGTTGTAACCGTCATACAGCCGGATGGCGCATATAACAATTGGGCTTTTGTTGTATGAAAATGAAAACCAGAGTCATGCATCACCATGTCAGAAGCTATTCCAATTACTTTTTCCGGTATTGAATCTGCATCAAAGTATTGATTTTGTTTCAGCACAGCCATGTCCTATTTCTGATATTTTTTGTTTTTATATCATTATAAATATACAGTATTTTTTGTAAACTTTGCATAAAAAAAATGAAAAAGACAAATCCTATCTGGCTGCTGACGGTTCTTGTGATGCTTCCGCAGTTTGTGGAAACCATCTACAGCCCTGTTTTGCCCATGGTACAGGAACAGTTTCGAGTACATGAAGAAGCAGTTACCTTAACAATCAGTTTATATTTTATAGCATTTGCACTGGGTGTGGCATTCTGGGGAGTGCAATGTGACAGGATCGGAAGGAAAAAATCATTGGAATACGGCCTAATCACCTATGGAATCGGAACTTTGACTGCTGTTTTTTCTCCTGATTTTATAATCCTTCTTGGAGCGAGAATTATTTCTGCATTTGGAATTTCTGTAGGTTCCATTGTGACGCAGACCATTTTAAGAGACACTTTTGACAAAGATAATCTCAATAAAGTATTTTCCTGGATCGGAATCGGGTTATCCATAAGTCCAGTAATAGGAATGATTACAGGTTCAATACTGGCTTCCTCCGGCGGACATCAAGGTGTATTTATTACATTGTTTATCATAAGTATACTTTTTTTAATACTTTCCAGAAAAAAAATTTTAGAAACTCATCATTTCACAAAGGAAATTAACCTGAAGGTTTTGGTGAGCTTACTTATGCGAATGTTTCGGGACCAGGAAATCATCAGGTGCTGCCTGCTGATCATGAGCTTTAATGTTCTGTTATTTTCATACTATTCACTCGCTCCATTTATCTTTAAAGAAAATCATTATTCCTCTTATGTTTTTGGATACAGCAGTATAATACTGGCTTGTGGCACCTTTGCAGGAGCAAAGCTTAACAGATTTCTGTTACTGAAGAATATACATCCTGAATATTTAATTAAAATGAGTACATTTTCCACATTAGCTGCTTCTGTTTTTATCTGGATTCTGGCAGGTACAGGAATTTATTTTATTATTCCCTATTTCTTCATTGTGATGGCATTCAGCATTGTGATTCCCAATATTTTAAGTACTGCATTGATTCATTATAAGAACGAAACAGGGAGTGCCGGTGCTTTATTAGGATTAATTTATTATGTTCTGATAGGCTTAGGATTGGTAAGTATTGGATTTATACAGAATCTGGGAATTTCCTGTGTGCTGTTTTCAGGAATTGGAGTTTGTACTTTATTCTTCTTTGAAAATAAGAAACATTAAGTTTAACTATTTTTTATTAAACTTAATGTTTCAAATATTTTTATTCTTTTACTGTATAAAATTGTACAGTGCTTCAAAAAATTTCGGGTATACTTCTATATGAGGAAGATGACCTACATTATCAATCTCTACCAGCTTTGAACCTGCAATTTCACGTTGGATTTTCTTTCCCAATTCCTGATATTGACCCATTTTCGGCTGAAGTTCTTTAGGTGCCCGGTCCTTTCCTATTGCTGTCCTGTCTCTTGTTCCGATAATAAGCAATGTGGGAACTTTAATATTTTTAAATTCATAACATACCGGCTGATTGTAAATCATATCTGAGGTAAGTGCTGCATCCCAGGCTACCTGAGGATACTCTTTATGAAGTGTCCATCCGGCAATTAAGTCAAGCCAGGGTTGGTATTCTTCCTTCCATTTGTTGTCGTAATAGAATTTCAGCTGATAATTTTTATAGGTTTCCGCTGTATTTTTAAGTTCAGACTGATAGGCCTGATCTATGGTCTGGTAGGCTGCAAAAGTCTTATAGTCTTCCAATCCGATCGGGTTTTCCAGAATCAGTTTCTGTACTTTTTCAGGGTATAATAATGTAAATCTGGTCGCTATCATTCCTCCCATTGAATGTCCCAGTACTATGGCTTTATCTATTTTCAGTTCATCCAGAACTGCTTTTGTATTTTCTGCCAGCTGCGAAAATGAAAACTGGTACGCATGAGGTTTTGAAGATTTTCCAAATCCTATCTGATCAGGAATCACTACTCTGAATCCTTTAGCAGAAAGATCTTTAGCCGTTCTTTCCCAATAAGCTCCGTTAAAGTTTTTGCCGTGGAGAAGCATAATAGTTCTTCCATTGGATTTTTGTGGCTGTATATCCATATAGGCCATTTTCAAATTTTCACCCTGAGACCTGAAACTAAGAAAATGTACTTCATAAGGATATTGATAATCAGAAAGCATTGCATCCAGAGGCTTTATCTGTGAAAATATAAAACCAGAGACCGACAAAGCAAATGCGGTCATTATATTTCTGATATGTTTCATGAGACTTTATTTTAGGGATTAAAATTAAAAAAACCGTTCCTTTTGGAGCGGTTTCAACTGTTATTTTTAGTTAAATATTTTTTATATAATTATGCCATTGAAACATCTTTTTCTTTTTTTGAAGGTAAATTCATCAAAACAATCGCAAAAAGAATCAGGACAATTCCTACCCACTGGATGAAAAATACTTTCTCTCCCAGCAAAACAAAAGCCATGGTAACAGAAACCGGAAGTTCCAGTGATGAAACAATACTTCCAAGTCCCAATCCTGCATTGGGAAACCCAACATTGAATAAGATGGGTGGAATAATCGTTCCAAAAAGGGCTAATACAAAGCCATATGTAAGGAATATTGAATAATTAAAGGGATGAATATGTTCTGTATTATCTGTAAAATTCAGGTATAAGGATTTTAAACCATCAAAATA
Source organism: Chryseobacterium candidae (assembly GCF_004916905.1). Classification (GTDB taxonomy): domain Bacteria; phylum Bacteroidota; class Bacteroidia; order Flavobacteriales; family Weeksellaceae; genus Chryseobacterium; species Chryseobacterium candidae. The sequence goes on from NZ_SDLV01000050.1 coordinate 20,153, forward strand.
CATGGGTCCTATCTGAGCAAAGAATAAAAATGCAAATACCACTACTGAGCCTCCTGCCAGCATAATAATACTCTTCCTGAAAACCGGAAGATGAGTAGCCAGCGTATTAGAGGTGAACATCGTCAAAGTATATGAAGCGGCTGCCATAAGCCCCCAGAATACTCCGTGCCAGTCCAGTTCTATTTCCATATTAATAAGATTGGTTGCCAGAACTGTTCCCAACAAAACGATAACCACAGAAACCACTTTTCTTGCGTTGGGTAATTTTTTAGTAAGGATACTTTCTACCACTACACTGAACCATACCGACTGCATCAGTAATACAATAGCAATAGAAACATTGATATATTGTACCGCAATATAGTAGAATAAACTTGTTCCCCCCAAGGAAGTTCCTGCAAGCAAGAGCAATCTTACTTCTTTAGAACTTGGCAGCGATAATTTCTGCTTTGAGGTTAGGGTCTGAATAAAGTTGAGGATCAAAAGTCCTGTCAAACCTAATACGAATTGGGAAGTAGTTACTTCTGAGGTTGTAAAACCATCGTGGTAAGCCATTTTCACAAAAGTGGCCAACATACCGTATATACTAGCTCCAATCCCTACAAATAAAACACCTTTTAGTATATTTTTCTTCTTCATAATTTTTTTAACAGCCTGCAAAGGTACAACATATAAATTAAACCTATCTGAAGTGTTATGGTGATAGATAAATAAAATCGCCACAAGCAAGCTTGTGGCGATTTTGAGATTAATTATAAAAGTAAATTATTTTTTAACCATTACTTTGGAAGCTGCTTCGAAACCTAGTCCTTTGATTTTAACCATATAAGTTCCGTTGACAAGATTACTTGTAGAAATTGCTTTCTTAGCATCCGGTGAAATTTTATCTTCAGAAGAAACCAGCTTTCCAGACATATCATACAGTTCTACGCTTACTTTCCCTAAAGTATTGCTTGGGAATTTGATATAGAACTCATCTTTAGCCGGGTTTGGATAGATAGAAATATTATTGTTCTTATCTGCCTTTACATCATTGGTAGCTAATAAACATGCTTCCGGAACGTTAAAGTCCTGAACCTGATCATTGATATTATTTTTAGCGCCTGCTGATGCATTCACTCCTAAACCTCTTCTTGCAAAAACTCCCCAGATCATACATTTATCCTGTCCCTGAGTAGTTGCCATCTCAGCTGCCAATATTGCATTTCTTCCATCAATAAAGCTAGGATTACAGCCCTGAAGTTTAAGAGCATCTGTTACTAACTGTAATACTTTTGTACTTCCGTTTGGTGTCGCTGATAATACATCTGAAGCATAACCATATTTTTCAACATATTTCCAGTGAAGATCCCATAACATTGTTGCCCAGACAAAACCGATTGAGTGTACATCCGGAACAATTGCTGATCCGTTATTGTATTCCATTCCGTTGGTATTTCCGTATGTAAATCCGTTAACCGTTAAATTTGTAGAATATTTTGCAGGTCTGATACCGCCACCTGTAATAGGCTGTCCTATTGCATAAGTACCAGTACCTCTCGCTACTGTTGCATCGTCTCCAGCTTTGTTAGTCAGCATTAAAGCAAAGAAGTCAGACCATCCTTCTCCCATCTGCTCTTTACTTACTCCTGAATTCAGACAGTTGTATCCGGTACCTGTCATTCTGTTGGATATTCCGTGACCATATTCATGGGTTACGATTCCGTTATCAAAGCTTCCGTCAGGAGTCATATTTCCTTTTAAGGTAACATTTACTGTGGTACTTGCCGCAAGCTGAGTTTTGATATATTCTCCTTCTGCATTGTTAATAAGTACCGAAGGAATCGTAATTGTCGGATCATTACCGGCCATATTTCCTATAGTAGCGCCATTTGCAACGTTATTATATACAATAGCCGCTTTAGCTCCTGCATCCTGAAGATTTTTTACTTTAATAGCAAAGGAACATGTTCCTCTTTCAACCAATCCTATTTTATTAGTCAATGAACTTGCAGGTAAAGCCGTACATCCATCTAAAACTGATGAAAGTGCTACATCTCCTGTTAATCCGTTCATAGGTAATGGATTACCGAACTGTGCAGTTCCAGCTCCCGGTGTACGAGTTACAGCCGCACTTGGTGCATTATAGAAAAAGACTCTTCCAACCGGAGACCAAAGATACATCTGCATTCTTCCATTATAACCATCCTGCCCTGAAGAGAAGTTCGCATTATTTAATCCGCTTCCATCCTGCGCCTCTGCATATACAGAATCATCATCTCCTCCAACAGGTCCGTTACCAAAATTGTTCTGCTGGAAATTTCTGGCAGATTCTGTAAATCCAAATTTATAGAAAATGTCATGAATTCTGTTATTCAGATAAAATAAATTTGTAATGGCAGCGTTCCTGTTGTTTAACGGAGTTTCATTGATGTTAAAAGGGAAATCAAAATTTCTTGTTGCCCCTCCGTCTGCCGGAGTTCCTGTAAGATAATCAGGTGCTGTTAAAGCTGTTCCAGCCGAATCTTCATAGGCAAAAACATTATTTCCTCTTGTAATAGTGTAATGATTGGTTCCGTCAGAATGCCATCCTTCAGGAGAAGCACTCAGTATCCAAGGGTTGTTAATAATTGATCTTGAACCAAAAGTGGGTGCCTCAATAGGCAATGGAAACACATTATATGAAGCATTATCAGGTAAAAGCAACGGAATATTATTATTCTGAGCTATATTATTCTGAGGCCCCGCCAAGGTATTTTCAAAATGATCGGCGTGGGTATATTCTGCATCGGATGAATAAGCATCGTGATGAAAATTACAAGATAGTGTAAGATTATTTTTCAACAGGATATTTCCATTATTGGCATCTACTACAATATTCCAGTAATTAGGCGATTTTGGCTCCATTAAGGTATATTCATATGCCAAACGCAGGTTTCCGTTCTCATCAGTTGCATATACCAGTCTTTGATTCGCTGAAGTAGCTTTTTTCTGAGTTTTTTCAAGATACTCAAGAATAGTGAAATTCGCAATATCAGGATTCTTCAGATCTTCAGCAATCTTTTGAAGTGCTGTACTTTTACTGATAGCAGCTGTACCTGATGTAGATGCAGTATAATCTTTTACAAAATTATCTGTGTAGTAAACAATTTTATTGTCCTGAATCAATGCTGTTCCTACAGAACTGTATACCGGCAAACCGTTATAAGTCTGTAAAAATTTAACAACATTACCATTCAATGATTTTGAAGGATCTACATTATCAACAATAATATTATTCAGATCAGATTTTTTATATTCCCTTATTTTATTTTGAGAAATATAATCTTTAATCAGTTTTTCATTATCCTGCCCGAACAATATTGCCGGAAATGCAGAAAATACCGCAAATAAAATAGGTAGAGCTTTGTTTTTCATATCCATTATTAAAGCCGCTAATCTACAAATAATTCACATTACTTTAATAATTTTTATAGTAAAAATTAAAAAATAAATCTATAAAATAAAAAATACAACTATAAAATTAATTTACATATTTCTTAATTACGATAGCTTTGAATTATATTTATTCCTGCCACCTTATGCTTGCCATATTATTTATTTTTTATACAAACATTTCCTCTCTATAAGTTAGTTTAACAAATAATACAAAACCACAACAGTCACAAAAGGTTTCATTTTAAAACACTTGAGTTCACTTAAGTAAGTTTAATATGATACCGCAGAAAACTTTTGTGCCTTTTATGGTTAAAATAATGATTATAAAAGTTTAAACAACCTCTATAAACTTTCGACACCAACAGAAATCAGTTTTTTCTATTTTACCCTATAGTTTTTGTTTTTGAAGGTCATATTACATTTTACGGATCAGTCTCAAAAGTTGGGGGGAATGTTAAGTAGCTTTA
>NZ_SDLV01000051.1 GCF_004916905.1 Chryseobacterium candidae
AATTGAGGAAAGATTTATTTCCTGTTTATTTCCTTTAAGAGAAGAAGCTGATATTACCAATCTTCCCGCTTCATCAAACATTTTATAGGATTTTAAATTTTCTTTGGATGAAATGATGATCATTGTTTTTGCCGGATTCGGGTAAATTGAAACGGTATTGTTATTTGTTTCAATATCTTCAACTCCTAAAAACTTGCATAAAAATCCTGCATTCCATCCATTTGCTGTACCTGATTCATTGGAGAAAAACTCAACGGTAATAGCTCCGGTAGGATCTGTAGATACAAAAGGCCCCGGAATCAAAGAACCAGTAAGGTTATTTCCATTCGGAAACAATGGAGATCCGGCTGTAGGTCCATTATATACATACATATAGTCTTTAAAATTCTCCAAATTAAATTCACTGAAATACAATGTTAATTTGGAATTAGAAAGTGGATAAAAAGTTTTAGTTAACTTTTCATTGTTACTATATCCTCCGGAAAGACCTCCGGAATCTGTAAAACGTACTCCGGAGCACCAATCTCCATTTGTTAAAAATGTTCGGTGTTTTTGATAAGCTAAAGAACCTGAACATTCACTTCCAATGAATAAGTTATAGTAAGTATTTGGATCCAGATTATTTAAACTAAAACTGTTTGTATTGATTGTTCCCGATTGTACAATAGTTCCATTTATTTTGGCGAGTGCATACTTCCATGCTTGGGAAGCTCCATCTATAATAAAGACACTTGCTGAGTTTTGTGTAACATTATCAATACTGAGATCCATTACCGTTACTTCACAGGAAGAAATACAGTTAGTGCCCAGACAAGCTTTTGAATTAATGGTATTTCTAATTAATTCAGCGGGTTGTGGACCAAATCCATTACTGAAATTGATTCCAACTCCGGAAATTAAATGACAATAACTCATTATAGTACCTCCGCCATTACCAGGAATTGGCCCGTTACATGCATTTCCTTGATTTCCATTTTGAGTTCCACAGCCATCAATTGCAGTATTATTACCATTCCAGGCACACGCATGAGTATGCTGAGAGCCCAAATTATGTCCTAGTTCATGAGTTGTAACATTAACTGTCCAGGAATACATCGGGAATTGTTGATAGTTTACGAGAACTGGTGAGTAACAATATTTCAAATCTGAACAGAGGGAATTTATATTGGAATAACCAGTACTTACAGGTGAGATTACTAGATGGGCAATATCACCATTAAAAAAGGGTCTGCTATTACTAAATATACCTAAGTCCGGATTATAGTTACCTGTATAAGGATCTGGTGTAGTCCATACATACATTTCACTTAAAGAGATTCTGATATCATCATTAAAATATATTGTTTCAACACTATTATGGATAGCAGTCATCCAATTAATAGTATTGGTTAGGTTTGAACCATTACTTTGATAAGGATTATACCCTACTTCATAAAATACCCTTACACAATTTTCTGTCATGGTTTTATTGGTAAGCTGTCCTGGATCAGGTGGTGGTAATTGAGTTTTGCTTTCTTTCAATTCATCTACACTACAAATGAAACTATTTTTTACGGTTAGCTTAGATTCTGAATAACTTATAAAATCACTCGAATTCTTTATTTTTCCAAGTATAATATTTCCCAAGGCTGGTGTTGAAATAATCCCTACCACATCATTATCAAAAAAACTAAATGCTACTAAAGACTGATCATCTCCTTTAACAATTCCGCGATAGTAAATCCCTGGATTATAGGATACAACTTCATCTTTTTTCGTTTTTACTTTGAAATCATCAGTGAAAATTTGCTTTTTAAAAAGCTGAAGAGTGATTTCTTTATTGTCATCAAAAGGAAAGGATACTTCAAGAAATTCAGGGCTTTCAGCAAGCAATCTCATGAGTTTGGGTATATCCAGACTTAAAACAGTAGCATCAGTTGCCGTTTTTCTTAACTCAGAGATGTTATCCGTGCTTTTCACATCAAATAAATCATACTTAGGAGCACGGTAGTTTAGCTTTTCATATTCATGGATTTCCCGAGCTAAAGGTTTTAAATTTTGGGTAAAACAAAAGATAGCCCATAGAAAGGAGCTAAATAAAAGGAGTTTTCGCATTATTAATTTTTTATTAAAAATACTACAAATACTTTAATTTTCACCAAAACAATCTTGAAATATAAAAAAAACCATAACAGAATACCTGCTATGGCTTAAATATGTATATTTTTTATTGTTAATTACTGTTTGATCAGCTTTTTATTGATGGTTTGTTTTTCTGTT
>NZ_SDLV01000011.1 GCF_004916905.1 Chryseobacterium candidae
TTTTGAGAATATAATTTAAAATATTATACAAAAATCTGTTTTAACTTTTGTTTTTTAGAGATCTTAATGACAAATACATTATTATCATAAATTCAACAAAACAAAAAATATTATAAAACATTCACAATAAAACGCAGTACAAAACTTATATATTTTTAATAAAAAACAAAAAAAGAATATACTACACAGATACACTTTCACTCTAAATAACTAAATATCAACAATTTACATTTCGCTTCTTTTGTATTCATTAATCAGCAAAAATTTTAATGATAAAATACTTTAGATATTCTGATCAATATATCCCCGGAAAAACAAATTGAAAATCAGAAAGAAAGTAATACTTATATGTTACTTAAGTACATGAAAAAAGATAAATTATAAATATATGGACTTACAAAATAAAGCAATTTCGAATCGTTATGTCTTTTTTTTCATAAATAAACTTCCAAAACGCCAAATAGAAACAACTGACTACATATCAATAACTTAAAAAAGCAAACACATGGTGTAGTACCCATGTAGTAGAGTATTTTTTTCTGTTTACGTTAAAAATTTTCATATTTGAATACTGAGACCACAAAAAAAACCGAGTGGTGAAAAGAGAATATTTTCGAGTACTGTCTGACCTGATAAATCAGACAGTTTTTTTTTGATTATTTTAAGGTATCAAAAAAATGATAAATATCTGTTTCTCCGGGAATATTCAATTTTTTTCTGATCCTGTATTTTTTCTGCTGAATACTCCTGTGCTGAACCATAGTGTAGCTTGCTATTTCTTTAGAAGTAAAATGGAGTTTAAGCATCGCACAAAAAATCAGTTCAGAATTTTCAAGACCTGGATTAATCGTCAAAAGCTGGGCTATAAAGTCAGGATAGGTTTCTTTAAAACGATTCAAAAATTCAGGATCATTCTTTTTGCCGAGTTCTATGATTTCTTCCTGCTTGTTGTCATTCATACTTATTTTCAGATTTTCAGCTTCTACAGCAAGAATTTTTTTCCGTTTTTTCAAGCCAAGAATAATTCTCCAGGCATATAATCCCAGCAGGCAAAGACCCATAAATGAAAGGGAAACAATCCAGTATATTTTATTTTTATGATGATGGGCATCCTGCTGAGTTACTGTAATAAAAGACTCCATATCCTGATTGATGGTAGCCAGTAAGGATGTATTTGTTCTATAAAAAGCATCTGAATATGCTTTCAAATAAAAATAAGCCTTCTCTTTATCTCCGGTACGTTCATATAAAAATCTGAGATCATTATAAATATACTTGGCATAATACGCATAAATACGCTTCGTTTTCTCATTGATTTTCAAAGCTTTATTAAGAGCTATTTCTGCCTTATCATACTGTTTATAATTAAGGAAATATTCTCCCATAATAGTATTGGCATAGAGTGCTATTCCATCTTCTTTGCCACTGATATTAGCTTTGTTGTAAGCCATCGTTATGTACTTATATGCAGAATCTTTGTTTTTATACATATAGACATAATCGCTTATCGCACAATCTGCAAGTCCGGTATTATTTAATTTTTTTGCTTTATGGAAATAGTCGAGTGCTTTTTCATATTCTTTTTTTTGACTGAGATAAATACCCTGTCTCAGATAAATACTGAAAAGGATATCGTTTTTAAGTCCTGAATTGTTGCTTTTCTTTATATAATTCATTGCTTCATTATTATATTGAAAAGCTTTGTCAAGCCTTCGAAGATCCGCATTAAAGCGGCCGTAAACGTTATAAAACCTTGCTTTATGCAGATTGTCTTCCGAATTATCCAGAATCTCTTTTGCGTTATCAAAAAGAATCTGCGACTTCTGAAAATTTTCCAGTGATATATTGAGTTCTGCCAGATTAATATAACACAATGCCTTTCCATCTTCATAATTCATCTTATCGGCTTGTTTATAATATCTTTTATTAAGATTAATCAACGAGTCATACTCTCCGCCAAGTCTGAACTTTTCATTCTGTTTCAGTAAAGCAGTATCAAATTTTTTTTCATCCTCTTTCTGTGTTTGAGAATGGCACGAAACTAAAAGAAAAAGTACAACAGAAAGAAAAATACGTATCATATGTTTCTCTAATTAAGCTAAATTCCTATATACATCTATGGTTACACAATGATCTTCTTACTATAACAATTTTGTATCATTTAAAAATTCTCACTGGTTATTTCTGATAAGATCAACAATAAAATCTCTTCATAAAACAAGATCCTGCTGTTTTTATTGTGATCTGTTTAATTATTCTTCCAGGTTTTCAAAAAAGTCATAAATATCTGTTTCTCCGGGAATATTCAGCCTTTTTCTGATCCTGTATTTTTTCTGTTGCACAGATTTGTGTTGTACAAAAGTATAATCCGCAATCTCTTTGGATGAAAAGCGTAATTTCAGCATTGCACAGAAAGCCAGCTCTGAATTCTCAAGATCCGGATTGATCTCCAGAAGCGACTTAATAAATTCAGGATAGAATTCTTTGAATTTCAACAAAAAAGAAGAGTCATTCTTTTTAGCAAGCTCAATCACTTCATTCCGCTGCTTTGTCCGAACATGGTTCTTCAATGTATCGGTTTGCTCTTTTAAAGTATTTTTCTTTTTTTGTAACCTATTTATTATCTTCCGGACATATACTCCTGAAACCGTAAGTACAGTGATAGACAATGCAATAAATAACGGAAGATCATTTTTATGCCAGTCCGATTCCTGTTTCATTTCCGAAATAAAATCTTCGGTAGCTTTATTCATAACGGCAAATCGTTCTGCATCAAACCTTCCTTCCTCTTCCATATATTTCTTCAGATAAAAATAGGCCTTGCCTCCGTCATTTTTTTTCTTGTATAATTCCGCAAGTGCTTTGTAAACTTCTTTTATATGTGAAGAATAGGTTCGTCTTGTTTTAATATTGATTTCCAGCGCTTTTTTAAGTGCTATTTCAGCTTGTTGACTATTGTCAATTTCATTATAGTAATATCCCATTGTATAATATACCCAAAGAGATTCCACATCTGTTGTTTTCTGGTTGATCATTTTTTCATCTGCTCTGGCAATATATATTCCGGCAGAATCAGGTTTATGGGTAAATAAATAGTATTGGGCTACCATACAATTGGTATATGCCGAATTTTCCAGCACATTTGCTTTTGTAAAGCATTTTAAAGAAGTTCCGAACCATCCTTTCCATGCATAGTAAATTCCTTTGTTGACATACAGTCTTGGCAGAAGTTTTTGGGTGAGTTCCGTTTTTTTTGCCTGCTTTAAATAGTAAAACGCTTTTTTATTGCATTCTATAGCCTTATCATTTATTTCAAGATGAGAATAATACAGACTGTAATCATCATAGAAGACTGCTTTATGATAAGCATTTTCAGAATTGATCAGATCTTTTTCTGCTTTATTGAAAAAAACACGGGCTTTTTCATAATTTCCGGCAGAAACATTTACCCCTGCCATATTCAGATAGCAGAGTCCTTTTCCCTCTTTATATTTTATTTTTGCTGCTTTCTTCAGATATTCCTTATTAAGCTTAACAAAAGCCTCATATTCACCGGAAAGCTGAAGCTCAGAACTTTGAGTCAGCAGAGATAGATCAAAATTTTCCTGGTCCGTATGATGAGATTCATTATGGCATGAAAACATAACCAGAAGCAGAAGCATGCAGGTTGTAAAGGCTCTTATATTTTTTATAGCCTTTGAGTGTATCGTTTTATTTTTAATAATGATTAAATTAATTTTTCCCATCAGCCCCACTTTTCCCTATGTATCTACATATCTACCTATTCACTTATTCAAAAAATAAGTTGATAATTTTCTACCGTTATTTAAATATTATTCCCCAATTAGTGTTATAAATATACATAAATTATCATGTTCATTGTGAAATAAACAAATTATTTCGCAAAAATGTAACATTCAAATAAATAATGTAATATTTCCCCCTTTACACAAAGATTTATAAATCCGGCAGACTGCTTTTATAGGCTTTCTGATCAAAAAATATATGTTGTGTTTACAATAAGACTATCTGAATTGAAATTTGTTACAAATGGATTAAATCGATTTAAAATTTTAATGAATTATTTAAACTTCCGTGGAGGCAGACAATTTAATGATATTGATTTTTTTTTAAGTCGCATCCGGAAATGATAAATCTTAGTAATTTATACAGAAAGACAGGATTTCAGGAGATCTAAGCATCTGTAGTAAGTTTGAGACTACAGGGCATTTCAAGAATTATACATTTCCCATTCATTTATTCTGGACTACAGACGATACCATTTCAGGCCAGAAAAAACTGAAACTTATTGGCAGCACATCAGCAGTTAAGAAGAGATTACTTTCACCAAACTGATCCCTTCAGAATTAGGATTAAAAAAACTGAGCATTTCGGCTTTTTCAAAAAAATATAAAAGACAGTCTTTGGGAGAATGTGGTGGACAAATTAAACAGTTTTTCTTTAAGTACTCAATTATGAATATTTTTTAGAATTGACAATTTATATTTCAGATATTCTGATCTAATTAATCCGCTAAAAAATAAATTTAAAGCAAATAAAAACGGACAGACCATTAAAAAATGATTTGTCCGTTTATGTAATCGTAGAAATACAGTTTTCAAACACGTTTATAGCAGATCTGATGAAAATCGCTCAACTTACTTATAATCAAATATTTATCCGATGTACATAGGTAGGATTACACGTTTTAATCCAAAGATCCAGAGTTTTCTAAAAAAGTTTAGACATTTTTATTACTACTTGAATCTGAGATTCAGAGAAATAATATCTGAACTCATTCCTACAGATTTTGTATAATGCCCATACCTGATCTCCAACATATTCAGACGCTCTATTCCAAACAATCCATTTTTAGGATTAAACCGTATTCCTGCTCCGTAAAAATTACTTTTAAAAGTAGAAAGGTCATAATTGCTCGTATAATAATCATCAAAAGCTGTATGCTGTTCATAAGGCGCAAAATATTTTGTCCCTTTCTGTGAATAATACCTATAGAACGGACTTACTGAAATAAAAGGAGATATTTTTACCGGAGTCTCAATATTGAATGTATTTGACCTGATGCCCCAGCTGTCTGCATAATACCGGTAATAGGTTCTGAGGATAAAGCGGTCTCCCAGAAAATAATTGGCACGCACTCCCAGTGGAAGTTTAAATCTTTTATCCGGAAGTGTTTCCTGATGTACAGAGCCATCTGTGAAATAGACCCTGTGAAAAGGCAGACTTAAAAAACCGGTCTGCTGTACAGCATCCGTCAGAAATTCAACCTGAAAATTCTGGTTGATGATCTGAGAATAGGCTAAAGACAATGCAAAAGTATTTCTTCCGCTCGTTCCATAGTTTTCATGCTCTCTGCCTGTTGAATTTCCTGTACGAAGTTCTATAGGAGTTACCAGCTTTACCTGATCAAGATAGGTCTGAAACTTGGCGGTAAACTCCCCCATTCTGTTGGCTGTTTTCTGGGCAAAACCAATATTGGCCCCGTAAGACTGATAATCAAATTCTGTAGAAAATGAGAGTCCTCCGAAGATGGTACTTCCTTTACTTTCATTCTCCCGGCTCCACTGAAACGAAGGATATATTCTTGTATCCGCATGGGAAGCAGAAGAATTGGCTTTAAGATCAATCATATCGGAAGAAGCTGACGTATAATGATCTACTCCAACACTAAGATTGAATTTATTTTTTCTCTGCTTATTGTCATATTTTACCATAGTAACGTCAATTGTATTGGAAAAATCACTAAGCTTTTCCGATCCTATACCTCCTGTCACAGCAGAGTTGTTGCCGTCCTGATGGTAGTAGCTGGATACCAGATTGGCTTCATCAAAACTTAATTTTTTTGAAAGTGCTGTATTGGTATTTTCCTGAGCTTTAGAGGTTATGAATCCCAAAAGGACCCAAACACTCATTACAATTTTTTTCATGTGAGATTCTTCTAAATTTTATAAACTGTAACAACTCATTAATTACATCCACATCCACCTCCCACTTTTCCGGAATTAGCTCCTGAAGAACCTTCCCGGTAAGATTGTAAACTAAGTTCTGTTTTCTCTATAGTCCTGTTGCCCAATGCCATTTCAGCATCATTCAGCTTTCCTTTTTCATATTCTTTCAAAGCAGTACAGGAATTAATCAGGCTTATGATAGCAACAGCTACCAGACCTCTTTTTATTTTTTTTATATTGTTTTTCATTGTAAATTAATGTTTTGAGATGAATAGACAGTATTGTCATCATCTATAATGATACATTCCAGCTGGTGGATCTGATTCACCAGATCCAATGCTGCTTTAATTCCCATAATACCGACAGGAGTTGCCATGGCATCTGCTATTTCTGCATTAGGACAGAAAATAGTGACGCTTTTAATTCCTGAAACGGGCATTCCGGTTTTGGGATTGATGGTATGAGAATACTTTTTGCCGTCAATCATGACAAATTTTTCATAATTACCGGATGTTGCCACAGCCATATCTGTAATATTCATGTAAGAAAAAGGTTGTCCGGAATAATCCGGGTCTGCAATTCCTATCGTCCATGGCTTTCCGTTACTCTGCACTCCCCATGCGGTAAGATCACCGGAAGCATTGACAATTCCTGATTCCACACCTCTTTTTTGAAGCATTCTTTTCGCCATCTCAGCGGCATACCCTTTTCCAATGCCACCAAAACCTATCCTCATCCCCTGCTCCTTAAGAAAAACACTCTGATCCCTGGAGTTGAGAATAATATTCTCATAATTTACCAGTTTCAAATGCTCCTTAATAGTCTTCGGATCAGGAAGCTGCTTCATATTACGGTCAAAATTCCAGAAACCTTTATCTATTCCTCCGTATGAAATATCAAAATATCCGTCAGTAATGCGGCTGATGCGAACACTTCTTTCAATCAGATCAAAAACCTCCCTGTCAACCTTTACAGGTTCTAATCCTGCATTATTGTTGATCAGGCTGGTCTGGCTGTTCTCACTGAAAGTAGTCAGCAGGTTTTCAATTCTTTGAATTTCTGCTACCGCCGCATCTATATGCAAATAAGCATTTTTTTCACTTTCGTCTACTACAGTAATTTCAAAAGCATTTCCCATCAGCCTTTGAGGCTTTCTGAATTCTCTAAGCATCTTTTTCTTATTTTCTTTGCTGTTGTATATCCCTTATTTCTTTACTAAAAGCCAATGCGCTTTCAGCAGGCAGCCCTTCCCAGCTTTTCAGCACTTTCCCATCCTGATCCAGCAGAAGAGTATAAGGAAAAAGTCCTTTTGGGTTATATTGATCGGCAAGCCCTGCATTTTCCTTTTTCATATCGGCAGAAAGCTGATTTTTTTTATTTCTAGGAAAGTCGGCATTGACATAGACGATAATATTTTCCGTTTCCAGCTTTTTAAATTCATCGGTTTCGATGATATTCTTATGGAGCTTTATACAAGGTATACACCAGTCGGAACCGGAAAAATTAAGTAAAATAAGTTCTTTATTTTCCAAGGCCTGTTTTTTTGCATTATCTAAACGGTTCTGAGCCTTAATGCTAACGGCAGTTATAACCATGAATATGGCTAAAAATATTGTTTTCATTATTTAAAATGGATAACGATTGTTATAGTAAGTTGAATAATGTACACCTAACATGGCATACAGTACATAACGGCTGACAACAGATGAAAGCCGGTTTTGAAAAAATATCAGGAAAATAAATACCTTGGTGGTTCCCAGGCTGTCCTTAGAAACCCCTTATAACAGAAGTTGTTATTTTTTGATGGTATTTTCCTCGACTTTACTTGTTTAAATTGATCATTCTTAAGTTCAAAATGAAATATGTTCCCAATGATAAAGACCAATGCAAGTGGTGTTGTATGAATAATAAAGGGTAATTTCTGATCTTTACCATAATCACCATCTTTAACGGGATGATCATAGTGTGTTCTCAGAAATGCTGTAAGCGTCATATCCGGGTTCAATTCTTTATGCTCGATGTAATGCTCAATCAGTTCTGGGATTTTCAAAAGCTGATACAATTCGGTTGTAGAAACCAAATATAAAAATAACAACAATATGGAAATCAACTTTTTCACTAATCAAAATTATGAAATATTTTATTACAAATGATTTTTTTATTTTCTTCCCAAATGTCTCTTCACCAACTTATAAACCTCGAACCACAAGACCGAAATAACAGCAACAATCAATGTCATTCCTAATTCTTTTATACTAAGAGCTTTCACACTAAAGAATCCAGATACCGGCTTTACATAAAGAATAACAAACAATAATACAAGTACCAGCACAGAAATTCCTGCCAATAAAAAATTACGATTTTTAAAACTGTCAAAAATACTGTAATAGAAAGACCGGTTTACCAAACTCAGTAATATATTAGCAAATATCAAAGTACTGAACACCAAAGATCTTGTTTTAAACTCATCATTGCCGAGATCAGCAGAATATTGATATATCCAAAGTATTCCTGCGGTGATCACTAATCCCTGGATAATACTTACCATAAGCTCCCTCCAGCTCAGAAATGTATCTGTTAATGCCCTCGGAGGTCTTTGCATCGCATTTTTTTCCATAGGCTCATTCTCATATACAATAGAACATGTAGGTCCCATAACCAGCTCAAGAAAGATTACATGCACCGGAGTAAATATATGAGGAAATACCCAACCCAGAAATAATGGTAAGGAAACAGTAAGTATAATTGGGATGTGAATGGAAATGATATACTGAACGGCCTTCTTTATATTAGCATATATTCTGCGTCCGGCAGCTATACCGGCAACAAGTTTATCCAGATCATCATTGGTAATGACCAGAGCTGCGGCTGATTTGGCAATTTCAGTTCCTTTATTTCCCATTGCCACTCCGATATGAGCAGCTTTCAATGCAGGTCCGTCATTTACGCCATCCCCAAGCATCGCCACTACATGACCTTGTTTTTTTAATGCTTTAACAACTTCAAGCTTCGCTTCCGGAAACATTCTTGTAAACAGGGTTGCTTTTTCAGAAAGCTTTAATAAATCTTCTTCAGAACTTGTAGTAATTTCACTTCCGTTAATAGCCGGAGCATTGTTTTCAATTCCCGCCTGCAATGCAATAGCCTTTGTAGTATCTGCATTATCTCCTGTAATGACTTTTACCTGAATACCGGCATCGTAGATATGTTTAAATACTTCTTTTATTCCTTTTTTAGGAGGGTCATAAAATACGGTCAATCCTAAAAAGTCAAATTTAAAATCCTGCTGCTTATCAGGAAAATCATTTCCTTCAAATTGAGATCTGGCAACACCAAGAACCCTGTATCCCTGCTCTCCAAAGTCTTTAATTAACTTTCTTATTTTGTTTTTCTCTTCTTCTGAAAGACTGGAAACACTGATGATAGCTTCCGGAGCTCCTTTAGCTGCAATAATCCGGTTTTTCTGTTCGTTTTCAAAAAGATGAGTCATCATCGGTGGTTTGCCTTCCAGCGGATATTCATGAAACAGCTGATAATCTTTTCTCTGATCTGGCTTCCGGGTCTGTTCATAGATCTTATGGAGCGTTATTTCCATGGGATCAAAAGGTACAGGCTCACTGCTCCACATCGAATAATCAATAAGCTCATGTAATGCTGTTGTTCCAAACTCTGCTTCTTCATAAATCCTGTCGGAACGGTAATCATAAAGATGCTTCAACTGCATTGAGTTTTCTGTAATCGTACCGGTTTTATCTGTACAGATCACAGAAACGCTTCCCAGGGTTTCTACAATACTGCTTCTTTTAATGATGATTCCTTCCCTCATCAGCTTCCATGCCCCCAAAGCCATAAAAGTGGTAAAAGCTACAGGAATTTCTTCGGGAAGTACAGACATTGCCAATGTAAGTCCGCTGAGTAAACTGGTCACAAAATCTCCTGTTTTAACAAAACTGAAAATGCACACCGCAAGAAAGATAATGACCCCAACAACAGCCATCCCCTTTACAAAGTTTCTGATCTGAATCTGTAACGGAGATGCTTCTGTTTTTATACCCAGAATAGACTGTCCTATTCTTCCTACTTTAGTTTCCTTTCCAATATTTTCAACCTCAAAAACCGCAAGTCCGGAAACCGTAATTGTTCCGCCATAGACTTTATTATCTTCAGATTTGCTGTCCTTGAAAACAGAAAAGCTCTCTCCGGTAAGGGAAGATTCGTTGACAGAAAAATCGTTGCTGTGAACAATTCTTCCGTCTGCATTGATGAGTTTTCCTTCTTCGGTAATGCACAAATCTCCAACTGCTATTTCAAAAGTAGGAATCTCTATAATCTTTGAGTCCCTGATCACTTTACTCAAAGGTTCATTCAGTTTTTCAAGTTCTTCCAGCGCCTTTTTGCTTCGGTTATCCTGGTAAAAAGAAATGGCGGTAACTCCAACAATAGCAGCAAACATAAATAAGGCCTCACCATAATCTGCTGTAAGCACATAAATAAAGGAAACACAGATAAGAAGAATCAGCATCGGTTCTTTAAGGATGTTGACAAGAAGGTCCACCCATGATTCTTTCTTCACCGCGTCAAGGCGGTTATATCCGTATTTTTTTCTGGAAGTGGCTACTTCAGTTTCTGTAAGCCCTTTCAAATCTTCCGGTATATTGTAATTCATACGAAATGGATATAATATTAAATTTACTGATTGTTTTGTTATATCAGGGTACTATTCCTGTTTTTTTAACAGCCTGCTATTCAATCTGCTTTTTCACCTCTTTCACCCATTGTTCTATTTCGGACTTTTGGGTATCAGATAACTTTGCATTCTGATGAACAACGGTATAAGAGGTAAGAGGCATTTCACCTTCTCTTATGGTTTCTGCAACTTCATCAAGTTTCTTTAATTTTTTTTCTTTTGAATAGCTGTTAAATTCATCAAAATTGAGATGCCTTTTTCCTGAGTTCACATGATCAGCCAGCCACCATTTTACAGGCTGTATGTTATTGTACCACGGATAAGCTGTAGTGTTAGAATGACAGTCATAACAGCTTGTTTTTAATAATCCCAGTACATGATCCGGAACCTGGTAATGTTTTTCAATGGCATTATCCGAAGGAACTGTTGCAATATTTTTATCAGTATCAAAAAACTGAATCACAATCAGAAGCAGGACTATAAAACCTGCTCCTGTTTTTATTAAAGATGATGTTTTCATAATTTGTATTTATTTATAAGTTCTTTTATTTTACTATAATTTTTATTCATCTGCTGTGTTCTTAAGTTTCATAAGAAGTGTATATGCATTCCTGATGACAATCTTTTTATTCTTAAAATCATCAGCATTCATGATCTGTACAAATCGGTTTTCTGTTTCACCTACTATTACAGGTGTTAACCGGTAGGTCTGCTTTTTTTCTTCAACAAAAACAAAGTCTTTTCCTTCAAAATTGACAATACTCTCTTCAGGAACAGCATTGGAAAAAGAAGTACTGGTCTCGATCTCGGCATTCATATACATTCCCGGTACAAGGCTCTGGTCATATTTTTCAAAATGACAGTGTACCTCAGCCCATCCGCCCGGGTTTACATCTTTGCTGATCAGCAGTATTTCTCCATAATATTTTTTATCAGGTTCGGCATTGGTATAGGCAGCAAACCTCTGCCCCTTCTTCAGATTCGCCAGATCTTTTTCATATACTTTAAGATTTAGATGAATATCATCCGGATTAATGAGTTCAAAAAGAACATCGGAAGGATTCACATATTTACCGATATTCACGTTGACCTTGCTTACAAAGCCATTGATACTGCTGTAAACCGGTACACTTTTCTGAATATTTCCCGAATTCAGAGATCCAGGATTGATATTGATAAGACGGAGCTGCTGAGCCAGGGAGTTCATCAGGATCTTCTGGCTGTTCATTTCAGACTGAGCCTGCTGCATCACCTTATCACTGGTGGCCTGACTTTGGTTCAGGGTTTTCTGGCGGTTATAATCCAACTGGGCAAAATGATTTTTAGACTTTGCCATTAAATAATCCTGCTGCAGCTGGATAAACTGCGGATTTTCTATCACAGCAATCACCTGCCCTTTTGACACCGGTTTTCCCGGAAGCAGGCTGCTCGATTTCAGGTATCCGCCTAAAGGAATACTGACAGAAACCAGATTTTGTGGCGGTACATCTATCATTCCGTTAAGTTTTAAAACAGAGGAAATCTTCTGTAGAGAAAGTACTGTTGTTACTACAGGTGCATTTTTCAGTTGAGCATCGGTAAGCGTTACAACGTTTTCATCTTTCGGACTGGCAGCTGGCGGTTCCTGTTTTACATGATCTTTACACTCATAAAACATGAGCAATCCTATTATTGACAGGGAATATGATATAATTTTAAATGTACGTTTCATTGTTATGGATTTAAAGTAAGGTATTCCAGCTCTATAGCACTCTGATTAAGTTTACAGACTGCATCGGTGTAGCTGCTTTTTAAAGTAACTGCCTGATTGATCAGGATGACAAATTCCAGATAATTGATCTCGCCGGCAAGAAACTGTTTTTTGGCTGTTTCAGTGATGATATCGGCGTTTTTCAATTCCGAACTCTCATATTGGGAAACAATGTCAAGGTTAGCCTGATAAATCCCGGATGCCTTTCTGTACTGATTCTGCAGATTGAATTCCATGTTGGCAATATCACTTTCCACAACAGATTCAGCAATTTTTGCGGCCTGAATTCTGGCTTTCTGCCCGCCTGAAAAAACAGGAACCGAAACCCCAAGCTGTACAGAATGAAACTGTGGTGTACCGTTGTACATTTTATCATCAGCACCCATCCCCCTGAAACTGTTGAGGTTGTAGGCCAGCTGAAGTCCGGGAAGCATTTTTGCCTTTTCAAGAGCGATCTGCTGTTCTGAAATGTTTTTCTGTTGCTGTAATACTTTAATAGCCGGATGTAAGCTAAGCTCCTCTTTAAGACCTCCATGATAAATTTTCTGATCTTCAGGAAGAAAATCTGTTTCTGCATTTAAAAGCCACTGAAGCTGATATCCCAGCACTGAAAGCTCCTGGCGTAATTGCTTTAGCTGAATTTCAATGGAAGATTTCTGATTGGAAGCTGTAGTTTTTTCCAGAATATTACTTTCTCCTGCTTTCAGACGAATGTTTGCCTTATCCAGAAAATCAGTGTACAGCTTTAATGTTTCCAGAAGAAGCTTTTCTTTTTGTTTCCCATACAGAATATTATAAAAGGTAAGGCTCACGGCTTTCTTCAGTTCATATTCCTTAAGAGAAACATTCAGCAGAGATTTTTTCCATTCTTCGGTGTATACGTTCTTCTGCTTTTTATATACGGTCGGAAATGCTATATTCTGGGATATTCCGAATTTCATATCCGTCAGAGCACTGTTGATCTGCCCATAATCTACCGTTACTCCCGTCTGAGGAATATCAGATGATGATCTGATAAGCGCTTTTGTATATTCTGATTTTAATTTTTCATTTTTAAGATTTCTGTTATTTTTCAAAGCAATATCAACAGCATCCTGCAATGTAACGGGAGTCTGGGAGTTGACCAGCCCCGCAAAACCGAAGCATACAAAAAGAGCCAGAGCGGAAATCTGTTTTTTATTTTTTATTTTTTTCATTTTTAAATCCTTTTTCAATAGTTACATACAATAATGGTAAAACAAATAAGGTAAGAAAAGTTGCCACCATCAGCCCTCCAATAACCACCGTTGCAAGAGGCCGCTGTACTTCTGCTCCCGCTCCGTTGCTGACAGCCATCGGAATAAAGCCTAACGAAGCGACAAAGGCCGTCATCAGCACTGGCCGAAGCCTCGATTCTCCACCATCAATAATGATTCTTACAATATTTTTAATTCCTTTCTTGTGAAGACGGTTAAACTCTGAGATTAATACAATGCCGTTCAGTACTGCTACTCCGAAGAGCGCAATAAACCCCACTCCCGCACTGATGCTGAAAGGCATTCCTCTAAGCGCCATCAGAAATACACCGCCAATAATAGAAAGAGGAATCGCAGTGTAAATAAGCAAACTTTCTTTAACAGAATTAAAGGCCAGGAAAAGCATGACGAAAATAAGAGCCAGAGCAATGGGAACTGCTATCATGAGGCGCTGTTTGGCATTATTGAGATTTTCAAACGAGCCTCCATACGTCATGTAATATCCCGTAGGAAGTTTCATCTTCTGATCTACCTTATGCTGAAGTTCTTCTACAATACTCTGAACATCCCTTCCTTTGATATTAAAACCTACAACAATTCTTCGCTGGGCATTTTCCCTCTGAATCTGATTGGGACCATTCTTCACTTCCACTCTGGCAAGCTGAGACAGCGGAATCTGATTTCCAAACGGTGTAGGAACCAAAAGGTTTTTAATATCGGTCACATTTTTCCGGTCTTTGGTGTCCAGACGTACGACCATATCGAAGCGTTTTTCACCTTCAAAAACCAGTCCGGTACTTTGCCCCGCAAATGCAGTATTCACCACCCGGTTGATATCTGAAACGGATAAATGATACTGAGCAATCAGAGGACGGTTGTATTCTATAATAACCTGTGGCATTCCAGAAACAGGTTCTATGTAAAGGTTCTGGGTTCCTTCTACTGTTTCTATAATTTTCCCGAGCTTCTGGGCATTTTGGGAAAGTACATCAAGGTCTTCTCCAAAAATTTTGATCACGACATCCTGTCTTGCTCCGGTCATTAACTCATTAAAACGCATCTGTACAGGATATTGAAAACTGGCAGTAATACCCGGTACATCCTGCAGCTGTTTACCCATCTTATCAGCAAGCTCCGGGAAAGTGGATGCAGAGGTCCATTCTTTTTTATCCTTTAAAATAACCATCATATCAGAAGCATCCATCGGCATCGGGTCTGTAGGAACTTCCCCACTACCAATTTTTGTGACCACTTTTTCCACTTCGGGAAATCTGGATTTGAGAATGTGTGCTGCTTTCTGGGTACTTTCGATAGTTGTTGTCAGGTTACTTCCAGGTAAAACCCTTGTGTCTACGGCAAAATCACCTTCTTCAAGGGAAGGAATAAATTCACCACCCATTTTGGACAAAATGAAAACAGCAGTTATAAATAAGACTGCCACTATCCCAAAAACTATTTTGGGGATTCTGAGTAGTTTGAGCAAAACTATAAGATAGATCTTCTCTACCTTTTTCATCATTCTGTCTGATAAAGTAGGCTGATCACTTCTTTTTCTCAGCAATACGGCACTCATCATCGGAATATAGGTTAATGAAAGCAAAAAGGCTCCCAGCAGTGCAAAAGCTACAGTCTGAGCCATAGGCTTGAACATTTTCCCTTCGATTCCCTGCAGGGTAAGGATCGGGAGATAGACAATCAGAATGATAATCTGTCCGAAAACGGCACTGTTCATCATTTTTCCTGCAGATTCTATAACCACAGTATCCATTTCTGATTTCCCGACAGAGAAAATCTTTTTAAACTTCGGATTATGACTGAACTGATGTAAGACAGATTCCACAATAATCACAGCTCCATCGATAATCAGTCCGAAATCCAGGGCTCCAAGACTCATCAGATTTCCACTGACTCCAAAGAGGTTCATCATACATATTGCAAAAAGCATCGCCAAAGGAATAACAGAGGCAACCAGCAAACCTGCTCTTATATTCCCCAGAAATAAAACCAGTACAAAGACTACAATCAAAGCTCCTTCCGTAAGGTTTTTTTCTACTGTTCCGATGGCGTTGTTCACCATTTTGGTTCTGTCCAGAAAAGGCTCTATCACCACTCCTTTCGGCAACGATTTCTGAACCTGGGCAATTTTTTCCTTTACATTTTTTATGACCTGATTACTGTTCTCGCCTTTGAGCATCATTACTACAGCTCCTGATACTTCTCCCTGGTCATTAAAGGTCATCGCTCCATAACGGGTTGCAAACCCCGGCTTTACCTCAGCAATATCCCGTATAAACAGCGGTACATCGTTTGTTTTTGTCGCAATAGAAATATTATTGATTTCTTCAATACTTCCTACTAACCCTTCACTCCTGATGTATAGAACAGTAGGCCCTTTCTCAATATAAGCACCTCCGGTATTCTGATTGTTGGCCTGCAATGCATCAAATACGTCATTGATTGTTATTCCATAGGCATTAAGCCTGTCCGGATTTACAGCAATTTCATATTGTTTCAGCTTGCCTCCGAAGCTGCTCACCTCTGCCACCCCCTTTACTCCCAAAAGCTGTCTTCTTACAATCCAGTCCTGAATGGTGCGGAGTTCTGTGATATTGTATTTTTTTTCATATCCTTTTTCAGGCCTCACTACATACTGGAAAATTTCGCCGAGCCCCGTGGAGATAGGTCCAAGCTGTGGATTTCCAATTCCCTGCGGAATAACCGCCTGTATCTGCTGAAGTCTTTCGGCAACCTGCTGTCTTGCCCAATAGATGTCTACATCATCTTCAAAGACAATGGTAACCAGGGAAAGCCCAAACCTGGAGAAACTTCTGATCTCTTTTAATCCTGAAATATTATTGTTGGCCTGCTCTATAGGAAAAGTAACAAGCCGTTCTATATCTGTTGCACCAAAAGATGGTGCAGTGGTAATAACCTGTACCTGATTGTTGGTAATATCGGGTACTGCATCTATTGGCAGCTGGGTTACCTGATAAGATCCCACACCAATGAGTCCCAATACCAACAATGCAATTATGAGTTTATTCTTTACAGAAAACTCAATGATTTTTGTAAGCATATTATGATTAATTAATCTTAATTATCGTGATAAAATTTCCGGTATTCTGATGCATAGATCCATGCATCCGTATTACATACAGATACTTATTAAAAAAAACAGAATACCCTCCCAATCAAAAAATGACTGAGAAAAATAGATTAAGATTGACGAAATCTTGGCGGCTGCCAGATAGAATTAAGAATTTCCTTATTGTAAAGCGCACTTTTGTAGAAGGTCTTCTTGATTTCAATAGGAGTAAATACCTTCTCTATACAATGAAAATCTAAGGAAGGATTAATAGTAAAAACCACAGACAGCAGGCTTGCATGTGATACAAAAGGCAGCTTCTGATCCTGATCATGGTCACTGTCTTTCACAGGATGATCATAATGGGTTTTCAGAAATGTGGTAAGTGACATTTCAGGATTCAGGTCTTTATGCTGAATATAATGCTCAATGAGCAGAGGCATTTTCAAAAGCTGATACAATTCGGTTGTAGAAACCAAATACAATGTTAATAACAATATAGAAATCAGCTTTTTCACTCTATCAAAATTACAACTTTTTTCATTAAGAATGATTTTAAATAAGCAATTTCCCGTTCTAGCTTTGTTTCTTCCAATTCATTGCGAAGCCTCAATAACTTTTCCCTTATCGGGTCAGAGAAAATTTGCTTTTCTTTTGTAAGTTTAGCCTCTCTGTGAAGTTTTCTCCAAGTGACCGAACTTTCTTTACAGATTCCAAGCTCCTTGGCTACTGAAGAAACATTACCTCTTTGCTCACTTAATGAAACTGCTTGGATCTTAAATTCTAAACGGTAATTTTTTCTAACTCCTTTCATAGCATTAAAGTTAAAGAGTATAAGAACCGTGTCCTACAAAGGTAGCAACTGCAGTGCGGGAAGAGTTTCATCAGGAAGATTTTGATTAAATAACTCCACACAAAATATTCAACAATAATAAATTATTATTTCAAATTATTAATCTTTATGACAAAATAGTTCATCACATGATTAAAATTCATTATTTTAGTAGTAAACATAAAAACTAAAACCTGCGCAAATGTGTAAAATATTTATAGTTGACGATGATATTTTCATAGGAGAAATGTTAAAGTATCATCTCCAACTAAATCCTGATTATGAAGTTCTGCTATTCAGCAATGCAAAAGACTGTCTTTCCAATCTTTACCATAATCCTGATATCATATGTATTGATTTTGGATTACCAGACATTCAGGGGGATGAACTTTTTAAACAGATTAAAAACCTATATCCTGAACTTCCGATTATTGTTATAAGCGGACAGGAAAATATTGAAGTTGCCATCAATTTTCTAAAGCAGGGAGCAAAAGATTATATTGTAAAAAACGAGCATACCAAAGAACTTTTGTGGAATTCTATCATGAGATTGAAAGAAAACATCAACCTAAAGCAGGAGGTTGAAGACCTTAAAGATGAGCTCGAAAAAAAATATACGTTTGAAAAAACAATTATTGGGCAAAGCGATTCCATAAAAAAAATATTTTCTAAAATTAATAAAGCACTTACGTCCAACATCAATGTTTCCATTACCGGTGAAACAGGTACTGGTAAAGAAGTTGTTGCTAAGGCAATCCATTATAATTCATCAAGAAAAAACAAACCTTTTATTGCGGTAAACATGGCTGCTATTCCTAAAGAATTAGTGGAAAGTGAGTTTTTTGGCCATGAAAAAGGTGCTTTTACAGGGGCTACAGAAAGAGCCATCGGAAAGTTTGAGCAGGCTAATGGAGGAACTATTTTTTTAGATGAAATTGCAGAACTGGATCTTAATATTCAAAGTAAATTACTACGTGCCCTACAGGAAAGAGAAATCACAAGAGTAGGCGGAAAGCAAAAAATTGAACTCAATGTCAGGATTATTACAGCTACGCACAAAAATCTTGTACAGGAAGTCAAAAAAGGCAACTTCCGGGAAGATCTCTATTACCGGATTATTGGTCTTCCTATTGAACTTCCTCCTTTACGGGAAAGGGATCAGGATATTTTGATTTTGGCCAAACATTTTATAGAGCTTTTCGCAAAAGAAAACAAGGTTAAACCTTTGTCTTTATCTTCGGATGCAAGGAAAAAACTTTTAGCTTATCATTTTCCGGGAAATGTAAGAGAATTAAAGTCTGTTGTTGATCTGGCTTGTGTTATGTCTGATAATCACGAAATAACAGCAGAAGATATTAATTTCTTTAATCTGGAAAAAAACTCAGAATCTTTTCTCAATGAACAAAAAACACTAAAACAATATACTACCGATATCATTTTACATTTTCTGAAAAATAATAATAATGATGTCATTAAAACCGCAAAACTATTAGATATAGGCAAATCAACTATATATAATCTTATTAATAACCTTGAAATTGAAAATAGTTAGATGAAAGTTGCTAAATTACTTTTTACAGACGGAGCATTCAAATCAGAAAGAAATGATGAAAAGCTTAACTACGAGGAAGCTCAAATCATTATAGGATATGGAGCCAGAAGTATTATTGAAGAGGATAGCTTTTATCTTCTTTTAAAGGAAACGTTTCCTAATGCAGAGATAGCCCTGTCTTCTTCTTCGGGAGAAATTTTCTGTAATGAAGTGTATGATGATACGGTAGCTTTAACTATAATCAGTTTTTCAACATCTTACATAAAGACTTCACAGATTGATATTGAAGATTTTTCCTGCAGCTATGATGCAGGAAAAAAATTAATTGAAAACCTTCCTTCTGAAGATCTTAAATGGGTTTTTATTTTATCTGACGGCAGTAAGGTTAACGGCAGTCAATTAGTTCGCGGACTTAATGCCAGTAGGCCCCAAGAAGTTTTAATTTCAGGCGGTCTGGCCGGGGATGGGGATAAATTTGAAAAAACTGTAGTAGGACTCAACCAGGTTCCGAAACCTAATAAGATTCTGGCCATTGGATTTTATGGAGCGAACCTGGAATTATCTCATTCTTCAATTGGCGGCTGGGAAAGCTTTGGGCTTGAAAGAGTGGTCACCAAGTCACATGATAATATTCTTTATGAAATTGATAATAAAAATGCATTGGATCTTTATAAAAAATATTTGGGAAGATACGCTGAAGAACTTCCCGGCTCTGCCCTTCTTTTTCCATTATCTCTCACCTTATACCAGGACTCTTTATCAGTAGTGAGAACAATTCTCTCCATTAAAGATAACACGATGATTTTTGCAGGAGACCTGCCGGAAGGAAGTAAAGTAAGGTTTATGAAAGCCAACATGGACAGACTAATTGATGCAGCTAATGATGCAGCCCATCAATGTCTTAAAATGAATACACATAGCCCTAAACTGGGAATCATTATAAGCTGTGTAGGAAGAAAAATGGTATTGGGAGACAGAGTTTATGAAGAAGTGGATATAGTGCGGGATGTTTTCAAATCAAATACAGCGCTAACGGGATTTTACTCATACGGAGAGCTATCTCCTTTAAGCCCGTTTGGCGACTGTGCTCTGCACAATCAGACTATTACCATCACCACAGTTAATGAAATTGAATAACTATGGAAATCAAATTTCACAATTTACTCGAGAGACAGATCAATAAATATCTTACGGAAGACTGCAAAAATCATCCGCAATTTAAACGTTTTATTCATGCAGTTAATGAATCTTACAAATCATTTGAAAGGGATAAAGAACTTATGGACTACGCTTTCAAACAAAGTGAAGAAGAATATCAGGAGCTGTATCAAAATCTTAAAAATGAAAATACACTTAAACATGAATCTATCAGCAACCTCTATGAATCATTAAAAATTATTGATTCTGATATTGAAATAAAAAAATCGGAAGATCTTAAAGAACTGTCACTGTATCTTTCTGAACAGCTAAGGAAAAGAAAAAGAGCAGAAGATTATATAAAGCAGCAAGAGGAAAAATATCGGAATATTATTGCTAACATGAACCTGGGACTCATTGAAGTAGATAATGATGAAATTATTCGCTATGCAAACCAAAGCTTTTGTAATGTATCAGGGTTTGAACTGGATGAAGTAATTGGTAAAAACCCAAGTACACTCTTTTTGTACGGAGAAAACCACGTCCGGTTTTTGCAAGAACAGATAGAACTGAGAAAAAAAGGAATTTCCAGTGTATATCAGCTCCCTGTAAGAAACAAGAGAGGAGAAATAAGATGGTGGGCAGTAAGCGGAGCTCCCAATTATGATGATCTGGGAAATTTGTTAGGTTCCATAGGAATCCATCTTGATATCACTGATCAAAAAAAATTGGAAGAAGAATTAAAACTTGAAAAAGCAAAAGCATTGGAAGCGTCCAAGGCTAAAGAGGTTTTTCTTGCCAATATGAGCCATGAAATACGAACCCCTCTTAACGGTATCATTGGTTTTCTGCGAGAGCTCAAAAGAAGTGACATCCCTGATGAACAGAAACAATTTGTAGAAAACAGCTATAACGCTTCACAGCACTTATTATCAATTATTAATAACATACTCGATATTTCTAAAATTGAATCTGGAGAAATGTCTTTAGAGCACAAGAGTTTTTCTTTAAAAGACAGCATTCAAAAAGTCATTTCCGTTCTTAAGCCAAAAGCAGAAGAAAAAAACCTTAAAATTATTACAGATTTCTCTGCGGATATTTTCCCGGTTTTAAAAGGAGATTCTCTAAGACTTGAACAGGTGTTATACAATATCATTGGTAATTCTTTGAAATTCACCAACGAAGGGCATATCAAAGTTGAATCTAATGTGCTGAAAAGTTTTTCAAACCAGCAAACCATTTCGATCACCATTACTGATACCGGTATTGGAATGAGCGAAGAATATGTACGTAATATATTCAATAAATTTAATCAGGAAGACAGTTCAATTTCAAGAAAGTATGGAGGTACAGGTCTTGGAATGTCTATTACCAAAGAACTTGTTCACCTTATGAAAGGAGAAATTAATGTAAAAAGTGAAAAAAACTCAGGAACATGTATTACAATAATTCTGATTTTAGACAGGGGTGATGAAAAAGCCTTAAAAGAAAGCACCTGGAAAAATCAACATATTTCCATTGCAGGTACAAAAGTTCTGCTGGTAGAAGATAATGCACTTAATCAGCTGGTGGCAGAAAGATCTCTTAAACATTTTGAATGTAATGTCGTTAAAGCTGAAAATGGTAAAATAGCCCTGGAAATATTAAGTAGAGAACAATTTGACATTATTCTGATGGATTTGCAAATGCCAGAAATGGATGGTATTGAAGCAACTAAAATATTACGGAATGAACTTGGAATTAAAGCCCCTGTGATCGCACTTACCGCTAACGCTTTTAAAACAGAAATAGATAACTGTATTAATGCGGGAATGAATGATTATATCACCAAACCCTTTAATGAAGAAAATTTACTCAAAATAATTTACAAGTACGTTAAAATCCCTGAAAAAACAATAGAGACAATGTCGGACGCAGGTGAAACTTTCTACAGCCTCAAAAATATACAGGTTCTCAGCAGAGGTGATAAAGATTTTATGCGGAAAATGCTATTAATATTTATTGGACAGACTGAAACAACACTTCCAATAATGAAAAAGGCATTTGATGAAAAAAACTATGTTGAAATTGGAAGACTGATGCATAAAATAAGACCTAGTATACAAGCCATGGGAATAAATTCTATTGAAAATGAAGTAAAGCAACTTGAATTACTTACCATAGAGGAAAATAAAGAATTCCCGGAATTATCTTACTTGTTTGAAAAAATAAAGGAAACCCTTGAAACAGTGGTCACTCAATTGAAAGATGAAATAAGCCAATCTATTTAATCCAAAATCAAGAAGCTATTCCATATTCTGGAAAAAACCATAAACATAAACAACTGACAAACAATAAATTACAAAAAAGGTATAGAAATAGAGATATTGTTTTCAAAATAAATAAAATGGAAGTAAATAATCAAAATTTAAAACTTTTTATTGTAGATGATGACAGGTTTTGTTCAAATGTTTATCAGCAGTATCTGAAAAACCATCATTATGAAGACATTACCTCCTTTAGCTGTGGAGAAGATTGTCTTGATGAACTTTATCAGAAGCCGGACATTATTTTTCTAGACTATAATATGGAAGATCTGAACGGGTTTGAAGTTTTAAAAAAAATAAAACGTTTTGATCCCAATATTTACGTTATCATGGTTTCCGGGCAGGAAAATATAGATACAGCAGTAAATGCACTTAAATACGGGGCATTTGATTATTTAACTAAAAATACAAATGTCTGCGAAAAAATGGTAAAAACCATAGAAAAAATTTTAAAAATAAAAGAAGAAATCTCTCAAAGCAAATTAAAAGGCTTTCGCAAATTTTTCTCAATGATATTTTAATAATCTATGACAAAAAAACT
Organism: Chryseobacterium candidae; assembly: GCF_004916905.1. Lineage (GTDB taxonomy): Bacteria > Bacteroidota > Bacteroidia > Flavobacteriales > Weeksellaceae > Chryseobacterium > Chryseobacterium candidae. Next base: position 23,095 of record NZ_SDLV01000011.1, read on the forward strand.
CATCATATCATTTATCTTTCTCTTACTGCTTAGTTCTTGTAAGACATATAATGTACTGGAAGAAGAGCAGGCATCCAGAGATATGCAGGATTTCAAATTTAATCCGGAGTACGAATACAAAATACGGAAAGATGATAAAATTACTCTGTCTGTGTGGGGCCAGGATGATTTAAGCGTAGGCTCAGTCTACGGAATTTATAATTCTAACGAAGTATATGGCAAATGGCTTCTGGTTGATAAAAATGGCAATATTGAAATTCCCAGGCTGGGAACCACTTTTGTCGTTGGAAAATCGGTTCCTGAACTGAAAGAGGAAATTAAAACCAGATTAAAAAAGTGGCTTGTAAATCCAGTCATCGATGTCAAAGTCCTTAATAAAGAAATAACGGTAATGGGTGAAGTAAGAAACCCGGCTGTTATACAGGTAGATAAAGATCAGAATACATTACTTGAGCTGGTTTCAAAAGCAGGAGGTTTTGAAATGTACGCCAACCTCAGGTTAATAAAAATTTTAAGACAGGAGGGAGAAAATGTGAGGGTTACTAATATTGACCTTAGTAAAATGAAAGATGTTCCCAATCAGAATATTGTTCTTCATCCTGGAGATTACGTGATTGTGCCCTCTAAGAAAAGTAAAGATTTTGATAAAAGAATATCAACCATTATTCCTTTTGCAACCGTTACCTCTGCAGCTGCCATTTTAATAGGTCTGTTATAAAACTTATACCATGAACAACGAAAATGTACGATTCCTGAAACCTCTTTTAAGAGGACTGCCTATAATAGTTCTTGCAATGATAATTTCTGTTTTGGCCATAAAAAAATATCTTAATTACGTTACACCAATGTATGAAAGTACGGCCAAACTAAAACTTGCGGATACACAAGAAGGAGTTCCCAGTGCAAATCTTTTCAAAGACTTTGATGTATTTGCATCAGCCAACAAAATCAGTACAGAAATTGAAGTTCTCAAATCCTCTTCTCTCATCGAAAAAACTTTAAAAAAATTATCCTTTTCCACAGAAATATACCGCAAAGGAAAAATGCAGTCAGTAGAGCTTTTTAACGACTCTCCAATAAAAGCTGAAGCAACAATTGCTGACAAAAAAAACTTTGATAAAAAATTCTCCTTAAATATCCTATCCTCTGCAAACTATATCCTCACTACTTCAGACTCCCCAAAAGAATTAAAAGGGGTATTTGGTATTCCCACCAATATTGAAGGAGGAAAAATCCTGATTACAAAAAATGAAGAATATCTGCTTTCCAAACCTAATGCAAAAATCATTGATCATTACGAACTGGTATTTTTAAGCAGAGAAAAGCTTCTCGAAAAAGTTAATAAAAATCTTGATATTGTAGCCGTAGACAAAGATGTACCGGTTATCAGAATCAATTTTAAAAGCAATGTACCTGCCAAGGCAAGTCTCCTGGTCAATACTCTGGCTGAAACATATATTGAAGATTATATTGAAAATAAATACCGGGCAGCCAATACTACTGTTGATTTTCTAAAAGGAGAAATAGGACAGGCTAACAATAAATTATCCGAAACAGAAAACCGTATTGAAAATTACAGAAACAAAGAAAATATTATCAATATTCCACAAGAGACAGAAACGGATCTGAGAAAGATAGCCCAGCTTAAAATCCAGCAAAGTAATCTCAAAATGAATCTTGATGCCATCAAAAATCTTAACAGCTATATTACAGAAGGAAAAGATAATTATCTTGATCTGGCTACAAACTTTGAAGCATTCAACGATCTTCTTTCTACCGAAATTGTAAAAAACATGAAACAGCTACAGGCAGAAAAAAAAGAATTATTACTTACCTACACTCCTGAGCATGAAAAAGTAAAAATCATTGACACAAAAATTAAAGACCTTACCGATTATCAAACCGAAAGCATAAAAAACACTCAGAAAAATTTACAGATAAAATACAATGATATAGAGCGCGATATTCAGACTGCAGAAAGTGCTTTCATTGGTCTTCCTGAAAAAGAAAAGCTATTGAACATTATGAATAGGGAATTTAATCTCTATGAAAAAAACTATAATTTTCTGAATGAAAAAAGAATAGATGCCGAGATTGCAAAAGCTGCCAAGATCTCATTCCATAAAATTATTTCCCGAGGGGAACTGCCACAGGAACCTGTATCACCAATGCGTTCTATCATTATTATTGTTACTGCCATTATGAGTATGGTTGCTTCTATTTTTCTGATTTACGCAGTACATTTTGCCAAAGCCAAAGTAAATGATATTTCCATCATAGAAAAAAACAGTTCCATACCGATAGCATTCACTACCCCATTTATCAAAAAGAAAGAAAAAATAATGCACCATTTTCTGGAAAATGTCTTGGAGATGGAGCTTAAAGAGATAATAAAGGATAAAAAGCAGATTTGTATTACTTCATATGATAAGGCACAACAGCATGCATTTCATGCAAAAAATATCATCAGAGCACTACAACTGCAATCCAGAAAGGTTTTGTTGGTAGATGCCGCCGGTGTATTAAGCAATTCAGAGGGTGATCATTATATCAATTTATCTGCCGAAGAAAATCTACGGCTGACAGCTAGGGAAGTGAGAGATCTTATCGATGAAAAAATGAAAGAATGTGATATCTGTGTCATCAATAATCAAGCAATAAAGCAGGGCAAGCTTCCTTTACTTTTCATGAATATTTCAGACCAGAACCTGTTCATACTTGACAGCCGGAAAACTGCCGTTAAAAATATAATAAACATTGAACTCTTAAAAGATGAATATAAACTGTCCAATCTTTGGTTTGTTCTGAATAAAGAAGGATACAACCCTAGTCTGATAACTACCATTAAAGGAATTATAAACAAATACAAATCGTGAAAAGATTCCATGAAATATTTAAAAGCGCCTCTGTTTTGGTTTTTACAGATCAGCTTATATTCAGCGGGAGCAATTTTCTTCTGACCTTTTTACTGGTGAGAAAATTAAGTATTTCTGAATTTGGAATATTTTCATCTATCCTTTTAATAACCTATTTTCTGGTAGGTATTTCTAACTCTTTTATTGTTCAGCCTTTTCAGATTTTATCAGCAAAGAATTTCAGTAAAAAATCGCTGGGCTTTGCATTTCTGGCTTCATTGGTTTTGATCTCCATATTCAGCCTCATTATTTTCTTTATTACCCTTCTCCCTATTCCTGCCATAGCATTTTTAAAAAACAATCTTTCTGCACTAATAGTTTTTATTTCAGCCTATATTTTACAGGACTTTCTCAGAAAAATATTACTGACCATAGATCATATTAAAATTGTCCTTTTTATCGATACTGTCTTTATTATTATTTTTCCTTTACTTGGATTTGAGACATCCCTTACCTTATGGAAAAGTTTATATATTATCGGTATTGTAAACATTGCAGCATCTATTCCCGGCATAGGATACCTTATAAAAAATGCAGACTTCGGTCTTAAAAACACTTCACTTTTACACTATTATTTTGCCGAAGGCAAATGGCTTTTAAGTGCATCTGTTCTTCAATGGCTTTCGGGTAATTTTTTTACTCTTGCTGCAGGGGTATACCTAGGGATCAATGCCTTGGGAGCATTAAGGCTTGTTCAGTCCTTCTTCGGAATTATCAATGTTATCTTACAAACCATTGAAAACTATTACCTTCCTAAAACAGCTCAGCTTTATTATCAAAATAAAAACCAGGAGAAAAAGGAGCTTCTTCTCAAGATGATGAAAGCAATAGCAGTATTAGCCATTATAATCATTGGTTTTTTCACTTTTTCAGAATCGTTGATTATTATGCTCGGAGGAGAAAAATATCATCAATATGGATTTGTCATTAAGCTGGTTTCAGCATTATATATTGTAATTCTATACAGTTATCCAACCCGGATTTCCATCAGAGTTTTAGAACAAAATAAGGCATTCTTTATCGGATATAGTATATCCTTTATTTTTTCGGTTCTGAGTTTCCATTTTTTGTTAAAATACGGGCAGCTATATGGTGCTGTAACTGGCTTAGCTATGAACCAGATTATCATGATTGTGTATTGGAAAATAATTCTCAACAAAAAACAAATTTCGGTATGGGCATAGTACATTTAATATTAGGAAAAGCGAATCCCGAAAAAATGAACGGCGTTAATAAAGTCGTGTATAATATCGCTACAAAACAGGCACAAAACAAAGAGAACGTAGAAGTATGGGGTATTTCTGAAAATACAGAAATCAATTATCCCGAAAGAATATTTGTAACCAGAATTTTTAAGAAAAAAAGAAATCCTTTTTCTATTCCTGATGATCTTAAAAAAGAAATTCTGGCCGCTGATCAGGCAACAATTTTTCATTTTCATGGAGGATGGATTCCCTTATTTTCTTCTTTAAGTAAATTATTGAAGAAAAATAACTACCGATACGTAATAACTCCTCATGGTGCATATAATAGTATTGCCATGGAGAAAAGCAAATATACAAAGAAGATCTACTTTGAAATATTTGAGAAAAAAGTCATTGAAAATGCTTCCAAAATCCATTGTATAGGAGAAAGTGAAATAGAAGGTCTCCATTCTGTTTTTCCAACCTCAAAAAGCGTTCTGATTACCTATGGCTATGATAGAATAAATACAGGCTTTTATTCCGGCAATCTCAAAGAACCTATCATTTTCGGATTTGTTGGCAGATTGGATATTCATACAAAAGGTCTGGATATTCTCATTGAGAGTTTCGCTTCTTTTTCCAGCAAAAAACCTCATTCCAAACTCTGGATTGTAGGAGACGGAGCTGAGAAAAATGAGCTCATCCATCTACTGAAATCATATCATATAAGTGATAAAGTAGAATTGCTAGGAAGTAAGTTTGGAGAAGAAAAAAATGATCTGATCAAAAAAATGCATGTCTTCGTACATCCTTCCAGAAATGAAGGCCTTCCTGTGTCAGTCATTGAAGCAGCTGATTTTGGAAAACCCTGTATTGTCACCAAAAATACGAATATCGGACATCTGGTAGAAAAATACAATGCCGGCATCAGTATCGCTGCCCCGGATTCTGCTCTGCTTACCAATTCTTTTATTATGATGTCTGAAATATGGGAAAATCAGAATGAATATAAGAAGATGTCTGAAAATGCCATAAAAATGGTGGAAGAAGCTTTTGACTGGAACAGAATTCTTGAAGACATGAATACCCAACTCTACAACAGATGATATGGAATCCTTAGCGCATAAACATCAGCACTTTCTCAAAAAAACGAATAATCAGCTTTTTATTATCCTGCTGCTGATGGTAGCTTGTTTTTTTACCTGGAGTGAAAATGTTGCCATCACCCGGGGAATAAAAGTAGTGGGAAGAATGGGCGTAATGATCTCTTCTATTCTCATCTACCAGAAAATTATTAATTATGGAAGTGTCAATTCTTTAGCCTATAAAAATATCTTCTCTCCTATTCTATACATGGCCTATCTTACATTAGGCTTTATATCATTTTCATGGAGTACCAATCCGGGATTCAGTGCCCTGCAGTGGTTTATGACGTTTCAGAGTTTTGTCTTTGCCTACTTCTTTGTAAAAAGTTTAAAAATACTGGATGTGTATTTTGAAGGTCATAGTATTCGTCTTTATCATCTTTTAGGAAACACGGTTTTTGTGCTGCAGCTTGTCTTTGTTATCGGAATGTGGATTGCACCAGATGTTTTTTTCCGTCTCACCGACGGAGGTGAAGAAGCCAGACTTGGCGGTACATTAATGAACCCCAATGAACTAGGAATGCTCGCCGGTGTTGGCTGTGCATGTCTTATCTTTGACCTTTACCGCTTCAAAAATAAAGCCTGGACAATTATAAAAATACTGGTCATTATGTATGCCCTTTATATGACCGGCTCAAGATCTTCTCTGATCGGAATCCTACTCATTATCTTTTTTCATATTAATCAGACTAAAAAAAAGACATTAAAATTTGCTATCATTGGGGTGGTGGCTGCAATTACACCTTTTGCTGTTTACAGCATAATCTTAAAAGGCGGAGACCAATCTCGTCTGGAGGAAGTGATGAGCCTTACAGGGAGACTTCCTTTCTGGAAAGCTCTGATTAATGAAGGATTGCCAAGAGAACCCCTTTTAGGCTTTGGATTTATGAGAATAGACTATAAAGAGTTTTTTCAGAGTGCCCACACCTATCCGGGAAAAATGACCCATAACACATTTATGCAGGTTCTTATGAACCTTGGTTTTATCGGGCTCACCATTGTTCTTTTTCAGGTATTTTTTACCCTGAAATCAATACTGTCGCAACCAAAAGAAACGAAGCTTATGCTCATTGGAATTCTAATTCCCATCATAATCAACTCTTTTACTGAGTTTGGAATATTTGGAGAAAGCAACTACGGAATTTTATTTTACCAAATTATTATCTTTTCAGTGACCCTCAAAAACAGTAGCTATCTTACCCGGCTGCAAAAAATTGTTCTTAAGAGAAAAAGGCCGGATCTCATAGAAGAAAATTCCATTCTCTAGTTTTTTTTCCATTTTCTGGAAAGCCCAATTTATCTAAAACACCACAAACAACTCATTATCAATCATTTGTATAAATGGCAAGATGTTTATATCCTTTGTTAATATAAAATGGTACATCATGAGAAACTTATTTAAAAACACAGGATACAAGCTGTATTTAAAACAGCAGTCAGGAAGTAAAAGAATCTCGTTTTCTTATATTCCCAACCAGGATGGAAGTGTACGATGGTTTTGGAATTCCGGATCAAAAAAGCCTCTATTCCTAAAGTTTTATAATATAACAACAATTAAAGGAAAATTATTTGCTTTCGTTGTACGTATGATATTCTTTCTGCGTCTGCAGAGACTATTATTCAAAAAAGAGACTTTATATTATACTTCAGAAGAAAACCCTTTATTTGACATCATGAATGACTGGGCCATATTTACCGGAACTCAAGGGCCTAACAACAAAGCCGTTTTATTTGCAGACAATTGCTTCTTCAAAATTGCTTCAACAAAAAATGCAAAAAATCTCATCAACAAAGAATATAAAATCATTACCTACTCCGGAATCAACACATTTTATTCAGCACCTTCTGCATATTTAATTAATGATTGTGTACTAAAACTTTCTGATATTTCAAATAATGGAAAGAGGCAAAAAAAATTCAGTGAAGTTCATGCTAAAGCTCTTCATGGAATCAAAGAAAAACATCAGACTATGATTAAAATTTCCAATTGGAAGCATTTTGACACATTGATAGAAAACTTTAGCACCATTGATGATAACCGGATTCCTCCCAATCTGACACGAAAATTGAAAATAATTCTGGAAAATATTGATAAAGATGAAATGATACACTTATCCTTTTCTCATGGCGATTTTACTCCCTGGAACTGCTTTGTAAAAGACGATATACTTGGAATATATGATTGGGAACTAGCTTCATTTGAAAAGCCCAAAGGGTTTGATTTCTTTCACTTTATTATACAGAACGGTATACTGGTACAGCATATTCCCTGGAAAGAAATCTTGGTCCAGATCAGGAAACATAATAAAATTGCATTTAATTTTGATGACAATGATCTTAAAAAGTATCTTAAATTCTATCTGCTTACCAATGTACTTTATTACCTGAAACTGTATTCTGAACAAGAGCAATGGCATCTTCAGGTTCATTGGCTTTTAAAAGTATGGTCAGAAGCTTTGAATATGTATCTTACTGAAATCAAAACTAAAAGAGAGCTTCTTATTATGGATATTTTTGATTATCTGTATCATGAGAAATATGCAACTCTCAAATTTCATGATAAAGAACCTGAAAATCTCCCTCTGAACTCTGATATTGATATCGTTATCTCCTGCAATGATGCTTCAAAAATGGCTTTATTTCTAAAACAGAACAGCCTGGTCAACAGAATGAAAATAGTAAAAAAATCATTCATGTACAAAATAAGACTTATAACTCATGATCTTCAGATTCTTAATCTGGACCTTATTTACCAGCTAAAATGGAAAAGTCTTGAGTATATGGAAACAAATGGAATGATAAACCATGCAGAAATGAACAGGTATGGAGTTAAAATATCATCCCCCCAGGATACTGCAAAATACATCTATTATTTTTATACTCTTAATAATAGTGAAATTCCTGATGCATATAAAAATTTCGTATATGAGAATACCTCAGAAAAAATGAGAAAAAGTAAAACAGAATGTATTACAATGATGAAAAGGAAAAGATCTAACAGAGGATTTTTATTCCTTAAGAATCTCTGCTGCTACTTTAAAGATTTTTTTTCAGAAAAAGGATTCATTATTACTTTCAGCGGTGTAGATGGTGTTGGAAAATCAACAGTTATTTCTGAAGTTTCAGAGCTTATTGAAAAACGTTACCGAAGACCTGTAAAAGTTCTCAGACACAGACCTTCTCTCCTTCCGATATTGAGTGTATTTACGAAAGGAAAAGAAAAAGCGCATCAGGACATTGTAAATTCTCTGCCAAGACAGGGCAAAAATGATCATTTTTTCTCCTCATTGCTAAGATTTACATATTACTATACAGATTATATCATCGGGCAATTTATTATTTATCTGAAATATGTATTAAGAGGAAAAATTGTATTGTATGATAGATATTATTTTGATTTTATTGCAGATAGCAAAAGAAGCAATATCAAACTTCCGGAAGGTATCACAGAAAACGGATACCACCTGCTGTTAAAGCCCAAATTCAATTTTTTCCTTTATGCTGACCCGGAAAAAATTCTTGACAGAAAAAAAGAACTCTCCTATCACTCAATATGTGATCTGACGGCATCATATGGCAGATTATTTTCAAAACTGGAAAAAAAAGATCCTAAGATCAAATATCTTTCCATTGAAAATAATGATTTGGACACCACTTTAAGCACTATAATGAACACTATAACTGCTGCAAAATGAAAACAATTGTTGAAAAAATCATTAAACTCAGAAATCCGGATTTTACTTTAGATAAAGCATTAAACTCCGGAGCTGTATTCCAGCTGATTTGGGTTCAGTTCTGGAGCCTGTTCAGAGGACTAAAGATGATATTCTTTTTAAGAAATCCGAAAGGAATGCTTTTGGGAAAACGTGTAGGACTCTTCAATATTTCAAAAATACAATGGGGAAAATTTCTGAGGCTGGGAAATGATGTTTACATTTCTGCACTGGCCAAACAAGGAATAGAATTCGGAAATAATGTTTCTATAGGGGCTTTCAGCAGAATTATAGTTTCTACCTCATTGAATAATATCGGAGAAAAAATAAAGATAGGAAATAATGTGGGTATTGGAGAATTTGCTTATCTGGGCGGTTCCGGAGGTCTTGAAATTGGTGATGACTGTATTATAGGACAATACCTCAGCTGCCATCCGGAAAATCACAATTATCAAGATCCTGATATTTCCATACGCCATCAGGGAGTAAACCGAAAAGGCATTAAAATAGGCAAAAACTGTTGGATTGGAAGTAAAGTTACAATTTTGGACAGCGTAGAAATTGGCTCCGGCTGTATTTTAGCCGCAGGAAGTGTTATTACAAAATCATTTCCAGACAACAGTATTATAGGAGGTGTACCTGCAAAACTAATAAAAATGAGAACTTATGATGACTATCAATCAGACTATACTGGCGACCTGCTATGCCGTAAATCCATTTAAAGGTTCGGAAGATGCCATGGGCTGGAATTTTGTATATCAGATTGCCAGATTCCGAAAAGTGATCGCCATTACAAGGGAAAATAATAAAATCCATATTGAAAAATATATGGCAGAAAATCCTGATCCTGTATATATGAATATCCAATTCCTATATTTTGATCTTCCCTACTGGATGCGTTTCTGGAAAAAAGGAAACTTCGGAGCTATGCTTTATTATTATCTGTGGCAGAAGAACGTTGTTTCTTTCATCAAAAAACAAAAACTGGATTTTGATATTGCTCATAATGTCAATTTTCATAATGACTGGACTCCTAGCTTTTTATGGAAACTTCATAAACCTATGGTTTGGGGACCGGTAGGACATCATCCCCTGATTCCAAAACAATATCTCAAAGACTATTCAATAAAATACTTTAGTAAAGACCGTCTTATCTGGCTGATTAAAAATTGTTTCTGGAAGTTTTCAGTATCGTTGAAAAATACAGTTGAGCATTCAGATCATATATGGTGTATGAATAGTAAAGTTCCCGAAAAACTAAAGATTAATAAAAAGAAATATTCAATCTATCCTTCAGTTGCATCAGAAGACTTTTTCCCAAAAAAAGAACTACTTCCAAAATCAGAATTTAAGGTGATCAGTGCAGGAAGGTTTGTTCCGTTAAAAGGATTTGACTTAACAATAAGATCTTTTGCCCAATTCATTGATCAGATTTCCGAAAAGGATAAAGCATTATGCAAGCTTACTCTTATTGGAACAGGTGAACAGAAAAAATTTTACCAGACCCTTATCAGCAGTCTTGAAATGAATAAATTCATTGAAATCAGGGAATGGATTGACAGAAAAGAACTTATGAAAATCTATGAACAGTCATCCGTATTTTTATTTCCATCACATGAAGGAGCAGGGATGGTAGTTCCGGAAGCACTTTCTTTCGGGTTACCTGTGATATGCCTCGAAAATGAAGGTCCGGGAGAGTTTATTCATCATACCTGTGGTTTTACCATTCCCCAGCAGGAATATAACCAAACTATAGACGGATTAAGTAACGCATTACTCAGATTGTTTCTGGACGAAAAGCTGCAGAAAGAAATGAGTATTGGAGCCAGAAATCATTATCTGGAAAAATTTTCCTGGGAAAAAAGAGGTGAACATCTTAATACAATTTATAATCAGATCTGAAATGAAGAGAATTGTTGCCATCCATTTATTAAATGACTACAGCGGAAGTCCAAAGGTATTGATGCAGTTATTAAAAACCTGGACCCAACACGGTATTGAAACCCACCTGTTTACTTCAGGCGGAAGAAAAGGCTTTCTTTCTGATATTTCTCAAGTGAAAAATCATTCTTTTTGGTATCGTTTTTCGTCCAATCCTATCATAAGAATATATAATTTCTTTGTCTGTCAGTTCCTATTAATGATAAAGCTATTGTTTTTTCTGAATAGAAAGGATATTCTCTATATCAATACTGTTCTGCCTTTTGGAGCGGCTGTTGCCGGAAAAATAAAAGGCTGCAAAGTAATCTATCATATCCACGAAACTTCAATCAAGCCTGCTATCTTTAAGAATTTACTTTTTGGAATAGCAAAATTTACCGCTCATAAAGTTGTTTATGTTTCAGAATTTCTTATGAAACAGGAATCCCTTATCAAAAATCAGGTTCTTCTTTACAATGTATTGGAAAAAGATTTTGTTGAAAAAGCAAATCAATTTCAAAACCAGGAGAAGACAGTTCCTATAGTTTTAATGATATGTTCTTTGAAAATTTATAAAGGAGTAAATGAATTTTTGCAGCTGGCTCAGAAAAATGCCCATTATATTTTCAAACTGGTTGTCAATGCTTCTGACAAGGAAATTAAGGATTATTTCGGAATGAGAAAAATACCGGAAAATTTAAAAATCTACTCTACCCAAACCAATACACACCCTTTTTACCGTGAAGCCAGTCTCATTGTTAATCTGTCTCATACTGATCTGTGGGTTGAAACTTTTGGGCTGACTATTCTGGAAGGAATGCGATATAGACTTCCTGCTATTGTTCCGCCCATTGGGGGAGTTACAGAGCTTGTGACCAATGGTGAAAATGGTTTTTGGATTAATTCTAAAAATATAGATGAACTATCTGAAAAAATAAACTATATATTGGAAAATAAAATGGTCTATCAATCTTTCAGTAATGCATCTTATGCTAAAAGTCTAATGTTCTCAGAGGAATATTTTGAGAAAGAGTCAATCAATATTATTTCCAGTTTATAATAAATTTTCCATTTTCTGGAATTACGCATAACCTATTTAAAATTATAAAAATTTAATTATCAGACAATTAAATACCGATTTACTTTTGGAACATGAATAGTTATACTATTTTTAAATATAAATAATTATGAAAACAAAAGTAGCAATAATCGGAACTGTGGGTTTACCCGCAAAGTATGGAGGCTTTGAAACTTTGGCGGCTCATCTTGTTGAAGAACTTTCGAATACGTATGATTTTACAGTATACTGTTCGTCAAAAAAATATTCTGGAAAAGAAAGGTATAAAAGCTGGAAAGGAGCACATCTGAAATATATCCCTTTAGATGCCAATGGAATTCAAAGTATTCTTTATGATACATGGTCTATTATTCATTCTTTATTTTTTAGTGATGTTTTATTGATTTTGGGAGTAGCAGGAGCATGGCTGCTGCCCTTTGTAAAGCTGTTTACCAATAAAAAAGTCATTATTTCTATAGATGGAATTGAATGGAAAAGAGATAAGTGGTCCTTACCTGCAAAATTATATTTATGGTGGGCAGAAAAACTTGCTGTAAAATTTTCTGATATTGATATTTCTGATAACGAGTCTATTCAGGATTACACTTCTTTAAGATACAATACCATAAGCCGGGTCATAGAATACGGTGCAGACCACACAAAAATAAACCTGATGCCTACCCCCGAAAATATTGAAGAATATCCCTTTTTACAGGATGAATATGCCGTAAAAGTATGCAGGATAGAGCCTGAGAATCACGTTCATACTATTCTAGAGGTGTTCAGCGAATTTCCTGAACGTAAACTGGTAATGGTGGGTAACTGGAACAACAGTCAGTATGGGATAGAATTGAAACGGCAATATTCAGATTTTGAGAATATTTATCTCTTAGACCCAATTTATGAACAGGAAATCATAGATCTTATTCGAGGAAATGCTTCCCTTTATGTTCACGGCCATTCTGCTGGTGGTACCAATCCTTCTTTAGTAGAAGCCATGTTTTTAGGACTGCCTATTATCAGCAACGGTGTTTCCTATAACAGAACCACTACAGAAAATCAGGCTTACTATTTTTCAAATGCAGAAGAGCTGAAAAAAATTGTAGCACAACTGAAGAAAGAAGACCTTCAAAACTGTGCCATCAGTATGAAAAGAATAGCAGAACGGAGATATACCTGGAAAAAGATCGCAAGGAAATACCACAATCTTATTGAAGAAGCATTTGCTGCAAAAAACAAGACAAAAGTATATCCCGCAATTGGTAACCTGGAGAAAAAAATCCTTGAGAAGTACAACTTAGAACATCTGAAAAACATCCAGTTATTCAATAATTCCAGTGAAACAGCTTAAAACAAAATACTATGAAAAATTTTATTGAATTATTAATATCGGGAGTTCTTGCATTCGTTTTATCAATTTGTATAATTCCCATAATGAGAATCATGGCGCAAAAATTCAGATTGGTAGATGTTCCCAATACAAGAAAAGTACATTATACTCCTATTCCATTAATTGGAGGTTTGGCTATTGGAATGATTATTTTACCATTAATTGAAATTTCCGGAGACAATGGATGGAAAACAATACTTCCCATTATTGTAACATCTTATATATTACTTATTGTAGGAGTCTTAGATGACAAAACTGATATTAAAGCAGTTCACAAACTAATCATTCAAATTTGTGTAAGCATTATTATAGCAATTTCCGGAATAAGAATTTCATCTTTGTACGGACTCTTTGGGATCTACGAAATCAGCACATACTTCCAATATCTGCTTACCATTCTGGTTATTGTAACAGCAGTTAATGCTTTTAATCTTATAGACGGTGTGGATGGACTGGCAGGCAGTGTAGCAGGAGTAGGATTCTTTCTGTTTTTTATTATCATGTTAATAGAAGGCAACTTAGGACTGGCAAGAATAGCCATACTTTTTGTCGGAAGTATTATAGCTTTCCTGAAATATAATCTTTCTCAGAAAAATAAAATTTTCTTAGGGAATTCAGGTTCTTTATTTTTAGGATATCTGCTGATATGTCTGGGAATTTATATCACAAAGTTTGATAACAATACAACAACATTTCCTTATGGTGTATTTTTTATACTTTTTGTATTTGCTATTCCTGTAATTGATTCTATACGAGTATACATTGATAGAGTATCAAGAGGGAAATCACCATTTAAAGCGGATAAGACACATATTCATCACCATCTGCTTTTATTGGGCTTTTCCCATAAAAAAATAAGTGTCACTTTTATTTTAATTAATATTCTAACATTTGTTATTCAATATATTTTTTTTAAAAGTTATCCTATTTATTCTTCACTTATTTCATTTTGTACATTTATATTAGCTTTCAAAATTATCAAGAGCATGAATCTTTTTACTATATGGAAAAAGAAGATAAAAGATTTGGAATACAGCTAAGGTTGTTTTCGTTATTTATATTTTCATAAGGTATCCATCATAAAGATATTTACTATCATTTTTTAGAACCTCTTGTATAAATTTTCAGGAGCTGTGGAATTTATGGTAATGTTAAAGTTTGTATTATTTTAATCCCACCTATTACTGAAGGAAGATTAAAAACACCATCCGAACTTCCAGTGCAAGAGATATGGAAATATGATGTGGCTAAATTGTATGAATTTGTACAGACAGCATTATAATTTGCTACTAGTGACCCGGCTGGGATTCGAACCCAGGACCCATACATTAAAAGTGTATTGCTCTACCAGCTGAGCTACCGAGTCGGCCACTTACTTTTTTAAGTAAATCCCTTTGTTTAAGGGACTGCAAAGATAGAAACTTTTTCTTTATTTACAATACTTCCGCAACATTTTACGTACTGAATTCTGCTAACATTTACAAAATCAGAGACAAAAATTTCGTGCTCCGGAGCAGGTCTGTTAATTAAACTTCAACAATGAACAAAAAAGCTTCCAATGAAAAAATGAGCAGTTCACGAATCTCTTGTTTCTCCTGCTCTATTACTACAACAATCTTATTTTCTTAAATTTAAAACAATCTTAAAATCAATAATTTGTTTTTTTCAAATAAATTTACTATATTAACATATGAAAAAAAATGAGCGTCAGGATAATATAACACATGCTGGCAAAATTAACGAGCGAACAAAAGCATTGGAGGTCCTTGAAAAAGCGAAAAAAGTACAGGGAAAAATTACATTTCTCCGTCAGGGAGTCGGAAGAAACTTTAAACCGAAAAATGAAGAGTAAAGATATTGCTAAATTTCAACTGCAATAGAACAAGTACAATTAAACTGGTCTGTAATGAAAATTTGTAATTATCAGCCATTTTGAAACATTATAGTTATCCTATAAATAAAAAACCTGCAAAAATAATTTGCAGGTTTTTTATTCTTTTCTGATGTTTTTGAAAATTTTCATTTTCACATCTTTTGAATTGTGACCCGGCTGGGATTCGAACCCAGGACCCATACATTAAAAGTGTATTGCTCTACCAGCTGAGCTACCGAGTCGGCCACTTACTTTTTTAAGTAAATCCCTTTGTTTAAGGGACTGCAAAGATAGGAAAACACTTCTTAAATCCAAATTTTTCTAAGCTTTTTTACAATAAAATTCACATCAAAAAAGTCAAACACCTGTTTATAAATTAATTACGTTTATTATTTTTTTAATGACAATTTCAGAATCTGCAGTTCTTTAATTAAAAATAAAATTTTAACCGATTTTTACAATTCACGAAAATTTTAAAATCTCTCTATTTTTCTTTTAAACTTAACTTTCAGATTTCTTATTCTGATATTCAAAAATATGAATAACCTTATCCATTATTTCCTGACCATGATGTTTTCCAACCATGTAAAGAGCAGCGTCAATTCCAGCGGTAATTCCAGCAGTAGTTATCAACTGTTCCTGATCCACATAACGAACATTTCTGATCACATTTGCTTCCGGATTATACTGTTCTAAAGTATCTAAAAGCATTCTATGGGTTGTAACATCGTGGTTTTCAAGGATTCCTGTCCCGGAAAGCAGCATACTTCCTGTACATATTGTGAACACAACAGTTCCGCTATCATAATGCGTTTTAATCCATTGTAAAACGGTTTCCTGAAAATCCTTATCCTCAAGATACTTCGTAATGTGTTCAGGATTTGCTCCGGGAACCACAATCATATCCGGCTTAGGACATGTATGGATATCGTAGGTAGGAATAACAGCCATCGTATTGGCTTCCATATATATCGGTTCTTTTATTTTTCCAACTGTAAAGCAATGATAAGAGTTGGGATGTATAGCATCCGCCTTAACGAAAACATCCAAAGGAGCATTTAAGTCAAGAGCTTCTACCTGATCATAAATTAAAAATGCTACATTCATTGTTTTAGTGTCTTGTTTCATAATTCTTATATTTTTAAGATGATTATTTTTTGGATAAAGGCATTGTCCTTCCCTACCGACCTTTGAAGATGATTGGTTTCATTTTAAATCCTTAAGAGAAAAATATTATTCTGTAGTTTTAAATCCTTTCCGGTATTGCGCCGGAGAAAGGGAAATATTTTTAAGGAATACCCGGCGAAGCGAAACGGCATTGCTAAATCCACATTTAACGGCAATCATATCAACACTCATGTCAGTATATTCCAGCATATTTTTAGCCTGATCCAGCCTCATTTTTTCCAGAAACCGGCCGGGAGTCATTCCTGATTCTTTTCGAAATACTCTGGAAAAATTACGGGGGCTCATGTTCAGTGACTCAGCAATATATTCTACTGTTACAGCTTCATTCAGCTTATCTTTCAAAAAGTCACGCACTTCTTTTGTAAAAGGAGACATTATTTCATATTCCGGCAGCGCACCTCCAAACTGCGACTGCATTCCGGCTCTTTTTAAAGGCAGAACAAGATGACGGGCAACTTCTATGGCCAATGGCTTTCCAAAATCCCCTTCCAAAAGAGCCAACGCAAGATCCATCCCGGAAGAAACACCTCCCGAAGTATAGATAGGCTTATCCCGAATAAAAAAAGGATTGACATTCACTTCCAGCCTGGGATAAAATTTCTGCAGTGTATCTGCAAATTTCCAGTGGGTAGTCACCTGCTTACCATCCAACAGCCCTGCTTTGGCCAGAACAAATGCGCCTACGCAAAAAGATCCCAGCCGTCTTACGTCTGATTTTATGTTCTGAAGATAATAATAGAGATCGTGGCTGATTTCCTCCAGTACACTCAACGTTGTCCCTGCTACAAGTAAAGTGTCTACAGGGAAATCGACATCATAAATAGTATGGCTGCATGATAATGGCATTCCTGAACCGGAATAGATAACCTTCTCTGAAGTTCCGGAAACGAGATACACATGATAGCCTATATCTTTTTGATCAATATTCAGAAAACGGTTGGCTGCTGTAAAAACGTCCCATGGCCCGGCGATATCAAGCAGCTGTACCTGTGGCAAGGCCAGAAGTACTATATTTTTCATTCCTGTGTGTTGTCCTTCTTTCTTCATATCTCGTTCTGTATGAGTACAAATGTAGAGAGAAAGTATCTTGTCTGCAATGACAAAAAACATACAATTCCGGCCAGAAGTGCACATCCATTTTCGAACAAAATAAAAGAGACTGCCCTATCAGACAGTCTCAGCACTCTACTATAAAATTAGCTGACAAGCTATACTTTTAAACTATGATTGTCTCACTTATGCAGGTGACAGTCTGCGGGATTTCAGATAAAGAGCGGTACGGTTGAGATAGGGAAAAAGAAAAATCAATAACAGTGAAGCAGCAAGAAGCCACACCATCATTTCATAATAATCCATCGCAAAACGCACATGATCCTGAACATTCATTCTTGTTACCAATAACTTATTGGCAGCTTTTACAGCCTTTTCTTCAGGCATTCCTCCTGCAATAAGCTTAGCCGTCTGCAGACGGAGAAAACTTTTAACTTCCGGATCTGCAGCACTTAAATGATCCTGAAAAGCATTGTAATGACGGCTTTTTTCAAAGAGTTCAAAAAAATTGATCAGGGCAATGCTGATACAAAACCCGAGATATCGTATTGCTAATGCTGTTGCAGCAGCGGAAGGCCCAATAACAGCAGGAACGGAAGAAATAATATAAATAATCGTCGGAACCATAATCAACCCCACACCCAATCCCTGAATAAATAACGGAATGTAGTAATTAAACTCATCAGCCTGAACATCAAAAGAATAGTACATTAAGCCATGAAAGATCAACAGCATTAAAAATCCAGGTCCCCAGATATACCGAATATTTTTCTTTTGTAAAACCATACAGCAGGCGATAATGACCCCAACCACCAATCCTGCAAGGTTAAAAATATTAATATAAGAAATATGAAACGGATCCAGATGCAGTTCTGATGCAAAATAAGTGTTGACAATTCCTGAAGCAAACCGGCAGATATACATCACAAAAAGGATAAGCAGACCTACTTTGAAGTTCCTGTATCTGAAAACCTGCAGATCAATATAAGGCCTTTTAATCGCCTGCTGGCGAACTATTGATATCGCCGCCAAAACCATAATTCCGACCACACTTCCCAGAATCCGGTTATCTTCCAGCCAATAATATTCCTGTCCAAAAATAGTTATATACCCGATTAATACCAATAAAGCACTGAATAGCCCAAAACTCTGC
The DNA here is from genome assembly GCF_004916905.1 of Chryseobacterium candidae. Classification (GTDB taxonomy): domain Bacteria; phylum Bacteroidota; class Bacteroidia; order Flavobacteriales; family Weeksellaceae; genus Chryseobacterium; species Chryseobacterium candidae. Next base: position 41,683 of record NZ_SDLV01000011.1, read on the forward strand.
CAGTCCAGTTTATACAGATGAAATCTTGCATGGGTTCTGTAATGGCTCATGGCTAAAGTCAGAAAAATAAGTCCCGGAAGATAGGAGAAGATGGCTGTTTTATAAACGATATTAAAATTATAGGAATCAATGAGATCTGCGGTTATAAGATTATTAAACGGCAAAGCACAAATTAAGATTCCAAAAAATACTGAAAAACTGATTTCCCGGCCTCTTTCGCTGCTCAGTCGTGTAAAAATAAGGGTTAGTGAAAGGTTTACATTTCCTGCGAATAACATTCCCTGTATGAAACGAACCGGAAATAAAATATAGACCTCCCGCGTGAAATAACAAATGAGACAGGCCAGAATCTGCAGGGTAGTAAAAAGAAGAAAATATTCTTTTGCGGCGAGAAAACTGAAAAATCTTCTTTCCAGGCTGTAAAACCCTACATAACCAGCATAAAACAACGCTACTGAAAACTGGATATCTGCCGGTTCACATCCATAATATCCGGCGGCGGCATTTACATTAGACAATGGCAGAAAAAAGATAATGATTCCCGGAAGCGTCATTGAAAAAAGAATAATCTTCACCAGCCATTCCGGAGCCCATTTTTTGAAATAGGGCATTTTTCTTTTAACCATTGGAATGCTTTTTATTGGCGTATACATTCACATTCATTCCCACTTTCAGAACATCAATCTGACTTCTTTGCCCATCCACTCTGATTCTTACAGGAATACGCTGTACAATTTTTACGTAATTTCCAGTGGAGTTATCCGGTGGAAGCAATGAAAAACTTGAACCTGTTGCCGGGGAAAGCGAGATGATTGTTCCTTTAAATTCCCTGTCAGGATAAGAATCCGCAACAATTTTCACATGATCTCCGATATGCATATCCCTGATCTGCGTTTCTTTATAATTAGCTACTACCCATTTATCAGTTTCATTATTGACTATAAATGCCAGTGTCTCTCCGGCATCAATCATCTGCCCAACTTCTACAGTTCTTCTTCCCATTCTTCCGTCATAAGACGCGGTGACAGCTGTATAACTTACATCCAGCTTGTGACGGTCCAGCAACGCTTCCAGTCTTGCAATTTCTGCTAAAACAACTGTTTTTTCTGCCCGTATATCATTAATCTTAGATATTGAAGCCGCGTAATTATCCTGTGAAGATTTATAATCGCTTTCATTGACATCCAGTGTTGCTTTCACATCTTCAAGCCGCTGTTTCGTGGCAGATTCTTCATCATACAGCTTTTTATACCGTTTATAATCAAGCTGTTGTTTCCACACCTTTGCTTTATTGGCATCTACCTGAGCCATTGCTGCTGCTGCTTCCTTTTCTGTAGTGCCAGTAGTACTTTCCAATACTCTCAGTTGAGCACGGGCTTTCTGAATGGCTGCCTGAGTCTGTTTTTCCTGAAGTACATATTCACGGTTATCAATGATTAAAAGAGTATCTCCTTTTTTAACTTCCTGATTCTCCTCAAACTTTACAGCAACAATAAATCCTCCGGCTCTTGAAATAACGGGGTTAACATATTCCTGAACCTGTGCATCATTGGTTTGCTCATACGCATAATAATTTTTTAAGGTAAAACCGCCCCAGACAGCAAGTGCAGCAACAATTACAACTGAAATCCATCCTGTGATCTTCGTGATCATTCTATCGGTGGGAGTATATTTTTTTTTCATGATATTATAAAACGCCTGTAATGTTTTGTAGTAAATAATAATTGTTTTGTGCCATAATTTTGGCGGCTTCCAGTTCAAATTTTGTCTGAAGCAACTGTATATCTGCATCCAGCAGTTCTGTAATAAGAGAAGTCTGACTGAAGTATGTATTTTTGATAATACGTGCATTTTCCTTTGCCTGAGCGACATTGGCTTCTGCAACTTTTATCTGTTCTAAAGCTTCCTGGTAACGCAGATAAGCTTCTTTCACCTGTTGTCTTACCTTATCTTCCGTATCCTTGTGTACTTCCTCTTCCTTTTCAAACTCCAGCTGAGCAGCTTTTACTTTATGAGTATTATGGTAAAGAGAAGAGATCGAAAATGAAGCTTTAATTCCAACGATTCCCAATGAATACCAATAAGGATTATAGGGATACAGAAAAATCTGTGGATTGGCGTAATAAAATTCACCATACATCCCGATTTTAGGTCTTATATTCGCTTTTACCTGTTTCAGTCTGATCATACTCAGCGCTGTCTGCTGTTCAGAAACATGATAATCAAAAGAATGATCCAATGCCAGTTTCAGAAACTCATTATAAGTTGTACTCTCATTCCACTGATTAAACGGGGTTTCAGGAATAACAATCTGCTCATCGGGAATACCCAAAATAATATTCAGTTTCTGCATCGCGATAAGAATATCATTTTCTATGGTCACCAGCGCCATTTTTCTTTTGGAAAGTTCCAGTTCAATCCTTAAAACATCACTTTTTAATACCACTCCGTTTTTATAAAGAGCCTGTATCTCTTTAAGCTGTGTCTTCTGATCAGTGATATCCTGTTTGATAAGATCTCTGAAAATCAAAGTTTTCTGGAGTTCAAGATAAAGCGCTGCAGTTTTGTAATGAATATCAGAAACTGATTTTTCTTTCTGAATATCCTTAATTTTCTGAAGCGTCTGATTTTCCTTAATCTTAAGATTCAGCTTATTTCCGTTATAAATGTTCAGGTAAAAATCTGCTCCGGCTCTGTAAAGCGTATGAATTACTTCATGCTGTGTTGGCTTGGAAAAAATTCCGTTCTCATAGATGGGAATGTTGGAAGCCTTTTCTGCAGAGCCTTTAACTTCTATTTCCGGAAGGCGCTCTCTTTTGGCATCTTTTACTTCGGCTTCGGCAATGTCTGCGTTGATGGTATTGATTCTGATATGACGGCTGTTTTCTTCCGCTCTCTGCCATGCATCTTTTAAGGAGATTCGTATGGTGTCCTTTGCTGGACTGCCGGTCTGAGCTGATATAGTGGAGGAAATCCCCAACATCAGCAATCCGGCGACATAAATTTTCATTTGAATTTTTGAATTATTGCATTGCAAATTTATTGGCAATCCGGAAATTTTATTTATCTAAAATAGTCAACTTTTACATGATTCCGGCCAAATGATTATATTTGTATATTCTTTGGGATTTTAAACTTTTTTATGGGATTAATCGCTGCACTTCCGGACATTGATAAAGACGATAAAAGTGTATTTGTCATGCATGAAAAATCAGAAAAACTGATTCCTTTTCACAAACATACCAAAGGACAGCTGAGTTACGTAGAAGGAGGTATCGCCTATATTACAATTGATAACAGAACCTATGTAGTGCCTGCAAGACATTTCTTCTGGATTCCGCAGGGTATGGAACATATTTTAGAGATCGGACATACAGCAACGGTTCTGCGTTCTCTTTATTTCTATGCTCATGATGATGTCTCAGATCCTTTCTACAGCAGACTGGGGATTTATCCGGCATCAGAACTTCTGATCCAGATGATCAAATATTCTGAAATCTGGGATGAAAAACACGTAACAGTAAAAGATGAAAACTTCGAATTTTTAGTGGCTCTAAAAAAAATCCTTCCTAAAACCCATCAACAGCCCTTGCCTATTATTCTTCCTGCCACCCACAACAAACAGATGATGAAAATTGTATCTTATCTGGAACGGAATATCGGGGAAAAACTGACACTGTCCAATGTCAGCAGCAGATTTGGTTTGAGTGAACGTTCCCTGTCACGCCTTTTCAAGGCGGATATGGATATTTCATTCCTCCAGTATTTAAAAACATTAAGAATCATCAAAGCCATTGAACTGCTTTTAAATACAGACAAACCCATCAATGAAATTGCCGATGATGTGGGCTACAGCTCTATCAGCGCCTTCAGCGATACCTTTCATGAATTTACCCAGTCGAGACCTTCAGATCTTAGAAAGAGTAATAAAGCGACCCAAAATATGATGGGATAATTGGCTTACAGATGATCTTCATCAGATTTAGGAAAAAAATAAAAGACTATTTTATCTTTTATTAAAAATATCTTTCTATATTTGTCCCATAAAACTCAGTAAAATGTTTTCAAAAACGTGCGAATATGCTTTAAGAGCCTTAATCTATATAGCCCAGCAGTCTAAAAATGACAGCAGAGTTGGTATTAAGGACATTTCAAAAAGTATCCATTCGCCGGAGCATTTTATTGCTAAAATTTTGCAGGATCTGAGCAGAAAAGGATTTGTACAATCTGCCAAAGGTCCGAACGGAGGTTTCTATATGGATCATAAAAACCTGAACACTTCCATTGCTGATATTGTCAGAGAAATTGATGGAGATAAGCTTTTTACGGGTTGCGGACTTGGACTTGATCAGTGTTCAGAAACGCATCCGTGCCCGCTTCATGATCAGTTCAAAAGTATCCGACAGGATCTTCGAATCATGCTTGAAACCTCAAAAATTCAGATGTTTGTCGATAATCTGGACTTACAGCTTACTCATTTGAAGACTTAAAAAAATTTAAACAAATAAAAGATAAAAAGATCTTTTAATATTAAATTATATATAATGAAATCAGAACTTAAAAATCCTCTTGTACTGATGTTATTCTGCCTCATGACCGGAATGTTTATCACCATCAGCTTTCTGGAGACACCATTAAAGTTTCAGGTTCCTGGAATTACCCTTCCGGCGGCATTAGGATTAGGAAAACTCATGTTTGGACTTTCTTCAAAAATACAATGGGGATTTCTTATTGTAATACTGATATTGATGTCCGTCAGTTGGAAAAACTATACGAAAACTGATTTTATCATTCTGGCTGTTATATTTTTATTACTTGCCTTAGAACAGTTCTGGATGCTGCCTGTATTGGATTCTCGTGTGGACTTACTTTCATCAGGAAAAGCATTAACTCCTACTCCATTACATGACTATTTTATTTATTCCGAAACAGCAAAAGCACTAATGTTCATAACAGCCATCATTTTACAATTCAAAAGAAATACAGTTCAATAATAACATTATTCATTATGAAAACACTTGTTCAAAATACCATTATTGCATTGACTTTAACTACATTATTATTTTCCTGTTCCAAACCGGAAACGACTCCCATTCCACAGGCTGAACCTTATTCTGAACAACAGGTTATCCAACCACAGACAGTAGAAACACCTCCTGAAATTTCCTCCTCCTCAAATACATCGAAACATGAAGGATTGAAATTAATTGAAGGAACAGATTGTCTTACCTGTCATACAATAAATTCAAAATTAATAGGTCCCTCTTACCAGGAAGTTGCAGCAAAATATTCGGATGCTGATCTTGATATGCTGGCACAGAAAATCATGGACGGTGGCAAAGGCAATTGGGGCGAAATCCCTATGACTCCTCATACAGGATTGAGTAAGGAGAATGCCCGGCAGATGGTAAAATATATTTTATCCCTTAAAAAGTAAAAAAAAAATTTAAAACAATAAAAGACAAAAAAGTATTATATTATGAATACAAGAACAGACTTTATAGGCAATATGGTTGCTGAAGATTTCAGAACAGCCGCAATTTTTAAAAGACACGGTATTGATTTCTGCTGTAAAGGCGGAAGAACCATTGAAGAAGCATGCAGCCATAAGAAACTTGCTCCTGAAAAAATTTATGAAGAACTGGATGCGCTTCCAAAAAATGAAAGTTTTTCAATCGACTTCAACAGCTGGCCTCTGGATCTTCTGACAGATTATATTGAGAAAACCCATCACCGTTATGTAGAAGAAAAAACTCTTGTTTTGCAGGCATTCCTTGATAAACTGTGTAAAGTGCACGGAGGAAGACATCCTGAACTGTTTGAAATCAATTCTTTATTTAATGAATCAGCATATGATCTGGCTGCTCACATGAAAAAAGAAGAACTTATTCTGTTCCCGTTTGTAAAAAATATGGTGAAGGCTAAAATATCCGGAAGTCCTCTTCCAAAGCCTCATTTTGAAACCGTAGAAAATCCTGTTCATATGATGGAACATGAACATACCGTAGAAGGTGACCGTTTCAGAAGGATCGCAGAAATTACAAATGAATACCTTCCCCCTGCAGATGCCTGCAATACTTACAAAGTAGCTTTTGCCATGCTTCAGGATTTTGAAAATGATTTGCATCAACACATTCATCTTGAGAATAACATTCTTTTCCCAAAAGCGATCCGACTGGAGAAAGAATCTGCCGTAGAATCTTAAAAAGAATACAAAATGACACCTAAAAAACTTTGGATATGGCTTGCTGTAGTAATGGCTGCCTCGTTTGCTGTTCTTATCTTCTATGGGACTGAAATTTACAGGAAAATCCCACCCATTCCGGAGAAAGTAGTCAGCACAGACGGAACGGTGATTGCAACCGCACAGGATATTAAAGACGGACAGAATGTCTGGCAGTCTATTGGCGGACAAACAGTAGGAAGTATATGGGGACATGGTGCCTATATTGCACCGGACTGGACAGCTGATTATCTTCACAGGGAATCTCTTCTGCTGCTTGATGAGCTGGCTAAAAAGGAAGGTAAAGTTTACAAAGACCTTCCTGATGATGAACAGGCTAAATATCAGGTACTGCTGAAAAAAGAACTTCGTACCAATACTTTTAACGAAAGTAAAAATGAAATTGTTTTCTCCCCGGAACGGGCTGAAGTGCAGAAACAGCTTTCACAGTATTATTCAAAATTATTCATGAATGATGCATCCATGGCAAAACTCCGGGATCAGTACGCCATTCCTGAGAATACCATCAAAGACACCGGAAGAATGGCTAAAATGAATGCCTTCTTTGCATGGAGTACATGGGTATGCATTACGGAAAGACCTGGAGATGATGTGACCTATACCAATAACTGGCCGCATGATGAATCGGTGGGAAACGTTCCTCCTCCTTCTCTGCATTTATGGTCGGGATTCAGTATATTGCTTTTACTGGGTTGTGTAGGTCTCCTGGTATTTTACCATGCCCGAAACAAAGAGGAAGAGATCAGCGGGGCATTTCCACACGAAGATCCTTTACGAAATATGAAGCCTACTCCTTCTATGAAAGCCACTTTGAAATATATTTGGGTCGTTGCACTGCTGATCCTTGTTCAAATGCTTGCCGGAGTAGTAACTGCCCATTATGGTGTGGAAGGAAGCGGATTTTATGGAATCCCTCTGGACCAGTTTTTACCACAGTCGGTTTCCAGAAGCTGGCACGTACAACTTGCAATATTCTGGATTGCCACCTCATGGCTGGCCACAGGACTTTATATAGCTCCCGCAGTTTCAGGGCATGAACCGAAATATCAGAAACTGGGAGTAAATATATTATTCGGAGCCTTACTGATTGTTGTCCTGGGATCATTAACCGGACAATGGCTTGGTGTGATGCAGAAGCTTGGTCTGGTTGATAATTTTCTTTGGGGGCATCAGGGATATGAATATGTGGAGCTGGGAAGAGTGTGGCAGATCTTACTGCTCATCGGGCTTATTCTTTGGTTGATTTTAATGGTCAGAGCATTGCTTCCGGCTTTGAAACGTAAAGATGGAGACCGTCATTTGCTGATCCTGTTTACCCTTTCATCTGTAGCTATTGCGTTATTTTACGGAGCTGGACTAATGTATGGAAGACAAACCCATATGGCCATTGCAGAATATTGGAGATGGTGGGTAGTTCATCTTTGGGTAGAAGGATTTTTTGAAGTTTTTGCAACGGTAGTGGCAGCCTTTTTATTTACAAGGCTGGGATTGTTAAGATTGAAATCTGCTACGAATGCAGTGTTATTTTCTACCATTATTTTTCTTGGCGGAGGCATTCTGGGGACATTCCACCATCTGTATTTCAGTGCTACGCCTACCGCTGTACTTGCTTTAGGAGCAACTTTCAGTGCATTAGAAATTGTTCCGCTTGTTTTAATAGGCTATGAAGCGTATCAGAATTACCAACTGAGTAAATCTACCCTATGGATTCAGGCGTACAAATGGCCTATCTACTGCTTTATTGCCATGTGTTTCTGGAATTTCCTTGGTGCCGGAATCTTCGGATTTGCCATCAATCCTCCTATTGCATTGTATTATATCCAGGGGCTGAATACTACAGCTGTACACGGGCATGCAGCTTTATTCGGAGTTTATGGAATTCTGGGAATCGGATTGATGATGTTTGTTTTGCGTGGGCTTTATCCTGACCGACAGTGGAATGATAAATTAATAGGCTGGGCGTTCTGGATGATCAACTTAGGATTGCTGGTGATGGTAAGCATAAGTCTTCTTCCCATAGGAATTATGCAGTCTGTAGCCTCTATAAAAGAAGGTTACTGGTATGCACGCTCTGCAGAATTTATGCAAACAGATATCATGCATTTTCTGAGATGGATGCGTGTGCCCGGAGATATTTTACTGGCCGTTGGTGAATTGCTTTTGGTTATTTTTATCATTGGATTGAAATTCGGCTGGTCGCTGAAAGAAAAACGTTAGGATGAATGATTCAAATCTGATTAAACTTATTTTAATAAACGTAAAGTTTCATCTGCAATTCTTATAATTTTAAGAGATCAAAGATGAGCGAACTTCTCGCAGATTAAGCTTTCTGGTAATACATTCGCTTAAAAATGATCAATGAAATTGATCAAACCCTTTTGCTCCCTCAATATATAGAATCAAGTATTTAATTCTTTGCGTTGATAAAATGAGATTCTATTAATTAATTCTGATTTACATTAAAAAGAGGCTGTCTCAAAAGTCAAACAATCTGACTTTTGTCATTCTGACGAAGGAAGAATCTCCTTGATAAACAAATATATGAGATTCTTCACTACATTTCATTTCGTTCAGAATGACACTTTTGAGACTGCCTCTTTTATTTAAGTTTTACTGTGTCACTTTCATCATCGCATTCGTGATTTCAATTTCTTTTTTCCCGGAATAGGTGGAATCAAAAGGTTCCATGACATTGAATAAGTACTGATAAAAAGGAGCAATCTGGCGTACATTTTCAGCTTCCTTACCCGCTTTTTCTTTACCCATCTGCTCAAGTCCTTTTATAAAAATACTGAATTTCTTATCAACAGGCTCCATTGATTTTAATACGTAAGCATGGGCTTTTTCATTTTGTCCTAAAGTTTTGTAAGCTTCTGTAACGGCTGCGACAACGAGTGCATATTCCATCGGTTTAGACCTCATCTGTCTTTTGGCTGCTGCTTTAAATGAGGGAGAAAGATTCTGATAATAATCATATTCTTCAAATATTGTTTTTTTGAGCTCTTCTGCCAGCTGAAGTCCTTTTTGCTCCTGTCCGGCGACAATATACCCGGTAACCATCGCACTTAGTGAACGTGGATCATTGTATTTTTCCACAGGAATTTCTTTTGCGGCAAGATCCAGCAATTCCAATGCTTTAGCTTTCTGCCCGCCTGCAACCAATGCGGATACTGCTCTGCTTACAGACATTCTGTAACCCAAAATATTTGACGTAGCTGTTTCATCATAATAAATACTCAGATCTTTAAAATTTCCCCATCTGAAGTTTTTCACCACCTGATAAAGAGAATTGGCATCTACTCTTCCTTTGTCTCCATCCGGACTCTGAGGGGTATGAATAGGAACCAGTCTGTAACTGAAACCATCAAACTGAAGATATTCATCCAGATAAAAGATATTTTCACTGTCGTACATCCCGCCTGTAGAGAAATTGACAGGCCTTTTCCAATCAAAATTGGCCAGCATATCCAGCATCATCAGATTGCTTTTGTAAAGGGTATTCGCTTCATAATTGATCATAATCTGATCCACAGTATACGGAAGATCGGACTGATTAATAATTCCTGCTTTTACTGCATTTTCTTTGTTGACGGGAAGGATAAATTTACTCACCGGAAGGATATTGTATTTTTCATATTGCTTTTCTCCAAAGTACATCTTCAGCAGTTCATCTTTTGCGGATGATTGTAATTTCAGGAATTTCAACGCATCCTTAAGAGTCATTGAATCCTGATTCAGATACTTTCCGAATTCCTGAAAAGCAGTTTCCGGCGCTCCCTGTTCTTTCAGCATTTGGAAAAGTCCTTCCCAGTCTTCTTTTTTCATCAGATACACCTGATCATTTACCCCATCTCTATATTCTTCATGTGTTAACTCACCCGGAATTCCTTTTGCATTGTAAGTTCTTCTTTTCACCTGATCAATACTCCATGAAGTAGCCAGGAGGGTAAAGTTGACCGTTTTCACATCATCCCTGAATCTTTCCGTTTCCTGAATTGCCCATACCGGAAAGGTATCATTATCACCATAAATGAAAATAATATCATCTTTCGGCAGCGATCTTAAAAATGAATAGGCGTAATCACGGGCTGCTGTCTTCTTACTTCTGTCATGCGAAGTATAATTCTGGAATCCCATCATCAAAGGAATTCCTAATAAAATGACTCCCAGAACAATATTAGCAGCATTAGATTTAACCTTAGACTGAATCAGCCAAAGTAATGCTCCCGCTCCAAGACCTATCCAGACGGCAAAGGCATAGAACGAACCTACCATGGCATAATCTCTTTCCCTTACTTCAAATGGTTTTACTCCGGTGTAGAAAACAATTCCCATACTTGTAAGAACAAACAGCGAAAGCATGGCATAAAATCTTCCGAAATCTCTGTTGAGCTGGAAAAAGAAACCAATCAGCCCAAGAATCAATGGCAAAAAGAAAAACCTGACGGTACTTTCATTTTTAAATTGGGCAGGCATATGATCCTGATTACCAAGCAAAGCATTATCAATAAAAGAAAATCCCGAGATCCAGTTTCCATTGGTATTCTCCATATGCCCCTGAAAGTCATTCTGCCTTCCTGCGAAATTCCACATCAGATATCTTACAAAATAATATCCGTTCTGAAATGATATAAAATACTCCATATTCTGAGCGAAGGATGGACGCTGCACCTTGATAAGATCATACGGCTTCACTTTCAGATAATCTTCTGCCGTGATAGAATCTCCTTCATATTTTGCTCTCAGTTCTTCAAAAATCCTTTTCGCTTCCGGATTGTCCGCAATGTCTTCATTATCATAATTAAAAGTAAAATCAGGAGCTCCATATAAAGAAATGTAATTGGCGGTCACCTCTTTATCTTCATTGAACATCCTAGGCATGAAGCTTATATGAGATTTATTAAACACATAGTTGAATCTTTCCCCGGTTTTTCTGTAAGTTCCGGATTTTTCGTCTTTTTCGTAAATATCTCCGGTGATGTCTCTTTTATAACTTCCGTCTTCGTCTTTTTCCAGTCCGTTTTTATCTAGAAATGCAGTGTAATTCTGTCCGTAAATAGTAGGCCAGTCACCGTATTGCACTCTGTTATAATAATCTCGCATCCCAATGGCTGTATCCGGATCATTAAGATTCATCGGAGGATTGGCATTGGCTCTTATCGGAATTACCAGCCAGCATGAAAAACCAATGATCATATAGACAATAGATAAAACGATAGTCTGGTATGCGTTTCTTTTGGTTTTTCGTGCATATTTAATCAGGAGATAACTGATTGCTGACATAAGAACAAAAGCTGCAATTGTTCCTGAATGAAAAGGAAGTCCCAAACCATTTACAAAGAAAATTTCAAGCTTTCCGAACATTGTCATTATCAAAGGGAAAATGATCTTGAATACGAAGGCAAGAATTCCCAGCGTAATCAGATTGGCCAGTATAAAACTCTTCCACGAAAAAGTATAATTTCGGGTATAATAAACCAGACATATGGCCGGAATAGCCAGCATGCACATCATATGCACTCCTACGGAAAGCCCAATAATAAAGAAAATAAGAATGATCCATCTCTCGCTGTCTGCTGCTTTATATTCATTTTCCCATTTGGTGATGAGCCAGACCAGTAATGCAATAAACATAGAAGCCATCGCATACACTTCTCCTTCTACTGCTGAAAACCAGAATGTATCTGAAAATGTAAAGCATAAAGCGCCAATCACTCCGGCAAACAGGATTGAGATTTCCTGATGTTTTGTAATTTCTGCAACATCTTTATGTAAAAGCCTTCTTACAAAATGGGTAATCGTCCAGAACAGAAAGAGGATCGTAAATGCACTGAACAATGCTGACATAGCATTGATTACAATAGAATAATTTTCAGCATTCCCTAATGCGAAAATACTTGCTACAGCTCCCATAATCTGAAATAAAGCAGCCCCCGGAGCATGGGTTACCTCCAGTTTCACGGCTGAAGAAATATATTCTCCGCAGTCCCAGAAACTCAGGGAATGTTCTATTGTTGAAAGATAAGCAATAAGCGCAACAGCGAAAAGGAACCATCCCAGTACGGTGTTCCATTTTTTAAAAGACCAGTTTTTCATATCAAATTTTCCAATATGTATATGACAACTGGGGAAAAGGGTTTATTACATTAATTGGGGAGTTTATTCTTTATTTTCAATTTCAACTTTGGAAAACCTTTTTCTATAGGCTCAAAATACTTTTTAATGCTATTATATTCGTATTTTGAAGTCAGTAGTTCTTCAGTTTTTTCTGAAATCCTTTCATCATGTAAAGTCAGGAGGTTATTTTCAAACTCATATTTTCCAAAATAATGCCGGCTTTCACCATACCAGTATTCATTGATCCTGTAGGTTTTATCTTTATATAACTTAATTTCATATCCATTAGATTTCAATTGATGGTCGGGAGAAATATAACATGAATATTTTACTTCCTTTTCGGATTGAACACTATTAAAATAAAGGTTTATTCCAAAAAGAGCAACTAAAAAAATCAATAATAAATTTGTGACTTTATGCTTCTCTTTATTTTTTGATTCATAAATATAAATCAGAATAAAATTGACAAATATGAGTCCTGCTACTAAAGGAAGAATAATGATGTTAGAATTTGACACCGTAAAATCATAATAAGTATGAGTATAATGAATAAGAAGTAAGAAAAGTAAAATTACAGTTCCATATTTAATTAACACTTTCATATCACATTCTCTTCAGTGAGATTAATAGGTATTATTCAATCCTCCATCCAGAGGAATACTTGTTCCGGTAAGATAATTTGAATATTCTGAAGCCAGAAACGCCACCAGATGACCATATTCCTCAGGCTGTCCGAATCTTTTCATCGGAATTTTATTTTCCCTCGCCTTTTTTATTTCCTCTGCTCCTGCACCACTTTGCTGAGCTTCATGAGCCACAAGTTTTTGAATTCTTTCAGTATCGAAATACCCTGTTAACACATTATTTACCGTGATATTATGTTGTGCAATTTCATTGGAAAGTGTTTTGGCCCAGGCAATCACTGCAGAACGGATAGAATTGGACAAGGCCAGATTTCCAATCGGTTCTTTTACGGATAAAGAAGAAACATTAATGATACGCCCGTTTTTCTGTTGAATCATATGGGGCAAAGCCAGTAATGTTGTTTCACAAACGGTTTTGAACAGAAGATCAAATGCGGTCTGATAATCATCACTATTTTTATCCAGTGCTAAACCAGGTTCGGGACCATTGGTATTATTCACCAGAATATCTATGGAATGATGATTAAAATATCCAGCTATAATTTTTCTATAACTTTCAAAATCTGAAAAATCTGCTACCAGGTATCCATGTTTCTGATCAGGACTGATAACCGGCAGTGCAGAAACGAAATCTTTAAGCTTTGCTTCACTACGGGCCATAACGGTCACATTAGCTCCGCATTTAGCCAATTCAATGGCAATTCCGGCTCCTATTCCCTGTGTAGCCCCTCCTATTAAAGCATGTTTTGAAAAAAGCTGAATATTCATCTTGATAATGATTACGGATTGATCTCTATAAAGTTATGAAAAGCTTTAGTTTTAAAAAAACTGATTAATGAATATACCAATAGCTTTCTGAATATACTAAAGCACCGGTATCAACCAGTGCTTTAGTATTTGTGTTATTAGAATCTTTCTTGGATAATCATTTTTAGAGAATATTAAAAAGATTAATCTCCGATTCTGAATACCAGTACCTGCGTGGAGGTTGCAGAAAGGCTCATTCCTGCACCTGAACAATTACCTGACTGCCCTCTTCCCAATGCGATCGTCCAGTTTCTGTTGGCCGGAACTGTAGTGGCATAAGTGATTGTTCCTCCATGATTGGAAAGGGCACCCTCCGAATGGGAACCTGTACTGTGGATTCTTGAAGTTGTAGCATTCAGGGGAAAATCTACAAAATAAGAACTGACGGTACATCCTGTAGCATTATGTATTGCTTCATACACAAATGTGATCTGATAAGTTCCTGCCGGAAAAGTTATTGTACTTGTGCCTGCATTATAGGTAAGCCCCGGAATAGAATTCTTTATAACAGTCATAGGTACTACCTGTGATCCTCCTGCTCCCTGTGACTGCAAAAAGTTGGACTGTAAAGTTTCTAATCGGAAAACTGCAGGGCTAGGAATAGATAAAGCTCCCAGCGTACCAATGTTCTTTACAACTCCATTAGCATCAACTACCAACAATGGATCTGTGCTGCTATTTCCGGCTCCAACTCCCTGAAGACGCAATGGGTTTGAACCATTTACATGAAGTTTATTGGTAGGAGCTGTAGTTCCTATCCCCATATTTCCTCCAACAGTAACTGCTACATCATTGGCTTGTTGTGCTACAGATGGTACTCCTGTAGTTGGATTATCCTTTGCACCATCAATATTAAATACTCCTTGTGGATTCGATGTGTTTATACCTACCTGTGCATTAAAAAAAGTAAAATTACTTGTCAAAAGAAGTAAAAGATAGACGAGCTTACGTTTCATAATAAATTTTGTTTAGTTAATATTTAAATGCCTTTCTGAAATATGAAAGTGATTATTTCATTAAAATTCAATAATGATAATCTATTTTTCGCTAAATCAAATATAGCAAATCTCACAAATAAGTGAACCCTTTAAATGAAAAATAAATATAAATATGAGTTAAATAGTGGATTGTATTTAAATAATATGTTTTTATTGAATATTTTAAATATCAATTATAAACCTATTTATATCAAAAAATATCTTTTTACAGGATTTTCTATCAGGGTCAATAGCTGCCTACCCCGAGCATTATAAAGTACTTTCCATATTTTTAACTTCTACAGTCAGTAAATAGCTTTTATCATCCTGCCATTTCCATGGATTAACTGTTCTTCTTTTCCATTATCTTGAATTATTTGTTAAATGTAATATATTTAATATTATTACAAGATAAAAATACGCTTTAAGCAACTAAAGTTTTTGTTGCAGAAGCTCATCAATCTGTTTATAAAATGAATCTTTACTGTAATCCGCAAGTCCTTTATGATGCAGGCGTATTTCTCCTTTTCTATCCAGTACAACCGTTGTTGGCAAAGATCCACTATACAATACATCAGGAATATTTCCTGCCGGTGTAAGAAAAGGAACTGTAAAGCCTTTCTCCTTTAAGTAAGATTTTCCAAGAGCGGTATTATCATCCAGGTTTACGGTAAGAAATACCACATCCGGATTATTTTTGTAATGGTCATACATTTTTTGGACAGACGGAAATTCGGCACGGCACGGAGGGCACCATGATGCCCAAAAGTTAATGAAAACCACTTTATTCTGAAAGGCAGAAGTATCCGTTATCTTTCCATCCTCATTTCTCAGCATAAATCCGGCATAGGAAATCTTGGTTGAATTATTTTGCGTTTCTTTTGGTTCTGATATGCTTGAATTGAGAAACCCTGTGGAAGCTACCTGTCTCATCAGCCATGCTTTTGCATCTTTATTTATCAGGATAACAATAAACAATACAGTCAGTATTGCAGTGAAGCCATTTTTCTTTAGCCAGATTTTCAGATTTTCCATATATTTAGCTTAATTCTTTGCCAATATAAGGTTAATATTTTGGTTAAAAGGCTGAAAAGATTGTTTTATCATTTCCTGAAACCTGATTTTCCAATGGATTTAATTCATCATTAATTTGTTATGTGTAACAATTCCTCTATTCATCCAACTAATCGTACATCATCAAAACATCAATTCATATACAAGAGATCTACTACTTTAAAATAAACTAATGCAAACATCCTTTCTAAAAATTACCGCCGCCACTGCTGCACTCTGTTTCAGTACCCTGGCAATAGCCCAGCAAACGTATTCCGTAAGTGGAACCGTGAAAGACAAAAAAAACGGTGAATTGCTCATCGGAGTATCTGTAAAAGTAAATGAAGATCCCACCATCAATGTTATAGCCAATGAATATGGGTTTTATTCTCTTTCCCTACCTCAAGGAAATTATACCATTATTATTTCCACTCCCGGGTATCAAGATTTTGAGCAGAAGGTTAATGTAGATCAGAATATCAAACTCGATCTTCCCCTGCTTCCATCAGAATCTGCAGCTAAAGCCATTGATGAGGTAGTGATAACCGGTATTAAAAAGGATAAAAACTTAACCTCAGCTCAGATGGGAGCAGAGACCTTAAGCATCAAAAATATAGAAAAACTTCCTGTTCTATTCGGAGAAAAGGATGTAATGAAAACCATACAGCTTTTACCAGGGATCAAAAGTAACGGTGAAGGAAGCAGCGGGTTTAGTGTAAGAGGAGGTGCTCCAGACCAAAACCTGATCTTACTGGATGAAGCCCCTGTTTATAATGCCTCTCATCTTCTTGGATTTTTCAGTACATTCAACAGTGATGCCCTGAAAGATGCCAGCATTATTAAGGGAAACAGCCCCGCACAATACGGTGGCCGTCTTTCTTCTGTATTGGATGTTAAAATGAAGGATGGAAACAATAAAGCCTATAACGTCAATGGAGGAATTGGTCTGATCAGCAGCCGACTGAGTGTGGAAGGTCCTATTCAGAAAGAAAAATCATCATTCATCGTTTCAGGAAGAAGAACGTATGCCGATCTTTTTCTTAAAACCAACAAAGATTATAAAGACAACAAATTATACTTTTATGATCTCAACCTGAAAGCCAATTATCAGATTAATGAGAACAACCGTATTTATCTGTCCGGATATTTCGGAAGAGATGTACTGGGATTGGGAGATACTTTCAATACAGACTGGGGAAATACGACTGCTACTTTGAGATGGAACAGCATTATCAGCAGTAAATTATTTTCAAATACCTCATTTATCTACAGTAATTATGATTATAAAATAAGTCTGAAGAATGATGATACGGTATTTGATTTAAATTCAAAAATCCGTGACTGGAATCTTAAGCAGGATTTTACCTGGTTTGCAGGAAACAAACACTCTGTACGTTTCGGTCTGCAGTCTATTTACCATACCCTTACCCCAAGCAGTGCTTCCGGTACTACAGTGAGCAGTTTTGCAAGAAATCCGAGATATTCATGGGAGAATGCCGTTTACATCAATGATGATTATAAAGCAACGGAAAAGCTAACCATTAATTATGGGGCAAGGCTTTCCATGTTCAGTATATTGGGTGGAGATACCTTCAATACCTATGAGAACGGTGTGCTTACCGACAGTAAATTCTTAGAGAAAGGAAAATTCGGGAAAACCTATGTGAATATTGAACCTCGTATCAGTGCCAACTACCGTATCAACGAAGTCAGCAGTGTGAAAGGAGGCTATTCCAGAAACACCCAGAATCTTCACCTATTGAGCAACAGCAACAGTGGAAACCCTACCGATCAGTGGATAGGAAGCAGCTATACGGTGAAACCTGAAATTGCAGATCAGATCAGCCTTGGTTACAGCAGAAATTTCAACAATAATAATTATGAACTGAACGCTGAGGTCTACTATAAAGACATGAAAAATCAAATCGACTTCAAGAACGGGGCGCAGATTGGTTTTGATACCGGAGCCGATGTAGAAAGTGAATTGCTGTTCGGAAAAGGAAGAGCTTACGGTCTGGAACTTATTGCCAAAAAGAAAAGCGGAAAACTGACAGGATGGATCTCCTATACCCTTTCCAAAACAGAAAGAAAGATCAACGGAATCAATAATAACGAATGGTATAACGCCAGGATGGATAAAACCCACGACCTTTCTATTGTGGCCACCTATCAGCTTAATCCAAAATGGAGTTTTTCAGGGCTATTTGTTTACAGCACAGGAAATGCAGTTACCTTCCCAACAGGAAAATATGAACTCAATGGGCAAACCATATTCCAGTACAGCAATAGAAATGCAGACAGAATGCCGGCCTACCACAGAATGGATCTGAGTGCAACGTATGAACCAAGTACCAATAAACGATTCCGTGGTTCATGGACATTTGGTATTTACAACCTGTATGGTAGAGAAAATGCTTATACAATTAACTTTGAAGACAATCCTGACCGTCCCGGAACAACCCGTGCGATGCAGACCTCTTTATTCCGTTGGGTACCCAACATCACTTATAATTTCAAATTCTAAATCATGAAAAATACATTTTATATCATAGTATCCCTTTTTGCATTAACTTCTTGTGAAAAGGAGATCGATCTTGATCTGAATGATCAAAGCGGAAATATTGTCATTGAAGGAAATGTTACCAATCAACCAGGACCTTATACAGTGAAAATCACAAAATCCGTAAGTTTTTCATCACCTAATCAATATCCGGCTGTCACCGGAGCTCAGGTTATTTTAAGTGACGATATGGGACAAACTGAAACCCTTCACTATGTAGGAAACGGGGTCTATCAAACGACTGCTTTTTCCGGAGAACCTGGCAGAACCTATACTTTGAAAGTAGAGTCCGAAGGAAAGCAATATAGCGCTCATAGTAAAATGCCTGAAGTGGTATATTTTGACGGATTGCAGCAGAGTTCTTTCAAATTTGGAGATAAAACCACATATACCCTGCTGCCATTATTTACAGATCCAATGCCATTGGGAAACCGATACCTTTTCAGCTTTACGATCAATGATCTGACTAAAAAGTACATGAATACTTTTTCAGATAATGTGAATAACGGATTACCCAATCAACAGCCTCTCATTCTTCCTAATGACGATAATAAAGGCAGAGATCATGAAGTGGTAGTAGGAGATAAAATTCATGTAGAAATGCAGTGTATTGACAACAATATATTCACGTACTACAGCTCTTTGCTTCAGATTTCAGGCGGCAATGGCGGAACTGCTACTCCAACCAACCCTCCAAGTAACATCAGTAACGGAGCTTTGGGGTATTTTTCAGCGCATACGACAGATACACAAACTTTGGTCATTGAACAGATGACCACTCCATAAATTTTAAGAGGATATTCCGCTCATTGGAATATCCTTTTTTATTCTCTGTCTTATCTTAGCTTTCTTTTTATAGCATAATACCTGTACAGAAGCTTATCATACCTGATCACACAAAGCAGTAATCCTGCAGTTGCCACCAGTACCTTTAAGCCGATTATCCTGTAACCCAAACCACCTGTTACACATCCTGAAAAAAAGCAGGCAATAATCACCAGTTTCAAGGTGATATTCTTTTTAAGCTGTTTCTTTTCCTTTTCCCTTTCCTTAAAAAAAAGTTTTGACAGTTCTATTCCCAGATCAGTAAATAATCCCGTAAGATGAGTTGTTCTCACTACAGATTGTGATACTCTTGTTACCAATGAATTCTGAACCCCCATTGCAAAAAGTAAAAGCCCTGCAACCGCATTAGGAGATATTACGATATCCAATGTGTTATCATCTGCTATTCCCACAAAACTTAATATCAGAATTTCGATGACCAAAGGAATAAAATGCGGACGGAACATTTTACGTCCGGAAGAAAATTCGACCATAAAGCTTGAACAGAATGCTCCTCCCAGAAAACATAAAATAAAGATAAGATAAGTAAGGGCTTCACTGTAATGATTAAGAAGAATCTCTTCGGAAAAGAAAGCAAAGTGCCCTGTTATATTGGTGGTAAGCACCTGAACAGATAATACCCCTACAATATTCACGATTCCGGCAACAAATGAAAGTGCTGATGCCAGCTTAAGATTGTGAAAATAAGTTCTGTTTTTTCCCCTGTGTCTGAACATTTTAAATTTCTGTAAGGGCTTTATCTTTAGAAAAAGAACAGCTGGATACAATAAATAAGTAAAAAAAAATAATTAGAAATGTCAGTGTCAAACTGTGAAAAACATGTCCGCTTAAATATTTATCCAGTGTTCTTTATAGATCTACTCTTTCCCCTTTAACGTAAAATCCTATTTTTCAGTAATGAATGATTACTCTGAAAAGGCATCCACAGACCTCAATAAATATTCTGTTTCTTATTTCAGCACCAATTTTATTACTTTTGTAAAAGTAATTCGTTCAGGAAAAAAATCTTGTGATTTGGATCGGTCTAAAATGTGATTTAAATTAAAAACTGAACGTACATTCAATAGCCTGTATAGAAAAAATTATGATCTCAAAATTTATTTTTAATAATCAGTATCTTTTTGATGAACTTCCTGAATATGATAAGAAGCTGCTTACAGGAGCTATGAAAACCAAAAACTACCGTAAAAACGAACCGATATTTACTGACGGAACAAAACCTAATGGTATTTACTATCTTAATGAGGGTAAGATAAAAAAGTACAAAGTTGATAATGACGGAAGGGAGCAGATTATTTACATTTACAGCTCCGGTGAATTTTTTGGATATTCAGCCATTCTGAGTAATGAATCTTATGGGGATACGACCTCAACCCTTGAAAATTCTGTCATCTCATTTATTTCAAAAGAAAGTTTTCTGGATATTCTGAGCCAGTCATCCGTGCTTTCAAGGCTGTTATTGAAATCTCTGAGTCATGAATTCAGTGTGATGGCGAACCTTATTGCCGTTTTATCCCATCGTACAGTCCGTGAAAGGGCTGCCCTCAGTTTACTTATTCTTCATGATAAATATAAATCAAATGATGCCCCTGATGCCGTAGTGTTCATTTCTCTTTCCCGTGTGGATCTTGCCAATATGGTAGGAACCGCAAGAGAAACTTTAGCCCGCATTATTAATGATTTCAAACAGGAAAAACTGATCAGATCCGAAGGACGGAAAATACAGATCACGGACTTTAAGCGCTTAATTCATATTGCTAATTTTTATTAATAAAGTTATTCAGATTAAAATCTATTGTATCTACTGACAGCCTGTTGTCATAAGCACTCATTACTTTTGTTTAAAATTATTTTAAACAAATAAGTATCCTTATGAAACTTACCTCATTAAGAATTATCAGCAAAGACATTCAATCAGCAGTAGCATTTTATGAACAGATCACGGGTATAGCGGCCACATGGTATACAGAAGATTTTGCAGAACTTTCTGGTAATTCCATTACAATAGCAATCGGAAGTACCCGGACCATGCAAATGTTTTCGGAAGATCTTACAGATTTCGCAGGTTCAAAGTCAACCATTATTGAATTTATGGTTAAAAATGTTGATGAAGAATATGAAAAGATTAAAAGTAAAGTTTCCAGAATTATTCAGAAACCGACAACGATGCCTTGGGGAAACAGATCCCTTCTATTTTGTGATCCGGACAGTAATATGATTAACTTTTTTACTCCTGTGAGTGAAGAAGCTGTGAAGAAATTCAGCTAAAGTTAAACCACTTAAGTTTTTCAGAGCCAGGCTTTACACATAATAAGTACACCTAAGCTTTGTAAAGTTAAACAACTTTATCATAAAAATAAAACCTTACTGGCCAGCAGCGAAGTTTTATTCCAATTTTTTTAAAGTCAATCTTACTGTGCGAGGAACTCAATGGTTTTGCTTACAACTGTGTGGTAATACTGATAAAAAGAAGCATTCCGGATCAGTACCGCTAAATCTTTTTCTCGGATCAGTCTCAAAAGTTGGGGGGAATGTTAAGTAGCTTTATCTT
>NZ_SDLV01000012.1 GCF_004916905.1 Chryseobacterium candidae
CAAGTATAATATCCGGGGCTGGATGACCCAGATTAATGATCCTGCCAACTTAGGAAGTGACCTTTTTGGATATAAGATCAATTATAATAAAGTAGAAGGGTTGGAAATTCCTAATGCAGATTATCCAAATCAAAAAGTAAAGCCGAGATACAACGGAAATATAGCTGAAGTATCCTGGAAAACCCTTACAGAAGATAATGAACCCTTAAAAAGATATGGCTACGCATATGATGGTTTAAACAGACTTACAGGTGGTTTTTATCAGAAAGATACAAACCCTTATGCAAAAGAATACAATGAGCTTCTGGCTTATGACATGAATGGAAATATCCTGAATCTGGTTAGAACTCAAGGGTTGCTTCCAGGAAGTAACACCACTTTAATGATTGATAATCTGAAGTACGATTATGCAGGAAATAAATTGGTTAAAGTTACAGATCAGCAGCAGAATTCCTCGGGATATCCTTATTCCTTAACTCCCAATATTATAGGTTATGATAATGATACCGTAGATGGAAATGGAAATATGATCAGCCATCCTGATAAAGGTATTTCATCAATTCAATATAATTACCTAAATTTACCTAAACAGATTACCCAAAGCTCAAAAGTGACCCAATACACTTACAGAGCAGATGGAGTAAAAGTAAAGAAGCTCTTTGGAGATCTGGAGACCCATTATCTGGATGGATTTCAATATAAAACTACGAAACAATCAGAATCATCAGATAGTGGAATAGGTGTTATTGATGATCCTGATGCACCAGCTGAAATAAAGTTAAGGATAATTCCTAACTCAGAAGGATATTATGATGCATTGCTGAATCAGTATATTTATAATTACACAGATCATTTAGGAAATGTAAGATTAAGTTATACCGATACCAATAAAGATGGAGTGATACAGCCAAGGCAATATTTCCAGAGTCAATGTGAAGATATTCCATGGGATCCTTTTAATCCACCCAGCTGTATCAGCATTTGGAAACCAGGAGAAATTGTAGAAGTAAATAATTATTATCCTTTCGGATTATTGCATAATTATACAGCCACAACGCAGAATGCTTATCAGTATAAGTACAACGGTAAAGAGCTGCAAGAGACTGGAAACTATGACTATGGAGCCCGCCAATACATGCCAGACATTGGAAGATGGAGCGTAATTGATCCGATGGCAGAACAATATAGAAGATGGTCGCCTTATAATTATACCGTAAATAATCCTATAAGGTTTACTGATCCCGATGGAATGCAAATTGCTCCTGGTAGTCAAGAACAATGGGATAAACACAAAAAAGATATACAAGATAAAAAAGCAGGATTAGAAAGTGAAAAGGCGGGATTAGCTCAGAAAGCCAAAGATGAAGGATGGAGTCAAAAAAAATTAGCGAGACAAGAAAATAGATTGTCAGAAAAGATATCAAGTTTAGGAGGATCACTAGATAATATGGGTGTACTTGAGGAAAGTGATAACGTATATGCATTAGAAAATTCTAATGGAGAAAATGGAAAAACTTATTATGACTCTAATACTGGGAATATAAATCTTAGTTTTGATGGTAGTACAAGCGAGTTTGTTCATGAAATGACTCATGGATATCAATTTGAAACAGGTTCGTTAGTCCTATATAAAGATGGCTATAGTGCTGGAACTCTTAATAATGAAACAGGTTCATACAAAGCCCAATTTGCATATGATCCCACCAATTTTAACTTTGTTAAAAGAAATACATCCGTATTTGAAAACAATAGAATACAAGATATGTCTGAAATTACAAATAATTGGGTAAGAACTATGCCAAGTGGCTTGTATAGTAATCATCCTAATACACAAGTTACTTTGTCTACCACTAGGGAAGCTTTATTAAAAGCTTTCCCAAAAGGAAATTTACCCCAAAATTATTCTATCATGAATGATCCAAGCGTTGTTATACCTAAAAGATTTTCAAAATGAGAAAAATGATTAATTTATTAATGGTAATATCTTTTGTAAGTTGTACTTCCAAGAGTGTAATGATTCCTATAAATCTTAAAGGTAACTATAGGTATGTTGATAACAAGCAATTCATAAAAATAGAAATATTTGATAGTAATAAAATCACAATAGAAAGAAAAGTAGAAGCCAACAGGGTTAAATGTTTAGGGAATTTTGAAATTATTTCTGATAAAAAAATTAAAGTCAATTGTATGGATGAAAGAGAAGGACACGAAACAAATAGTATTAATGATTTTGTTCCATTAAGATTTAATATTAAAAATGAAATAATTTATTTAGGCTTGAATACTATCGAATACCAAAATCTAATACTAACAAAAAAATAATTTGTAAGTTATCTCCTTTGCTGTTTGTAGCATATTACAGTTTAAAACAATACTATGGTAAAAAAGGATTTTAAATTTTATACAGATTATCATCAATTTTTTATTGAAGACTTCAGCAATGAGGATAAAGGCAGTTCAGCTTCTACTGATTTTTGGAATGAAAAATCTTTTAAAGAAAAACTTGCTTTAACAAACGGAATTATTGGAGTTGGGGTAGAAAGTTATGGTAATGAGATTAAAGGAGAAATTGAAATATTAGAAAAGCCAAATAATAATATTGATTATGACAAATATGACCATATTGTAGAAGGAGGAATCAATATTCAATCTGGCGAAATACAAATATTAAATTGTCCTGATAGTCATTTAGAATTGTCTTTAAAAGTATAAGTACAATGGAAAGGAGCTGCAGGAAACGGGAATGTATGATTACGGCGCAAGGTTCTATATGCCGGATTTAGGAAGATGGGGTGTTGTAGATCCGCTTGCTGAAACATCAAGAAGATGGAGCACTTACACTTATGCATTTAATAATCCTTTGAGGTTTATTGATCCAGATGGTATGCAAAACTATGATATAACATTTGGGAAAAGTGTTTCTGCTGATACACAAAATAAAATTGTAAGTGATTTAGAAAAAGAAACAGGATTGAAATTATCTGTTGGTGATAATGGGAAACTGAGTTACAAAGAATCTTCTGATATGGGAGGAAGTAAAACAGCTCGTGATATGTTGAAAGGCGCTATTGATAATCATAGAACTGACTATCAGATTAATTCAGACAACACTAAAGGATCTTCAATCGAACCCACAGGAGCACGAGGTGAAACAATAGATGGCGTGTATGGTTCAACAGTAACATATGACTTAAATATTAATACTGACCAAGTAAATAAATTTATAGCAGGAACAAGTGAGGCATTAAATCCTCTAACGATGGGATATGGAATGACTACTCTTCACGAAGTAAGCCATGTATATAATAATCTTAACGATCAGGATGTGATTTATGGTGCGCCAGGTCCAAATGAAAAAGTTATAAATACAATTAGAAGAGAATTAGATGCTTCCGGACAATTTACTCAACCATTTGGTCAAAGAGAATCATATAGCCCGACAGATATTCTACGTAATGGTAAGCCCTATAATTTTACGCCTTTTGAAAGAAGTATCATGGATGGTAATTTTAAAAAAATCGATGTGAAGAAAAACCTTTTTATGCTAACTCCAAAAACCAAATAATGAAATATTTAATTATTTTATCTGTATGTATTAGTTTTTCAATGTATGGACAATGTGCATGTGAAAGATATGAAAAAGGGATTGAATACATAAAACAGGATTTTATAAATAAGGGTACAGAAAAGTATTATAAAGATCTTTTAAATCCTGGAGCTTATGGAATCTCTATTTATGAAAGTTTTTTTCCTCTATATAAGTCTGATAGTTATTTTAATTGGTTAAATATTGAAAAAACTAACCCATATAAAAAAAGTAAGTGTTTATCTAAAGTAAATAAAAAAAATTGGGGAAAATTTTGGAAGTCACAAGACTACTATAAAAGCCAAAATGTATTTACAAAAGATAAATTTAAAGGGCCATCTCATATAGCAGTTTTTACTAAATTGAGAAATGATTCTTTAAGAGTTGATGTCATATCCAACTCACATAATGGCTTAAAGTATTGTGGTAGTGTTAATAAATATTTATTGATTTTTGATAAACAAGATAGTATTAAAGAAGCTAAAACATGGACAGCTCATTATGAATGTTTGTAATGATTTTTAATAAACAACCACTGCCTTAGCAGTGGTTTTCTTGTTCTGTTTTGTATATGGAAACAGAACAATAGAAATAAATCTTTGGGATAATGTTTAGGTATAGAATAAAAGGGCTGAATTTTTTATATTTGTGGTACTGAATAAAAAATCATGATGGAAAAGCTAAAGAGTTTACGAAAACAGCGGGGCTACACCCAGGAATATATGTCCAAGATCATATCCACGGATGTATCCAATTACAGCCGTAAAGAAAGCGGTGATGTAAGGATTTATGATGATGAATGGGAGAAGCTGGCCAAGGCTTTAGACGTTCCGGTAGAAGAAATCAAAGAAGAAAAACCTTCCAGTATTGTTCAGAATAATGATAATCTGACCTTCAATGATAACTCCGGAAACTATAATTATTACTGTAGTATTCCCAATCATATTTTAGATAACCTGAATGATTATATTGCCCTGCTGAAAAAGCAGAATGAAGCTTTAGAAGAAGAAAATAAGAAGCTAAAGCCCAATAAAAGAAATTAAACGTTGTCCCAAGCTGCCGCACGAATCCTTTCGTGTGGTAGTATTTTAACAATTAGTTATATTTATCAATACAAAGATCACCTAGGAAATGTCCGTGTGAGCTTTGCCAAAAACAGCACAGGCGTTCTTGAAATTGTAGACAGTAATGATTATTACCCATTCGGTATGAATCATTTAAAAACAGGAAGTGCTTATTTTGGACAGGATAGTTTTAAAAAGTACAAGTACAACGGCAAAGAACTCCAAGAAACTGGCGCTTATGACTTCGGAGCCCGCCAATACTTACCTGATATTGCTCGTTGGGTTGTACCAGATCCACTTTCTGAAAAACATCCTGATTTAAATCCAATGATGTACGCTAATAATAATCCAATAAGATTTGTAGATCCAGATGGAATGGATTGGGTTGAAGCGGCGAATGGAGATATTACTTGGCGAGATGATGTAACAGCTAAAAACCATAAAGATAAGGGAGTACTTCAAAAAGGTGAAACATATAGAGGAACTTACTATGAACGCACTAAAACCTGGGACAATAAAAAGCATAAAGGACTTGTATTAGAAAGTTATCATACATATGGAAAAATGAGTTATTCTGCAGCAAAAGAAATGAGTGTTGAGATAGATGGAGAAATGAGAAACTCTAAAATTGGCGATGTGGATGT
The DNA here is from genome assembly GCF_004916905.1 of Chryseobacterium candidae. Taxonomy (GTDB): domain Bacteria; phylum Bacteroidota; class Bacteroidia; order Flavobacteriales; family Weeksellaceae; genus Chryseobacterium; species Chryseobacterium candidae. The sequence continues at coordinate 5,295 of NZ_SDLV01000012.1, forward strand.
AAAGTTAAATGTAACATTTGAGAATGGGAAAACAAAAACATTAGGTTCTTATGATGGTGTTGCAGGAGGTTTTGGAAATGGCGCACCAGAAAATGGGGAGTATACTGTGGATAGTTATCAAGACAGAAGTCCAAATGGATGGTATAACAAAGGAATGAATCGGGACGGAGTCGGATTTAGTTTTAATCTTAATCCACAATTTAGTACAGGTAGAAGTTTATTAAGAATACATCCTGATGGAAATAATGAGGGAACTTTAGGCTGCATCGGAATGTCTGGGGATAAAATTGTTCTAACTAATTTTAGAGATACTCTAAGAAGTATGATAAAAACAGGAGGTCCAGTACCTGTAAATATTAATATTCAGAATAATCCAAATAATAATGGAAAAAGTGGAACGAAAATACCAAATGTTAATGAATAGTCTTTTGTTATTATTTTTTCTGTTTTTTAGTTGTCATCAATCAGAAAAAAAGATACAAGGAAAGATAGAAAATGAAACTGTTATTACAGAGAATTTTTCTAAACCAGATTTTAAAGTGAATCAATTACAATTAAGAGAAGAAAGTTCTATAAATAATTTTTATCCTCAAAATGTAAGATTATTAAATAACTTAAGATATTCTCCTGTGATTGCTTTTACAGATAAAGAAAAAAAAGAATATTTACTTGCCTATCAATATGAGGGAGATGTGAAGAATAGTTTTAGTTGCTTCGAGGTAGGATATTTAAAAGATGACTCAAAACTTGAGAAAGACGTTACAGAAACTAAATACGATAATTTTAAGACAGAATCAGGACTGAAATTAGGAATGACTTTAGAGGAAATAACCAATATAAAAGGTAGTAACTATAAAGTTGAAAAAAAATCTAACGAACAAATTATCAGATATACGATTAAAAATGCTGATGATCCCAAAATAAAACAATATGAAATGCCTCCGTATTTTATGGAATTTTATTTAAAAGATAACAAGCCGTATAAAATTATATTTGGTTTTGAATATCCCTAAAATAAACCCCAAGCTGCCGCACGAATCCTTTCGTGTGGTAGTATTTTAACAATTAGTTATATTTATCAATACAAAGATCACCTAGGAAATGTCCGTGTGAGCTTTGCCAAAAACAGCACAGGCGTTCTTGAAATTGTAGACAGTAATGATTATTACCCATTCGGTATGAATCATTTAAAAACAGGAAGTGCTTATTTTGGACAGGATAGTTTTAAAAAGTACAAGTACAACGGCAAGGAGCTGCAGGAGACGGGAATGTATGATTATGGGGCGAGGATGTATATGCCAGATATTGGAAGGTGGGGTGTATTAGACAATTACAGTGAAAAGTATTTTTCTATTTCTCCATATACTTACGTAGCTAATAACGCTGTTAAATTTATTGATATAAATGGGGAATGGATATATATTAATGATCAGGATGGAACTCAGTACAGATATCATAATAATGCAACACAACATAAAGTAGATGGGAAATGGACAAATGTAGATGCAAATACAAATTTGTCAGATTATGTTGTACAGACTGTCGCAGGGTTAAGTCATTTAGACAAAAATACCTCTATAGGAAATACAATGATTGATTATTTTGATCAGGCACAAGGTACAGATGGAAAAGTAAGAGATATACACTTTAATTATACAACTGGAGAATCACAAATTAAACATGGTGTTAGTAATATTGTTGAACTAAATACATCTCCACATGGTTTATGGACAACATCAGGAATAAATACTGAAAATTCACCTTTATATGCAACTATTGCACATGAAATGGGACATGTTTATGGATACTTTGCTTTAGGAGAAAGGGCAGTCCCAGATGAAAGGTTTGGAAATACAACTGCTGAAATTTATGGGACACATGTCGAAAATATTGTGAGAGCTGAAACAGGGCTTCCGCTGAGAACTCACTATAAAACAATTATAGATGGGGTTGGGAAAAAATTTCCTAGTGAAGGTAGTAGATTAATTGATAGCGCTGGAAGCAGTATATACTATGATTCAAATAGAAGTCAAATAACTCCTATTCCAAGTGTTGATAACGTGCTTAAGGCCAATAAAAAAATATTACAAAACAGGTATAATTATTATGGAGCAGCTGCATACTTTCACTATCAAAGATTTAGAAATAGATCACATTAATATAAATCATAACCAATGAAAAACTATATTTTATTGTGCATAATGCTATTTACTAGCTGTTTATCACAAAGTAAAAGCTCGTTAAAAGAAATAAATCAAAATTTACTCAATAATAACGATGTTTCTTTTAATAGTTCTTATTTAAATTCCAAAGAAAATGAGGGAATGAAAAATGCTTTAACAAAATTTAGATTGTTAGGAATAGAATCTTGTAATATAAATCCTGAAAAAAAATATTCACGTATTTATATTGAAGATGGATTTCATTATGAAGAAGGATTTTACAACGGGATTATTATTTTCGATAATAAAGATGTTTGTGAGATAACAAATAGCCCTTACAAATTGGGAATTGATAGTCTTTCGTACAAAAAAGTAAAAAATGGCAATTTTATATTTTATACGAAAAAAAAATCAATAGAAGACTTTAAAAAGAACAATTTGAATGAATATTATAGATATCAATTAGTAATAGAAAATAAGGTAGATGAATTGAAAAAATGTTTGGAAGTTGATGAGCTTACCCCAAAACCAATTATTTTTACCAAAAATTATTATATCATTGGTAAACAGATTAATAGCTATGGAACTGTCAAGATAAATTATAATGATATTAAAGATGGTGTAAAAGATATTCCTTATTTTAAAAAAGAAAATCAAAAAAGATTTATGGACTGTATTGGAAATCTAAATATTAAGTTTGAGTAAATATTTTTGTTAGCATACCCCGGCGCGAGCATGCTGTTCGTGTCCACTCTAGTATATAAACAACCCTTGGATTCCCCTGCTGCTCAAAATCGGGAGACTTTGAGCTAGCCAAATAAAAACAAAACCACTGCAATTGCGGTGGTTTTATTCTTTTATCCTGTAAAACCGTTATATTTACCAATACAGAGATCACCTTGGGAATGCCAGGGTAAGCTTTTCCAAAAACAGCGAAGGTGTTCTTGAAGTTACAGATACCAACAATTATTATCCATTTGGATTGAATCATATTGAAGGGATGCTTAGCAGTTCTAATTTTGGAGGGTATTATAGTTATAAGTATCAGTCACAGGAATTACAGGAAACTGGTTTTTACTCGTTTAAATGGAGAAATTATATGCCTGATGTGGGAAGGTTTTTCAATATTGATCCTTTGAGTGAAAAATATGCTTATCAAAGTCATTATAATTTTTCTGAGAACAGGGTTGTGAACGCAAGGGAACTAGAAGGCCTTGAAGCGGTTCCTATAAATGGAAATGAATGTGATATCCAATGGAAGGTTAAAATAAATAATAATTTGGGGGCAGATTACAGTAAAACCTTATTAAGTGATACCTCCAAAATATTAAGTCAGAATGGTGTAACTATTAATGTTGTAGAAGATGCGAATGCAACTTTTACTGTTAATTTGGAGAATCCTAAAGTTGATTTGAAAAATATGCAATTAATTAATGGGGAATCAGCAATGGATGGAGACACTTATGGTGGAGCAGTTACCTCTAAAGATAGTCCAAGAACTTTGGCTCACGAATTAGGACATAAAGCAGGACAAGACCATATTTTTGATGATACCAGCAAAGTTCCTAATACTGCTGAAAATAAAGATAATTTAATGAATTCTGGTGGAAATACTAATGAAAGTCTTCAAAGTACAACAGGAACCAAACTTCAGGAAGTACAATCTAATGACATGAAAAGTCATATTAATACAGTTTATCAGAATACACAGAAAATAATAAATAATGAAAAAAATAATAATAAGACGAATTAATATTTTGTTTTTTCTCTCAGGATTTTTGTTTGTTTCTTGTCAAACAAAAATCGTCACAAATTTCGATAAATATGAAAATTTGTCAGTAGATGATAAAAAAGGAGTTAGTCAATATATAGAAGAAGCAAAAAAATCTATTTCCAAACGAGATGATGAGATAATTCTACTGTTTCAATATAACTGTTTTTTCAATGAAACATTAACTATAAATAATAAGTTTGTAGAAAGCTTTCCTAAGCAAGAAAACACTATTCATTATGGACAAAAACAAATTCATTTTCCTAAAAATATGGGTAATATAAAAATTACCCAATCAGATGGTAAAAAAATTACTATTCCTCAAAAAGAAGGTTATGATTATATCACTGTTTGCTATTACAAAAAAGAAGATAAATTTTTCATTCATTATTATGATTTTCCAAAATTATCAATTGTTGAATAGAGTATAAAAATTATAAAATCCCTCTCTTTTTCGAGGGGTTGTGTTACTTATGGGTAACGGTTCAGATTTGGAGTTTTTATCCCTTCGGGATGAACCACCTGAAACCGGATGAATCTGCTTATATTGAAATGGGAAGTTATGTGAATTACAAGTTCTTAGGGGAAGAGTTGCAAGAGACGGGAATGTATGATTACGGAGCCAGATTCTATATGCCGGATGTAGCAAGGTGGCTTTCTGTGGATCCTTTAGCGGAGAAAATGCGTCGTCATAGTCCTTATAACTATGCGTTTGATAATCCTGTAAGGTTCATCGACCCAGACGGAAGACAAGCAGATGATTGGCGAAACAAAAATGGACAGTTAGTTTATGACCCCAAAGCTAACGATGGAAAAGGAGCGTATACAAAGTTTGCTACTGATAAAGACAAAGCATATGGAGATGGTTTGAAAAATTCAGGTAATACAGGTGCCACGCAATTTGATCAATTAGTAACTTCAAAGTTACCAACTACTGTAGAATATAGTAACGAAAACCACCCTTTTTCAATGGGAGAGACGCATCCAATTGAGAAAGATGGCAAACTTGTAGGTTTTGAGATTACAATATATGAGGGATCTAGTGAAGATGCATTTAAAAATCCAGACAAAGTTTTAAATTCTGACGAAGCAGATAATGTGAAGAAGGGAAATTTAAGTGCTTTTGATATATCAACTTCAACTTTTGGTCATGAGATTGCCCATGCAAATGAAAAAAACCATCAACTACTTAAGAAACAGGGAGAAACTGGTATTATTGACCCTAAAAATAACAGCGAAACAACGCCAACAGTTATAGGAAAACAGATTCTTAAAGAATTGAGAGATAATAAAATTAAAAATAAATAATTATGAATAAGTACTTTATTATTGTTTTACTTTTTTTAGTTACTTGTTGTAAATCTCAAAGTATCACCACGTTTTCTCAATTAGAAAATAATATTAGAGAAACACTTTTTCAAAAAGGTTATATATCACAAAATGAGTATTCTCAAAAAAAAGGTTTTACTATTTATGGAACTTATCAAAGAAAAGTTGATGAAAAAAAGTTACGAAATGGTATATATGATCTTTATTTAGGAAATCATAGTCCTCAATTCAAATTTATTTACGAGCGAAATAAAATTATTTTTTTAGATATTTATTCTTTCAAGAATTTTTTAGAATCAATGAGAACACAAATGGTTTATTTATTTGAACAAAGATATTGTAGAGAAATTATTGTTGATTATGTAAAGAGATTGATTAGAACACATTACAGTTTTAATAGAAATCCAAGAGATCTGTTTAATAAAAATTGTGAATTTCGAGAAAAAAGAATACCAAGTACATTTTATTTAAATGAAATTAAGAGTAAAATTATTACCGAAATTGCGCAGAAAGAGGATTTAAAAGAAGAAAATTTGCAACTTGAAAAAATTGAAAACATTGCAGTTAGCGAGTTAAGTGTATATTTTGGTATTAATGAGAAAGAAAAATTGGAAGAAGGAATTTATAGTTATGTTAATATAAATTCTAGTGTTTCTAATAATAGTTATTTTATCCTAAATGGAAATGATATTAAGTTTTTGAAAATGGATTCAGATGAATCATTCATTAAATCAATTCAAGAAATAATTTTATTTGGAGAAGATAAAAATATATGTTCTGAAAAAACTATTTGGTGTATTGAACAATTATTTTCAAATTATATGGAAAACTCTTGTCTTTCTAAAGTTACGAAAGATTTGCCGTAAACAATTTCCTGCTGCGCAAAGTCTCCCGACTTTGAGCTGGCCAAATAAAAACAAAACCACTGCAATTGCGGTGGTTTTATTCTTTTATCCTGTAAAACCGCTATATTTACCAGTACAGAGATCACCTTGGGAATGCAAGGATAAGCTTTGCCAAAAACAGCGAAGGTGTTCTTGAAGTTACATATACCAACAATTATTATCTATTTGGGTTAAATCATATTGAAGGAATGCTTAGTAGTTCTAATTTTGGAGGGTATTATAGTTACAAGTATAATGGAAAGGAACTGCAAGAGACGGGAATGTATGATTATGGCGCGAGAATGTATATGCCGGATATCGGGAGATGGGGTGTGGTGGATCCGCTTGCTGAAACATCAAGAAGATGGAGCACTTACACTTATGCATTTAATAATCCTTTGAGGTTTATTGATCCAGATGGTATGCAAAACTATGATATAACATTTGGGAAAAGTGTTTCTGCTGATACACAAAATAAAATTGTAAGTGATTTAGAAAAAGAAACTGGTTTGACTTTATCTGTAGGAAGTGATGGTAAACTTTCTTATGCCGAGACAGAAAATATGGGAGGAAGTGAAACTGCTCGTAATATGTTAAAAGGAGCTATAGATAATCACAGAACTGATTACCAAGTTAATTCGGATAATACACGAGGTTCTTCTATACAAGAAATTGGAGGCAGGGGAGAAAAAGTTGATGGAGTCGCGGGATATACACATGTTTATGATTTAAATATAAATACGGATCAAATAGATAATTTTATTAAAGGAACTAGTGCAGCTTTAAATCCTTTAACTATGGGTTATGGGATGATTACTCTTCATGAAGTTAGCCATAAGTATAATAATTTAATCGACGGTTCTGTTGGTAGTGACGGAACAGAATATCAAGCTTCAACCATATATGGTATACAAGGAGATAATGTTAAAAAGATGAATATTATTAGAACTGAATTGGATGCTTCTAGTTCTAGTGGGACGTTGCCATTTGGTCAACGAAAATCTTATTCTCCATTAGATGTAAGGGGAGTTAATTTTTATCCATTTAGTGACAGTTCGAAGACATTAGGACCTTCTAAAGTCGATCCTAAGAAAGACTTGTATATTAAAACTCCTCGAAAATAACAAACATAATAGAGAATGAAAGCATTACAAATACTAATATCTTCTATAATTATTATCACTTCTATCAGTTGTAATTCTACGTCAAAAGTTAGATATAATGCAGCATATAAAATAGTAAGTAAAGATTTTCTTAGTAAAGAAGCTTCTTTAAAAGAATTTGGAAAAGATATTTCAGGGTTATATATTTATGATTCAATTTATCCAAATCCTTTAAACGAGAAAGATTATAGCAATATTTATAAAAACATTTTATCCGATAAAGAAGAAATAAAACCATTAGGAAAAGATAAAAATCTGGAAGATTTATCTGATCAAAATTTAAATAATAACTGGGAATTAAGTAAACCATTTAATACCGTGTTCAAGAATATTGTTCAATATAATGAAATCCCAAATGGACCTTTAAATGCAGCTATATTTTCCGAAATTAAGGATAATCAATTAAGGGTGGATGTTGTTCCTTTTTTTGTGGGAAAGCCTAGATATTGCGGATCAATTATCAAATACTATTTTAAATTTGATAAAACTAAAATAATTAATAGTAAGAAATGGAAAGATCACTATGAGTGTTGGTGATAAAGAAAACCCCGCTCCCGCACGATTGTATCGTGTGGCAGATAAAAAAACAACCCTTGCAAAATTGCGAGGGTTTTATGTTTTATAAAGCAGTCGCATTTTTATTAAAATAAGTTTTTAAATTTTTGGTAGTAAGTATAAGTATTTGATCTGCCATTTTAAAGATCATTGATTGAGCTTCCCCCATTAAGCAGGTTTCTTAAAATCCGGTTTATCCTCAAAAGTAACTTCTTAAGAAATAATGCTTTTATAGTTTTTAATCAGATTAAACAGCTTTTAAACATCAGGCCTATAAAAATACTGGGCTTCTGTTCCCTGATATTGACTTAACTCCACAATGGAGGCTTGATTTTGTGCCCACAGCAGAAGGATTTTACAGTTTCACAGAAAACCGTTATATTTACCAGTACAGAGATCACCTTGGGAATGCCAGGATAAGCTTTGCCAAAAACAGCGAAGGGGTTCTTGAAGTCACAGATACCAACAATTATTATCCATTTGGATTGAATCATATTGAAGGGATGCTTAGTAGTTCTAATTTTGGAGGGTATTACAGTTATAAGTACAATGGTAAGGAGCTTCAAGAGACAGGAATGTATGATTACGGAGCCAGATTCTATATGCCGGATATTGGAAGATGGGGTGTGGTAGATCCAAAGGGAGCTGAGTTTCCAGGTTGGTCACCATATAGTTATAGTCTTAATAATCCTATTCGATTTATTGATCCTGATGGAATGGCGCCAAATGATATTGTATTTATTAATAATCGAGGTGTAGAAGTCCATCGTATTAAAAGTGACACTCAATTTAAAACATATATACAAGAATCTACAAATGCAAGTAATAACCCTGCCCAAAGCACTGCAGGCTGGAAGTCAGTTCCTATGCCTAATATAATTCAACATAGACCACAGTCTAATGAAGATGTATCTGGCGCAACTTATCAGGAAAACGACTATCAAATTGCAGCAAGAACAGGCTATTTTAACCAGGCTAAAAATTCTGGACAATTAAATTTAGTAACCGAAGGAGGTAATCCTATTCCAACTGAGGCTACAAAGGGAATTCCTGACTTAGACCCTACTTTAGTTAAAGCTGTTACAATTCAAGAATCGAATGCAGGTACAACAGGTATTACAGATATTATGCAGGCTAATGTTCCTGGAGATTGGTCTAAGATGAAAAGCAGTTACCAATTAACTAAAGGTGAAAAAACAAGCGAAACAAACTCTTTGTATGCGGGAACCAGAGTATTAGCTACAAAAGGATTTAAAGGAGGAGTTTCAGTTGATTCAAAAACAGGAAAAGCTACCTATAAATTTCAAGGATGGGCAAAAGCTGTAGAAGCATATAATGGTGGTGGAACAGCAGGTTATCAAAAAAGTGTCTTACAAATGCAACAAGAATCTAAAAAACCTAAACCCTCAGATTATTAAAATATGAAAAGATTTTTTTTGAGTTTAATTGTAATTTTATTTACGAGTTGTAATAAGTCAGATTTACAGCAGAATAGTAAAAATAAAGTTATTGAAACCAAGTTGGACTATTATGAACGTTGTAGAATATTAGTTTTAGAACAAAATACTCTTAATCAGGATTTTGGATTTACAAAAAAAGGAAAAGAAATTGATGAACAAGTAGTCACATATTTGGGGAATATCATCACCTCTAAAAAAGATACTCTAAAAATTTTAAACTCTGTTCATTACACAGGTGTTTATGATGACTCGAAGAGAGGAAGTGGACAAGTGTATATTTATACTGTACATAATAAGCTTTTAGGCTTTTATAATTTAGGTTCTGCAGATGCAGTACCTAGCAATATTGAGAATAAAGAGTTGATTTTTAAATACAACAATGAGAGTTGTAATCAAACTACCAAAATAAGTTTGAAAGATAGTATTCCAAGACAAATATTTATACAATGTACAAAAGAAGGCGGAGATATATATAATTTAGAAACTGTTCATAACTAAAGAAATCCCGCTCATTTGGACTGCCCCCAAAAAGTGTCTAACTTTTTTGGGGCAGTCGTATTTTGCGAGAACTTTGTTTTATAGCGCAGCTACATTTTTATTAAAGAAGTCTTTATATTTTAAATGGTAAATAGTTTTCGCTTACTTTTGAAGGATTTTACAGTTTCACAGAAAACCGTTATATTTACCAGTACAGAGATCACCTTGGGAATGCCAGGGTAAGCTTTGCCAAAAACAGCGAAGGGGGTTCTTGAAATAACTGATACCAACAATTATTATCCATTTGGATTAAATCATATTGAAGGGATGCTTAGTAGTTCTAATTTTGGAGGGTATTACAGTTACAAGTACAACGGCAAGGAATTGCAAGAGACGGGAATGTATGATTATGGCGCGAGATTTTATATGCCGGATATCGGGAGATTTGGAACTTTGGATAGATTTAGTGAGAAATTCCCAGCTAATTCGGTTTATAGTTATGCTTCAAATAATCCAATTTTATTTATTGATAAAAATGGAGATTATGCAGTATCCGTCCATTATGACATTACCTATAAGCAAATGTTAAAATTGGGATATTCAAAAAGTAGAGCTGATTTAATAGCTCATTACTCAAGCACATATGCGGATCACCCTAGTTCAAATGTTCATTTTGTTGATGGGACACTCCATCTTAAAAACGGAAGTGGCACAGCCTATAGAGCAGGAGTAGGGATAAATTATAATATAACAGCAAGATCACAAGACGAAGCCAATAGTAAATGGCATTCAATGATGAGTGATCAAGAGGCAGAGGATGGAATGACTGAATATCAAGCAATGTCAAGAGGTCTAAGTTTTGGTTGGGATAATATATTCGCATATGCAAATTCATCAGATGATTCAAAAATCGGAAATCTAGGACAAGGTTTACACGCATTACAAGATGCTATAGCGCATAAAGGCGCAAAAACAGATGATCATTTAGGGTTTAATGTGTCATCGGTTAAAAAACTAACAAAAGATATGTATGGATCAACCCAAGAAGCTGCACTCCTAACTAAATCCGCTCTTATTGTTGTAGGGGTTATTAGAGGAGAGAAAGCGGATTTTAAAAAAGGAGAAACTCTGGATTTTCGAGGTATGTCTAAAAATCAGTTCAATCAGTTTGTACAAGCTTTATTGAAACAAGGATTTCAAGGAACAATTAAAAATCAATAAAATGAAAATAGTCTTGGGTATTTTACAATTTGTTTGTATTGCTTCTTTTTTAATTTTTGTCTTTTATCTATTAATGGTACTTGGAAGTAGTCACAAAATTCCACTTCAAACGTATCTTAAAATAATAATTGCAATTGTGATTTCTATAGCTCTTTATTTATATATTCGTTATATTAAAAGAAAAGATTAATAAACAATAAACCCTCGCATTTGCGAGGGTTTATTGTTTTATAGTGCAGCTACATTTTTATTAAAGAAATCTTTAAATTTTTTGGTGGTAAGCATTTTATCAATGATTTTAAAGACGGTGCTTTTATCTTCTTCGTCGAGCTGTTGAATGAGTTCCATTTGTTCGAGAGTCGATTTATCTTCAATTATAATCTCTTTAGGAATTATATTTTCATTGTAATTAATGATCTGATCTGTGGTAAGATTAAAAAGTTTAGCCCCCCCGCTCCCGCACGATTGCATCGTGTGGTGAAGTTATAATTATAAAACCACTGCTCCAGCAGTGGTTTTTATCTTTTATCTCTTACTTTTCAAGCAGCTTTTCCAGCCTGCTCATCATTTCATCCTTTTCCTTCAGCATACGTTCATACAAAGCAATTTTTTCTTCGTGAAGTTGGATAATTTTATCAATAGGATTGATATTTTGTACTTCAATTCTATTATTAAACATTGCATTATCTGAAAATGTGCAGGAAATTAGATTCACAGCCTGTTCCTCATCAAAATTCTGAAAAGCTTCTACAGGAATTTTCAGTACTTCGGATATTTTTTCCAGCAGCTGGTTTTCAATGGTTTCCTTTTGTTCAAGTAAAGAAATTTTCTTTTGGTTCCAGTCTTCGCCCAGATCCATCGCCAATGCTTCCTGCTTGATGCCCAGCATTTCTCTGAAACGTTTTACATTTCTTCCCTGATGTATTTTGTAGTCCATTCTTTAATCAATTTGTGAAGACTCAAAGATAATACATTCTGTAAAGTAAAAGTTAAAAAATATCCGGTAAAATATCCTGTTATACCTGTTAAAGTGCCGGGAACTGGTGTATCAACTGTCTTCAGCAGCTTCGGAAGTGTTTTCGGCTGCTATAGAAAGTGTCTGCAGCTGCTCATTAATTGGTTATAGCCATTTCGTAAACTGCCTGAAGCCATTTAAGAAATGCCTTCACACACTTTGGTAAGTATCTCCGGGCACTTTATCAAATAGGTATAGCTATTTTGCAACCGCCTCAAACGTTTTCATAACCTCCTACAGCCTTTTACTCAAGCAGCTGGAGACCGTTTTAGAACACCCTTCAACCCCTTCGGAAAAGCCTTCAACCCCTTTCTGAACAGTCTCCATACCGTTCTATAAGTCCCTGTCACGCCGTATCCAAGTAGTCGGAGACCGTTATGTAACACCTTTTAGCCCCTTATATAACCGGGTATAGCCCCTTACCCAAGGGGGTAGAGGGAGTTGGTGAAGGGGGTAACTCCATTCTCAATAATTGGATCTGGTGAATGAAAACAGATCAGTTTAAAATATTTTAATTTCCTAACTTTGTAAGAATCAATAATAATCAAATAAATATGTCAATTACCGGCGAAGATCAAATGATCGGAATGCAAAAAGTAAGTGAAGCCGTTGCCTATACGCTGAAGAAAATGATGGATTATGCTGAACCCGGCATCACCACAAAAGATCTTGATGAGTATGGGGCCAAAATTCTTGAAGGTTTCGGGGCAAAATCAGCACCTTATCTGACCTATGGATTCCCGGGCTGGACTTGCATCAGCGTAGATAATGAATTCTGCCATGGTATTCCCACAGATCAAAGGATTTTGAAAGAAGGAGATCTGATTAATATTGATGTTTCTGCAGAGTTGGACGGATATTGGGCAGATAATGGAGGTTCTTTCGTGATCGGAGAAGATATTCACGGACATCAAAAATTGGTGGAAGCCTCCAAAGATATCCTGAGAAAAGCTATAGACAACATAAAAGGCGGCGTAAAAATATCAGATATAGGACACTTAATGGAAACAGAAGCAAAGAAAAAAGGTCTTAAAGTCATTAAGAACCTTGCAGGCCATGGAGTAGGAAGAAGTTTACATGAGCAGCCTGATGAATTACTGAACTACAGAAACCGCTATGATTCCAGACGTTTTAAGAAAAACTCTGTGGTGGCTATTGAAACTTTTATTTCCACGGATTCCAATCTTGCAGTAGAATTAAATGACGGCTGGACTATGGTAGGCAATAAAGGCGGTTACATGGCCCAGCACGAGCATACCATTGTAATCACCGATGGAAAGCCAATCATTTTAACCGAAATGAACGGAATCCTGAATTAATTTTATTCAATCCTTTGTAAAGGCAGATATGAATAATCAGGATACCTGATCTTATTGGTCATTCTATTGCTGAAAATTCTTTGATTTTCTTACATTTTACAATGAAAATCCTTATCTCCCTGTTTTAAACACAAAATAATTAGTAGTTTTTTTATTGATGAAGCTTCATCTGATCAGATGGTCGATTCCCTACTTGTTATTTCTTGCCTAAATTCTTACTGTTAAAAACTTTACGTTTATGATCTGTCAAAAAAAATCATAATCACAGATCGATTTTCCCCATTTTTTGAAAATTTTCAATCACTGTCTCATTGATTAAACGGTTGAAAAAGTAGGGTTTTAACTTGCTAAACAGCAAATACTTTGTTATATTTATAGAATAAAATCACCTCACAAACTATTTGTTATGAAAAAAATTCTTTTAATCCTGTTAGGAATCATTGTTATTCTGGCTGCTTTAGTATTGATCAAAACTTACACCTATCCGTTTAAGAAAAATAATACCGGGGCAGGCGAGGGCTGGAAACCGGTAAAAAATGATTCTGCAGTCATGAGATTTTCAGGAGGAATAAAAGTGCCAACCGTTTCTACAGGGAGTTTGGGGGAATTCGACTATGCGCCGTTTGAACAGTTCAAATCCTATTTAAAAACCTCTTATCCATTAGTCTATCAGAATACCGAAAATGTTGAAGTCAATCAATATGGCTTGGTGTTCAGGCTTAAAGGAAGTAATCCTGCGCTGGAACCCATTTTATTCCTTTCCCATATGGATGTTGTGCCTCCCGGAGATGCTGATATAAAGAACAATGAAGAAAATGTATTCCGCCCGGATGATAAACCGCTGGAGCCTGTTTCAAAAGTTGCTGAAGACTGGGATTTTGCCCCTTTTTCAGGAGCAGTTGCCAATGGAAGAATCTATGGAAGAGGCGCGATAGACATGAAAGGAATGTTATTCTCTCTAATGGAATCCATGAATTCTATGATTAAAAATAAACAGACTCCACAACGTGATATTTATCTTGCATTCGGTTTTGATGAAGAAGTGGGCGGAAAAAAAGGAGCAATGCAGATTGCAGATTATTTTAAGAAAAAAGGATTGAAGTTCGATGCCGTTTATGATGAAGGCGGATTAATTATGAGAAAAGGAAATGTAGCAGGCATAGACAGAGATGTAGCGGTAGTAGGATGTGCTGAAAAAGGGTTTCTTTCTGCGAAAATAAAAGTAAAAGGTTTGGGCGGGCACTCATCAATGCCTCCTATGGAAAGCGCTATCGGAAAAGCAGCTGTTATCATGCAGCGTCTGGAAGATCATCAGATGAAGCCTGTCATCACCCCTTTAATCAAAGAATTTTTTAATAATATTGGAGGTGAAATGCCTTTTACCACCAGAATGGCACTGGCCAATCAATGGCTTTTAAAACCGGTATTGATCTCCCAGCTTACCAAAAGCAATACAACCAATGCTTTGGTAAGAACCACAACAGCTTTAACGATGATGAAGGGAAGTGACGGTACCAATGTACTTTCTCCCGAAGTGGAATTTGTTGTCAATTTCAGATTACTTCCAGGAAATTCGGTGAAAGATGTAAGAGACCATATTGCTAAAGCCACTGAAGGTTTTGATGTTGAAGTAGAAGAAATTGACAATACCAGGGAAGCCTCTGCTATTTCTCCAACCAATACCAAAGCTTTTAAAATAATAGAAGCCGGCGTGAAAGAAATTCATCCCGGAGCCATTGTTACCCCTTATCTTACTATGGCTGGAACAGATGCCGGTAAATATGAAATTGTAAGCAAAAATGTCTATAGATTCATGCCGATCAAGATCAACACTGCCGAACAACAGAGCATTCACAGCACCAATGAATACCTTAGCATTGAAAACTATCTGAAGATGATTCACTACTTTGAGTACATCATGAAGAATTACGACAGGTAAAAGTCAATAGTGAATGGTCAATCCGCTGCGCTTGTGAATTTTAATGTAAGTTCGTATATTATTAAACGCAGTGTTCGCAAAGCTTTCTATGATGTTAAATTTCTTTCGATCGCAGAGGCGTTTCACTCAGCAATGTATACAGTAAGTTCTTGGCTGAACGAATTGCCTTTGCGGACAAAATATAAACGTTATCCAAAAAACTTTGCGAACCTTAGCGTTAATAATGATTGACTATTGATTTTGCATAGCAAAAATTGACTATTGACTTAACAATCTTTCAAATCTTTTCACAAAAAATATAATATGTCAGGTTTTTAATACACATGCCTATTATTAAACGCAGCGTTCGCAAAGCTTTCTATGATGTTAAATTTCTTTCGATCGCAGAGTCGTTTCACTTAGCAATGTATACACTAAGTTCTTGGCTGAACGAAGTGCCCTTGCGAACAAAATATAAACGTTATCCAACAAACCTTGCGAACCTTAGTGTTAACAATGATTGACGATTGACTTAACAATCTTTCAAATCTTTTCACAAAAAATATAATATGTCAGGTTTTTAATACACATGCCTATTATTAAACGCAACGTTCGCAAAGCTTTCTATGATGTTTAATTTCTTTCGATCGCAGAGTCGTTTCACTTAGCAATGTATACACTAAGTTCTTGGCTGAACGAAGTGCCCTTGCGAACAAAATATAAACGTTATCCAACAAACCTTGCGAACCTTAGTGTTAACAATGATTGACGATTGACTTTGCATAGCAAAAATTGACTATTGACTTAACAATCTTTCAAATCTTTTCACAAAAAATATAATATGTCAGGTTTTTAATACACATGCCTATTATTAAACGCAGCGTTCGCAAAGCTTTCTATGATGTTAAATTTCTTTCGATCGCAGAGGCGTTTCACTCAGCAATGTATAAGCTAAGATCCTAGCTGAACGAATTGCCTTTGCGTACAAAATATAAACGTTATCCAACAAACCTTGCGAACCTTAGCGTTAACAATGATTGACGATTGACTTTGCGAAGCAAAAATTGACCATTCACGAACTAAACATCAAAAAACTTTCACAAAAAATATATTGCGTCAAGTTTTGTCGCATTACGCATATAGCTTTGTCATATCAAAATTACAGAGCTATGGAATTACCATTTTACTTAAACTTTAACGACTTTGAAAGTAATTATTACGATAACCTTGAAAAATGGTTTGAAGAATATCATAATACCAGCGAAACAGATTATCTGAAAGCGCTTGCTGAGCTTTACAGGCCCTATGTGTATTATAACTTTGCAGATGATATGCTAAAGCCGGATGCCTCCATTGAAGTGAAAGACTGCTTTTTCCCCTATCATGAAAAAATCGGGATCTCTTTCTGTATTGATAGTGAAAACGGAATTTCCCCATCCAAAGGAATGAATCAGGTATTTGAATTTAAAAATATTTCCATGATGGAGTATGCCCAGCATATTCTGGATAAGATCAATAAATTTTGTTCAAAAAATGCCCACGCTCTGGATGGCCACAAAAATATTCAGGATTATATTAATAATTACACCATTATTACTTCAATGGAAGGTGTAGGGTATTGTATCAGCTACAACCGCCATCAGAAAGCCATTCCTTTTTTGAAGGCATATCTTCCCTACTATGGTCAGACCGTGAATATGGCGGTATACAGAGACTTTCTTTTTTCTGTTGTTCAGATTGCAGAATTTATAGACCAGAAACTGAAAACAGTACACGCTTTTAAACAGACTATTTATGCACGCTCTAGAGCGGAAGCGAAATTCAACGTACAGTTGAGCCGTCAGTTTCTCACATTGTGCAACTAAAATTTTACACCAAACATTCATACTTAATTATATTGCCGAAAACTTATGTTTTTCAACCCAAGATCCCGGTCAGTAATGAACGGGATCTTGTATTAAAAGCTTATAAATAATTACATTATTATACTACCTGCTTTTTCTATAAGGAATATTCCATATCAGATCAGCGGCCAGATAATGAACACCTCCATGATGAATACTTCTGCTGCCTCTGATGAGGTCATCCATATATCCTATATCTACGATAAAAGGAGAGTTGGAAATCGTAAACATATAATAAGCAGCAACACGTATTTCACGATATCCAAACGAACTCCACTCAGCATCCTGCTCATTGAGATGGCTTATAGAAAACAGGGCTTCTGCAGTTAAGGCCAGTTTCTGATTATTTTTAGGAGATAAGTTATAGGTAAGCTGACTTTTGATACGTGTTCTGAATTGAAAATCTTCCTCTGCTTGATGAAATTCTGCATCAAAAAACTTCCTGAATTCCTGCCGTATAGTACTTTTAAGTTTCCATTTCCGGCCAGGATCAAAAGTATAGGCATATCTTCCATACATTCTGAATTCCTGTTCCGTATTTTCCTTAGCATAAGGAGCTGTATTTTCATACTGTGGCTGACGGCGGTAACTTAAAGCATAGCTGTACTGCTGGTGTGGAGCAAAGGAATGATAAACTTCATGATTTAAAACAATGATCGCTTGCTTCGAAAACAGATTATGATCATCCGGACTGCTTTTTCTCCCGATGGCTACATAGCTCAAAGCCTGTTTTTTACCCAAAGAGTCAAGTTGCTGTTTCACTCCGAAGGCTTCCCAGAACGCGTTTTTGGCATCTCCCAATCCAGGTGGGCTGATCTGTGCTTTTATCGATGTTCCTATACATCCCAATAAAAATAATGCTGCAAAAAATTTCTTCATGCTCAATAGTATGGATAGCTGTTTTACTGTTAATTTTAAATGAATTCGAAACCATGAAACGGATAAGGATACTGTTGATACGCAGAGAGAATAGTTTGTGATAGCAAAATTAGAAGCTTTGTTCATAGAATGTTTATTCAAAATCTTATAATACTGTTTAAAAACAAGACAAAGGAAAGCTCTGATTTTGGATAGAATTAGGAATAAAATCTTCTATAGGAAAAATGAAGGGTTGCAATAATATATTAATTGTGGATAAAGTGTGAATAACTCCTTAGTAATTTGTGGAAAAGTCCTTTTGTAGTTTTGGGGGTTGTTGTGTAATTGTTTGATTTTCTATGGTATATGTGCAAAAAAATAAATTGCCACAATATAAATACTGTGGCAAAATGGTTTATGGACTTGGTTTATTTACCTGTTAATTCTGTCTTACTCCGCACATGGCATCCCATGTTGTCCAGAAGTGAGCATTGATAGCTCCGATAGGAGGATTTGTACTGTCTGCAACAATTCCTACCATAGAAGCACAGTTGGAGTTACAGCCTATTTCATTATGACTTCCGGCCTGAGGTGGGATCTGGCGCCATGTACCGGTAGAACCGCTTAATAATTCTACTTTAATTTCAAAGATACCCGAAAGATTGGGAGTCTGAATCTGTTTGGTAGGATTTTCACTTGAGATGAAATCACTCCAGTCTCCCTGTGAAAAAGTTACACGCCATGTAGAAATCATTTTAGAAGTATCGTTTTGTGGGGAAAGATACACCCAGAATTGCGCTCCGTTTCCTAGAACCAACTGGCCTGAAGAATTTGCATTTACACTTGTTGATGTCATATTGATTTGTTTTTTAGGTGATTAGATTATATTTCAAAGTAACGAAGAACAAATAATATACTGTAGCGTATAAATTACCAATTATTAAACTGGGTATAAATACTTATGGAATTGAATGTAGAATAAACCGCGAATCTTAATCACAAAAAAAGCCTGTGCTAATCATTAGCACAGGCTTTGGTTTCTTGCAGAGAGGAAGGGATTCGAACCCTCGATACAGTTACCCGTATACTACCTTTCCAGGGTAGCTCCTTCAACCACTCGGACACCTCTCTTTTTGAGATTGCAAAAATAGTGTATTTTCTGGAATATCCAAATTATTCTTACAATTTAATCTGTAATTTCTCCACAAAGGCTTCTGGTGAAATTATCAGCAAAGCTTCCGGAGTAACTTGGATTATCAATTAAGTGCATGGCTTTGGTGATCGCTGTTTCCGCTGTCATGTCTCTTCCGCTGATGGCTCCGATCCTGGAGAAGATATTACTGTTTTCATACTTTCCGAATGAGATGCCTCCTGAAATACACTGACTTACCACCACAATTTCGGTTCCATTATCCCGGATTTCCTGAAGGGTTTCCTGCGTTTTGGCACTGCTGAAAATGGTTCCTGAACCAAAAACCTGAAGGATTAGAACCTTCATTTTAGGGATTTCTTTGAAGTGGCTTAGATGCATACCTGGGAAAATTCTCCAGAATAAAATATCCTCAGAAATATGTTCATCCACATGAAATTCCACCTCCGGATCACAACGGAACAGGTTATCTTTGATAATATTCAGATGAACTCCGGACTGTCCAAGAATAGGGTAATTCGGGCTTGAATAGGCATCAAAATACTCCGCAGAATATTTCAACGTTCTGTTTCCTCTTAATAATTTGTACTCAAAGTAAACGGCAACCTCCTGAATCACTGCTTCGTCATTTTCATAAAGGCTGGCATAATAAAGGCTGGTAAGAAGATTTTCCTTGGCGTCTGTTCTCAGGTCACCAATAGGAAGTTGGGAGCCTGTCATAATCACAGGTTTTCTTAATCCTTTTAGCATGAAACTTAATGCTGATGCAGTATAAGACATGGTATCTGTTCCGTGAAGGATCAGGAAGCCGTCATAATCATCATAATTTTTTTGAATATAATTGGCGATTACTTTCCATTCTTCAGGCCCCATATCCGAAGAGTCCAGTGGCTTGGCAAAAGGATGAACAAAAACCTCACATTCCATGAGCTTCATTTCAGGCATTTTTTCAAATATATTACCAAAATCAAAAGCACGGAGACTTCCGGTTTCGTAATCTTTTTCCATTCCGATGGTTCCACCGGTATAGATGAGCAGGACTTTTCGCTTCATGTACTGTTTTTAATTAAGAATTGGAGCCCGATTAGGGTTCATAGGTCAAAATTACGTTAATTTGCAAAGATTTGAAAATGAATGAAACGCTTATCGTAAAATTTTGTGAAAATATGATGATATTTGCTGGCGTTTCACAGGGCTATTGAAAAAATAACTAAATGCGGATGAAAGACTTAACGCAAACTTATGAATATTTAAAACAGTTTTTAACCGAAGAAAGACTCGCTAAAATTGAACATTTTTCTCAGGAGAGTTCAGACTTTGTACTTCCGGTAGTAGAAGATGTCTATCAGTTCAGAAATGCAGCAGCCATCGTACGTTCTGTGGAGGCCTGCGGTTTTCATAAAGTAGTGGCTTTGCAGGAAGAATACAGTTTTGAACCCAATCTTCGGGTAACAAAAGGCGCCGATACCTGGGTTGAGGTGGAAAAACTTCCCCGAAATATGGAATCCTTCCAAAATATTAAAGACAGAGGATACAAGATAGTAGCTGTTTCTCTGGAAAATAATGCTAAAATGTTACCTGAATATGAAATTACAGAACCTATTGCTCTGGTTTTCGGAACTGAAATGGAAGGAGTTTCCCAGGAAATTTTAGATTTTGCAGATGAAACACTTGCTATTCCGATGTATGGCTTTACAAGAAGCTTCAACGTTTCTGTAGCCGCATCAATTTGCATGTATGAATTGAAGCAAAAACTGATCAGGTCTGATATTGAGTATAAATTAAATGAGGAAAAACTTTTGAGGATGAAAATCCTTTGGGCTGTGAATTCCATGAGAAGTGGACAGCAGATTTTTGAAAAATACCTGCGCGAAAATAATATTGACTGGAAATAATGTCAGAAAATAAAGAAGAGAAGGTTGATAAGCCTTCTCTTTCTTGTTTATATCATATTATAATAATTCCATGCCGCTACAAAGACACCGGCTGTCTCTGTTCTGAGCCTTTGATTTCCCAGAGATACTGCTCTTACTTTATGTTCTGCCAGAAATGCAATTTCCTTTTCTGAAAAATCACCCTCAGGACCTATTAGAAATATAACCTGTTGCAGTTGAGGGATATTTTTAAGATCAATTCTTTCCAGATTCTCATGGCAGTGTGCTACAAATGTGTGTTCCTGATCAATATTTTTCAGAAAATCACTTAGCTTTACAGCGTCATTGATCACCGGAAAATGAAATCTCAGGCTTTGCTTGGATGCTGCGATCACTTGTTTTCTGATTTTATCGATGTTGATGTTTTTACGCTCCGTTTTCTCAGTGATAATAATGCTTATTTCTGAGATACCCATTTCCACTGCTTTTTCCACAAAGAATTCGATTCTGTCAATATTCTTGGTAGGAGCAATCGCAATATGAAGTTTAGGATTGAATTCCGGCAGATTTTCTTTGATCTCAGAAATTTCAATTCCGGCTTTCTTGCCTTCTATCATAAGTTTTCCGGAAGCCAGTTTTCCATTGCCGTCTGTTACATGAATATCTTCTCCATCTCTCATGCGAAGAACTTTTACGATATGCTGTTGTTCTTCATCGTTGATGATGACTTTTTGATCTGTTATTTCTCCGTAAAATAATTTCATATATCCTGACTTATAAATGCAACTCCTGTTTTGATGGTTGTGTAAATGTCTGTATCACATTCCCGGTAAGAACACATGTATATTTCTTCTATCCAGGTATTATTAATAAATATCAGATTTAAATATTCCTGTTTTCTCAGATTATTTTTGATCGATAAATAATCTCCTTCCTTTGGAGTATAGGGAAAACTAAAAAGATGTTCAGAATTGATTAATTGTAACACTTCATCTTTGATATCCTGAATATATCCTGTTTCTGAACTGGATGGAAAATAATCTAAAGAAATTTCCGGGTTTTCATTTTTTCCTGTAATGGTTTCTAATATCCAGTAATATTTTGAATTCTTTTTAGAATGCGTTCCAAGCACTTTTTCTTCTAAGAGTATTTTCATAAATCGTATTTTGCCGTTGCGGAAGTTCTTAAATCTGTAAATTCTCCCCGCTCAAACTTCAGTTTTGCCACCATGGCAATCATGGCTGCATTATCTGTTGTATATTCAAACTTTGGAATATAAATATCCCAGCCCAGTCTTTCTCTGTTATCTTCCATTGCTTTTCTGAGTGCAGAGTTGGCAGATACACCTCCTGCAATCGCTACCTGATTTACATTGAGATCTTTGGCTGCTTTTTCAAGCTTATTCATCAGGATTTCAATAATAGATTTCTGTACCGAAGCACAAAGGTCATTAAGATTTTCCTTGATGAAATCCGGATTTTTTCTGACTTCTTTCTGAATGAAATATAAAACGGAAGTTTTAATACCGCTGAAAGAATAATCGTAATTTTCCAGCTTTGGTTTGTTGAACTTAAAAGCATCGGGATTCCCTTCTTTGGCAAGCCTGTCGATAATAGGTCCTGCAGGATAATCAAGGTCAAAAATCTTTCCGATTTTATCAAAAGCTTCTCCTGCGGCATCATCTATGGTTTTTCCGATAATTTCCATATCAAAATAATCTTTTACCAATACAATCAT
Organism: Chryseobacterium candidae; assembly: GCF_004916905.1. GTDB lineage: Bacteria > Bacteroidota > Bacteroidia > Flavobacteriales > Weeksellaceae > Chryseobacterium > Chryseobacterium candidae. Next base: position 28,092 of record NZ_SDLV01000012.1, read on the forward strand.
GGTATGTCCGCCGCTTACAGTAAGGCATAAAAAAGGAAAGGTAGGCGGCACAGGATTTGCATCTTCGATGAAATGGGCCAGAATGTGGGCTTGAAGGTGATTTACCTCAATTAAAGGTACATTCAGGCTCATAGCCAAAGACTTAGCAAATGATGTTCCTACAAGAAGAGATCCTAAAAGTCCCGGTCCGCGAGTAAATCCTATAGCAGAGATCGCATTTTGTTGTATATTTGCTTTGGAAAAAGATTTTTCAACAACGGGAATAATATTTTGCTGATGGGCTCGTGAAGCCAATTCAGGGACAACGCCGCCATATTCTTTGTGAATGGCCTGGTTCGCGGCAATGTTTGAAAGAATAGAATTTCCCTTGATGATAGCTGCTGAGGTGTCGTCACAGGACGATTCAATACCTAAAATTATAGAGTCGCTCATAATAATGGCAAAGTTAGAGAATAATAACGAGAATGAGAATAAAAAATCAGTAGCTGAAAACCTAGGGGATCAGGTACAGAAAACTGTTGAAAATGTAGAGGGAAAAGTACGGGAAACAATAAAAGAAGCATCTGAGCTGGCTTCAGATGCCATACATCATCCTGTAGAAACAGCTGAAGAGTTTGGGAAACAGGCTGTAAAAGATGTTACCAGCTACACATGGTGGGCGAAACTTCTCTTGATTCTCTTCTGGCTGGGTATTTTCCTTGTAGGTGGAATACTTATTGCCATCAATCTGCCGGTAACGAAAAAATGGGCCGCTGATCAGGCTCTTAAGCTTGTTAACAATGATTTTAAATCTGATTTTTCTACAGAAAGTGTAGAGGTAAATTACTTCGGTAATGTCACGATAAAAGGGTTAAAAGTAAAAGATTATAAAGGATTTAATTTTATTACAGCCAGTGAATTTCGTGCTGATTCAGACTGGATGTCTCTGGCGGTGAATGCCATTTCAGGAAACAGCAATTCTTTAAGTTTTAATTCTCTGGCTCTTGTGAATGCCGATGTAAAGGTGATTACTTATAAAGGGGACAGTATATCCAATTTTGTCAGATTTGTTGACCTCTTCGACGACGGGAAGAAAAGAGACCCTAAGAAACCTCCTTTTCAACTGAATTCCAGAATTCAGATCATTGATTCCAAAGTTTCCATCATTAATGAAAACTCTCCCGGAGAGCAGGGAAAATGGCTTACTGCAACTAAATTCAACCTAAAAGCACCCAACGTAAAAGTTAACGGACCGAATGTTTCGGCATTAATTAATAATATGTCATTTGTAACTTCAAGGTGGGGGAAATCTCATTTTGTAGATACTTTTTCAACAGAACTGTCTCTAACGAAGCAGTTTTTGTCGTTAAAAGACCTTACGCTGAATACGGATCATACCTTGCTTCAGGGAGATATCAAATTTAATCTTCATGACGGATCCTGGGCCGATTTTGCAGACAAAGTACGCTGGGATATGAATATCAAACAGGGAAGTCAGTTAAGCGGCTATGATATCAGTTATTTTGTAACCAACTGGGATAATATCAAACCCTTCAATCTTTCCGGGGTTATGACTGGTCCTTTGAATAAATTCCATCTGGAAAACTTTCTGATCAGAAATCCTGACGTTAATATTGCCACAAAAACGATGAAGGTAGACAATCTGCTGAAAGGAAATTTTGCTATTGAAACAAAAGATCTTTCCACAGATTTTACGTATAAGGATTTAAAAGCTATGATGCCTTCATTCATCTCCACAAAGATGAAGAACTTTGCAGATGATTTCGGAAAACTGAAATATAATGGAACGGCAAAAGTAAATCCGGATCAGATTTACGTAGACAATGGAAATCTGATGACGGGAATCGGACAGGCGAAAATTTCCAAGCTTACTCTAACAGGCTACAGTACTGCAATGCCAAAATATTCCGGTTATCTTGATGTTAAAGACCTTAATACCTCTGTCATTACAAAGAATAAAGCAGTAGGTTTAATTTCCGGTAAATTTGACCTTAACGGACAAAGCTTTGATGTTAATACCATGCGTCTGACGACAAAATCACAGATTACAAGTGTTGAAATCATGGATAAAACGATCAATAATCTGTATCTGGATGGTTTATTGGATCATAAAAAATATAACGGACTCATCACTGTTAATGATGAACAGGCAAAAGCTACAGTGAAAGGATTGATAGATTTCAGTACTTCGAGAATCGCTATGGATGTGAATGCAGATGTCACTTATCTGAACATGAATTACTTCACCAACAAACCTGGTACTCAGGTGGTAAGTGGCCAGATAGAAGGTAAAATGGCGATGTCTTCTATCAACGATCTTACGGTGGATGTGAATGCCAATAACCTTCACTTTGCTACAGCCACCCAAAAATACAATATTCCGAATGCCAAGTTAAAAACATTTATAGAAGCGGGCGGCCGCGTGATTGATGTAGATGCTCCGGGAGCAGCCACAGGCAAGATCTCGGGAAAATACAATCTTGCAGATCTTGCAGGAATGGTAGAAAATGGAGTAGGGAAAATATTAGTAGGACCGCCGCCAAGAAAATTGTATCGTGGGCAGAACTTTGCGTTGAAGTTTGATGTCCAGCAGGGATTGGTAAATTATTTCTTACCTGAATTGAGACTGAATCAAGGAGCTCTTGTAGAAGGAGAATATGACGGGAACTCAAACAATCTGGTTCTGAATCTCGATGCAGCGTCTTTAAAATATATTATGACTAAGGAGGAAGAAATTACAGATGCTGATCAGGCACTGGCATCTTCCAATCCTGATTATAAAATTAATGACCGTAAGAATGTAAGCAGAGATAGTGCAATGGTAGATAGTGTTAAAATTAGAATTAACACAGCAGACCTTAATCAGCAATTGTACGCTAAGATCAATAGAGTCATTTATAATAAAAATGTGATCAAAGATTTTGAGCTTAAAGGAAATAATGAAAACGGAAATACCCTTCATTTAGCCACTGTATTTAAGCATGGAAGTCCTGATGATGAGATTAATGAAAAGCTTAAGGAATATGCCATCAATGTAGATCAGTCTACGGATGCCGCTGGTGATTATGTATTCAGGTTTGAACCTACGGAGGTAAAATTCAATGAAGTTACCTGGGCGATAGATACAAGTCCTGAACTGAATCACTCCATTACCTACAGAAAGAAAACCGGTGATTTTGATATCAGGAATCTGAGGGTTTATTCTGATAAAAGTGCTCTATTTATTAAAGAAGCACAGTTTAAATCAGCAAAAGACTTTTACATAGATGCGGATATTAATGATTTTGCAGTGGAAAAACTTCTGGACATGCAATCCGGAGGAAATACAATGGACATTAAAGGTCTTGCCAACGGAAGTGTTAAGATTAAAATGGATAAAAGCACGTTGCAGCCACTGGTAGATCTTAATATTGATGAAATTAAGATGAATGGCAATGATATGGGGGATATCTCTATTTCTGCCACCAATGGATTCTCATTGAACGTGTATGATATTGATGTGAAAGTTCATTCTGCCGGAGTACTTGGAAACAACAGCCTTAATCTGACAGGAACGGTTAATAATAATACCTCTTCGCCGATTATTGATCTTACTGCAGAAATGCGTGATTTTGACCTGGCATTTACACAGCAGTTTGTGCAGACTATTTTTGGCAACCTTCGTGGAAAAGCAACAGGAGATCTTAAAATCAATGGAAAGCTTAACAATCTTGATTATAGCGGAGATATTGCTCTAAAAGATTTTGGATTAAAACTTTTGTTTACCGGAGTAGATTATTCATTTGATGATACTGTGATTCAGCTTACCAAAGGACTTGCGATCCTCAATAATGTTGAAGTACACGACGGAAGAACCAATTCCAAAGGGAATATCTCCGGGGCAATTCAGTTTGAAACCCTTTCTTCAATGGGGGTGTCTCTCGTAATGAGAGCAGACAACCTGCTGATGCTGAATACCACACAAAAAGATTTTGATCTCTTTTGGGGAAGAGTGTACGGGCAGGGAGATCTTTACGTAGACGGACCTGTTTCGGGATTAAGTATAACAACTCCTAATATGAAGGCACTTAACGGAAGTACCTTTACCTTTAATTCCAGTTCTACTTCCAATGTAGAAGAATTTAAAATGCTGAGATTCCTGAAAGAAGGAAAAGATGGGTTGATTACCCTGGAGGAAAAGAAAAAAACGGGAGCCAATATGAACATTGACTTCAATCTGGCTGTTGATAAAGGAACTACTGTAAATGTACTGGTAGGAGATGATGTAGGGAATATTACGGTAAAAGGATCTGCTGATCCGTTGAGGTTCCATATGAACAGACAGGGCAATATAGCCATGAACGGTACCTATAAAGTAGATAACGGAACATTTGTTTCTAAGGCTATTCTTAATAAGACATTCCAGATTGAAAGAAACAGCAGTATCAGATGGGATGGTGATGCAATGAAGCCTATGCTGGATATTAATGCCAACTATGTCAGAATGGTATCCAATGCAGGAGAATATCTAAGTATGGGAAAACTACAGCCCATCAGTATATTGCTGCAGGCTCATATTACCCAATCGCTGGTAGACCCTCAGATTGATCTTAATGTAACGGCAATGGATGTATCCAGCCAGGTGAGAGAAACACTGGCCGCGAAAATGAGCCAGGAAGGAGAGAAGGTTCTCCAGTTCGGATCTGTATTGCTATTGAGTACCTTTAACGTATCCAATACAGGTGGATTTGATGTAAATGTGGGAAATGTAGCAGAATCTTCCGGATATAATATGCTTTTGAAACAGCTGGGATCTGTTCTTAATACAATGAGTAACGAATTCCAGATAGACCTTAATTATGTAAAAGGAGATCAGAACTCTAATTTTGGAGACAGAGCCAATGCCGGTGTGAGTGTAGCGCTTTCGCCAAGAGTCAATATCAAGACTGGTTTGGGTATTCCATTATCAAAAACAGATGGGGCACAGAATAATTATCTTTCCACGGAAGGATCTGTAGAATATGATCTGTCTAAAAAGAATGACGGTTCTTTGGTAATACGTGCGTATTCCAAACCTACAAACATCGGAATGGTGAGTACAAACGGTTCTGCTAATCAAGCTTATGGCGGAGGGGTAGTGTGGAGTAAAAGCTTCAATTCTTTGTTTAAAAAGAAGAAAAAAGACAAAAAAACTTCAGATGCAAAAGGTGAAATAAAAACAGATTCAATAAAATCGAATGGTAAATAATTAGAATATTTTAATGATTTTTATCATCTGTGTTAATTATTGTTAATATTTGATATATATTTTTTAGTTAAATTATTTTTCGTAAATTTGCAAAAAATACATAGATTTTTTAAAGAAATTGTAATTTAACTAATATGAACTATCAACTGGACGAAATAGACAAGAAGATTCTTGATTTCTTAGTAGAAAACACAAGAATGCCTTTTACTGAAATTGCAAAGCAGATGGATGTTTCTGCTGGAACAATTCACGTAAGAGTGAAAAAGATGGAAGATGCAGGTATTATTTTGGGATCATCTCTTAACATTGATTATGGTAAGCTGGATTATCACTTTACAGCTTTCATAGGTATCCTTTTGACAAAATCCAACCGTACTCAGGAAGTATTGAAAGAATTGTCAACTATCCCTAACGTAATAGAGGCTAGCGTTATTTCAGGAAAATATAATATTTTCTGTAAAGTAAGAGCTAAGAATACTGATGATGCTAAAAGAATTATTTACCAGATCGACGATATTCAGGATGTAATGAGAACTGAAAGTATGATCTCTATGGAGGAATTCTTAAGTGACAAAAACAGACTGATCAACGCAATCTCTGTGTAAGTCAAATTTTAAACGAATAATTATAAAAGAACTTATGAAATCTCTCATAAGTTCTTTATTTTTGTAGATATGGAAGAATACAGCTATTTTGACGAAGATCCGAAAAAAGGATGGGGATTTATACTGGCGTTTGCGGCCTTAATGTTGTTTACTATAATGGGACTTGGAATAGATGTGGATGAATATCTGCAGCATGAATACCTTCAGATTCCGAGGTGGTACTTCTATGTGATTTTTTCCATTGATGTACTGATGATGATAGGGCTGGTGCTGATGTTCTTCTACAGAAAGGCAGGAATTTTTATGTTTCCGGCTTTACTGGTGCTGCATTTTTTTATGCACAATTACTTCCTGTCTACATTTCTGTATACGGATGTTACCAATCTTTTCCTGTTTACAGGTTTCGGAATGCTTGCCATTATCCCGAAATGGAAGTTTTTTAAGTAAAGCTTAATTAGAATAATATAACAAACCGCTTTTAAATTTAATTTAAAAGCGGTTCTCAATTAACAAGGGCAATGAAAAAAAAAATTATCTGAGTTCAAGAGCATGGAAAATTTCTTGTTTTAAAGGATTTTCAGACCAGTCATCCCACAAGCCTGTATAGGGATTATAGCCGCATTTCAGAGGTTTTGATATATTCAGTCCTTCTTTGTTTTTTAGAGAGTTTTCAGTATATGCCCGGCAGTCTGTGCAGATGTAACGGAACTCACAGTCTTTACATATTTCAATTTGGTCTTTAGTGAGGTTCCAGTATTTTCTGAAATCAGGGTGATTGATAGCTTCTTCAAGGTTTTGTTGATAGATATTTCCAAAGCTCTCATTCATCAGCGGACAGTTTTTGATGTTGCCCTTTTTATCAATACCTATCTTTTTATACAGGCAGGAATTATGGTTAACGGCTTCTATCACTTTATTAATATTGGTATTGAAGTACTTCAGTTCCACTTTTCCACATGCAGATATCTTCAGATCATCTTTCACAAAATGTAATGAGAATCTATATTCATCTTTAGCTTTGAAAGGAGGTTTCGAACAATTGAAAAAAATGAGACGGTATATTCTGACTGTATTTTGTTGAAGAGCCTGTATAAAAGATAGGTTGACTTCCTGGTGAAATGGTGAGAAAATTTCTATTCCTGATAAAACTGAGGTTTTAAAAGTTTTGTCAATTTCTATGAATTCCTTTACTGTTAATGGTTTCAGACTGTAAATGACCAAATGCTTAATCCCAAGATTTTCTATTGACGGATATATTGTCTTTATAAGCTCAATATCTTCCATTTCGATAAAGAGATTAGTGATAGCATTGGCTTCATGATGTTCATAAGAGAGAGGTGGAAAATTTCTGTCCCAATCATTTTCGGTAATAAATCCGTATTCTTTTTCTAAAAGTAAATTCATATACTGCTGAAAAATTTCTTTGGATTCATAATCATATTCAGACAATACTTCGTCTATAGATTTTATTTTTAATTCTTCTATAATATCATAAAATTCTAAAGGATATAATTCGGATGTATTTCTTTGCAGATCAGAAATGAGTATTCTGCCTGCACCTCTTGTTATTAAGATATTGCTGAATAAATTGAAATGCTTCATAGTAATCTTATAAGTGACTTTGTAGGTTTTATTCTCATTAAAAAATCAGTTTGATATTCTATAGAGGTAACATAATTAATCTTATGGCTATCTTGTATTTCAACTGAAGCATCTCTAAAGTTTTCTATATACTTTAGAATAAGAGGAAGCTTATTTTTTTCTTTGAATTTCTTTTTCATAAGTATTCTGCTATTTCTTTTTCAAGTAAATAATTACAAATTGCAGATAATCCTAAAAACTGACCAACAGGGTTTATTTCTAAGAAGTAAAAATCATTTTTGTTTTTTATAAAATCAAGTGAGCCACAGTTTATATTGAGTTGTTGCATAAGGGTATGTATTTTTTCTTCAATCTCTTTGGGAAGGTTATATCTAACATTCCGATTGGGCATCTCATGATTATATTTTCTATGATCGATTTGGGTTTTCTTATCATTTTGAGAAAAAATGGCAGTAGCCCATATTTTACCATCAAGATAAAAGGCTCGTACTTCAAAATCTTTTTCAATCATCTCCTGAAAAAAGGTAATAAAGAAATTTTCCTTTTCCTTTTCTATAACAAGTGAAGTATACAAAATGCCTTCAGAAAAATTATCAACTGATTTTAATATTATATTTTCAGCAATAGATTTTGTAATAGTCTTATTCACAATTAGCTGATCTGTGTTTTCTGCCAAGTAGTATTCCGGGACTTTCAAGCCTGCTTTTTTTGCCTGTTCAAGTACTAAAAGTTTATTCAAATGACTGTTGCTTTGCTTATTAATATGTTTTTTTGTCTCAAGCGTTTTTATAACATAATCTTCAAGCCAATATTGAGTTTCATTCATATAAGCATTAATCGAAGGGTTATCATATTCTTTTCTTATAAATTGTAGTCCTCCTCTTCGATACCAAACACTGGTAATATCATCAATAAAAAAACTATGTCTTTGACTTTTCAAAAAGATTCTTTTTTGATATTCTTTTATTTCAAAAATTTCATCTTCATGTATACGAATAAAGGCTTTACCTAATGCTTTGAGCCACTTAATAACTTCATTTGTTGTTGTTTCCTGATTGGTAGAAAGAATAAGAATCATTTTTTCTTAATTTTATCTTTTCTGATTTTAGATGAATGCTTTATACTAGGAAGTCCAATACTTTTTCGGTTGCGGTTAATCCGAACAGAATCCTCGTTATTGTTCCTTAAGCTGTATCGTACAGCAGTATTTCTATAGTAGTCATATGTGTCGGACATTAAGGCATATTCTTGAGGAGAACAATTGCCTGATTTTACATATTCGAATAATTTTTTTCTGAATTCAGGATATTTTTTTGAGCCAATCATATGGCTCAACAACGTAGGCATAGCAATGAAAATGTCATTGTTTCCTAATCTGCCTATTTTTTGTCCATCAGGAAATCCATAATGTTCAAATGTCCAGAAAAAAAGATCTGCATTTTTTTCAATGTTCTTATTTACAAGGGCTATATTTTCTGGTCTTCCCTCCTGGTCACGGATCATAGCAATACTAAAGGAGTCTATTAGTCTTTTATTCAGACTCTTTTTCCAGTCGACTACTTTTTGGTCTGCTTCCAGACTATCTATCCCATATTTCTTGCAAAGCGGATAAAGCTTTTTATATTCATTAGGATAGGGAGCTACCAATATAATAAGTTTATAAAGACTCTTTTTTCCACCAAAGTTTTTGTGATACTGATCTGCAAGCTTAATATAGGTTTTATATTCTTCAGTAAGCTCCTGGTTTTTAGGTTCATACTTCTGAAATAATTTTTTGAATTTTTTTATGGCTTGTGCAGGTTTATTAGCCATTCTGTAAATACTGTCAATTTCATTTACTCTGTTGTAATAAGTAATGTAGTTCACTTCCCGGTTTTTGCAAGATAATAAAGAGGTCAAAATAAATAATAGGATATAGTAAGTATATTGTTTCATATGCCTATAAAGAAAATTAACTTGAAGAATGAAAAAGGAGGGCAGAGCCCTCCATACATTAGTCTACTGACTGTGTTGGATTGCACACAGTAATTCTACCTATATATGTGCCTCCTGGGCTTGTATAGGTATCATATTCTTCACAGCCTTCTCCAACGGAAACGTTAGATTTAACATTATAGCTGCCTCCTTGAATTGTTTTAAGATCTTTCAGTTTCTTGTTTTCCAAAGAAGAGAAATCTCTCTTCATTCCTTTTAATTTTTTCATGTTGGTAATTTTGTTGTTTATGTTATTCATTTGTGTTAAATAAACCCTGGCTTAGGGCGGATAATTCTACCTATTTATCATGCACTGTACACTTGCACTTTAAATTTTAAGAATGTATTTCATCAACGTTGATGGGATAAAACTATAAATATTTACATCACTTATATGGGATAAAATGTGTAATTTTTTTGTTTTTTTCAGTTTGCTTTTTTATGTGTACAATTGTACAGATTGCACTTATGCTTATATAAAAGAATTTTAATAAAAAATGAATTCTTTTAAAATTATAAGAGCCTTATAGATATACTAAAAAAATGAATTTGTAACAAGTGAAATAGAAACTGAATTATTTTCTATTGTGCAAAATACTTAATCAACTTGAGTATGTGTAAGAATTGCATACAGAGCAAATAGGATCACAATTTATATATGAATTTGCATATAAAAAATACAAAAAAATGATTGCCGAATTCTTTGTGAAAACTTATGAATCCCTACAAAGAAAATTTAAGTTTTGATACTTTTTCATTCCAAATCCATCAAAAGTCCTAAAATAAGATAGCCATAATCATGAAATTGAACAGCCTTTATAAGAAGATAATGTGCTGAATCAAAAGGATAAAGGTAATTTTACCACCCATTTTAAAAAAGAAAAGAAGTATGAATTTTGAAATTGTGAAACAACAGATTGAATATGCAGCCAGAAAAGCTTTTTTAGAAGTGTATGAAAAACATGGGGCAGAGGGAGTTTACAGTTTTGCTCTGTACAGCGATGAGGGAGCAATGACGGTTTGTCCTGCTGCCAATACATTGAAAGTAATGGAGAATGCAGATGAGGACGATGCTCTTTATTTTAAATATGAACCGGCAGAATGGACTTACGAAATGGTAGAAGCCAATAGAGAATTTGATCTGATCTGCACTCAACTGAGAGAAGAACTTAAGAAACACGATGACGATGATCTGTGGTTTGATGGCTTTCAGGCTAAGTTATATTCTACCTGCATTGAAGTGTTGGAAAAGCTTAAAAATGAGAACTTTTTTACCGGGATCACAGGAAAAGATATTTTCCTGATTTTCACGGTTTCAGATTATGAATTTGAGAAGAAGGATCTTAAAGATCTTATCATCAGACTTAATGATAATGAATACAAAAGTGAATATCTGAACTGGATGGCTACCTGGGGCAATTAAAAATATGAAGAATTAAAAAAACACTTCAAATATATAGATATGAAGCCCGGTAAAATAATTGCCTCAGAAGCCTCTTATAAAAGTAATGACCCTAATGAAATTATTAACTCCAATATTTCTGTTGTAAATCTTTTACTTGAATAAAGGAATTGAACAGCATGATATGTCTGATGATTCAATCACCAGCTATTGGGATATCATACCACTCATAAAAACGGAATTTTTCACAGTTTGTCTGGAATTCCGGCTGGTCAGCAGAGTTCTATAAAATCATCAAAGAAGGATTAAAGAAATTAATGCACCCAAACATCTTGAATTGTTTTTGTCATAATCTTTAAAAGTGGAAAATCTGAAAGATGGTGTGCTGAAACCTTTTGGAAAAAGAATATTCGGACCAGAAGAGGCTATGCGTAAAAAAAAAGTCCGGCGGTTTCGGAGGAAAACGCCGGATTTTTTTTATATAAAAGACTTATATTAAGCTAAAATTTTCTTTACAGCTTCTTTTACTGCAGCAGCATCAATTTTATACTTCTTCATCAATTCTGCCGGTGTGGCAGACTCTCCGAAAGTATCATTTACCGCTACAAACTCCTGTCTTGTAGGTCTTTTTCTTGCAAGCATACCCGCAACAGATTCTCCTAAACCACCAAGGTAGTTATGTTCTTCAGCTGTTACAATTTTACCCGTTTTTTCAACAGATTTTAAAATGATCTCTTCATCAAGAGGTTTGATCGTGTGAATGTTGATAACCTCACATGAAATACCTTCTTTTTCAAGCTCATCAGCAGCTACAAGAGATTCCCATACAAGGTGTCCTGTCGCAACAATCGTTACATCAGTACCTTCCTGAAGCATAATTCCTTTTCCAATTTCGAAAGGCATATCTTCAGGGATGAATACAGGAACTACCGGTCTTCCGAATCTTAAATATACAGGACCTTCAAAATCTGCAATCGCAAGAGTCGCAGCTTTAGTCTGGTTGTAGTCACAAGTATTGATTACTGTCATTCCAGGAAGCATTTTCATCATACCGATATCTTCAAGAACCTGGTGAGTAGCTCCATCCTCTCCCAAAGTAAGACCCGCGTGAGATGCACAGATTTTTACATTTTTATTAGAATAAGCGATAGACTGACGGATCTGGTCATATACTCTTGAAGTAGAGAAGTTAGCGAAAGTTCCTGTAAAAGGAATTTTTCCTGTGATACTAAGACCAGCCGCAATTCCCATCATGTTTGCTTCTGCAATACCAATCTGAAAGAATCTTTCCGGAGCCTTCTCAATGAATTTCTCCATCTTCAAAGAACCGATAAGGTCTGCGCAAAGTGCTACTACATTAGGATTTTTGTCAGCCAGTTCAGCTAATCCTGCCCCGAATCCTGAACGAGTATCCTTTTTTTCTGTATATGTATATTTCATTTTTATTTTATTAATAGAGAGGTTAAGATATTAGTAATCAGCCGGAGCTTCTAGGTATAATTGCTTGAATGCTGTTTCCAACTGTTCGTCATTAGGAGCTTTACCATGCCATGCATGAGATCCCATCATATAATCAACTCCGTAACCCATTTCTGTATGAAGAAGAATGGCTACCGGTTTTCCTTTTCCGGTTTCTGTTTTTGCCTTCTCAAGGATTGCAATCACAGCTTCAAGATCATTACCATTTTTTTCTTCCAGAACAATCCATCCGAATGCTTCCAGTTTAGCATGAAGATTTCCCAAGCTTAATACATCATCTGTATCACCATCAATCTGGCGACCGTTATAGTCAATTGTAGAAATGATATTATCCACTTTTTTGGCAGCTGCATACATCAATGCTTCCCAGATCTGACCTTCCTGAAGCTCACCGTCTCCGTGAAGAGAGTAAACAAGAGACTGATCACCATCCAGCTTTTTTCCATCAGCCACTCCCAGAGCTACAGAAAGTCCTTGTCCAAGAGATCCTGATGCGATTCTGATTCCCGGAAGTCCTTCATGAGTAGTTGGATGCCCTTGTAATCTTGAATCTAATTTTCTGAAAGTACTCAGTTCTTCCACAGGGAAGAAACCAAATCTTGCTAAAGTAGAGTAGAATACCGGAGAAATGTGTCCGTTTGATAGATAAAAATGATCTTCATTTTTGCCTTCCATTGTGAAAGGAAGTTTATAGTTCATCACTCTGCCATAAAGGGCTGTGAAGAATTCTGTACAACCTAAGCTTCCACCAGGGTGTCCTGAATTTACAGCATGAACCATTCTTAAAATGTCTCTTCTGATCTGCGTAGTAAGAGTTTTTAACTCTTCAATACTTTTACTCATTATATCTGATTTATTTGCATGCGAATTTACAATTTTTTGCCGGCTTACGGAAATACAAAAATCCGGATATAAAAACCCGGATTGGATATGATCTGATAATTTTTCTGCCTTTAACAGCCTTTATGATGTTTTTCTTCTCTCTACCAGAGCTCATAAGTTTTGTTTCTGCAGCTTTTTCAGCCTCAACCTTTGGCTTAAAGACTTTAAACGGTTCTATTCATAATGTTGATACTTCAAATTTTCCTGAGTATTGATGTCTGTAAATGTGAATGAAGAGTAAGATATTTTTTTCATGGTTTTTTAATTTCTTTTTCTTTATTTTTTGATTGTGTTTATATCATTCGGATCAAAGATAACTACAATACAAAAGTCTATAAAACCGGTTATTTTAATAAAGAAGAGTTGCGTATTGAGCTGAATGCTTTGTGGTAGCTTAATTGTTGGTTTTTTGCTACGGAATATCATTTTTTTTTGAATTTTAGTATGTAATATTTGATAAAATTAACTAATTTTATAATTCAATAGCGTTTGAATTATAAATCTTTAACTAATTATTCTTTAGCTTTTGGCTCTAAGGATTAAATTAATAAAAATTACATACCATTATATATGAAAATTAAACAACTATTTTATTTAGGGATATTTATTATATCCGTTTCCTTGGGAAAAGCACAGGATTTTTTTACGGTGATTAATGAAAGATCTATTAAAGCTGAACCTAAAAACAGAACCGTACAACCGGAAAAGTCACTCACCTATACATTGGATGTGGCGGGAATGAAAAGTTATTTTAATTCAGTTCCGGAATTGAAAGACAGTGATCGTAAAGATAATGCCCCGATTATTGTGCTACCAATGCCTGACGGTACGAAAGCAAAGTTCAGAATCTGGAAATCTTCCGTGATGGCTCCGGGATTAGCCAGCCAGTTTCCTCAGATTGTTACTTTTACAGGACAGGGAATTGATGACAGATATGCTACTCTAAAACTTGATTTTACAGAATTGGGCTTTCATGCGCAGATAAAATCTATAGTAGCTGGTGATTCTTATATAGATCCTTATGCAAAACAGGATATCAATAATTATATCATTTACAAAAAAAGTGATTTGATTGATAAAAATCCGAGATCATGTGGAGTAAAAGATGAATATGATACCCCAGCCGGAAAAAAAAACGCTCAGAAAACCACAGCTCCAAGCGTAGGAACGCAAATTAGAGTTTTCAGACTAGCGGTGGCTTGTACAGGAGAATATGCGGTAGCAGCAACAGGTTCAGCTACACCTACTGTTGCGCAGACCCTTTCCGCCATTGTAACATCAGTAAACAGAGTAAATGGAGTATATGAACAGGAAGTAGCTTCAAGATTGATATTAGTTGATAACGAAGCCAATGTAGTCTTTACCAATGCAGCTACAGATCCATTTAACGGAAATAATAACGCCGGAACATTAATTAACGAAAGCCAGACTCAGATTGATTTACTGATAGGAAATGCCAATTATGATATTGGTCATACCTTCAGTACCGGAGGTGGCGGATTGGCTGGATTGGGAGTAATCTGTAACAACTCCAATAAAGGAAGAGGAATTACCGGTTCTCCTAATCCAGTGGGAGATCCATATGATATTGATTATGTTGCCCATGAGGTGGGACATCAGTTTGGAGGTCCTCATACTTTTAATGCTGTTACAGGCAGTTGTAATGGAAACCGTAGTGCAGCCAATGCAGTAGAGCCAGGAAGTGGAATTACCATTATGGCGTATGCAGGAATCTGTGGAAGTACTAATAATTTAGCTGCTAACAGTATTCCTACGTTCCATACCAAATCATACCAATCTATTACGACAAAAGTTCAGTCAACAACATGTCAGGTAACACTTCCCAGCAACAATTTCGCTCCTACAGTAAATGCGGGAGGTGATTATACCATTCCTAAAAGCACACCGTTCAGATTAGAAGGATCTGCTGCGGATATTGATAACAATCCACTTACTTACAGCTGGGAACAGAATGATACAGGACCGGCAGGTGACTGGAATGCTCCAACATTAAATGCTCCTCTTTTCAGATCATATGTACCTGTAACCGTTCCTTACAGATATTTTCCAAAACTTACCGATGTAATCAATGGTACTGTTTCCAAAGGAGAGGTTAGACCATCTTATGCAAGAACGATGGAGTTCAGGCTGACTGTAAGAGATAATAATGCGGGTTGTGCTGGGGTAGCCAATGATGATGCTATTATTACCGTTGATGGAAATTCCGGACCTTTTAATGTCACTGCGCCTGCAACGGCAGTAAACTGGGCGGGTAATTCAACGCAAACAGTAACATGGGATGTAGCCAATACAACTGCATTTCCTGTGAATGCTGCTACTGTCAATATTTATCTTTCAACAGATGGCGGTCTTACATATCCTACCCTGATTCTGGCTTCTACTCCCAATGACGGTTCTGAAGCTGTTACTATTCCAAACGTAAATACTACACAGGCCAGAATTATGGTGGCGGCAGAAACGAATGTTTTCTACAACATTAATCCAATCAACTTTACCATCACTCAGACATTGGGCGTTAATGAGGCCGCGGCCAATAAAGAGGTGTTTGTAGTATATCCTAATCCAAGCAAAGGACTTCTGAATGTGAAATTTACCAATTCAAATGAAGTGTATGATATTACAGTTTACGACGTAAGCGGTAAATTAGTGTTCACTCAGGCTAATAATAAATTGAATCATGATAAGACAGGTACTTTTGACTTGTCGCACCTTGTTCAGGGAGATTATCTGATTAAGGTTAAATCTAAGAATCTGGAGAAAACAATCAAATGGATTAAAGAATAATCTATTTCATTTGATCAAAGTAAAAAAGACTGCCTTCAATTGAAAGCAGTCTTTTTTATTTGAATTGAAACCCATGGGGAAATCTGGTTTTTGGGGGCTTTTCAGAAAATACAAGCTTAAAAGATTTTAATGATTAATGTGAATTAATGGATAATTATTTTTCGAATCGTAGTATTTGCTATATTTTATGTTGATTATAGAGGTTTTTGCTTGTAAAATACTGTTATTCATTGTGTTATGATTTTTATTCTTATATTTAAATTTTTTAAAACATTATCATATGAAAATTGAAAAATTATTTTATTTAGGGATATTCATTTTATCAATTTCTCTAGGAAAAGCTCAGGATTTCTTTACTGAAATCAGTGAACGTACACTTAAAACAGAATTTAAAAGCAGAACGGTACAGCCCGAAAAATTTCTTACCTATAAGTTGGATGTAGCTGGCTTGAAAAGCTATCTGGCTTCAATTCCGGAGCTGAGAGATAATGAACGTAAAGATAATGCCCCAATTATTGTTTTGCCAATGTCTGATGGAACTAAAGCTAAATTCAGAATATGGAAATCCTCAGTAATGGCTCCGGAGTTAGCCGGTAAGTTTCCCCAAATTATCACGCTGACAGGGCAGGGTGTAGATGATCAATATGCTACTATAAAACTCGATTTTACAGAGTTAGGATTCCACGCTCAGATAAAATCAATAGTATCAGAAGATACTTACATTGATCCTTACGCAAAACAGGATATCAATAATTATATCATTTACAAAACAGGTGATTTAATTGATAAAAAGCAAAGAGGCTGTGGATCAAAAGATGAGAATTTTAAATCAGGAAAAAAAAACGTCCAAAAAACAATAGTTCCAGGCGTAGGAAATCAAATTAGGATTTTTCGGTTAGCGGTAGCCTGTACGCACGAATATGCAGAAGCAGCAACAGGATCAGCTGCTCCTACTATTGCACAAACTTTGTCTGCTATTGTAACAACTGTAAACAGGGTAAATGGAGTATACGAACAAGAGGTTGCTGTAAGATTGATCCTCATTCCTACTGAAAACAATATTATATTTGTAAGTAATACAAATGATCCTTTCACAGGAAATGATGATGCAGATATACTAATTGATGAAAGTCAAACGGTAATCGACTCAATAATAGGAACAGCTAATTATGAAATAGGACATACCTTTAGTACCGGAGGTGGTGGATTAGCTGGTTCGGGTATATGTGATTCTTCATACAAGGCCAACGGAATTACCGGTTCACAAAACCCAGTGGGTGATCCTTACGATATTGATTATGTAGCCCATGAAATGGGACACCAGTTTGGGGCTCCGCATACTTTTAATGCAACAACAGAAAGCTGTGGAGGAGGAAATCGTGAGGCTTCCCATGCTGTAGAACCCGGAAGTGGAATTACGATTATGGCATATGCCGGGATTTGTGGAAGTACCAATGATTTAGGCTCTAATAGTATTCCTATTTTTCATACGAACTCGTTTGAATCCATTACTTCAGAAGTTCAGTCTCTCACATGTCAAGTGACAACAGCAGTGGCTAATACTGCGCCTGCTGTTAATGCAGGAAATGATTATACAATCCCAAAAGGAACCCCATTTAAGTTAACAGGCTCTGCAACAGATACTGAAAATAATCCACTTACCTATTGCTGGGAGCAGAATGATGCAGGGCCGGCAGGGGACTGGAATACGCCATCAGGAAATGCTGCTATATTCAGATCATTTATGCCTGTAACCGTTCCTTACAGATATTTCCCGAAACTTACCGATGTAATCAATGGTACTGTTTCCAAAGGAGAGGTTAGACCATCTTATGCAAGAACGATGGAGTTCAGGCTGACTGTAAGAGATAATAATGCGGGTTGTGCAGGAGTAGCCAATGATGATGCTGTTATTACTGTTGATGGAAATTCGGGGCCTTTTAACGTAACTGCACCTGCTACAGCCGTAAACTGGATAGGTAATTCTACTCAGACAGTAACATGGAATGTAGCCAATACAACTGCATCTCCGGTGAATGCAGCTACTGTTAATATTTACCTTTCCACAGACGGTGGTCTTACGTATCCTATCCTGATCCTGGCTTCCACTCCAAATGATGGTTCTGAGACAATCACTATTCCAAACGTAAATACTACACAGGCCAGAATTATGGTGGCGGCAGAAACGAACGTCTTCTATAATATTAATCCTGTTAACTTCACTATCACTCAGACATTGGGTGTGAACGAGACTGCTGCCAATAAAGATGTGTTTGTAGTATATCCTAATCCAAGTAAAGGATTACTGAATGTGAAATTCACCAGTTCAAATGAAGTATATGATATTACAGTATACGACGTAAGCGGCAAATTAGTATTCACTCAGGCAAATAATAAATTGAATCATGATAAGAAAGGTACTTTTGACTTATCTCATTTGGTTAAAGGCGACTATCTGATCAAGGTTAAATCTAAGAATTTGGAGAAAACAATTAAGTGGATTAAAGAATAATCTGTTTCAATTGATTCCCATCAAAAGAAAAGGCTGTCTTCATTGAAAACAGCCTTTTTTATGCTTTATAAAGTATTAAACGACTTTTAAATGTTGTTTGTTTTTTACCAGCCACAGACCGATGAAGGTCAGCAATCCGTTAAGAACAATCAGTTCTACACCAATTTTATAATCTGTATAAGTGGTAACAGCAAGATTGATTAAATACGTCAGGATTGGGGCTAAAATAGTCACCGCAAGAATTGAATATTTTCTTGAAATCTGGAACTTTGTGAAAATTCCAAAGGCGAAAAGCCCTAAAAGCGGTCCATAGGTATATCCTGCAATTTCCATGATCAGATACACAATAGATTTATCATTCAATGCTTTGAAAACCATGATCAGGATGAAGAAAACGACAGTGAATGTTAAATGTACTTTCATACGGAGACGTTTCTTCTCTTTTTCAGTTTTGGTTTTATCCTCATTAAGGTTTAATAGATCTACACAATATGAACTAGTTACAGCAGTTAAAGCTCCGTCTGCAGACGGAAATAAAGCAGAAATTAATCCAATAATGAAAATAACAGAAATAGCCATAGGGAAGTAACCCTGAAGTGATAAAGCCGGGAAAAGATCGTCTCCCATTACGTTTTTAATGTTTCCGGCAGTATCTTTAAATCCGAAAATATTTGTGACTGTTTCACCGTTTATAGTTCTATATTCTGCACCATGCTGCAGTGCAAAAAGGTATAACAATCCTCCCAGAAATAAGAATGCAAGATTCACAATAAGAAGCGTCCCCGCAAAGGTCAGCATGTTTTTCTTTGAATTCTTAAGGTTGTCCACAGATATATTTTTCTGCATCATTTCCTGATCTAATCCTGTCATAGCAATGGTAATGAAAATTCCACCCAGAATTGTTTTCAGGAAAAAAGTTTTGGAATTAGGATCAAAATTGATGAAATGAGTGTAATTTTTCTGTTCCAGAATGGTATACGCTTCCCCAAACGATAGATTCAGATTGGATAAAATATAAACAATACATGCTACAAGACTGATGATCATAAAAGAAGTCTGCAGCGTATCTGTAATAACGATGGTCTTTACACCGCCTTCAAAAGTGTACAGAAGTACCATTAACAGAAGTACAAGAGAAGTTACCCAGAATGGGACTCCCAATCCTTCAAGTAAAAATATCTGTAAAACATTCACTACCAGATATAATCTTGCGGTAGCTCCAATGGCTCTTGAAATAATAAAAAAGATAGAACCTATTTTATGCGCCTCCACATTGAATCTTTTTCCCAGATACGTGTAAATAGACGTCAGGTTCATCTTATAATAGAGTGGGAGCAATATTGCTGCAACAATAAAATATCCGATGAAGAAACCGATCACCATCATATAGTACTCAAAACCTCCGTAAATATATTCTGAGCCGGTCATTTTTCCGACTGTTCCCGGAACGGAAATAAAAGTAACCCCGCTTAAGCTGGTTCCTATCATACCGAATGCTACGAGCCACCATTTACTCTTTTTGTTACCGATAAAAAAAGACTGGTTGTCCGAATTCCGGCTGGTGAAATAAGAAATCACCAAAAGACCGATAAAATAGACGAAAACAAATAACAAAAGGATAGTTCCTGGATTCATTCTTGATTTTTAAATTTTAGCAAATATATAAAAAAGATCAGTCGTGGCTCATGAATTTAAAATCCTGTTCATTTCATAACAGATTGCAATTGTTAATTTGCTTTCAGTCAATGTTTTTTATTAAAAATACAACCCTTCCAGAGACTGTTCTGAAAGGGTTGTATTGTAAGGGTGTAATACAGTGACTAATTCACTAAAACATCCTGAAGTTCCTCACTTTTCTGAAAACTTGCTTTAGCAAAAGGGCAGAGGGGAATAATTTTCTTATTATTTTTTCTGGCAAAATCTACCGCAGCCAGAAGCATTTCCTTGCCCACACCTTTTCCGTTGTAGGCTTCTTCCACCTCGGTGTGGTCTATAATAAATCTTTCTTCTCCGGCCCAGGTATACGTCATCATTCCTGCGCGTCTTCCATCTGTGAAAGCTTCAAAACTTCCGTGTTTTTCGTCGTTGTTTTGTTTTACTTCGATCATGTTATGAGAATTTAGTTAGTATTTCTATGTCGTTGGTTAATATTTTATGAACAGGGCATGCGTCCGCAATAGTGTGCAGTCTTTTCAGCTGCTCATCATCCAGAACACCTTCAAAACTGATGTCTCTTTTGAATACGGCTCTTTTTGTTAATGGAAAATTTTCAAGCTCTACTTCAACATGAATGTTTTCCACGTCCCATTCTTTTCTTTCAATATACATTCTCAAGGTAGCTGCTGTACAGCTTGCCAGTGATGTAGCCAGGATTTCCATAGGATTAAGACCTTTGTTCTGTCCGCCTTTATCAATCGGTTCATCCGTAATGATTGTATTTTCGCCAGCTGTTACTTCTGTATAATATTTTGTTTTTCCCAGACTTGCTTTTACGGTTATCGCCATTATTTTTCTGTATTGAATTTATAACTTAATGCACCGGAAGGGCATAAGTCGATCTGATTTTTAAGTTCTTCGGGATTGGCGTTTTCTGCTTTTATCCAGGGTCTTTCTTTAGGATTGTAGACTTTCGGAAGTGTTTTTACGCATATGGCAGAGTGAGTACATTTCTTAGGCTGCCAGATGACGGTAATGTTACCGTTAGGATATTCGTGTGTTTCCATATCAATTTTCTTTTAATATTTTTTCAATTCTTCGGTCCGGAATCAGCCATATAAGAGCCACGATATAATAAAAACCTATGGCAATATAAGGATAAAAAAATGAAGTTGCGATTCCAAGGACATAAAATATAATGGAGATATACTCTTTATATTTCGAATGAATAGCTTCTTTCAGCTTTGATTCTTCACCTTCAAACCTGATGATGCTATGTTCCAGAATCGTATAAGCAATAGCCGACATAATGAGACCGATACCATAGACCGCAACAGGATTTTTTGCAAAACCGGTAGCCCCGATCCATTCCGTAGCAACAGGCATCAGAGAAAGCCAGAACAGAAGGTGAAGATTAGCCCAAAGGACGGCTCCATTTACTTTCTTTACCGTCTGAAACAGGTGATGATGATTGTTCCAGTAGATTCCTACATAAATAAAACTGAAAATATAGGCCAGAAACTTAGGAAGGAGAGGTTTGAGGTCTGCCCAGCTGTTTCCTTCCGGTACTTTAAGTTCAAGTACCATAATAGTGATGATAATAGCAAGAACACCGTCACTGAAAGCCTCAAGTCTTCCTTTAGTCATTCGTTTTAACTTGATTTTTAAAATTTTGTATTTTACTTTTCAGATCATTCAGCATATCGGGGTTGATCACACCGCTTTCCAAATCGAAATTTTCGTAAAATTTAGGCAGTGAAAAAGTATCCTTGATGTCTGCTGCAAACTGAGGGAAAAATGTTTTGGCCGTATTCATTACATTTCCGCCGCCATAACCTCCGGGAGAGGTGCTCATCAGCAGCATGGGCTTGTTCTGGAATACTTTTACATTAATCCTCGAAGACCAGTCAAAGACATTTTTAAATGCGGCGCTGTAAGAACGGTTGTGTTCCGCCAGCGAGCAGATGATCACATCACATTCCTCAATAGCTTTTAAAAACTGGTGGGCTTCCTCCGGAAAACCCTTCTTTTCAAGGTCTACAGAGAATACTGGCATGGTGAAATCGTTGAGGTCGATCAGATTGATTTCCTCATCCTGAAAATCTTTCAGAACAAATTTTACCAGTTCCCTGTTGATAGAAGTGGAAGACGTACTTCCGGCAAATGCTAATATTTTCATGTTAATCTGAGCTGAAATTATTTTCTGTTTAAAATAGCCTTTGGAAGCGGAACATATTCGTTTTCATCACCCGGAACCAAAGGAAATGCTTCGTGATTCTGGTCATTCCAGTTTACTTTTGCCTTTTCAATTAATTCTTTATCAGAGTTAACAAAATTCCAGAATATAAAACGCTCTTCATCAAATGGTTCACCACCGAAAAGATATACCGTTCCGTTTTCACTCATCTCAAATTCGCAAAGTTTGGTATCTTTGGCGATCATCAGCTGTTTTGAACCATAAGAATTTCCATCAGTAGTTACGGTTCCATCCAGAACATACATAGCTGCTTCTCCGTAAAGATCTTTCCCGATGCTTATTTTCTTCGCCTCTTTTGTCTTGATTTCAAGGAAAAATAATTTGCTGTGCACCGGAACCGCAGACGTTCTTCCAAAAGCTTCGCCGGCAATTAATTTATACTGAATACCATCTTCTTCCCAAACCGGAATTTCATCCGCTTCAATATGATGAAAAGTAGGTTCAGACTGCTCAAGATGCTTCGGAAGACCTACCCAGATCTGAAAACCGTGAAGTCTTTTATCACTGTGTCTTAAATATTCAGGCGTTCTTTCTGAATGTACAACTCCTTTTCCGGCAGTCATCCAGTTAACAGCACCCGGTTTTATTTCTATAGCACTTCCGATACTGTCTCTGTGAAAGATGGAACCTTCCAGCAGGTAAGTTAATGTAGATAATCCGATATGCGGGTGTGGCGGAACATCAAGATTCTGATAATCTTTCAATTCTGAAGGGCCCATATGGTCTATAAACACGAAAGGGCCAACCGCTCTTTTCTCACGGAAAGGAAGAAGTCTTCCTACCAGGAAATTTCCGATATCTGCTGCTTTTTCTTCAATAATAAGTCCAATATTTGACATGGTAATGTGATACTTTTTAAGATATTGTTTTTTTAATCAATTGATGAGTTCTGATGAAGATTTAAAGTTTATCATAGCCTTCAAATTTCTCATCCACGATGCGTTTCCATTCAGGATGTTTTTTGATAAAAGCGAAAACATAAGGACAGAATGGAAGAAGCTTTTTTCCGTTTTCTTCAATATAATTCAATGTTTTCTCTACTACCGCAGCAGCTGCACCTGTTCCGGCCAGTTCCGGTTCTGCTTCTGTATGTACTAAAGAAATCTGGTGCATGGTTTCACGGTAATCAATAAATGCATAATGCCCGTTGAATTCTATTTCAAATCTTTTTTCGGCTTTTACAAGAGGTATATTTTCAAATTCTGGTTTCATAATATTTGTACTAAAAATGCTATGTTTCCTATATAGAAGGAAATTGCGTATTAAAACAATTAAACCTTACAGGTTCATAAAACCTATAAGGTTTGTCATTATATAAAGTTAATAAAAAAAGGAATAATCAAAGATTAAGATAAATTTAATTCTTTTTAATCTTCCAGGTATCCGAATTTTCCGGTATTAAAATCCTCGAAAGCCTGCATGATTTCTTCTCTGGAATTCATCACAAAAGGACCATGAGGATAAATAGGTTCATTGATAGGCTCTCCGCTGATGATTAAAACAACAGCATCTTCTTCTTTTGCTTCGATAGTGAATGTTTCGCCTTCATTTTTAAATAATACAAAATGATCCGATTTAGCGGTTTCTTCTCCATTAATGATAATACTTCCTTCAATTACCAAAGCTGCAGTATTGAAATGGGCAGGGAAATTAAATTCCGCTTTTCCTCCTGTCTTAAGCTTTGCATTCATCATGTGGAGCGGAGTAAAAGTGCTTGCAGGTCCTTTATGACCATTATATTCTCCGGCAATTACCTCTACGTAGCCATTTTCACCCAGATCAACTTTTTCCATTGCAGCGTTTTCTATAGCCTGGTATTTTGGGCAGCTCATTTTATCCTTTGCCGGAAGATTCACCCAAAGCTGAACCATCTGAAAGATTCCTCCTTCTTTTGCCCATTCTGTTTCATGGTATTCTTTGTGAAGAACTCCTTTGGCTGCTGTCATCCATTGAACATCACCTTCACCGATAATACCGCCGCCGCCAGCACTGTCATGGTGTTCTACCTTTCCGCTATAGGCTATGGTTACCGTTTCAAAACCTCTGTGAGGATGCACTCCGACACCTCTCGGCCTGTCTGATCCGTTGAAATGAAATTTTGAATTGTAATCCAGCATAATAAACGGATCCATTCTTTTCATATCCAATCCAGATATTCCAGGAATGAAATTATGAACCCTGAATCCGTCGCCTACAAAGTGTGCAGGTCTTGGAGATACTACGATTTCTATTTTTTTAGTTGCCATCACATTGTTGATTTATGTAAACAAAATTACCATTGTTATATGCGAAAAGCATTGATCTGTGTTAAGTTCGTAGGGGAGTAAAATATGAAAAGTAAAAGGTCGGATTGGGGGCTATTCTTCCTTAGATTTCATATTCTTTCCATCCGAAATATGCAGTCTTCTGAAAACAAATCCGGACAAAATTGTCAGTATTCCTACCGTGAGAAAGGTTAACCGGAATGCGTTGTGAATTTCTCCTTTAATCAGATCTGTATTTTCAAATAGTTTTAAAACAATCAGTCCAAAGGCAATTCCGAAACCGATGGCTAATTGCTGATTAACGGAAATTAATGAGTTTCCGCTGCTGGTCTGAAAATTTCGAAGATCAGCAATAGAAATGGTGTTCATGGAGGTGAACTGTATCGAGTTGAAAAAGCCTAACACCGCAATAATGGGAACAAACCAGTATAGGGAAGTATGAATGTTCGGAATGGCGAGAAGACATATTAATGTTCCGATGATAAATGTATTCACCATTAAAGTCTGACGGTAGCCATATTTATCTAAAATTTTTATAACAGAGGATTTTCCGAAGATGGCCGTTAAAGCCATGGGAGCAATGATCCAGCCCGAAGTTACTGCAGACTGTTTATAGGCAACCTGAATCATCAGCGGAAGCAATAACGGAACAGAGCTGATTCCCAATCGGGTGGCCAGGTTTCCTACAATACCCACACGGAAAGTTCTTACCTGAAAAAGATTTAATGGGAAAATAGGATTTCCTCCTCTTTTTGCATGTTTGTAATAATAGTACAGAAACAGAAATCCCATGATAAACACCAGTAAGACCGGTGTAATATTCTGCATGTCTCCAAAGAGTTCCAATGAGACAGAAAGCAGGAGGGAAGCAGCTGCAAAAATCAGAAAACCTTTTAAATCAAAATCAACATCATCGGATTTGTAATTGGGCATGAATTTCAATCCTAAAATAATTCCTAAAAAACCAATTGGAATATTGATCAGAAAGATCCAGTGCCAGGAAAGATAATCTACCATATAACCTCCTACTAATGGACCGAGTACAGGACCGATAAGTGCCGGGATGATAGCGAAATTCATGGCTTTGAGCAGTTCATTTTTGTCAAATGTTTTGATCAATGCCAGTTTTCCTACAGGAGTCATCAGGCTTCCTCCAACTCCCTGAACAACTCTTGAAATAACCAAATGGGTGAGATTTTGAGAAAGGGAACAAAATAGTGAGCCTAAACTGAAGAGGATTAATGAAAAGATAAATACTTTTTTTGTTCCAAACCGGTCTGCCAGAAATCCACTGGCGGGCATAAAAACGGCTAATGTCAGAACATAGCTGATGATGGCGTTCTGCATGTTAAGCGGAGACTCTTTCAGGTCTTTAGCAATAGCAGGCAGGGAAGTGTTCAGAATAGTTGAATCCAGCATTTGCATAAAAATAGCAGTGGCCAGAATCAGGGGAAGTATTTTTTTTATGGATGTCTGTTGTATGCTTGTTTCTGTCATTTTGTATAGGCTGAACATTGAAAATATCCAGGCTTATTTTTATTTGAAGAACTTGTTTGCTTTAAGCGGTCTGATCCTTAGATCATGAAATCCATATAAAATTAAAAAAGTCCTGCGAGATTTCACAGGACTTTTTGATTTATTTTCTAGGTTTTTCTACTCCTTTCCATTCATCACCGGCTTTTCTATACTGGCTTAAGGTAAAAGTTTTGAAATCCTTTGTTTTATATTCGATGTTATCGGTATTCTGCTCAAATGGCATGATATAGTAATATTCGATATCTGTTTTATCAGATTTGTTTCCTTTTTTTACAGAAGGAACGTATTTTGAAAATTTATAGCTTGGAAGATATTGTTTCAATCTTGTGTAGAAAGCTTTGTCTTCTTTTTCGCTAGGGATGATATCTACAATATTCAGATCATCCTTTTTCTTATCGATCCAAAGGTAATATGTTTTTTCTTCTCCTATATTTCTGTTGAATGAGTTGAAAGCAAATAATTCCTTCGGTACAAGTTCCTTGATTTTTTCCGGATCTACTTTAGTATAATACTGACCTTTTGAAGGATCTACATATGTTTCAAGGTTATACATTAAAACAGAATTATTTTCAAATTTTTTATTTTTAAAATATTGATTTAATGATAATTCGGCAGTTGCTCTCAGCTCTTTACCTCTTGCATCCAGTTTTTTTGTCGGGTTCTGAGGGTTTACATATTTTACAAATTCATATAAAACGACAGGCTTTATATCTTTAAGGTGAGGATAAGTTTTCAGTTGCTCTGCTTTAACCAGCCAGTAGAATTGTTGATAGTAGTCATCCTTATCTTGGTCTTTCACACTCTTATAAGCCAAAGCAAGCTTCTTTGAATTCAGATATTTGCCATATTTTCCCTGTCCAAAAGCAAAACTTATGGCTAATAAGGCAAATAAAACAGTAAGGTTTCTTCTCATTTTTTTATAATTGATATTTTCGTTTTCCAAATATAATTATTTATTAGATATTATTTTGAATTGTGAGTTAAATTATGCCATATTGTTATTGTTAATTCAAGAAAAAATCCTGTATTGCTACAGGATTGATAAATTATAACTGAGGGAGTTAGATGTTTAAATGTGAAAAATATACATATCAATAACGAATTTTGCTTTACAAGTGAATGGTCAATAGTGAATTTTTGCTTCGTATGTGAATATTAAACTCATAATCTCGAAAACCCGAATCCCGCAACAAATTCACAAACGCAGCGGATTGACGATTGACTATTCATCAGTTTTCCTCTCTAATACGAAGTTTCATGTACCTTCACCGCTCTTCCGCTTGGATCGTTCATTTTTTTGAAGGCTTCGTCCCATTCCAAAGCAATAGGTGTGGAGCATGCCACAGATGGAACAGACGGAACCGTGGCGGCAGCAGTTTCACTTGGAAAATGTTCTTCAAAAATAGTTCTGTATCGGTATTCTTCTTTATTCTGAGGAGTGTTCAGCGGGAATCTGAATCTTGCATTCGCCATCATTTCATCCGTTACTTCTTTTTCGGCTACTTCTTTTAAAGTGTCGATCCATGAATATCCTACACCATCAGAGAACTGTTCTTTCTGTCTCCATACAATAGAATCCGGAAGAACATCTTCAAAAGCCTTTCTTAAGACCCATTTTTCAATTTTTCCTTCAGCGGTATTGATCATTTTATCCTGAGGGTTAACGGTCATCGCAATATCCATAAACTCTTTGTCAAGGAAAGGTACTCTTCCTTCAATTCCCCAGCTCATCAAGGCTTTGTTAGCTCTTAAGCAATCATAAAGGTGAAGTTTGCCCAGTTTTCTCACTGTTTCATCGTGGAATTCTTTTGCATCAGGAGCTTTATGGAAATATAGATAACCTCCGAACAATTCATCAGAACCTTCTCCTGAAAGAACCATTTTAATTCCCATAGATTTGATGACTCTTGCTAAAAGATACATCGGGGTGGATGCTCTTATGGTGGTTACATCATAAGTTTCGAGATGATAAATTACATCACGTACGGCATCCAGACCTTCCTGAACAGTAAAGTTAACCTCATGGTGAACAGATCCAATGTGTTCTGCAGCTTTTTGAGCCGCTGCAAGATCCGGAGAACCCACCAATCCTACTGCAAAACTGTGAAGTCTCGGATACCAGGCTTCCTGTGTATCGCCGCTTTCTATTCTCTGACGGGCAAATTTCGCTGTGATGGCAGAAATGACAGATGAATCTAAACCTCCTGAAAGAAGCACTCCATAAGGAACATCACTCATCAGCTGTCTGTGAACGGCATCTTCAAGACCTTTTCTCAGTTTTGAGATATCGGTCTCATTGTCTTTTACATGATCAAAGCTGTCCCAGTCTCTTGCATACCATTGCTGAAGCTCAGCGCCGTCTTTGCTGTAAACAAAATGGCCAGGCAGGAATGTTTCTATTTTTTTACAGATGCCTTCAAGTGCTTTTAATTCTGAAGCAACGTAATAATTTCCGTTTTTGTCCCAGCCCTGGTAAAGCGGACAGATTCCCATATGATCGCGCGCAATAAGATAAATATCGTTTTCAGTATCATATAAAGCGAAGGCAAAAATTCCGTTGAGTTTTTCTACGAAATCTTTTCCGTATTTTCTGTAAAGGGCTAGAATCACTTCACAGTCCGACTGGGTCTGAAATTCATAATCCGGAAATTCTTCTTTGAGTTCTCTATGGTTGTAGATTTCGCCGTTTACAGCTAATACTACTTTTCCGTCTTTTGTAAATAAAGGCTGTTTTCCGGAGGTAGGATCTACAATAGCAAGTCGTTCATGGGAAAAAATTACTTTTTCGTCCTGAAAAACGCCACTCCAATCCGGTCCTCTGTGACGGATTTTTTTTGACATCTCCAATACCTGAGGTCTTAATACTTCGGTTTTTTGTTTGGCGTCAAATAAACATACAATTCCACACATAATTTTTATTATTTATGGGACAAATGTAGAAGTGATGTTTATAAATAACAATTAAAAATGTTTGAATATGAATTTTTTTAATCAATTTATATTTTTAAGTTAAAAATTTTAACTATTTATTGAAATTGACAAGTGTTTAATTAATTTTTTTCGCTGAGTAGAAAATAGAAAAACTTCTATACGAAATAAAAATGACATATTTATTAATATATGGTAATTAATTATATGAAATTTACCCCTTACTTTGTGGCTCGAAATAATTTTTTTTCATCATTTGTGTTTTTACCTTCTTGCAATTCTCATGCAAGAAGGTTTTGTTTTTATTGAACCCCCAGTAATATTCCCGAAACATTCCATGAGCTGAAGCTTGTTCCTTCGGTAGGGCCTTGTGGAATTTTTACCTGAATCGTATGTTTTCCCGCTTTCAGATCTCCCAGAGGAATGAAATCAGGATTGGTAACCGTTCCCGGACACCAGTTTGATCTGCTGAGGTCTGATGACGAAAGGCCGTCCTGAAAATTTCCGGAGGCCGGATTGTATAATCGGTACGAACCACAATCTGTTCTCCAAGGTACAAAAGAAAATACAGCGTTTCCATCCACGAATATAGAATTCGCTTTAGGAACAAATTCATCACCATTTTCCCAACCGCCGTGTCCTGTTGTGGTATATCTTAGCTGAGCATTTTTCAGATCTTTATCCAAAGTGAAATCCACAAGAAGGCCTTTGTCCTTATTGAACATGGTAGAATAGTCCTGTCCGGCCATTTCCATAATGTTTAAGGTGTTGAATAAAGGGATGGCTGTATTATTTTTATTAACAGTTTGATCGCTTTTATGTATCGTAATATCAAGACTTACTCTGTGTCCTCCTTTATCATAATTTCCGATAAAAGTTCCTATCCACAGTTCTTTTCCGGATATAGCAGGCTTTAATTCAGTAATATCCTGCCGGTAAGGGCTGATGGTCTGCCAATCTTTGCCCTTAAGCTGAATATGATTGAACTTCTGAATACCAAAAGCGGTGAAGAAACGCATCATTTCCATAGCAGGGCTGTAGTTGTCAGTAGCGGTAACTCCGTAATATTGCTTTCCGTTTCCATTTTCGTAGACAGGAAGCGCTTTTACTCCTTTTTCCAATCCATCAAAAAAAGACTTTTCTTTATCCTGCGGAATGAAAAATACGGTTCCGGTTCTGTCATAGGCATCTCCGTTGGATTGCTGTTTCAGCTCTACGAAAATATTTTCACCTTCTGTAATCTCAGGAAATTTTATTTTTTTCAGAATGATGGTTCCGTTGGCATATCTTTTAATCTTGTCGTCAGATTTTGAAGCATCAGAAAAATTGATGGTTTCATTTTCAAAAACATTCAGTGTGGTAAACCTGCTTTTCCAGAGAAGGTCTTTATATCCGAGCTGATCTGTTGTCTGTATATTTCCTTTGATAATATTTTCAATTCCGGTAGTCTTGATCTTCTTGATTGAACTGGCTGTAATTAAAGAATTTTTATTTCTCTCCACTTCCAGAACCAATCCTAAATTTTGTCCCAAAACAGAAGGCCCGCCTTTCAGTTTTAAATCATTGGTGTACCAGACTTCAATGGTATTTGAATTGACTTTTGTCACTGCTTTTTTACATTGGTAGCCCAATATTTTTTTGGTTTCATTGGTCAGTTCAAAATTCTGTTTTCCTACAGATTCAGTGTCTGATGATGAAATAATTGATCCCGGTTTTAAAAATGCGTAAGATACAATAGTGTTGGAAGACTTTTCTACTTTTGTTATCTCATAAGGATAGCTGCTTTTTTGTTCTTTGATTGTGCTGTTGAGAATGAAGTTTTCTTTCTCATTAACCCAAACGATGGTAGAAGGCTGATCTGTTATTGCTTTTCCGTTATAAGAGCTGGTATAATGAATTTCATAGGTCTGTGCAGAAAACAGACAGTATAAAAAAACAGCCACAAAATTGAAAACGATTCTTGTATGCATAAATAAATGAGTTTGCTGCAAAGGTATTCTAAACTTCTTACAGCGTCAAACCGGTTTTAATCTATACAGTTAGTAGACAATAGGTGTGAAATGTTACAAAAATTGTTACAATTTTTTCAGAAAGTTTCTGAAACAAAAAAACTACTCTGGAAATAGAGTAGTTTAATGTATTGTTTGTTGGATTTGGATTAAGAAACTCTCTCAATCAAAGCCATATAGAATCCGTCATAGCCTTCGCTAGGCATTACTTTTTCATCTTTAATCATTTTGAATCCAGGATTGTTTTTGACAAATTCTTCTACCTGAAGATTGTTTTCAGATGGAAGGATGGAACAGGTAGCGTATACCATTTTTCCTCCTTTTTTAAGCATTTTAGAATAGTCCTGAAGGATCTGCTGCTGCTCCTTTTTAATTCTGTCAATAAAATCCTGATCA
The DNA here is from genome assembly GCF_004916905.1 of Chryseobacterium candidae. Lineage (GTDB taxonomy): Bacteria > Bacteroidota > Bacteroidia > Flavobacteriales > Weeksellaceae > Chryseobacterium > Chryseobacterium candidae. The sequence continues at coordinate 59,626 of NZ_SDLV01000012.1, forward strand.
ATTTTCCACTTACTATCCGGATTTCTTTTCAAAACTCCAAGACCTGAACACGGTGCATCAATCAGAAGTCTGTCAGCTTTTTCATGAAGACGCTTGATCACCTTGTTGTCAGAAATCATACGGGTTTCAATATTGTGGGCTCCGGCTCTTTTGGCACGACGCTTCAGTTCGGCAAGCTTCCATTCGAAGATGTCCAACGCTACAATCTGCCCTTTGTTTTTCATTAATGCTGCCAGGTGAAGTGTTTTTCCACCAGCACCAGCACATGCATCTACTACTCTTTGTCCTTCTTTTACATCAAGGAAATACCCGATTTTCTGAGAAGAAGCATCCTGAACTTCAAATAATCCTTCTTTGAAAGCTGTAGTAAGGAAAACGTTTTTCTTTTCTTCCAGCTGAACAGCATCAGGATAATTTTTAATAGGAAAAGAAACAACACCCTCGTCTGAAAGATCGGAAATAAGTTCTTTGGTTGTAGTTCTTAAAGAGTTTGCTCTTAATACGGTAGGAGCCTGCTCATTTAAAGCAGCCATTTCTTTTTCCCAGCTGGCACCCAGTTCTTTTTCAAGTGTTTCAGCCAGCCATTCAGGAATAGAGTGTTCTATTGCTTTTGTAGGAACAGTGTTCTTTTTAAGTTTAGTAAGAATATCGGCGATTTTGATTCCGTCAAATTCTTCAAATTTTTTATAATTAGTTTTACTCCAGAGTAAATACGCAATAATCAGTTTGTAGATATTATTGGGTTTCACGCCTTCACCCATGTAGTATTCAAGGCGTTTTTTCCAACGGATAATATTGTAAAAAATTTCAGAAACAACGGCTCTGTCCTGGCTTCCCCATTTTCTGTTTGCTTTCAAAAGTCTTTCGATAACTTTATCGGCATATTTGTTTTTTTCAAAAAATGTCTCCTGTAAGGCATCGTGAATTCCGATTGCCAAGTTTCTGTGAATAAGTTCCATAAATTTGCTTCGCTGTTTGAATCTGCAAAAATACGACTTTTAATTGAGAGTTGAGGATTGAGTTGCTGAGTTTGGAAATTGAAGGATTTTAGTGTACAGGAGTAGGGTGATCTGATAGTATTAATGAAGGATCAGCCTGTTTATTAATTTTTTAAATGGTAGAAATAAATTGTAGTGCTGAATTTGTAAAGATTTTCCGAATATTTATATTTTTTATTTGCTGACAATAGCCTTTCACTCTAAAACGAATAAAGCTATGTTTTTTGCTTAATGAAAAATATTTGCTAACAAAATCTGCACTGTTCATTAGTATCCTTTATTTTCTTTGCAGCAAGTTTATTTAATTTGTATTAATTCACCAGTGTGTGTGAAATTAACATACGCTTATTATCTATTATACTGAACTTTATCTCTTGACTTCAACGTCTAAAAAGCTCTACCTTTGCAAAAAATAAAAATATGAGTGATACAGTACTTTGTCCAAAATGCAGCTCTGAGTTTACCTATCCGAGCGATAATATGATGGTGTGTTCCCAGTGTTTCTACGAATGGGATCCGGCAGAAGCAGCTGCTGAAGCAGCCAATGAAGGGAAAATATTGGACTCCAACGGAAATGAACTTCAGGATGGCGATTCTGTAGTGGTAGTAAAGGACCTTCCTGTAAAAGGAGCACCAAAACCGGTGAAAGCGGGGACGAAAGTGAAAAATATCCGTCTGAGACCGGGAAGTGATCACAATATTGACTGCAAAATTGATGGTTTCGGGGCTATGGCTCTTAAGTCAGAATTTGTAAAGAAAGCATAAGAAAACGTTGTTTTTCTATGTCCTAAAAAAAAGAAAAGGAAAAAATTGGACAGTGTAATCTTTCAACAGACTTAATTGCAAGATTGCTAATGTCCGTCTGGAAGGCAGAAAGAGAATTAACCAAAAATTTCCTTATACTTTAGAAGTACAAATGTAAGAAAAAGTTTGACAACAGCTTCTTATGTTTGTATTTTTTTATTGTTAAGTGTAAGTGAATGTATGAGTTATGGGTGATTAGCCTTTTGACTGAATAAATGAAACAGAGATCGTTCCCGATATTTTTTCATCCGTATAAATAACAAGTTCCTTTCCTTTTGACCTTAATTTATTCCAATAATGATTTACTGCAAAACGGCTTTCAAGGACTTCGGCTTCAAGACCGGTTTCTGTGATTTTGATTTCCTTGGGATAATAAGAAAGTTTGGAAAGCTGGAAATCTTCAGCTTCTGTTTTACTGAAAATATTCACTTCCCCGAATAATTTAGCAACATAAGAATTGTAAGGATTTCTGTAGGTTTCTTCCGGACTGTCATTTTGAATCAGTCTTCCTGCCTGCAGAATAACAATCTGGTCCAGCCATGGCATAATATCCTGAAGCTCATGAGTGGAAATAATGAGAGAAACGCCATTTTGTTTTACATATCTGAAAAGTCTTTCTCTGAGTTCAATTTTTCTTGGGAAATCCAGATTACTGAATGGTTCATCTAAAATAAGAAGCTTGGGAAGTACGGATAATGCTCTGGCAATAGCCACTCTCTGCTGCTGTCCGCCGCTTAGATATTTTGGAAGTACGTTGGCAAAGTCCTGAAGACCCACTACCTCAAGAAGTTCTGCTACGGTTTCTTTTTTTTGTTTTAAATTGATATTTGAAATAAATTTTCCTACGTTTTCAGCCACTGTAGCATAAGGCATCAGGTCAAAATTCTGTGCTACGAACTTCATTTCAGGCTCTCCGGGAACAAGATTTCCTTTCGGTCCCAAAAGCTTTGTTCCGTTAAAAATAATCTCTCCGCTTTCCCAATCCAAAAGACCATAAATAAGGTTGAGAAGAGTGGATTTTCCACACCCGCTTTCACCGGCAAGAGCTATAATTCTGTTTTCTTCAAACCTTAGATTAAGGTTCTGAAACAGGGGATTTTCTTTGTTGTGAGAGAAAAATAAATTGTTTATTTCTAATAGCATATTACAAATGTAAGGTTTTTATGAAAACATAATTTTTTTTATTATATTAGCGGAACTAATAAAAATAAATCAAAAATGAGAAAAAAACTGTTTTCGTTAGCTATTCCTGCATTATTTTTTGCTGCTGTAATGGTTTCTTGTAAAAAAGACAAACCACTTACCAGTGAGAGTAATGAAGTGACAACTACCAAAGAAGGTAGCCAGTTCACTTTGGATACGCTAAACAGTAAGGTTGAATGGAAGGGATATAAAGTATTTAAATCTGAAAATACGAGCCATTTTGGAACCATAAAGTTTGAAAGTGGAGATGTAACGGTGAAAGACGGAAAACTGGAAAGCGGAAAATTCGTTGCTGATATGAACTCTTTAACTTCTGTGGACTTGAAAGACAGCCCGGAGGATTTAGGAAAATTAAATGGCCACCTGAAGAGCGGCGATTTCTTCGAAGTTGAAAAATTCCCGACAGCTTCTTATGAGATTACAAAAGTTACTCCGGCTACAGAAGGTGATTATAATACTATTTTGGATGGTAATTTAACCATTAAAGGAATTACAAAACCTGTTCAGTTTAAGGCTAATGTTTCTGTGAAAAATGGAGAGGTGAGTGTAGCTACTGAACCGAAAGATATCAAGAGAGAAGAGTTTGGGGTGAAGTTCCAGGCTCCTGCTGCAAACGGTGTGATCAAAGATGAGGTAACTCTTCAGATCAGCGTTAAAGCTTTAGAAAAGAAATAATTTTTTTATTTAAGTGAAATAAGTGATTGAAGTCTGCCTCCGAAAAAGAGGCAGATTTTTTTTTGACGGACTTATTATTCAACTTAAAATCGTATTTTTGCAAAACATTTTGAAAGGGTAAAATAATGATAGAAAAGATAGAAGAATTACTGGTCGAAGTAAATGGCTTCAATGCTACCTCTAAGGAAGATATCGAAAACTTCCGAATCAAGTACAATGGTAAAAAAGGAGTTCTTAATGATTTTTTTGAAAAATTTAAAGAAGTTCCTAACGACCAAAAGAAAGAATTCGGACAGAAGATCAATACTTTGAAGCAGGCAGTTGCCGTAAAACTGGAGGATTTGAAAAATGCTTCAGCATCTTCTGTTGTGGTTGAAAAGGAAGATCTTACAAGACCCGCTTTTCCATTGGAATTGGGTTCCAGACATCCGATCAATCTCGTTAAAAACAGAATTATTGAAATCTTCAAATCGATTGGCTTTGCTGTAGCAGACGGACCTGAGATTGAAGATGACTGGCATAACTTTACAGCGCTTAACCTTCCGGAATATCACCCGGCAAGAGATATGCAGGATACTTTCTTTATTGAGCAGAATCCGGATATTCTTTTGAGAACACATACTTCTTCAGTACAAACGCGTTATATGGAAGAAAATCAGCCGCCGATCAGAATTTTATCTCCGGGAAGAGTGTTCAGAAATGAAGCAATTTCTTCACGATCTCACTGTATTTTCCATCAGATTGAAGGATTATATATTGATGAGAATGTAAGCTTTGCTGATCTAAAGCAAACGATTCAGTTCTTTACCACTGAGCTTTTTGGAAAATCTAAAATCAGAATGAGACCTTCTTTCTTCCCGTTCACAGAACCTAGTGCTGAAATTGATGTGTATTGGGGATTAAACTCTGAAACAGATTACAGAATTACAAAAGGGACAGGATGGCTGGAGATTATGGGATGCGGAATGGTAGACCCTGCCGTACTGAAAAATGTGAATATCGATGCTGAGAAATATTCAGGATATGCATTCGGAATGGGTATTGAAAGAATTACGATGCTTCTTTACCAGATGAGTGACATCAGAATGTTCTTCGAAAACGACATCAGAACACTTGAACAGTTCAAAACACTATAAAAAATCAAACCTCCGGAACTCCGGAGGTTTTTGTTTTTAATTACTGACCTAAGAAACAAAACGTAATTAAAAACTGATCTTATTGAAAAATTTACACGTGTCTGTTTCTTATGCCCATACTTAGGATCAACTGCTGTTGAATCGAAGTATTGACATGTCGCAGTTCTTTACCTGCCTCTATTATAAAGACAATAAGAAATAGGTATCTGTTACATTATAAATTATAAAAATACTGTAAAAAGCTAAAAATTACCTTTTTACAATACGGAAAGCAATATCTCTTCCCATTCCCTGAATAATGGCAAGATTAATCCAGGACAGCGCGAACTTTTCAAGTAACTCCACTTTATCACCTTTTCCAAAATCGTAACACTTTCCAAATCCACAGGCTAAAGCAAGTTCTTCTGCTGTTTTTTTTGCTTTTTCACTGTCTCCGGCCATCAGCATATCGATAGGCTCGCCATTATAAAAAGGATCGAGTATATTTTCATATCCTGTAGTATTGAAAGCTTTCACCACTTCAGCATTACAGGTGTCAGACAAATAATGGTAGACTGTAGGATAAGGATCAGGTTTTTTTCCAATAGAATTGGTAGCATCTATGATGATTTTCCCGGAAACATCTCCCCAGCTTCCTGCAATTTCTCCTATCACCTCAGGTGGGGTTGCTATCAGAATTATCTCGCTCTGCTTTACTGCATTTGCAACTGTTGTGAAACGGTCTTCTCCTATCTGGGTAGCCAGTTTAATATTTTTTTCACTCAGCGGAAATTGTGATCCGATTAAAACGTTATATCCTTTTTTGATCCATTGTTGAGCCAATGCTCCGCCGACATTTCCACTTCCGATAATTGTAATTGTCATAAGGTATATTTAATGTATTATTGATGTAAAAGTGATATAACCAATTCAGCAGCTGCGGCACCTGAATTCTGCTGCTGTCCTGTAATAAGATTACCATCCTGTATAGCATATGAACTGAATGGTGCTGCTACTTTAAAAGTGGTATCAGGAATTTTTCTCGCTTCAGCTTCTATTCTGTAAGGCTGAATTTTTACCCCTGCTGCCTGATCTGCAAAATCTTCCTCTGCATCAGCAAATCCGGTCCATATTTTATTTTTTACAATCAGATCATTATTGCTGGTTTTTGCTTCGAGCAATAATGTTGTGGAATGGCATACTGCTGCACTGGGTTTTCCTTTTTCATAAAAGCTTACAAAAAGATGCTGCAGATCTTTGTTGCCTCTAAACGTATACATTGGTCCCTGTCCGCCTACCAGAAAAATAGCATCATATTCTTCATGGTTTACTTCTTTAATACTTTTTGTATTTTTGAGAAGACTGTTAAAATCTTCTTTCTGCATATATCCCAGACTGATAATATCCCCGGCGGAATATCCGCTCGTATCTGTAGGATCTGAATAATTGTCCATTTTCAGATCTCCTCCTTCTGTAGATACAATTTCGGTTTCATATCCTGCTTCCTGAAATACATAAAGAGGATGAGTAAGCTCGGAGGCCCAAAAACCAATAGGCCAGCCCGTTTGTTCGCTTACAGCCGGTGAGCTTGCTACCATTAAAATTTTCCCTTTGTACTGAGCATTATGAAAATGCACATATTTGTTTACTTCTTTTGTCATTTTTTGATCATTTTGTATTCTAAGTTTTACCTTGCAAAATTGTATATAATATTTATATTTGTAAAGTACTTAACGAATAAGTATGATACTTACTTTTAGGAAAGTAATGATCAATTCATCAGTTTTCGATAATGCCGGATTTTATCTATAAAGGAAAAATTTATTATAATCCTGTTCAGTTAGTTATTGAGCAGGTAGGGGGAACCTGGAAAGCACCCATTCTTTGGAGACTTAAAACAAAAGTTTTAAGATACAGCGAGCTGAAAAAGGACATTCCTCATATTTCAGACAAGATGCTTACAACACAACTCAGAGAATTGGAAGAAGATGGATATATCCTCAGGAAAGTTTTCGCTCAAGTACCGCCAAGAACGGAATATTCACTTACAGAGAAAGGGGTGGAGATTGTTGCGATTATTGAAGTGGTAAGAAATTTCGGACTTAAGCTCATCCAAGAACAGCAAAAAGAGTAAAATACCATCATTGGCACACAAAAATACCTGCATGATCGCAGGCATTTTTATTTTTACGTGGTATTATTTTATAAACTTTAAAGGATATTTTACATTCTTGTAATCATCAATGCTGGCTTTCAGTGAGCCTACTGCAAGCTCTGCTTTCAATAGCATTGGAACATGGTTAGCATCATTGGAAACCCACATGGTAACGCCTTCTTTTTCTTTAAATACTCTTCCGCTTTTTACAGAAGGAATAATCTTCAAACAGTTAATAGTACCGAATTTTGTCTTTAAATTTTCTGTTCCGGTTACTTTTAACTGGAAAGGAAACATTTCGTCATCAATCCATACATTCATATTAATGATCGTTCCTACTTTCAGTTCATCCGGGCTTTTACTTCTTAAATAATAAAAGCAGGAAAGCATATCCTGAACACCTTTTACGGATTTTAAAACCTTAGAACCATTGGCCGGTGTCTTTTTATCTGTTAAAATCAACGTATTATTATCGTGATTAAAAACGGTTTCAAAATGCTGGCGATAGCTTCCCTCACGTACATTTCTTACATAGAAACTTGGTAATCCCGTTTCTGTATTGATAAAACTTTCATATAAATCTTCTACTTTGAAGAATGCTTTTACAGCACCTGTTGTCTGTCCTGTTCCTTTTACATAGAGATGAGGAACCCCTTTGTAGGTAGTTTGCTTTGTAGTAAGGTTGGCAGTTCCTGCATTAAGGAAACCGTAGTGAATTCTAAGAGTAATAGATTCGCCGTCTGCGATATTATCAATCTGAGCCGAGCCTAAAAAGAATATAAATACAGCAAAAAGGTTCAAAATTTTATTCATAACAAGACATTTACAAAAACACTGCCAAATTTAAAATCTTAAATGATAGATATTTGACAAATCTCAGGTTTTTATTTAGAATCAATTAAATATGCTTCGCATTAAAATTAGTAAATTTGCAGTTACATGTCTAATTAAATTATCTTAAAGATTATGATAACCACTGATATATTGATCATAGGTGCGGGACCTACAGGACTTTTTGCAGTTTTTGAAGCTGGTTTATTAAAAATGAAGTGCCATATTATTGATGCGCTTCCTCAGCCGGGAGGGCAATTGGCTGAACTTTATCCTAAAAAACCTATTTTCGATATCCCTGGTTATCCTTCAGTAAATGCCGGAGAATTGGTAGATAATCTGATGGAGCAGATCAAGCAGTTTCAGCCTGGATTTACCTTGGGTGAAACAGCTGTTTCTTACACTAAAGTAGATGATGAGTGGTTTGAAGTGATCACGAATAAAGGAACTGTTCACAGATGTAAAGCGATTGCGATTGCAGGTGGTTTAGGTACTTTTGAACCGAGAAAACCTACTTTTGAAAATATTGCAGATTACGAAGAAAAAGGTCTTGAATATTTCGTTAAAGAACCTGAACACTTCAGAAATAAAAAGGTTGTTATTGCTGGTGGTGGAGACTCGGCACTGGACTGGAGTATTTTCCTTTCTAATGTTGCCAGTGAAGTAACTTTGATCCACAGAAGAAACGAGTTCAGAGGAGCTTTGGATTCTGTAGAGAAAGTTCAGGATCTGAAAAATCAGGGGAAAATCAAATTAATTACGCCTGCGGAAGTTACCGGTATTAAAGGGGACGGAAAAGTAGAAGCGATCACTGTAGAAGTAGAAGGGCAGGAAGCTTACGATATTGAAACAGATTATTTCATTCCTTTATTCGGATTGACACCAAAATTGGGTGAGATCGGAAACTGGGGATTAAATATCGAGAAAAATGCAATCGTTGTAAATAACGCTTTGGATTATCAGACCAACATCGATGGTATTTATGCTATCGGGGATATCAATACTTATCCAGGAAAACTGAAGTTGATCCTTTGTGGTTTCCACGAAGCTACTTTAATGTGTCAGAGTGTGTATAACAGACTCAATCCGGGTAAGAAATTCGTATTAAAATACACAACGGTAAGCGGAGTAGACGGATTTGACGGAAGCCGTAAGGAAGCAGAGAAGGCAGTTGTGAAAAAAATTGACTAATTTTGCAGGATTATGTCAGACGTTAATATTAAAATCACCGACAGAGAAGGGGTAACCCACGAAGTTGTAGCGCCTACGGATATGTCCATGAATCTAATGGAAATTATCCGTTCGTATGAATTGGCAGAAGAAGGTACTATTGGGGTATGCGGAGGAATGGCGATGTGTGCTTCATGCCAGGTATATGTAATTAACGATCCCGGTCTGGAACCAATGGGAGATGAAGAAGATGCCATGCTGGCTGAAGCTTTCCATGTGAAAGACAACAGCAGACTGGGCTGTCAGCTGCATATTGCCGATGCCATGGAAGGACTCGAAGTGGAAATTGCTCCTTATCCTTAGAAAATATTTTTTAATCTTAATAAGAAACCCGCCCGGATTTTCCGGACGGGTTTTGTTTTATATTTATTTCTGAGAACATATATATTCGTGTCTGATTAGAGTGTCTTCTTTAATGATTTCTAAGTAACTTTCATCTTCATTCTTTATAAAGTAATCTCCCTGTTCTATTTCATCTTTATAGGAAACCCACCATTGGCCGTTGTCATAACATTCACAAGGTTGAATGCTTTCAGGAATAGTTCCCTTTAATTTAAGAGATTTTATACCTTCAATACTTTCGACTCTAATTTTACATTTTTGCTTCTTAACTCTTTCCATCGCAGTCTTACAATCTTCCATAAAATAAGAAGAAAGAGCAGGAACAATAACGAATATCGTTACAAATACTGTGGTAACTCCGAGCATTTCTTTATTAACGTTGTAGTTATTCATGTAAAAGACTATAAAACTTAAATTTCTTCCTTAGAAATCCACTTCCCAACCGTAGGAGCCTTGTAATTTCTCATCTTTTCCAGCAAATCATCAATGGTATTGCTGATCAGCAGTATGTCTCTGTTGATTTGCTTTAAAAATCCTTTATCTACCATGGTCTGAACCAGTTTGATCAGATCATCATAAAAGCCGTCAATATTCAACACTCCGATGGGTTTTTTATGAAGTCCAAGCTGTGCCCATGTGATCATCTCAAAGAATTCTTCCAATGTTCCGTAACCACCGGGAAGAACGATGACTCCATCACAAAGTTCGTTCATTTTGGTTTTTCTTTCGTGCATGGTTTCCACAATGATAAGTTCTGTCAGGTTTTTATGGGCAATTTCTTTGGATTGTAAAAACCGGGGTAAGACTCCTGTTACTTTACCTTTTTCACTTAAAGCACCGTTAGCAATTGTTCCCATTAAACCAGTTTCCGAACCACCATAAACCAGTTGTATATTTTCTTTTGCTAAAGTTTGTCCCAGCAGAAATGTCTGTTCTTCATAAATTTTATCTGTGCCGAAACTTGAGCCACAGAATACGGTTATACTTTTCATTGTATATGATTTGTTTTTTATGGTTTAGATGCTTCGACAAGCTCAGCATGACATCTCTAATACTAATGTTTTTTTTAGAGATAATTTTTAGCAGTGTCATGCTGAGCCTGTCGAAGTATCTTTATTTCAATTAAAACTAAAAATATCCAAAATCATAAGACTTTGGATATTCAATATACTCATTTTACTATTCTATTTCTGAGGAATATTCGCTAAAATATCTTTCAGGAAGCTCCAGAATTTTTGTGCTGAAGGGATGTTGGCTCTCTCATCAGGTGAATGTGCTCCTCTGATGGTTGGTCCAAAGCTTACCATTTCCATTTCAGGATAGTTGGCACCGATGATCCCGCACTCAAGACCTGCGTGGCAAGCTACTACATGGGGTTTTTCAGTGAACTTTTCAATATAAAGTTTCTCCATCAGCTGTACAATCTCTGAACCAGGTTTTGGTTTCCATCCCGGATATGATCCGCTGAATTCAACATTCATTCCAGCCAGCTCTGCTACCGATTTCAATTGTTCTGCTACTGAATATTTGGAAGAATCTACAGAAGACCTTGTAAGGTTTAAAATCTTGAGTTCTCCGCCTTTCAGTTCTACTCTTGCTACGTTGTTGGACGCTTCTACAAGATCAGCCACATCAGGACTCATTCTGTAAACTCCGTTGTGAAGAGCCTTTAAAGTGAGGATCACTTTTTTAGAATCTGTCTCTGAAATAGCTTTGTCGGAAGAAGTAGAGTTTTCAATATTGATCTGGATTCCCGGTTCTACAGTAGCAAATTCTTCTAAGATCTCTTTTTTAAGAACCGTTACATTTTCAATAAATTCCTGGGCATTTCTCACAGAAATTATTGCAACTCCTTCTCTTGGGATAGCATTTCTCAACCCTCCGCTGTCGATAGAGATCAATTCAATATTCTGGTTTTCCAGTCCGGTGTAAAGAAGTCTTCCCAAAATGATATTGGCATTTCCGAAGCCTTTATGGATATCCATTCCGGAGTGTCCACCCTGTAGCCCTTTTACTTCAAGTCTTACAATTTGTCCTTTTGAAGCTTCTGCAGTATAGGTTTGAGTGATTGTCACGTCTACACCTCCTGCACAACCGATATCAATTTCATCATCCTCTTCCGTATCAAGATTCAATAGAATTTGTCCTGCCAATTGTCCTGGTTTTAATCCTAAAGCACCTGTCATTCCTGTCTCCTCATCAATCGTGAAAAGAGCTTCCAATGCAGGGTGTGGAATATCTGAACTTTCAAGGATAGACATGATGGTTGCTACTCCTAAACCATTATCAGCTCCTAAAGTAGTTCCTTTTGCCTTTACCCAGTCACCGTCAATTTCCATTTTAATTCCTTCGGTTTCAAAATCGAAATTCACATCATTGTTTTTCTGGCAAACCATATCAAGGTGCGATTGAAGCACAATAGATTTACGGTTTTCCATTCCTGCCGTGGCCGGCTTCTTAATAATAACGTTTCCTACTTCATCTACCGTAGTTTCCAGTCCTAAATTTTCACCAAATCCTTTGATAAATGCGATCACTTTTTCCTCCTTTTTTGAAGGTCTTGGAACAGCATTTAATCTGGAGAAATTTTTCCATATAATCTGCGGTTCTATATTAGATAATTCCATTGAAATTTATTTTTCTCAAATTTACGAATAAAAAAATGCTTCCGTGAGATACAGAAGCATTTTTGTAGGATTTCGCTTGTATTAACACCCACACTCTCCATAGATCGGAGTGGTAAATGTAGTTCCGTCCGGTTTCTCTATAGTCAGAGTTCCTTCAAACAGTAAAGCCTCTTCGCCCTTTATTTTTTTACCTTTTACAGAAATTTTATAATCATCATTTTCTATTTCCTTGGTCAGCAGTTCATCTACTTCCATGTCACTTGATGAGATAAGATTCATAGCAAGCCTTTTGCCATCCAGCATCATATATGCAGTTTTTCCGGCATCATCTGCGTAGATATATCTTTCATTTTCAAAATCAGATTTACTGGCTGCAAAATAGCAGGAACATTCTTTGATTTCTTGTGGAAACGGAATCGTCCCCACCAGAATATTTCCTGAAGAAGAAGCTCTTGCAGTTGAATCTTTGGCAACATGCAAAGAATCAGCAGTAGTGGAGTCTGAAACAGTTTCTTTTTCCTTTTTACAGGCTGCCAATAGAAATGCGGAAAATACAATGATTACATATTTCATGTCTTTGTGGTTTTATAATTTGTTTATCCTCTTGCTCTTTCAAGAAGTGTCATCATCAATAAAGAAAGGATTACCAGGCTTTCTTCCTCATCATCAATATCGATCAGTCTGTCCAGCTGGAATCTTCTTCCGAAGAATGAAGGCATTTTTTTAAGCTTAAAATAAGCCTTTCCGTCTATCCCTGTTACCGTATATGATGGATTAAGGAAATATCCAGTAAACATCCCGATGATAGGAAGTTCTCCTACAAAGCTGTCCCAGAATCTTACCCATGCACTGTCTTCCTGAATTTTAAACTTAGGCTGATCATGTGCATCCAGAATATCATAACTTGCTTTCCAGATAGAACGCATTCCTTTTCTGGCTAATCTGCCAAAGTTTTTATTGTCAATAAGATCATTTAAAGAATATGAAGCGTTGAAATCAATCCATTGATTGGCTCTGATTCTGAAAAGTTCCTTAGACTTGCTTTCATCATTAAAAACAATAACGTCTTCTTTCAACTTGAACATTTTCTGACGAACATATGCCACATAATTTCCATTTTTGTCAGTAATGTTAAAGTCACTTGCTAAAGTAGTGATTTTGAATTTGAAATCCAGAGGATAATTTAGATTGTTAAGTACCATGTTAGTTAATTTTTTTCATATTTAATTTAAGCCGCAAATATAAAGGTTTTTTTAGTGTTCTCAGGTATGGGAGAAATATAAAATATCATCATGGGACATTAATCTCATGGTCAATTGTCAATTTTTGCTGCGCAAAGTCAATAGTCAATAATCACTTTATACAAATTCACAAACGAAGGGAATTGACGATTCACTATTCACTATCAATTATCAACTTTAATCCTTATTTTTGTACCTATGGATTACCCTAGTAAAGTATTGGCAAAGGCAGTGGACGAGATTTCCGGGCTGCCAGGAATTGGCAGGAAAACGGCTTTGAGATTAGCATTACATTTGTTAAAGCAGCCCAATTCCAGAGCCGTAAGCCTTGGAAACTCCCTGATCAATCTTGTTAATGAAATAAAATATTGTAAAGAATGTCACAATTTCTCGGATTTTGACATTTGTGAAATATGCAGCAATGAAAAGAGAAATGGAGAACTGATCTGTATCGTTGAAGATGTACGGGATGTAATTGCCATAGAAAATACAGGAAAGTATACAGGGAAATATCTGATTCTTGGCGGTAAAATTTCTCCGATGGAAGGAGTAGGGCCTGGCCAGCTGAATATTCCAAGTATTGAAAAGAAACTGAATGAAGGAAAGGTAAAGGAATTTATTTTTGCTTTGAGTGCTACGATGGAAGGAGACACTACAGCTTATTATATTTACAAGAAATTTAAAAACTTCAATGTGAATTTCTCCAGTATTGCAAGAGGAATTTCTGTAGGAGATGAACTGGAATATGCTGATGAGATTTCTTTAGGAAGATCTATTATCAACAGGCTGCCATACAACGAAAAGGATTAATATGAAGCTGTCCGTTATTATAGTTAATTACAACGTCACCCAATTGCTAAGAAGCTGCCTCCTGTCCCTACGGAAGTATATACAGGATATAGAGTATGAAGTAATGGTGATTGATAATGCTTCAACAGATAGTTCCTGGGGAGATCTTATTCCTGAGTTTCCCGAAGTACATTTTATATCATCTGAAACCAATGGCGGGTTTTCAAAAGCCAATAATCAGGCTGTACAAACTGCGAAAGGAGAATATATATTGCTTTTGAATCCTGATACGGAATTGGAGGGCTTTTATATGAAAGAATTGCTGGATTTTGCAGATGCGCAGGCTTCATTCGGATGTCTGGGCGTAAGAATGCATGATGCAGAAGGGAATTTTCTTCCTGAAAGCAAGCGCTCAGTTCCGGATATGTTTAATTCTTTTGAAAAGCTCTTTACCAACTTTAAAAAGAACAACTCGAAATCTTATTACAGAAATGATATAGAAGAAAATGCGGTTGCAGAAGTGGAAGTTCTCACCGGAGCATTTTTATTGGCTAAAAAAGACGTTTATGAGAAAATAGGAGGATTGGATGAGGCTTATTTTATGTACGGAGAAGATATCGATCTCTGCTATACCTTTCTAAGAAACGGATATAAGAACTTCTATTATGGAAAAGTTTCTATTCTTCATCATAAAGGAGAAAGTACAATCAAAGATGAATTATATCTCAACAGATTTTACGGAGCGATGCAGATCTTTATTGATAAGTATTATAAGGAATCGAAGCCTTTACAGTATTCTTTTTTGAAAGCAGGATTAAAGCTCCGGCATCAGATTGAAAAGATCAAGCTAAAATAAAAAAGCAACTCAATTGGAGTTGCTTTTGTTATATGTAAGATGATATTCTTCTTATTTTACCGGAGCAGGAGTCTGTGCCGGAGTTGTTGTAGAAGAAGCAGGAGCTGACTGTTTTGCAGGAGCTTCTTTCTTAGCTGGCTGCTGTTGTGCAGGAAGTGCCTGAGACGGCTTACCTGTAATAACAACGCTTAAAAGGATAAGAACAATGATAGTTCCGCCTAGAGTCCATGTTGCTTTTTCCATGAAATCATTGGTTCTTTGTACCCCGAACTGTGCAGATGATGCACCTCCGAATGTACTGGAAAGGCCTCCTCCTTTTGGATTTTGTGCCATAACGATAATTACCAATAAAACACTGGCAACCATAACAAGAACCATCAATAGTGTAAATATAGTATCCATTAATTCTGATATCTTTTTGAATGGGCAAATTTAATCTTTTTTTACTGAATGACAAAAAAAGATGTCGCCAAATGTTGATAAAAATAAAAACGGCAACAATTGTTGCCGTTTTTTCTATAAAAATAGGATGTTGTTATTTAAAATCAGCATCTGTAGCCTTATTGATCTCATAAGACTTTACAGTCATGGTCATGTCCATTCCCATCTGACTTACAGAGATGGTAAAAGGCATTTTTACACCTTCAACATCTTTATAATTAGAGAATGTTGTCGGAATTGTCATTTCCTGACCTTTAGCTTTTACCTTTTTAGTTTCTCCGGTTTTTAATCCTGTTGCAACGCTGTAGTAATACGTAGTATTTCCACCTTTAATGGCGTAAGAATCTTCACCTCCGATTTTTTCAATTCCGCCTAATTTATAATCAGCAGATTTTGTAAATCCTAATTCTTCGAAAATTTCAGAATTTTTTTGTTTTTCAGCAATTTCTTCCGGTGTGATATCAACTCTTTGTCCCATTTGCATAGAATAACCGGTTTTTCCATCGAAAACCTGCTTCTGAACAACCTGTCCCATTGCTGTTACAGTGGTAAGCTCCTTTCCGCCTTGTGCTTTAACGATTTTAAAATCGATGTTTTGTCCCTGCATAGACATGGAAGCATTGGTTGTATAAGAAGTGATCTTTGCCAGATTAGCTTTTCCTCCGATAGCATTAATATACTTATCAACAACAGAGGCAACCGTTACATTGGCATCCACTTTTTGTACAGTTGGTTTCGCAACAGGGTTAGCTTCCTTATCGAAATATTTTACAGGATAGCCCAGTTTTTCCAATCCTTCAGAAATATCAGATGCTTTACCAGCGATGAAAATTCTGCTTTGGTTAGGTAATATGGTAGCTTTTACAGCATTGGAAACATCTGCAGCCGTTACTTTATCAATAGATTTTAAGTAATTGGTATAGAAATCAGCAGGTAAATCCTGAACTTTTTGGTTTAAAGCAAATCTTGCAATGGTAGCCGGCTGCTCCAAAGACATGATGAAAGATCCTTTCAGTTTAGCTTTAGCATTGGCTAATTCCTCAGGTTTTACAGTAGAAATAGCATTAAGCTCATTCATGAATTCTTTAACAGCTTTGTCTGTAACCTCATTTCTTACGCTTGCACTTGCAGAGAATTGTGGAGAGTACTTGCTGGCAACCATACTTGAATAAGCCCCATAGGTAAATCCGTTTTTCTCACGAAGATTCATGAAAAGTCTAGCTTCACCACCGCCGCCGAGAATATAGTTGGCGATTGTTGCAGGGAAGTAGTTCGCATCTTTCATTTTCAAAGTGTTCAGGTTGTTTAAAGAAACAACAGACTGTACTGCAGAAGGAACATCTACTACGTTGATCTCCGTTTTCGCAACATTAGAAGCAGGTTCTAACTGTGCAATAGGTGTGTTCGCTTTTTTCCAGCTACTGAAAGCTTTTTCAATCAAAGGTTTTACCTGGTCAAACTTCACGTCTCCTACAATTACTAAGTAAGCATTGTCCGGAGCGTAGTATTTTTTATAAGTGTTCTGAACGTCAGCAAGCTGGATTTTATTGATAGACTCAACCGTTTCAAATTCACCTCTTGACGTGTTTTTTCCATACATCAAAGCGTTGGAAACTTTTGAAGCAATAGAAGATGCATTTTTTTCTTCAGACTTTAATCCCTCGATAGCTCTTTCTTTAGAGTTTTGAATTTCTTCAGCAGAGAATTTAGGATTAATAATGGCATCAGCCATCAGTCCTAATACTTCAGGGAAATATTTTGAAAGTGAATTGGCTGAAGCTCCTCCTGAAGAAAAATTAAGGTTCGCTCCAAGGTAGTCTACTTTTTTGTTGAAATCATCTTTGCTGATGTTGGTTGTTCCGTTTTCGAACTGTTCAGCCATAATTTCGCTTACTCCGGTTACTGCTCCTTCGTTGTACGGAGGTCTGTCCATAGAAAGGCTTGCACTTACTCTTGGTAATTTGTTGTTCTCAACCACCATTACTGTAAGACCGTTGCTTAGCTGGAAAGTTTTTGGCTTCGCAATGTTAATTGCAGGAGTAGGTCCTGGTTTTGGCATTGCATTAAGATCTATTTTTTGTGCTGAAACCATTCCTGTAAAGAAAAATGCTGCAGCTATATATGTTAATTGCTTTTTCATTTGTAAAAATTTAATTTTTAATAATCATATTATCACCTAAGAAGTTGAAATGATTACTTTTTCTCAGGTACGTAATTGATGACTATTCTTTGGTTGGAATTAAGATACTTTTTAGCTGCATTCTGAAGATCCTGTCTGGTGATAGATCTGTAAATGTCGATTTCTTTGTTGATCAAATTCGTATCCCCCATCAATACATGGTTGGTTGCCAGTGAAGCAGCAATTCCCTGAATGCTTGAGTTGGCATTTACAAACTGGTTTTCGTACTGGTTCTGAAGTTTTTGATAATCTTCTTCAGAAATTAAAGTCGTCTGAAGTTTTTTGATCTCAGCATCAATGTCAGCCTGTAAAGCCTGCTTTGTAGTCTGTCCCATAGGAATGGCGAAGAACGCAAAAATACTGTAATCTTCAAGCCCCTGGTTGAAAGCAGCTACCTGAAGCGCTTTTTTGTCCTGGTCAACTAATTTTTTATATAAAACAGAAGATTTTCCATTGCTTAAGTAAGAAGAAAGCATATCCAAAACATAAGCATCTTTCTCTTTGTTAGCAGGAGTTCTGTATGCAAATACATAAGCCGGAAGCTGGATATTCGGGTCAGTAGCAGTTACTTCTTTTTCCTGTGTGATAGGAGTTTCTTTCGGGAAATCTTTTGGATAAAGGGTTCCTTTTGGAATGCCTCCGTAATAGGTTTCAATCCATTTCTTAGTCTGTTCAGGTTTGATATCTCCTGCCACCACTAAAGTAGCATTATTCGGAACGTAATATTTCTTGTAGAACGCCTGAAACTCTTCTAATTTAGCAGAGTTCAGATCTTCCATAGAACCAATTGTTGGCCAGTTGTATGGGTGATTGGTAAATAAATTTTTCTGAATAGTCGTGAAAAGATTTCCGTAAGGCTGGTTATCCATTCTTAATCTTTTCTCTTCTTTTACAACCTCTCTCTGCGTATCCACACCAATCTGGTTGATTACAGCGTGGCGCATTCTTTCTGCTTCCATCCAAAGTCCAAGCTGTTCGTTATTGGAAGGAAACGTTTCGTAATAATAAGTTCTGTCATTAGTAGTGTTGGCGTTGTTCTGACCTCCGTTGGAAGAAACGATTTTAAACCAGTCTCCTCTTTTGATGTTAGGAGTTCCTTCGAATAAAAGGTGTTCAAAGAAGTGAGCAAAACCAGTTCTGCCTTTTATTTCATCTTTTGCACCTACATGGTACATTACACCCGTCGTTACAACCGGTGCCGAGTTATCCTGATGAAGAATTACGTGAAGACCATTGGGAAGGTCATACTCTTCGAATTTGATTTGCTGTGCATTCAGCATTAGCCCGAAGAAAGCTACGGCAGCAGCAGAAATAAGTCGCTTTTTCATAAAATTTAGAAATTGTTTATCAATTAGTATGAAAAGTGAATTAAATGTTACAAAATATATTGAAATATATGATTGCATTGAAAAAATTTTCAGAAATTAAAAACTAAAATGAATGGTGAATGGTGAATTCGCTTGTGAATCTTTTACGTTTTGTATTAAGTTTTTGGGAATACATAATTTTTCTTTACAGTTAAGTTTAACAATAGCCATTCACCATTCACTTGAGAAGCAAAACTGACCATTGACAAATACTATTAGTACAATCTTACTACTTCAAATCCCTAACTTCTTTATGAAAGTTTGAATTCTGCTCCGAATACCTTAATTTTGTGTTCCCAAAATTTTTTGCTGTATGGACTATTTGAAAGGACTCAACGAATCACAATATGAAGCCGTTACCTCTTTACAGGGACCTCTCATGGTACTTGCCGGAGCAGGTTCCGGGAAAACGCGTGTATTGACCATGCGTATTGCCCATTTAATACACAACGGAATAGACCCTTTCAATATCCTGGCGCTTACCTTTACCAATAAAGCGGCACGGGAAATGAAAGAACGTATCGCGAAGGTAGTAGGAGACAGCAATGCGAGAAGCCTTTGGATGGGAACATTTCACTCCGTTTTTGCAAGAATTCTGAGAATTGAGGCTCATTATCTCGGATATCCTTCCAATTTTACCATCTATGATCAGCAGGATGCCCTGAATGTGATTAAAAAAGTTCTGAAGGATATGAATATCGATGCCGATCTTTATAAACCTAAAAAAGTTCAGGCAAGAATCTCAACCTATAAGAATAATCTGATTACCGTAAAAGCATATTTCAACAATCCTGAACTGATGGAAGCGGATGAAAAAGCGAATATGAAATTCATCGGGCAGATTTATCAGAAATATGTGGATCAGTGTTTCAGAAACGGATCTATGGATTTTGATGACTTGTTGTTGAAAACCAATGAATTATTAACCCGTTTTCCGGAGGTATTGGCGAAATATCAGGACAGATTCCGATACATCATGGTAGATGAGTACCAGGATACGAATCATTCTCAGTATCTTATTGTAAAAGCATTGGCTTCAAAATTTGAGAATATCTGTGTGGTAGGAGATGATGCACAGTCTATCTATTCTTTCCGTGGGGCAAATATCTACAATATCTTAAACTTTAAAAAAGATTATCCGGATGCTATAACGGTATCTCTGGAGCAGAATTACCGTTCCACACAAAATATTGTAAATGCAGCGAATGTTGTTATTGCTAAAAACCTTCAGCAGTTTAAGAAAAATGTATTCAGTGATAATGAAGAGGGGGACAAGATCAAAATTTACCGTTCTCTTTCTGATGCTGATGAAGCGAACTTTGTGGCAGGAAATATCTGGGAACTTCGTAACCGCGATCAGAGGAAATACAGTGATTTTGCCATTTTATACAGAACCAACTCTCAAACACGTGCTTTTGAAGACGCCCTGAGACGTAAAAATATTCCGTACAAAGTATATGGAGGTCTTTCTTTCTATCAAAGAAAAGAAGTAAAAGACCTTATTGGATACCTTCGTCTTCTGATCAATGAAAATGATTCGGAAGCATTGATGAGGATTATCAATTATCCGGCAAGAGGAATTGGAGAAACAACACAGAATAAACTGATCGTTTTTGCGGATGCCCACAATATTGCGGTTTCAAAAGTATTGGAAAATCTTCCGATGTATGCACCGCAGCTAGGTCTGAACAATGGAGTTTTAAACAAACTGAACGATTTCTGGTCCATGATCAAAGCTTTTCAGGTATTGCTGAAAACAGAAACAGCTTACAGTGTGGCTATGGAAGTAGCAAAGCGAAGCGGATTAATCAAGTTTTTAAAAGATGACCAGACTCCTGAAGGGATTTCCAGAGTAGAAAACGTTCAGGAATTGATGAACTCCATGCAGGGGTTCATTGAAGAGCAGATGCAGCTTGAAGACGGAGATCCGAGTCTTTCCAACTTCCTGGAAAATATTGCCCTTTCTGCAGATACTCAGGATAAAGAGTTGGAAGATGATATGGTTTCTCTGATGACCATTCACCTTTCAAAAGGATTGGAATTCCCCGTGGTTCACCTGGTAGGGCTTGAAGAAAACCTTTTCCCAAGCTTTATGAGTTCAGCCACCAGAGAAGATCTGGAAGAAGAGAGAAGATTATTCTATGTAGCATTAACAAGAGCCGAAAAACAGGCTTTCTTCTCCTATGCTGTTTCACGTTTTCAATGGGGAAAAATTACGGATGCTGAGCCTTCAAGATTTTTAAGTGAAATAGATGATGAATATATTGAATTCCTTAATCCTGCTTTGGAAAAAAGATTTATCAATAATTCAGGAGTGAAATCCAATATCTTTGATGAACATCCTTCTGAAATAAAATCTTTCAAAAAGGTTGAAAAGAAGACCATTGACAGAGGTGATACTTCCAAACCTGCTCCTGAAGTAAGAAAACTGAAACCTGTAAGCACTGCTAAAATTATCAATCCAAGCGGAGCTTCTTCTCAGGATATTGAAGTAGGTGATAAAGTGAGACACGACCGTTTCGGAATAGGAGAGGTGACTTTCCTGGATGGAACAGATCCTCAGAATATCAAAGCAAAAGTAGTTTTCATGCATGAAGGAGAGAAAAACCTGATTCTAAAATATGCTAAACTGACTAAGATTTAATTTCAAAATAAAAATATAAAAGAAACGGATTCAATTTTTGGATCCGTTTTTTTATTTGAACGCGAAGCTCGCAATTTGATTATCTAGATCTACTATTTTCGATCGCGAAGGCGTTGCACTTAGCAAAGACAAATCCTCTGCTGAACGAAGTGCCGTTGCAACCGGAAGAATAATCAATAAGCAGTTTATTTCTTCGCGTGCATAGCGTTTTCACTATTTGTTTTGAAGTTAACCTTTTATAAAACAATGTTTTGTATGTGTGTTACCTTAATTTATCATAACTTTAAATGAGGGATAGAAAGAAACGATAACTGTTTTTTACAAAAACAAAGTCTATTGGTTTTGTAGACTAATAAATATATTTTACATTTGCACCTTGTAAAAAACATAAATGTTAATCAAATTCTAACCTATGATAAATAAGAAAACTATTCTTTCGGCCTCTGTTTTATTTTTTCTCGGCGTGTTTACTTACGGACAGGAAAAAGACAGCATAAAAGCACATAAAGACACCATAAAGACCAATAATGTAGAAGAAGTGGTAGTATTGGGTTCAAGAGCCGGTGCAAGATCTAAAACAGACAGCCCGGTTCCCGTAGATGTATTCAATGTAAAAGAATCTTCAATTATCCTTCCACAAACCAATATCGGACAAATTCTGAATGCGGTTGCTCCTTCATTTACTTCTACAATTCAAACGAATTCAGATGGAACAGATCACCTGGATCCTGCACAGTTAAGAGGTTTGGGACCAGATCAGGTTTTGGTTTTGGTAAATGGAAAAAGAAGGCATACTTCAGCATTGGTGAATGTAAACGGAACACCAGGAAGAGGAACTGTTGGTACAGATTTGAATGCTATTCCTTCTTTTGCTTTAAACAGAATTGAAGTATTAAGAGACGGAGCTGCTGCACAATACGGCTCTGATGCCATTGCCGGCGTGATCAATCTTGATCTGAAAAGAGATACAGGAAAACTTGCAGGACAGATCAGCTATGGTGGAAACCTTACCCCAGCGGCTAATGACCATACCGGGGATTTTGACGGACAGAATATTCAGCTGGATTTAAACTATGGGAATAAAATCGGTACTAAAGGTGGTTTCTTTAATATTACCTGGTCTTCACAATTCAGAAATCCAACGTACAGAGCAGGTACTGAAAGTGGAAAAATCTACAACGCTTATAATGCGATTGAACAACGTGCCTTGAATGACGGAGTCAATCTTTCTTCTCTTTTTACCAATATAAATAATACTCCCAATTCACAGCAGATTATTGATTATGTACATCAGTATGCTCAGGGAGTAAACTATTTTAGTGCAACTCAGCTCTCTGATATACAAAATGCAAATACATTCAAAGACATTACAGATGCCTCAGGGAATGTTCTTCAGAAAGGACTTTGGTCTTTACTGAGTGCTGATGTGACAGATCAGGAACTGGCTTACAGAGGACAGGGCAGAAAGGATTTTAATATGCAGGTAGGACAATCTAAACTGAATAATCACCAGCTTTTTGTGAATGCAGAAATCCCTGTAAGTGACAACTGGAAAGTATATACTTTTGGAGGATACAGTTTAAGACATGGAACTTCCGGAGGATTTTACAGAAGACCTAGAGAAAGCAGAACTTTTACAGGATTGTATCCTAACGGTTATCTTCCACAGATCGGAACAGATATTCAGGATATTTCATTAGCAGCGGGAATCAAAGGAAACTGGGAAGGATGGAATATTGATTTCAGTAATACGTACGGACAGAATTCATTTACCTATAATATTCAGAATACAGGAAATACCTCAATGCGTTTTGCTTCACCAAGAGAGTTTAATGCAGGAGGGCTGAGATTTTCTCAAAATACGATCAATTTAGATTTCTCTAAAAAATATGATGTGTGGGAAGGAATCAATGTAGCATTTGGAGCAGAGCACCGTTATGAGAATTTTAAAATTACTCAGGGGGAAGAAGCTTCATATGCAACCTATGATGTTTCAGGAAACGTATGGAACGGAAATTCTGTGAGACCTACAGATTTCTTCGGAGCATTACTTCCGGGAGGATCGCAGGTATTCAACGGATTTAAACCAGGAAATGCCGTGGATAAAAACAGACAGTCGGTAGCTGCCTATGCAGATATTGAATTTAACTTTACCAACTGGTTATTGGTAGATGCTGCAGCGAGATATGAAAACTATTCAGATTTTGGTTCTACATTCAATTATAAGTTGGCTTCAAGAATCAAGGTAGCACCTGATTTCAATGTGAGATTTGCAGGTTCTACAGGATTCAGAGCACCATCTATCCACCAGATTTATTATAATGTAACCTCTACATTGTTTACCAATAATCAACTTTTGGAAGTAGGAACTTTCAGCAATGATTCTCAGCTGGCAGGATTGCTGGATATGCCAAAACTGAAACAGGAAACTTCCAAATCAGCAAGTGTAGGATTTACTTACAGAATTCCTTCGGCAGGACTTAGTTTTACTGCAGACGGATATTTCACGAGAATTGATAACCGTATCATCCTTACTGACCAGTTCTTAAGAGCAAGTGTTCCTCAGAAAGCTCAGGAGGCTTATGATCAGTTGGGAATCAATGCTGCCCAGTTCTTTACCAATGCCATTGATACAGAAACAAAAGGAGTAGATGTAGTGATTTCACATCATGCAAGATTCTCAGGATTTAAACTGGATAATAACTTTGCCATTAACCTTAATAAAACAAAACAGGTTGGTGATATCCATTCTGCAGGGCTTTTACAGTCGCCACAATTGGAAAAAGTTTATTTCTCTGAAAAATCGAGAGTATATCTTGAAGAAGCTGTACCAAGAGTGAAAGCCAGTCTTTCGCACACACTTTCATGGAAGAATGCAAGCTTGTATCTGAGAAATACCTACTTCGGAAAAGTGACAGGTGCTGATATTATTGATGTGAACGGAGACGGAATTATTGATTTTAATGAACATCAGCAAATCGGAGATAAGATCATTACCGATCTATCTGCGGCCTATCAGTTTACCAAAAATGTAGGACTGACTTTAGGGGTAAACAATTTGTTTGATATCTATCCAACAAAAAACCTTACCGCTTCTACCAATAACGACCAGTTCATCTATTCACGTTCCACTTCACAGTTTGGACAGAACGGAAGATATGTTTTTGCAAGATTGAATTTCAATTTTTAAATACATACAAAAGATAATGCTTATAAAAAAACAGTTCAGAAATCCTGAACTGTTTTTTATGAAATTTTATTTTTGAAGCCTTAAGATTCAAAAAGAGTTTAAGAGCCTTAATATGAGCTTCGCTTTAAGCTTAAAAATCAGAATGATTCCTCTTAAGTAAACTTTATTTCTTAAATCCTTCTTAATGTCTTTTCATTTATATAATTTGAATTTTATCTTTCTAC
This sequence comes from Chryseobacterium candidae, assembly GCF_004916905.1. Classification (GTDB taxonomy): domain Bacteria; phylum Bacteroidota; class Bacteroidia; order Flavobacteriales; family Weeksellaceae; genus Chryseobacterium; species Chryseobacterium candidae. The sequence goes on from NZ_SDLV01000012.1 coordinate 84,537, forward strand.
CAATTCTTTCACTGGCTCACCATAATGGTCAATTTCTGTGGTATTGATCTGAAGAAGCTGATACCATTTCCTGAAAGCTCCCGCAAACACAATCAGCATAAGAACCATTGCGGTTACTGCTAAAGCAGCCAGCAAGTACTGTCCTTTAGGAATATAAATGTCCTTCACCTGTATATAGCCTGCCCAGAAAGTAATTCCAGCCATAAAAACACCCGGAATAGCCGAGCATAAAGCATACTTTCCTCTGTTCATTCTTATCAGCATCGTTGTACACACAATAAGTCCGCAGGCTGCCAACAGCTGATTACTGATTCCGAATAACGGCCAGATACTGTTTACATTTCCGGTATACACCAGATATCCCCAGGCAAAAGTGAAAAGAAGACTGCTGATAATAATTCCGGGAATCCAGTTTTTATCATTAAATTTTGGAACAACAGACCCCAGCATTTCCTGTAAAAAGAAACGTCCCACTCTTGTTCCGGCATCAATGGCAGTAAGAATAAATACCGCTTCAAACATAATGGCGAAATTATACCAGTAAGCCGTCAGCTGATCCATATATGGGATTTTATTAAAGATATGAGCCATTCCCACCGCCAGAGATACTGCACCTCCGGTTCTGCCATAAAGATCGATACCTATTTTTTGTGAATAGTAATCAATATCTACTCCGTGCAAAGTAGGATGCGCTGCTAAAAATGAATCATAAGCCTCTTTGGGAGTATTGATAGCAAAATAATCACCGGGCATCAGCGTACATGCAGCAATAAGTGCCATTAATGCTACAAATCCTTCTACTAGCATGGCACCATATCCTACAAAAAGGATTTCTCTTTCTTTATTCAACATTTTAGGAGTCGTTCCGGTAGCAATCACTGCATGGAATCCGGAAATGGCTCCGCAGGCAATTACAATGAAGATAAAAGGAAGTACCGGACCGCCAATAATGGGACCACCACCATTAACAAAAGCTGTAATAGCAGGCATCTGTATCGTAGGATGAATAACAATGACTCCGATAGCCAGCATAATAATAGTTCCTATCTTTAAATAAGTAGAAAGATAATCTCTCGGAACCAAAAGAAGCCATACAGGCAATACAGAAGCAATAAAACCATAAAGAGGAATAGCAATGGAAATCGTTGTAATATCCCATGAAAATAAACCATTCATTGTAGGGTTCTGCATCAGCGTATGGCCTCCGATAATCCCTGCTATCAAAAGAATGCCGCCTAAGATACTTGCAAACAGAACGCTGTTCTTTTTATAGCGCATGATCAGCCCCATAATAACAGCAATGGGCATGGTAATGATTACTGTAAAAAGAGACCATGAAGCTTCATGCATTGCATTGATACAAGCTAAAGATAAACCTGCCAGTGTAAGAATCAAAATGAAAAGGATGGCAAACCCTGCAACTGTACCTGTTGCCTTCCCGATTTCTTTGGAAGCAATAGTAGCTAGGCTCTGTCCTTTATGTCTTACCGATGCAAAAAGTACGATCATATCGTGTACTCCGCCTCCCAGTACGCAACCTATCAATATCCATAATGCGCCGGGAAGATAACCGAATTGTGCTGCCAGAACAGGTCCTACTAAGGGTCCTGCGGCGGCAATAGCGGCAAAATGGTGTCCGAAAAGTACATTTTTATTGGTAGCTACATAATCTTTACCGTCTGCAAATTCTACAGCAGGTGTGGTATTTCCGTCATTGAGCCGGAGAACTTTATTCGCAATGAAGATACCATAAAAACGGTAAGCTATCGCAAAAAGAAGAACAGATACAAAGATGAGAGTAAGAGCGTTGATATTGTTTAAAGATTCCATATCACTTATTTTTGTTGATGAAAAATTAAATTATTGGTGTTTTTGTTGTTAATAATTTAAACAATAGCCAAGGTAATTAATTCTTAATGAAAAATATCAATATGTATATCAATCTAGCAAATTTGTATTTGTTCTGTATATTATTAATTTGATTTACAGGTTTTTTAATTATATTATCGTCTGTAGATGTATATCTTATTTCTTTTGTGAAAGAACAAAATCAACCATCTGATCGGTAAGTTGATCCAGATAAGTTTTATCCGTAGTACCAAAGCCGTGTACTCCGCCATCAACGATGATCAGAGAGCTCTGTATTTTGGCTTTGTTTAATTTTCTGTGAAGTTTTCTAGACTGGCTTAAAGGAACTATTTTGTCATTATTTCCCTGAACAATTAAAGTAGGTACTCCCTCTGAAACAAAATAAACGGGAGATATTGTTTTAAGGTAATCAATAGCTCTGTCCTGGTCTTTTCTGATATCATATCCGGAAATTCCTTTCACCAGATTTTCCTGTAAACCGACAATTTTTTTGGACATTAAACCGATCAATCCCACCGGAATTGTTCCTAATCTTGTATGAAAAAGCTTGTTAAGATCTGCCGGCCCGTAATGATCTATCACATAATTTACTTTGGCAGAATAAGACGAAAGTTCCGGATTACCCAGATAAGTATTGTCTGGTGTGTAAGCTGCCATCATGGAAAGATGAGCTCCGGCTGAAGCCCCGAAAAGCCCTATATTGTTTGTGTCTAGGTTGTATTTTTCAGCATTCTTTCTGACCCATCGTACAGCATCTTTGGTGTCTTCCAAAGGCAAAGGAAAATGAATGCTGTCACTTAAAAGCGTATAATTGATACTGATGACTGCATATTTTTTGTCTATCAGTTTTTTTACAGTCGTTTCAAGATAATTATCGGCATTAACCACTTTGTCACCTTCTACCCATCCGCCTCCGTGAATGTAGATCAATACCGGAAGCTTTTCAGCGCTGGTGTTCTTAGGAGTATAGAGATCAAGAGCCAGAGGTTGGCCTTTTCTGCTGGTTTTGTAGACGATATCTTCGGAAACTGTTGCAATTTCAGGGAGTAATGTACTTTTTACAGCAGAAGCTTTGGTTGGCCTTAGTGGTAAATCTTGTGAAAAAAATAAATTTGTAAAGCTTAAAAATAAAATAAAAAACAGGTTTGTGGAAAACCTGTATGTTGATATATTGTTGATTTGTGATTTCATAATAAATTTTTAAGGAATATTATTTTACTAACTCCTCAAAAAGCTTACCAAAAGTAGCATTAAGATCTTTTGATTTTCCCGGATGAGGTCTGGAGGTCTGCACCACAGAACTTCTTACTGCTGTCAGCCATCGGAAACGTTCCGGAATATCCATAAAGGCAATAGGACCGCCATCTTTCTCACCATTAGCAATTTTTTTAAAACTTTCCAGATTATGAATAATATCATCATAATCCAGTTTGCTGTGCATCAGCTTAAATTTATCCGGACACAAATAGAACTCCACTCTGATGAATTTCTCCTTCTTGGAAAACATCACCAGTCCGATATTGAAAAATTCTTCTCTTTCAACTTTAGGTACCAGGCGTATTACCGCATACTCATATATTTTATCCTCTTGCATTTTTCGCTTCGTTTACAAAGATTTGAGAATTTTCTAATCGGGTTTTCATAAACTGAAAATAGATCTCACGGATTTCTTCCGGTGTTTCATCCGCATCATTCCAGTGTAACCAGTCTTCAGGAATCATATTGACAATATCCCTGAAAAGCGTGTCATTCAAAACTTCATGGGCAAATTGATCAGCTTCATCAAGCATTTTTGCCTTAGGAAGAAGCACGTGGTCTTTCACATATTTGAAAGGTGTTTTGGCCGCTGTATCAAAATTCTGCCAGGAGTGGTGAAAATAGAACGAAGCACCATTATCAATGATCCAGAGTTCTTTATGCCACATCAGCATATTGGTGTTTTTAAAAGTACGGTCAATATTGGTAATGAATGCATCCAGCCATACAATTTTGGAAGCCAGAAGCGGATCTACACTGACTCCCGGATCATACGTAATAGAGCCGGACAGATAATGTAGCCCAAGATTCAGACCTTCAGAAAACTTCAGAAGATCCTGTATTTCCTCATCAGCTTCCGTTCTTCCGAAATCAGCATCAAGATTAACGAAAACAAGTTCAGGAATTTTAAGTCCCAAAGCTTCGGTAATTTTACCGCCCAACAGTTCGGAAATCAGCATTTTTACCCCATGGCCTGCACCACGGAATTTTAATACATATTTGAAATCATCATCAGCTTCTGCCAGAGCCGGAAGAGATCCTCCTTCTCTTAGTGGCAGAATGTAACGCATCACGGTTACAGTTCTTAAATTCTGCATACAGCAAAAATAAGCTTATTTTTTAATAATTTTTTTAGTGAATTCCTTTTCGTCTGTTTTATATTGCAGGAAATAAATACCGCTGGCCAAATGCTGAAATGAAATACTGTAACCATTTTCTGTCTTATTCAAATGATAAGGCATGACTTTTCCTGAAGCTTCTGCAAGTGAAATTACTTCAAATTGTTTTTTAGAAACAATGTTAACAATGTTTTGAACAGGATTTGGATACATTTGAAGTCCGTTTTCTATAGTTATTTCCGCTGTATGTAATGTATTTACAACCACCAGTTTTGTTTTGGTAGTGATTACTCCACAGGCATTGGTTGTCAGTTTAACATGATAACTTCCAACCGCATTATAGGTATGTGTTGGATTTTCCAGAGTAGAAGTGATACCGTCACCAAAATCCCACAAATAAGCAGCTGCATTCTGTGTGGTATTTGTAAACTGAACGGTTCCTGCTCCGGTAAGCTGATAAGTGAATCTGCTGTGAACATCATTGTTGGTTACATACCATTTATCAGGCTGGTTATACACTTCTGTTTTCACAATATCTTTGATCAGTTGAGCCTGTGCAGAAGTAAGATTTCCGTTAAAAGGAATCTGGGTAGGATCTTTTTTGAATATAATCGTATAGAATGTATAGGCTGCCGCCATAGAACCTATATAACTGGGATGAGATTCATCCTGATCATACAATTCAATGGCTGGATTTTGCTCTCTGATTGTTCTCCAGACTTTGCCTACCGGAGAGACAATTCCTTCATTACTGAGTGCCATCTCCATATAGCGGTTATAAATTTGAGTATCCATTCCCTGATAGGTACAAACAGTAGGAAGCCCTGGACAATTGGCTGCATCACCGTTTTTACGACCCCAGGTCATATAGAAAATAACATTTCCACAAGGATTGGCTGTTTTAATTAAATTGGAGAGCTGAAGGGCATAAGGATACACCTGACTTTGAACCTGTGAATCTGGAAACGAAGGAAGCTGGCTTTGTTCCTGCAATACCACATAATCCCAGTTTCCCTGATTGATGTCTGAAATGACATTCGGGTTATTGAAGTGATCCTGTAGCGTAGCACCTCCCGGAGTCTGGCTGTGATGCTCGAATACATCGCCATCAGATGCGGCAATGCTTTGAATAAGACCAGGTAAATTATTGACGTACGTATAACTGTTTCCAATAAAAAAGACCCTTTTAGTCGTCTGGCTCAGGATCAAAGAAAAAGTAATTAAAAATAAAGAAAGTAGAGTTTTTTTCATAAATTTCAGTTTGAATTAATTCCATAAATATAAATAATATTAAATAAAACCCCTTTATTTATGAATTTGATTAGTGAAAAGAATGTATACTTAGAAAATAAAGAAACAAAAAGTTTTCTTGCAGATATTTTTTATCCGGATACTGAAAAAAAACTTCCCCTGGTTGTATTTGTTCACGGCTATAAAGGGTATAAAGACTGGGGCGCATGGAACCTGATGGCAGAAAAGTTTGCTGAAGCAGGTTTTTTCTTTGTCAAGTTTAATTTTTCACATAACGGAACAACGACAGAGGATCCGTTTAACTTTGGAGACCTTGAAGCTTTTGGAAATAATAATTATTCTAAAGAACTTTCTGACCTTGGCGTAGTGATTGATCACTTTAGCAAAGATTCTCATGTGGATGATGAAAAAATTATATTGATCGGCCACAGCAGGGGAGGAGGAATTTCTATCATTAAAACATTCGAAGATGAAAGGATCAACGGATTGATTACTTTGGCCAGTGTGGATACATTAGATCGTTTTCCAAAAGAAGAAGCTTTTGAGAAATGGAAGAAAAACGGAGTCTATTATGCCCTGAACGGGCGTACCCAACAGGAAATGCCTCATTATTATCAGTTCTATGAGGACTATGAAAAAGATATTCACCGTTTTGATGTGGAGCGGGCTGCAGAAATGGCTAAAGCTCATATGCTGATTATTCATGGAACAGAAGATGAAGCGGTAGAAGTAAAACAGGCTGAGCATCTTCATATTCTCCACCCCAATTCTGAGCTGTTTCTGATTGAAAATGCCAACCATACCTTCGGCGCAAAAGAACCGTGGACAGAAAATGATCTACCTAAAGACCTGCATATTGTCACTGAAAAATGTATTGATTTTATAAAAGAAAAATTGAAATAAAACGCTTAAAACTGCGTTATTAGAATTAACCACCATACAGTATAATTATGAAAAAAACTATTGCAGGCGCATTTGCGCTTTCACTATGTGTTGTTTCATGTAAAAAAGAAACAAAAACAGAATCTTCTGTAAGCAGTGATACTTTGGCTACAGTAATGCCTGAGGATTCCGTAACAAACCCCAAAACAGATTCAACATCAATTGCAGCATCTTCTTCTGCTCCCGCTACGGAAAATATTATCACCAAAAATGTAGGCAAATATCCTCATGATATTAAATTCTTTGAAGATAAAAGTATTTCAGAAAGACTTAAAAAACTTACCGGTGCTCAGTATGACGAAATGGTAAAGAATTTCAATGTGGAAAGCCCTGTTTCTTCAGAGAACGGAATTTACAAGCTGGCAGGATGCAAACAGCATGACTGTCCCGGATATGCGACAAGCATTTTTTATGATTCTAAAAATGATAATTTTAACGTTTCCATAGATAAAAACGGTAAGGTAACAGATTTTGCTGAAAAAGGAAAAATTACTGTTTCAGAATCGCTTAAATCCAAATAATAAAAAAAGGAGTGAAACTTTCACTCCTTTTTTTATTGATTTTCAATAGATATCTTTAGTTCGTTTTAACAGCATTCTTTTTTACTGCCTTTAAAAGACTTCGAAAGTTTTTCATAGTCATCATTTCTGTTGTAGGAGTAAAAATGGTTGCTTTCTGATCTTTATCTACAGAAACTTCCGAATATGCTTTTAAAGAATATATCTTTTTCATGGTTGTAATATCATAAACATCCATCATTGCAAAAGTTTCATTTTTTTTGTATTCATACTGGGTTCCAATGGAATTGTCCAGGCAGTTTCGTACTTTCATTGTGTAGATGTTTACCAGAAAATTAAAATCAGAATTGTTTTTCAATTCCTCAAGATCTTCATTTTCCGGTTCAAATGGAATATCATTTTGAATGAGGTTCCCCGCTTTTGCCATTTTTAAATCATATGCATTACCATTGCTTAAATTTTGAAATAGCTGAAGAGTTTCTTTACCCATCATTTCTCTGTGGTGCGAATCTCCCCCTGTTCTGATATCATTAATCAACCATTTTTTGTCTTTAGAAAACACTAATGCTTTACTGTAAATACCATAATCTTTCCTTACCGGATAATAGCATGACTGTAAAGCTATGAATAGAAAAAAGATAAAGAAAATATATTTTTTCATGAATGCAGCTCAATTATTTGATTAGTAATTTCCACGCTTCTTCAATTTTACTTTCCAGAAGTAACTTCTGGGCCTCAAGATGGATATTTTCATCGGCATGAAAGTCACCGGCAGGTAATACTTCGGTGTTGGCAAGCATTCCAAGGTCATTTCCTGTAAACACTTTGCTGTATTTGATAGAGTCTGGCAGCAGATCGAAACCGATTCCTTTTGTTACCAAGGGTTTTGGTACTTCAAAAAGACTGTTTTCGTTGCTTCTGGAATACCAGTTGCTTCCCAGACGGGCTACCATATCCAGTTTTTTCTGATCCAGATTTCCGTCTTCATTCAGATATTCTTCTCTGATGTGAATTTTCTGAACTTCACAGATGACAAGATTTCCTGCACCACCCTGATCACCCAATGATTTTACCTCTAAAACTTTGCATTCGAAGTTAACGGGGCATTCTTCAATCAGCTTAGGCTGAACAAGGTCTGCCTCTTTCATGGTAAGACCGGATTTGATAAATTCATTCACTCCGGTTTCGTATTCTGTAGATGCTAAAGAGATCTGCTGTACAATTGGAAAGTTCACTGTTCCAATTACCACTTCAGGTACTTCAAGAACATTTTCCAGCGTATGTTTGGTGGTATTGTCACGAACTCTTCTTGATGGTGAGAAGATCAGAATCGGAGGAACCGTACTGAACATATTAAAAAAACTGAACGGAGACAAGTTATTATTACCGTCTTTATCTACAGTAGATGCCAGTGCAATCGGTCGTGGTGAAACGGCTGTCTGCATAATGGTCTGTAATTGTACGGAGGTTATCTCGGAGGGGATTACTGTTTTCATGTTTTTCTTTTTAACACTTAATTCAACTTAAGTATTCAAATGATATTAAAAGATGCTTCGACTCCGCTCAGCATGACACTTCTAATACTAACTGTTTAGCAGTATATTTCTAGTGATGTCATCCGCCAAACCTTATAGGTTTTCAAAACCTATAAGGTTTAATAGTAATATTGTGCAGAGTTAAAATTTAGATAAAAATTAAAGTGTTGGAATGATTTTACCGGAAACTTCCCCGAAACCTACTCTTATCCCATCTTTTTCAGCCCATGCCTTCATGGTAACCGTATCATTGTCTTCAATGAATTTTCTCTCTTCACCGTTGCTTAATGATAAAGGATTTTGTCCTCTCCATGTCAGCTCAAGCATAGAACCGAAAGATTTTGGATCACTTCCGGAAATGGTTCCGCTGGCATATAGATCACCAACTTCCACATTACATCCGTTTACGGTGTGGTGTGCCAGCTGCTGGGCCATATTCCAGTACATATGTTTGTAGTTGCTTTCGCAGATCAGGTTTTGATCTCCGTTTTCAGGCTGGATATATACTTCAAGGTTGATATCGTAGTTTTTATCACCTTCAAATTTTAAATACTCTAAAACTTCAGGATCCTGAGTTGGAGAAGCGGTTCTGAATGGTTCTAAAGCTTCAATCGTAACTACCCATGGAGAAATAGAAGAACCGAAATTTTTGGCAAGGAATGGGCCTAGCGGAACATATTCCCATGCCTGGATATCTCTTGCAGACCAGTCATTGAAAACCACCATTCCGAAGATAGCATCTTCTGCATCTTTGGTAGAGATGCTTTCTCCCATCTCTGTATTTTTATTGATGATGAAAGCCATTTCCAGTTCAAAGTCCAGCTGTTTCGATGGTCCGAAAACAGGTTTGTCTGCGTCTGCGGGTTTCGTCTGACCTTTCGGACGGTTGATCTCCGTTCCGGAAACTACGATAGAGGATGCCCTTCCGTGGTAACCTACCGGTAAGTGTTTCCAGTTGGGCAATAAAGCATTGGCCGGATCACGAAACATTTTGCCTACGTTGGTAGCATGTTCGATGCTGCTGTAGAAATCGGTGTAATTCGGGATGTGAACAGGCATCATCATTTTTATCTTATCCAGATCATAGAAAGCTTCTTCAATCGTTTTCTGATCTTTTGATAAAATAGAACCTTCCTGTAATAAGGTTTGGATTCTGGTACGGACCGCATTGGTAACCGGTTTACCCAGTTCAATAAATTCATTAATGGTATACGCTTCAAAAACATTGTCGTCTAATCCTTCAATATCTTCAAAATAACCAAGATCGTACAAGGTAGCAAGATCAATGACCTGATCTCCGATTCTTGTACAACATCCGATATATTCTTTGTTAAAAACTGCGACTCCGAAAGGAATATTGTGTATAGAAAAATCCGAATTTGAGGAATAGTCTACAAATGATTTCATAAGTTTAGATTTTAGTTAGATTAAGTATCATCCGGAGAATTCCCCGGAACATTTATTTTGCCTTTTTTGAGTAAGATGCTTCATCGATCCACCTGTCTCTGGTATTGACATCGATAAGGTACAGAATATTGTCCTGTTGCGTCAGCAATAAAGTTTTCGTGACAGGTATTGGGATTTTTTTATTTTCAAGCATATCTGCTCTTAAAGAAATAATATTTTTTTTTCTGATGACATCACCGCTGAAAACGTTAGAACTGCTTTCTCCTGTTGCTTTATCATCGAAAACTTCTACATAAGTGGCATTATTCCCTTTGATAATAATAAAGTCCCGTTCCGTATGATCGGCTTCATCCTTGATGAAAACAAACTTTTTGTTATCAATATTTACATTTTCAAGATGCTGATTGATGCCTTTTCTTTGTTCAAGCCGGTTGAGGATTTCATTCAAAGTTCCATATTGAGCTTTAAGTCCCAAAGTTCCAAGGAGGAAAATCCCGATTAAAAGTTTTCTCATATACTGTGTTTTATAAAAAAGTTTTGCCAGAATACGGTATCCTGACAAAACTTATATTTTTAATGTAAAATTAAAGATTACCTCTTCTTTCCTGCTCTCTTTCTAATGCTTCGAACAATGCTTTGAAGTTTCCGGCACCAAAACTCTGTGCACCATGTCTTTCAATAATTTCGAAGAATAGAGTAGGACGGTCTTCTACAGGCTTGGTAAAGATCTGTAATAAATACCCTTCCTCATCATGATCAATAAGTATACCTAACTCCTGAAGTTTTTTAAGATCTTCATCAATATGACCTACTCTTTCAGGAACCATATCGTAATATGCTTCCGGTGGAGCAGAAAGGAACTCTACACCACGCTTTTTCAGTTCAGTTACGGTGTGGATAATGTCTTTTGTAGCCACAGCGATGTGCTGTACACCTTCTCCTTCATAGAAATCAAGGTATTCTTCTACCTGAGATTTCTTTTTACCTTCTGCAGGTTCGTTGATCGGGAATTTTGCATATCCGTTTCCGTTTGACATTACTTTAGACATCAATGCAGAATATTCTGTATTGATTTGCTTATCGTCAAAAGAAAGGATATTTACAAATCCCATTACTTTTTCATACCATTCTACGGTTGGGATCATTCTGTTCCAGTCAACATTTCCTACACAGTGGTCTACGTATAATAAACCTGCTTCTTCAGGCTTGTAATCACTCTCCCAATTTTCATACCCAGGCATGAAAGCTCCGTTATAATTTTTTCTTTCAACAAACATATGAACGGTTTCTCCGTACGTGTAGATACCGGACATTCTTACCTCACCATGCTCATCAGTTAATGTAACAGGCTCTAAATAAGGTTTTCCCCCTCTTTTAGTTGTTTCTTCGAAAGCTGCATAAGCGTCATCTACCCAAAGTGCCAAAATTTTTACTCCGTCACCATGTTTTTTTACATGCTCGCTGATAGGAGAGTCAGATTTAAGTCCTGTTGTTAATACCAATCTTATTTTTCCTTGTTGAAGCACATAAGATGCACGGTCTCTTACTCCTGTTTCAGGACCCGCATAAGCTACAGACTGAAAACCAAAAGCGGTTTTGTAATAATGGGCAGCCTGTTTTGCATTTCCTACATAAAACTCAATATAATCTGTACCGTTAATCGGTAAGAAATTTTCTGCTTGAGCTATTTTCTCGGCAAATGTAAGTGTTGACATATTTTCTCTTTTACTTTTATTTTATTGGTATGCAAATTACAAAATTCTTAGATATGGCGAAAATATTCCTACGGATTCATTGAATATATTTAACATAACGTTAAAGAAGAGTTTACTTAAGTATATTTAAGTTTCTTAAGTTTAAAATCCTCTACCTACATTTGTTATACAAAAGACAAGTGAAAAAAAATATTTCGAAACATGAAAGCCGTAGATACTCTCTACGGCTTTCTTATGTTAGATTGTTTCAATTCTTTATTCAACATTCCTGCATCGGGATTATAATTATCCCATATCTTCCAGATACCATTTACTTTTCGGATAAAATAGATCTGGGTACTCAGTTGATTCACGAAATGTTCTTCTCCGGTTTCTCCCACTTTAAACAGTAAATTCCAGAACTCCTGGGATTCCAGAATTTTTTTTTCAGGTTCATCAGTAACCACATGGATATCAAATACCTCATAGTTGGATCTGTTGTTTTTTGTTACCAGATGGAAATCCTTATCACAGAGTTCTTTACTGAATTGTGAGGCTCTTTCTAGAAAAGGAGAATCTTCAAATACCAGGTCTTTTAAAGGTTCTGTGTTGTGGGTCGGAAACCGCTTATAAAATTCAAAAGCGGCGGCACAGTAATCATAGACCATTTGTGTAAGATAGGATTGTTCATCGGCTTCCTCGTCATGCTCTTTTCTGTATCTTATCGTAAGAATATAATCATTAAGATCTTTATATCCCAAGAAGATGCAAATCTTATCCAATGTTTTTAAAAATCTGAGGTCATTATGGGTTTTATCCTGATAATCGTTTTCAAAAAACCGTTGAAGGGTAACATGGGAAATGGTATTTCCGATTTCAAATTTTTTTCCTCCTTTCAGTTCTTCAGCTTCGGAGAGTTCGTCTTTGATGATTTCGGAAAGAATAATATAATGGCTTCTCTTCCAGTCATTCACATTCCCTAAAACAGAATTCCTGACCTTGGAATGTTTCACAATTTCTTCTCGTATCGAATTATATATAGTTTTCAATTTCCTTGTTTTTGAATGAGTTTTATCAAATATACTGCCAAGATATTAATATTTTCGTACGATTTGATGGTATTAAATTCAAAATTTATTTTAGATTTTCAGATTCAAAACAAGTTTTTAAAACTTTATGGTTTGATTATCAGTGTTTAAATCTTTCAAAAGCAGCTCTTTCCAGCATTTCTCTATCATCAGGATGCGCAATGCTGATTAGTTCCTGTGCTCTCTGGCGAAGGTTTTTCCCATAGAGATAAGCCGTTCCGTACTCAGTAACAACATAGTGAATATGACCTCTTGTAGTGACTACACCTGCGCCTTGTTTAAGGAAAGGAACAATTCTGGAAATTCCCTTTTTTGTTCTTGCGGTAATGGCTATGATAGGTTTTCCGTCATCACTTAAAGCAGCACCACGCATAAAGTCCATTTGTCCTCCAATTCCGCTGTACTGCAGAGTTCCGATAGAATCTGCACATACCTGTCCTGTAAGGTCTATTTCAATGGCAGAGTTGATGGCTACCATTTTTTTGTTTCTCATAATGTTGATGGGGAAATTAACTTCACTTACATCACGGAAAGCAAATACGGTATTATCATCCACATAATCATAGAGTTTTCGGGTTCCGAAACAGAAACTTGTAATGGTTTTGTTATCGTTGTAGCCTTTGTATTTATTGTTGATCACATCGTCCTGGATCAGGTCAATAACACCGTCACTCAGCATTTCTGTATGAATACCCAGATCTTTATGGTTGGTAAGGCATTTCAAAACTGCATCAGGAATAGTTCCTATACCCATCTGAAGGGTTGATCTGTCTTCAATAAGTTCAGCTACATTTTTTCCTACAAGCATTTCTTCAGGACCTACTTTGGAACTATAATCTATGGTTGGAAGTTCTTCTTCATGCCAAACCAGTTTATGAATTCTGCTGATGTGGATCATTCCATCTCCGTGGGTTCTCGGCATTCTCGGATTAACGATGGCAACAATGATTTTGGCTGTATCTACTGCGGCCCTTGCAATATCCACAGAAGTTCCCAAAGTACAGAAACCATGTTTATCTGGTGGAGAAACAGTGACAATTGCTACATCCAGAGGAAGGATATTCTTTCTGAATAAAATAGGAATCTCACTTAGGAAAACGGGAACAAAGTCTCCGCGGTCAGAATTCACAGCATCACGCACAGGAGTGGAAACAAATAAAGAATTGATGAAAAAGCTGTCTTTGTATTGTGGTTTTGCAATTTCCACATTTCCCTGCTGGGTAATAGAAACCATTTCCACATTTTGCAACCGGCCGGACTGTCTTGCCAGTTCATCAATCAGATAATTCGGGGTACACGCACTGCCGTGAAAAAAGACACGGTTTCCGCTTTTTACCGTATATATTGCTTCTTCTGCGCTGATGTAATTATTCATATATTGTCTTTTTAAAAGGGTACTAAGAATATTTTTATAGCTCATAAAAATACCTCTCTTCTTCCAAAGATAATCTTTATAATTTTATATTCATATAAATTTTTTAAGGATATTGTAAAGACTTTTGTCATATGAATTAACCTGATGATCTAACAGGAAAAAGGACTGAATGCGATGGCATTCAGTCCTTTTTGTTTTATTTATTGTTTGATGTAAATCTTAATTAGCAGTTTCTACAGCTGTTTTCTGCTTCATGCTTCCGGTTTCTGCAAATCGTAAATGCCAGCTGAAAGCTTCCTGTAATAAATGAGGAGTATGACCTCCTTTTTCACAGGCTCTGTCGAAGTAAGATTGTAATTCTTCTTTATAATCCGGGTGAACACAATTGTCTATAATTTTCTGTGCTCTTTCTCTTGGTGCCAATCCTCTTAAATCTGCCAATCCGACATCTGTTACCAGAATATCTACATCATGTTCTGTATGGTCAGTATGAGAAACCATGGGAAGAACGTGGGAGATATTGTTGCCTTTTGAAGCTGCCTGAGTCACAAAAATACTTAAGTAAGCATTTCTTGCAAAGTCTCCGGAACCTCCGATTCCGTTCATGATTTTTGTTCCACCGATATGAGTAGAGTTTACGTTTCCATAGATATCAAATTCAATGGCTGTATTGATGGCTATCACACCCAATCTTCTGATCAGGCCCGGAGTATTGGAAATATTCTGAGGTCTTAAAACAAACTTGTCTTTATACTTTGAAAGATTCCCCAACACTCTTTCATAACATTCCTGGGAAACGGTAATGGAAGATGCAGATGCAAAGCTTAGCTTACCGGAATCTATCAGATCAAATGTACTGTCCTGCAGCACTTCTGAAAACATGGTGAGATCATAAAAATTACTGTCTTTGAATCCTGTCAGAACAGCATTGGCTACTTTACCGATCCCTGCCTGAAGCGGAAGTAACCGGTCTGTAAGGCGCCCCAGAAGAACTTCATTTTCAAAGAATGCAAGAAGGTGTTTGGCGATAGCTGTTGTTTTTTCGTCAGGCTCTGCAATATCAGCAGGGCTGTCTTTACGGTTGGTAAAAACAATGGCTTCAATTTTTTCAGGATCTACGGGAATGCTTTTTCTCCCGATTTTATTCCAGGGAGCAACAATTGGGATCACATTTCTGTAAGGATAATCTTCTGCCTGGTAAATATCATGAATACCGTAGACTTCTTCAGGAACTTCGGTATTGATTTCAATGATCACTTTTTTAGCCAATGCCGCAAAAGTCACAGAGTTTCCCACAGAAGTGGTAGGAACAATACTTCCGTCTCTTTCAATATAAGCAGCTTCGATAATGGCTACGTCAATGCTCTGAAGATTTTTAGTGTGAAGAAGCTCGGCACTTTCGCTTAAATGCTGGTCGATGAAGAGAATTTCACCATTGTTGATTTTATTTCTTAGAACAGGATCTACCTGGAAAGGCATTCTTTTTTTCAGGACGTTGGCTTCAGCCAGTTTTCCGTCGGTCCCATGGCCTAGTGAAGCTCCGGTCATTAAAGTGATTTTCAGGTCTTCAGTTTTTCCTCTTTCTGCCAGTGCCGGCAAAATGGCTTTGCTGTCACCTGCTTTTGTAAATCCGCTGGACCCGATGGTCATACCGTCTTTAATGATTTTTACAGCGTTTTCAGCTGTAGTAACTTTTTCGCGTAAGCTTTCTAATCTGATTCTTTCTAACATGTAATATTGATTTTGTTTTAAACCACCATTACTTAGGATGCGTCATGAAAAATAATGATGGTTAATATGGTAACCATACCTCACAAATTTACGAAAAAAGACGCTTTAAATAAAGGTTTTAAAGCGTCTTTTGTATGTATTCAGTAATACTTTTTGATAATTTTTACTGTTTTATTCTAACCATGAAGTTTTATATGAAGGATCTTCTACTTTTAAAGCTTCTTCAGTAATTTTTAAAGGACGGAATGGATCTACCATTACCGCATATTCTTCTGTGAATTTTTTTCCGATACTTCTTTCCATAGCGCCAGGATGAGGTCCGTGCACAATTCCTCCCGGGTGAAGGGTAAAGTCCATCAAATCAATGTGGTTACGGCTCATGAAATCACCTTCTGTGTAGAATAATACCTCATCAGAATCGATATTGGAGTGATTGTAAGGAGCAGGAATAGCCTGTGGATGGTAATCATACATTCTTGCACAGAATGAGCATACTACGAAATTGTGTCCCTCAAAATTCTGGTGAACCGGTGGCGGTTGGTGAATTCTTCCGGTAATCGGTTCGAAGTTTTTAATATTGAATTTATAAGGATAAAAATATCCGTCCCAGCCCACCACATCAAACGGATGCGTTGCGTAGATAAAGTCTGTAATTTGGTTTTCTTTTTTTACTTTAATCAGGAATTCTCCTTTTTCATCTACTGGTTCTTTGAAAGTAGGGGCAATCATATCTCTCTCACAGAATGGAGAATGTTCTAAAAGCTGTCCGAATTCGTTTCTGTATCTTTTCGGAGTATAAATAGGTGAGTGGCTTTCCAATATAAAAAAGACGGTATCATCAGACTTCAGTTCTACCTGATAGATGGTTCCTCTTGGAATAATAAGATAATCTCCGGTCACGAATTCCAGATCTCCTACAAATGTTTTTAAAATTCCTGTTCCGTTATGGACATACAAAAGTTCATCACATTCTGCATTTTTGTAGAAATAATCCATCGATTTTTTTGGCTTTGCCAATCCCATTTTCAGGTCGTTGTTCATCAAAAGGATTTTTCGGCTGTCCATAAAATCGTCTTCAGGAGTGACATTCATTCCCTTAAACATTCTTGGAGCAACATTTTTTTCCACAGCGATTTTGGGAGTGACATCTTTCGGCTCACCGATAGATTTAATCTGTGTAGGGCGGTGGATATGATATAACAGAGAAGAAATACCATGGAAGCCTTCTGTACCGAAAAGCTGTTCATAGTAAAATTGATCTTCAGGAGACTTAAAGATTGTATGTCTTTTTGGTGGGATATTTCCCGCTAGATGATATCTCATTTTACTTTCATATGTAGTTTCTCAAATTTAATCATTTTTCATGAATTCAATCCATCTATATTTTTAAATGAAGTTTTGTATTTGAAAAATAATTGTTAGTTTTGTCTAACAATTTTAATTTCATGAAGCGAATATTATTTTCTGTGACTTTTTTATCAACCTACTGTTTTGCGCAGGAGACTGACAGTTTGAGTGTACAGTATACTAAAAGTGTGGATTCTGCAAAAGTTATGAAGAGGGAATTTAAGACAAGTACCATCGAAGATGTGGTGGTTACCGGAACCATCAAACCGATGAGCAGATCGAAAAGTCCTGTGGCGGTTGAGATTTACAGTCAGAAGTTTTTCCAGAAAAACCCTACTCCCAGTATTTTTGAGGCCATTGCGATGGTGAATGGCGTAAAGCCTCAGCTGAACTGTTCTGTTTGTAATACGGGAGATATCCATATCAATGGACTGGAAGGGCCTTACACGATGATTTTGATTGACGGAATGCCGATTGTAAGCTCACTTTCCACTGTATATGGTTTGAGCGGAATCCCCAATAGCCTGGTGGATAGAATAGAGGTGGTAAAAGGTCCTGCATCTTCTATCTATGGTTCTGAAGCAATGGGAGGAGTGATTAATATTATCACTAAAAATGCATTAACCGCTCCTCAATTGAGTGTTGATATGATGACGGGTACGTGGAGTGAAAATAATCTGGATCTTTCCACTAAATTCAATGTTGGAAAAAAAGCGGCTTCATTATTAAGTTTGAATTATTTCAGTTTTCAGGAAAGAATAGATCAGAATAAAGATAATTTCACCGATGCTACTTTACAGAGCAGGATTTCGGTTTTCAACAAATGGAATTTTAAAAGAAAGGAAAACAGACAGGCAAGTTTTGCGATGAGGTATCTGTATGAAGACCGTTTTGGGGGAGAAATGCAATGGAATAAATCTTTCCGTGGAAGTGATGAAATATATGGAGAAAGTATTTATACCAACAGGGCAGAGGTTTTCGGTTTGTATGAATGGCCAATGAAAGAGCATATCGTAACCCAGTTTTCTTACAACTATCACGATCAGAATTCATTTTATGGATCAAACCCCTTCAATGCTACACAAAAAGTAGCTTTTGTACAGACGTATTGGGACAGAAGTTTCGGGAAACATGATATCACTGCAGGACTTACTTTCAAAAGAACTTTTTACGATGACAATACACCGGGAACTTTAGCAGCAGACGGTATCACCAATGCCCCGATGAAATCTCCTATCTGGGGAGCTTTTATCCAGGATCAGTGGGAAATCAACGATAAGAATACTTTGTTAATTGGCTACAGATACGATTACGATAAAGTACATCATTCTGTACATTCACCGAGGTTTGCGTGGAAATTCAATCCTAATCCTTATCATACCTTACGTTTCAACTTTGGAACAGGATTCAGAGTGGTTAATTTGTTTACGGAAGATCATGCTGCATTAACAGGTTCAAGGGAAGTTGTGATAAAATCAGATTTGAAACCGGAAAGATCTGTCAACGGAAACCTGAATTATATCTGGAAAATTCCTGTAGGTAACCGAATGGTGAATCTTGATGCATCTGCATTTTATACGTATTTCAGTAATAAAATTGTAGGGGATTTTGATTCCGATCCTGATAAAATTATTTATGATAATCTCCACGGATATGGAATTTCAAGAGGAGCTTCATTGAATGTGGATTTTAGTTTTCAGTTTCCTTTGAGTGTTAATCTGGGAGTAACATATCTTGATGTTTATCAGAAATTTGATAACGAAAATCAAAAAACACAGCAGCTGCATGCCCCAAAATGGAGCGGTACGTATAACCTGACTTATAAATTTCCAGGTAATCTGACTATAGATTTTACAGGACAGTTCTACGGACCAATGCGACTTCCTGTTCTGGTAAATGACTATCGCCCTGAATATTCACCCTTTTATTCTCTGGCTAATATTCAGGTGTCCAAGAGTTTCAAATCCGGATTTGAAGTGTATTGCGGGATTAAAAACCTATTCAATTTCAGACCTAAAGATCCTTTGATGAGACCATTTGACCCCTTTGATAAGCATGTTGATGATCCTGTCAATAATCCTAATCATTATACTTTTGATACGGCATACGGCTATGCACCCATGCAGGGGATCAGAGGTTTCATGGGAGTAAAATATACTTTAAAATGAAAAAAATAGCTTTATTTTTAATGTTAGTGCCCTGTTTTTATCTGTCTCAGATGAAGACAGGCACTTTTTCTGATCTTGAGATTCAGCAGAAAGAAAATCCGAAGCCGGTTGTGATCCATCTGTATACAGATTGGTGTGCGGTCTGCAAGATTGAGTCCTATCGTTTGAGTAAAGATAAAGAGGTGGTAAGTATGATTAATGATCATTTTTATTTTGTCAATTTCGAGGCAGAAAAGACGAAGGAGAAAATTCATTTTCAGAATCAGGAGTTTGAATATCTGCAGAACGGAAATTCCGGAATTCATGAGTTGGCGCTGGCTTTGTCTAAGAATAAAAATCAGCCTGTTTATCCTTTATGGGTATTTCTGGATAAGCATCAGAATCTGGTGTATTATCAGGAAGGGCAGATGACACCTGAGAAAATGAAGCAGAAGCTGTTGGAAATTTCGGCTTTATAAATTGGGAGTTTTGCTGGAAAACGCGAAGATTTCTATGTTAATACGCAAGATGGATTTAAATTTTTTAATGACACAAATTCTTCTCCTTGTAGAAATGGCTGTTTTCTATTGATGACACTATTATTCTGTGTACTAACTTCCATTTTCCATCTTCCAGCCTCAAATCTTCATTCCTACTGGAATACCATCGCTATTTTCTCTATTTTTGCTCAAAGTTAAAAAATCATGTCACAATATATCAGACTGGCTGCAGCAGAGGATTATCCAAGAATTATGGAAATATGGGAGTCAGCAGTAAAGGCAACACACGATTTCCTTGCTGAAGAAGATTTCAATTATTTTAAAGAAGTGATTCCAAGAGACTATCTTCCTCATCTGGAAGTGTATGTAATTACTGAAAACAGTGAATCGAAAGGTTTTGCATCAGTAGAGCAAGGCAATCTGGAAATGCTTTTTATTCATAATGACATGCGTGGAAAAGGTTATGGAAAAACGCTTTATCAGTTTATGAAAGAGAAAACCGGACTGACCAAAGTAGACGTGAACGAACAAAATCCACAGGCCATCGGGTTTTATGAAAAAATGGGTTTCAAAAAAATCGGAAGATCAGAGAAAGATGGTTCAGGAAAGGATTATCCACTTATTCATATGAGTCTGTAATGGAAGATTTTACTTTCAGTCTATTTAATTCCGATCCGGAAATTCCTTATCATCTCTTGCTGCTGGCGGATGAAACCAAAGAGGCTATTGACCGGTATATTTTCAATTCTGACATCTATCTTTTGCATGACGGTATTGAGGACATTGCGGTGATGGCACTGTACAAGAACAATGATACAGAGCTTGAAATTAAAAATATCGCAGTCATTGAAAGCTATAGAAGCAAAGGGATCGGAAGCATCCTGATCAATAAGGCAAAAGAAATTGCGAAAGAAAATCACTATAAAAAACTGACTGTCGGAACATCGGATACCGGATTCCAACAGATCAGATTTTATGAGAAGAACGGATTCGTTCAACGTGGAATCCTGAAAGGTTTTTTTATTGAAAATTATCCGGATCCAATCTATGAAAACGGTTTACAGATGCACGATATGATTATTTTAGAATTTTCTTTATTCTAAAACCTCCTAACAAACGGCTTTTCAATTGTATAAATAACGCCTTTTTGCCCACTAAAATCAAATTCTTTCTCAAAGGTCAACCCAAGTTTTTGTAATACTTTTATGGAAGCTTTATTTTCAGACATTGCCCTGCCGATAATCTTTTGAAGATTTAATTCGTCAAATCCATAATTAAGGCAGGCAGCAGCACTTTCTGTAGCGAATCCCATATTCCAGTACTTTTCAAAAAACCGGAATCCGATATCAGTTTCGTTCTTAGATATAGTATATTTTAAGCCACACCAACCAAGAAATTCATTGTCAGATTTACTTATAACAGCCCACCTGCCATAACCATTCTCTTTATAATCATTATAATTCCGAAGAAAACACAGTGCTTCTTCTACATTTACAAATGCTGAATCTCCCGTATAATGTATTACTCTGGGATTGGCATTAAGTTCATAAAAATCAGCGGCATCATCAATCGTGAGTTCTCTTAATAAAAGTCTGTTGGTTTCTAATATTTTCTTTACCATAATTAAATATTTAGCCTTTCCCCATCACCTTACGGAATAAGCCTTTAATATGTTCTATTTCCGTTTGGTAATTGGTTTTCTTACGGCATCCGAAATACAGGGTGTTTTCCAGCTTCTTTTTGCCTTCCCAGATCAGTTGGACTTCACCGCTTTCGATATCTTTCCTGCAAAGAAAATCAGGAACAACGGCTAATCCTGTTCCTCCTTTCAGACAACGGATGATTGAGTTCATGTTGGGGACAATATAATTAGGACGGAAATTAGGCTTATGACCAAAATTCAATACCCAGAACTGGAAAAGATGTTCCATATCTCCGGTAGTTCCATACCATTTTTCGTTTTTCAGCCATTCTTCAATCTGCTCAGCGTCTTTTATTTTTAAAACTTTACTGAAAGCCGCTTTATCCACTTCTTTTCCCCCTACCAGAATGATCTGCTCTGAAGAGAATGCTTCATGTTCAATATTGGGCGAAGACCCTTTTTTCGGTGTAATGATAAGATCCAGAATTCCTTTATCCAGCTGATCCAGCATTTCAGGATATTCTCCAAAACTGATAATGAGATTAAAAGGCAGGGAAGAAACGTATTGCTCCAAAGTAGTCTGAAAAGTTTCAAAACACATCCCCACACTGATGGTTGGAGTGTGCTTCTCTGTAGATTTCTGGAAATTCTTCTCTACATCTTCCAGTTTGTTAATAGGCTCTGCAACAGCATTAAACAAAACTTTTCCGCGCTCTGTAGGAATCATTTTTCTGCCGGTTCTGTCGAAAAGTTTATAACCTACATAAGCTTCCAGTGAGCTTAAATGCAGGCTTACTCCCGGTTGTGAGATGAATAAAGCATCCGCAGCACCTGTCAATGTCCCGGTTTTATAGATCGCTTTAAAAGTACGATACCATTCCAAATTAACCATGACTTTATTATTAATATTATAATACGAAATTACAAAATAATTATAATTTTAATATATTTTTATTCTTCAAAAATAATGCATAATAATCCGGAATACTGCTTTCCTTTATCTGGCGGGCTGTTTCATCAACTGAATAAGGCAGCTGTACAATTTCCGGGGTTATTTTTTCTTCATCCAACGTCAGTATTAGATAGGAAGCCTGTCTGTTTTCTTCTTTAGAGCGTCCTACAGAGCCACAATTAACAGCCCAGGTATTATTTTCAAACGGTTTTTAATTTAAAAATCTATAATTTAAATAATACTTTACTATAATTTATATTATTTTTATTATGCCGATATCCATTATAACTTTGCAGAGTAAAATTTAAACAATCATAAAAAAATGAAAAAAGTACTAATCATCAACGGAGGACAGAATTTCGGACATTCCGGAGGAAAATATAATCAGACTATTACAGACAATACATTAGCCGTTCTTAAAGAATTTGATAACGTAGAAGTAAAGATAACCAATGTAAGCGAAAACTACGACAAAAATGAAGAAGTGGAAAAATTTGTATGGGCAGATTACATTATTTACCACACTCCTATCTGGTGGTTTCAGCTTCCTAACGGATTGAAAAAATATATAGACGAAGTTTTCACAGCAGGCCATGCAAAAGGAATTTATATGAGCGACGGAAGAAATGCTGAGAATCCTGAAATCAACTACGGGACTGGAGGAATGCTTGGCGGAAGAAAATATATGCTGACTACAAGCTGGAACGCTCCTGCAACAGCCTTTACTCTTCCCGGAGAATTTTTCAATGAAAAAAGTGTGGACGAAGGCCCGTTATTTGGTTTTCACAGAATGAATGCCTTTGTATCATTAGAAAAAATGGAAAGCTTTCACTTTCATGATGTAGAGAAAAATGCTAATATAGAGCGTGATATGAAATTATACAGAGACCATGTAAGAAATGTATTTGAAAAAGAATTAAAAACCGAGTTAGTATCATGAAAATTCACCTTACCGCAATAGTTAAATCCAAAGAAGAGCATCAGGCTGAAGTATTGGAAGTTCTTCAGAATATGGTAAAAGAGACAAGAAAAGAAGAAGCATGTGAACTTTACAGCCTGCATCAGGGAATTGAAGACAAAAACCAGTTTGTTTTCTACGAAATCTGGAAAAGCGAAGAAGGATTAGTTCAGCATAATCAGCAGCACTATATCCGGGCTTTCGGGGCTTTGGTGGATGAAAAGCTTCAGGAAAAACCACAGATTTATATCACCAATCTTATTTAATAATGAAAAAATTAGCATTTTTAATGCTTGCGGTCTTTACACTAGGATTCGCTCAGGCACAAACCAAAAAATCAAAGAATATGAAAAAGAAAATATTATTCGTTGTTACCAGTCATGATAAAAAAGGTAGTACCGGTGAAGACACAGGATATTATCTGGGTGAAGTTTCTCATCCCTGGGAAGTTCTTCACAAAGCAGGATACGAAATTGATTTTGTAAGCCCGAAAGGCGGAACTCCTCCGGTAGACGGCTTTGATCTGAAAGACCCCGTAAATAAAGAATTCTGGGAAAATAAAGAATACAAAAACAAGATTGATCATTCTATGAACCCATCTCAGATTAATCCAAAAGAATATTCAACGATATTTTATGCAGGAGGACACGGTGCTATGTGGGATTTTGCAGACAATAAGGAACTGGCAGATATAGCTTCCAGGATTTATGAAAACGGAGGAATTGTAGCCGGTGTATGCCATGGCCCTGCAGGTTTGGTGAATATCAAACTGAATAACGGGAAATATCTTGTAGACGGAAAGAAAATCAATGCTTTTACCAATGAAGAGGAATCTGAAGTAAAACTAACCAATGTTGTTCCTTTCTTACTGGAAGATAAGCTCAAAGAAAGAGGAGCAAAGTTTGAAAAATCAGGACTTTGGCAGAATCATGTGGTAACAGATCAAAGAGTGATTACAGGACAGAATCCACAGTCTGCAAAAAGCGTTGGAGAAGCTATTCTGAAAGAATTAAAGAAATAACAGATACTTTTTAACCACAAAAAGCACAAAAGTTTTTAAATACTTAAGTTTTTTCAGAACCAGGCCTTATGCGTAATAAGTACACCTAAGTTTTGTGAAAATCTTTGATTTTCATCTTGTGTGAACTTTTCTGCGGTATCATTTTAAACTTACTTAAGTGAACTCAAGTGTTTTAAAATGAAACCTTTGTAACTTTTGTGGTTTGGTAAAGTTTAAACAACTCTTATATCTGAGAAACGAAGAGACAATGTAATTCCGCTTTAAAAAATAAAAATCAACCTTAGAATTTATTTTAGAATTAATACCCAAACGGTGTTACACTCTCACTTTGCATCTTGCATTAAAACGGCCTTTCAAAATTTGAAAGGCCGTTTTAAAATAAAGTAAACAACCTTAGATGAAGCAGTCTTCATTGACTTCCATCTTCCAGACTTCACTATTTTGCAATCGGAAGATGAGTACTTACTGCAATTCTGTTCCAGGCATTGATGGTAATGATCGCCATAATGATCTGAGCAATCTGGTTATCATCAAAGAATGACTTTGCTTTCTGATACGTTTCTTCAGTTAATCCTTTATCACTGATCAGCGTAATTTCTTCTGTCATTGCCAATAGCACCTGCTCTTCTTCAGTGAAAAATTCTTTAGCTTCTGTCCATCCGTTCAGAATAAATATTCTTTGAGGATTTTCTCCGTATTTGATGGCATCTTTAGTGTGCATATCAAGGCAGAACGCACATTTATTGATCTGTGAAGCTCTGAT
Source organism: Chryseobacterium candidae (assembly GCF_004916905.1). Lineage (GTDB taxonomy): Bacteria > Bacteroidota > Bacteroidia > Flavobacteriales > Weeksellaceae > Chryseobacterium > Chryseobacterium candidae. Next base: position 109,652 of record NZ_SDLV01000012.1, read on the forward strand.
TTTAATCAGCTCCTTCTGAATGTGTGTTAAAGAAATAGTTTGTAAATACCCTTCCAATCCAAGCATTGCTTTATAGGCTGCGGAATCTACTGTTGCAATATTCAATCTTGCGCTCATAATATGTATTATTTTTTGGTTAATTGATCTATACTTAAAGAATAATGTTGCTGTACTGCCAGTAAAAGTGCGGCAGCACTTCCCACCCATACAGAATAATTAAGTGAGGCCTTGGGTCCTGATGCAATAGTCATGGATAGGGCAAAAATCAATAGCAGGATACAGCTTCCAAAGGCCGCAATTTTTGTTTTAAATCCCAAAATCAGCATCAAAGGAAAAAGGATTTCTAAGAAGGTAGCCGCATACGCTGAAAACGTACTTAAGGCTTCAGGAAGGAAAAAAGTAAGCTGTCTTGCATATTCTTTAAAACGCTCCATATTTCCCCATGATGAATTTTCTTTGCTCCACCAGCCGAATCGGTCTGCCACTGCAGAAAGCATGGTAACGGCAAGAGCCAGTCTTAAAAAAAGTTGTGGAAATTGATTTTTTTGATCTGTCATTGCATTAGCTTTTAATCACATGACAAATTTCCGGCTTCTGATCCGTAAAAAACTTAAACTGGTTTAAGATCGTAATTTTGCTCTGATTTCACTCAGATATTCCGGAGTAAGATTCAAAAAGGAAGCTATAAGATATTGAGGGATTCTTTGAATAAACCAAGGATATAATGTACTGAAATGCATAAAAAGCTCTTCTCTGGACATTTCATACAAATACCGGATTCTGCGTTCTGAAGCGGCATACGCCCTTTGGTAGATCATCCTGAAATAGCGCTCCATTACGGGATGTTTTTTCAACAATTCTTCCTGACGCTCAAGATCAATCACCAGAATAGAAGAATGCTCTACCGCCTGTATTGAAAAGTCCGTTGATATCTGTCTTTCGTAGGCAAATGTATCCGTCATCCACCAGTTTTCAATAGCGAATTCCGTAGTTTGTTCTACCCCTTTTTCATTAATAAAAAATTTTCTCAGACATCCTTTCACCACAAAATACATCGTCCGGCAGATTTCTCCTTCCAGCACCAGATTTTGTTTCTTTTTCACATCCATTACCTTAAAAAAGGATGCAATAGAAATATACTCCTCGTCAGTTACAGTAATGAATTTATTTAAATGTGATTTGAATGAGTCCATCTTACAAATTAATACTCAAACTTAACTTTATTTTTTTAGTTTTACAATGAGAAAAATATTGAATCATGGAAATTGTTGCTAAAATTCTGATCGCTGTTGTTGCACTGGAACATCTTTATATCCTTTGGATGGAAATGTTTGCATGGGAAACCAAAGGAAAGGAAGTTTTTAAAGCAGCCCTGCCTGCAGAAATGTTTAAACCTACCAAAGGACTTGCTGCCAATCAGGGACTTTACAATGGCTTTTTGGCAGCCGGATTAATCTGGTCATTTTTGATTAAAGATCCGCAATGGCAGGCAAATATAGCTCTATTCTTTTTAGGGTGTGTAGTCGTAGCCGGAATCTATGGCGCAATTTCTGCTGCTAGAAAAATATTTTTCGTTCAGGCTTTACCTGCTATTCTTGCCATTATTGCTGTTTTACTGAAATAATTTACCGGATCCTACCGGCAATATTAATCTTCTCTTGACTTTAGTTATAAGAGAAAAATTACTGTGAATTTCAATCTGTGAATATTATTGAAATTCAATTAGTTACATCTGTAAAAATCCATTTAATATAAAATCCGTAAATTTGCACCGTCATAAAAAATTGATATACAGTTTTTTGATGCTGGCAAGCATTTTGATCAAATGTAGCCATTCAAGTTGTTCAGTACACATATCTGTAATTACCTCATCAGTAATTTAATTGTAGAATCTATGTAAAAGATAAGCTTCTTTTTACATAATGCACTCTTTTTCTAGAGTATAATCTATTGACATATTTAAAATAAACATAAGTCCATCAGGTCTTTATGGTATTATTTTTTTTGTTAAAGCTTTTTATCACTAAAAGCTCAGCAAATTATTTTATCCTATTCTCAACAGCAGAACAACGAAAGCTAAATGTATATAATGAATTGGTGTACAATTTTTTATATCAAATTATTAATTGAAAAATTCTGAATATGGAAAAAAATAAAAACACTCGAAAAGTAAAACTTAAAGTGGAAGACCTGACGATCATCTTTGGTAAAAACAAAGAAAAAGCACAGGAACTTCTGGATAAAGGTTTTTCCAAAAAAGAAATTCTTGAAAAAACGGGCTGCACCATAGGAATCAACAAAGCCAGTTTTGAAATTTATGAAGGAGAATTTTTTGTCATTATGGGGTTGTCAGGAAGCGGGAAATCTACCTTATTACGCTGTCTTAACAGGCTGAATGAACCCACTTCAGGAAAAGTATTCATCAATGATGATGACATTACCAGTAAAAACAACAAGGAACTGCTGGAAGTAAGAAGAACGGAAATGAGTATGGTATTTCAGAAATTCGGATTACTTCCTCATCATACTATTTTAGATAATGCTGGTTTCGGTTTGGAAATCAGAGGGGAAGACAAAGCTTCCCGTGACCAAAAAGCACAGAAAGCATTGGATATTGTAGGTTTAAACGGATTTGAAAATCAGTATCCTTCCCAGCTTTCAGGAGGAATGCAGCAGAGAGTGGGATTGGCAAGAGCTTTGGCTAACGATCCTGAAGTCTTACTGATGGATGAAGCTTTCTCCGCACTCGATCCATTAATAAAATCTGAAATGCAGGATCAAATGCTTGAACTGCAGAATACATTACAAAAAACCATTGTTTTTATTACCCACGATTTGGACGAAGCCATTAAAATCGGAGACCGTATCGTCATCATGAAAGATGGGGTGATAGAACAAATAGGAACGGCCGAAGATATTTTAACCAATCCTGCCAGCGACTATGTAAAAGCATTCGTAGAGAAAGTAGACCGTAAAACGATTATCACCGCAAGATCTTTAATGTTCGACAAAGCTACGGTGGTACGTTTCAGAAAAGATGGTCCTGAAGGTGCTTTAAGAAAGATGAGAGCTACAGGCCTGGAAAATTTGCCTGTAGTAGATTTTCAGAATAAATTTCTTGGTTTTGTAACCCTTAATGATGTGGTACGCATTGCCAAAAAGAAAGAACCTACGGTAGAATCAATTATCAACAGTAATGTTCCTTCAGTGTATCCCGAAGTGACGGTAGAAGAAATGCTGCCGTTGATTTCCGGAAGTAAATCAGCCATTGCGGTAATTGATGAAGACAATAAATTTTTAGGTCTTGTTACCCAGTTATCACTTGTCATAGAAGCCACCAAGTTTAATGAAGAAGAGATCATAGAATTAAAAGAAATCGCAAACAACCAATAAGATGAATAAAACTATAGATATAGGCCAATATGTAGAAACTGCAATCAATTGGCTCACAGAAAACGGAAAGCCTGTATTTGATGTCATAAAACATCTGGGAAACTCTTCCATTATGGGAATTGAATGGGTTTTAACAAACACTCCTTTTTATGTAATCATTCTCTTTTTTACCCTTTTGGCATTATGGAAAGCCGGAAAAGGAATCGCTGTGGTAACCGCAGCCGGACTGAGTTTAATATTTCTTATGGGACTATGGAAAGAAACTATGGAAACGCTGGCGCTTATCTTTGTGTCCACCATTACCGCTCTTATCCTTTCTATCCCTTTGGGAATTTTAGCTGCGAAAAGCAAAATAGCAGACAAAATCATTCGTCCTTTGCTGGATTTGATGCAGACTATGCCCGCATTTGTCTACCTGATTCCGGCTGTACTGTTTTTCAGTATCGGTAAAGTACCGGGTGCTTTTGCAACCATCATTTTTGCCATGCCACCAGCAGTTCGATTAACAACATTGGGAATTGAAGCCGTTCCGAAAGACATTGTAGAAGCGGCAAGGGCTTTCGGTGCTACCAACCGCCAGATCCTGTTCAAAGTTGAACTTCCTTTAGCGATGAAAACGATTTTAACGGGAATCAATCAAACCATACTGCTATCCTTATCCATGGTGGTTATTGCAGGAATGATTGCAGCAGGCGGTTTGGGAGAGAAAGTACTGGAAGGAATTAATAATCTGGATATCGGATTAGGATTTGAAAGTGGTTTATCCGTAGTGATTTTGGCCATTATCCTGGACCGTATTACCCAGGGATTTGTAAAGAAAAAGCAATAAGATGAAACAATTTAAATATCTGTTTTTGCCCGTTTTAATGTTCATATTAACAGCATTAAGTTCGTGTGAAAACATAAAAAAATCAAAATACATCACCATAGGCATGGTAGACGGCTGGGCAGAAGATGTTGCCATGACGCATGTTGCTAAAGCCATTCTTGACAAACAAGGTTATCATGTTATTATTCAAAAAGCTTCTACGGATATGATCCTGGCTTCGATGAATAATGAAGATACAGACCTTTTCATGGGAGTCTGGCTTCCTTACACCCACGCTAAAAAACTGGCAAAATTTCCGGGATTGACTCATCTTGGAACCAATTACGATAACGGCCGCATAGGATTGGTTGTGCCGGAATATGTCCCGATTAAATCCATTGAAGAACTTAATCAGCAGAAGGATCAGTTCAGTCACAGAATTATTGGAATTGAAAAAGGAGCCGGATTAACCACCGGAACAGATAAAGCTATTATTGATTATCAGCTGGATTATCAACAGATCAATTCCTCTACCATTGCCATGATCACCGAATTACAGAACGCTATCCAACGTAAGGAATGGATTGTGGTAACGGGATGGCAGCCCCACTGGATGTTTGGTAAAATGAAACTTAAGTTTCTTGATGATCCCAAAAAGATATTTGGTGAAGCAGAACAGATTAAAACCTATTCCAGAAAAAGCTTTGCTAAAGATCATCCGGAGCTGGCAAAATTCTTTTCCAAAGTTCATTTTGATGATGAAAATATGTCTGATCTTTTAATGAAAATGGAACAGAGTAAAAATAAAGAAACCACTGCCAAAGAATGGGTAGAAGATCACGCTGAATTGGTACAATCATGGTTAGATAAAAATTAATAAACAATTTGGTAGTATTTAAAATCCTCAACTCTAAACGGGTATGAGGACTTTTTATCTATAGATCAGAAGAATTCATTGATTCTTTGATTTTCTCCTGATGATGGTCAGAATTAAATAATTAAAAGATTTAATCATGTAAAAAATTGAAGACTGGAATGGATCTCACAAATTTCAAAAATACATTAAAGAAAAAATATTTAGGATCTGTATAATCTGTGGGAAAGAAAAAAACTTTTAAAGTTGGAAAATCGCAAAGGGGTGCAAGAAATCTTTCTAAAGATGGATACATAAGGCGCAAAGATTTTTATCCTCGATAAAATTGATTAATCAGAATAACCAACTCTACAACTTTACATTTTTTAACCTGTTCCGGAGCTAATAAAATACTTTTCTTAGAAGAAAAACAGTAAAATTGGTAAGCATAATTTTCAATTTTTTATCGCAAATTTGTTCATCACTTTATATTAATAACTAAAATAAAGATTTATGCAAAAGAAAACCTATACAGGGCAGCCAGTGGTAACATTAAATAACGGAGTGGATATTCCGGCTTTAGGATTCGGAGTATGGCAGATGGAAGATCTGAAGGAATGTGAAAATGCAGTAATCAAAGCTATTCAGACGGGATATAGAATGATTGATACTGCGGCTATTTATCAGAATGAAACCGCGGTAGGTACTGCTGTGAGAAATAGTGGCATTAACAGAGACGAACTGTTTATCACCTCCAAAGTATGGGTTCAGGATCATGGATATGAAAAGGCGAAAAGTGCTTTTCAGAGAACATTAGACAGATTGCAGATGGATTATCTTGATCTATATCTTATCCACTGGCCATACGGAGATTTTCTGGGTACATGGAAAGCTTTGGAAGAATTATACCACGAAGGAAAAATCAAAGCGATTGGAGTATGCAATTTTACAGTAGAAAAACTGGAGGAATTGAAAGCTAACTCAACTGTTTTACCGGTTATCAATCAGATTGAACTGCATCCTGTATTTCAGCAGAAAGAACTGCAGGTGTATGACAGAGAAAATAATATCGTAACTCAACCTTGGAGCCCGCTAGGAAACGGTAATGCGAATCTTTTAAGCAATCCTGATCTGAAAGCTATTGCAGAGAAATATGGAAAAACAGTAGCACAGGTTATTCTGAGATGGCACTTACAGGAAGGATTTGTCGTGATTCCAAAATCTGTAACCCCTTCAAGAATTGAAGAAAACTTTAATGTATTTGATTTTGAACTGACAGAAGATGAAATGAATGTTGTCCGTTCTTTAGATACTGGGAAAAGATTATTCTTTGATCCTAAAGATCCTGAATGGGAGCAAAAAATGTTAAATTCCGTAGCGGATATTTAATCTGGAATTTATAAAAAATACATCCCGCAGCTTTCACAAATTTACAGATCTACGAATCTGAGCTATTGTGAGATCTGCGGGATTTTTAAATTAATATAACCATGACTGCAAAAGAATTCATAGAAACACTCGCATTATTTAAAAATGAAAAAGAGCTTAATAAAGCTGAGAAGTTTTTCAAAGGAAATGATGGTATTACCAAGAGTTTCGGGACGAAATTCGGAGATGTTTTTTCTACGGCTAAAGAATTTTCGGAGATGTCTCTGGAGGAAATCAATAAGCTTCTTGACAGTGATTTTTATGAGGTAAGAATGGGAGCGGTAAGCATCATGGATTTTCAGGCGAGAAGTAAAAAAACGTCTGAAGACCATAAGAAAGCCCTTTTTGATCTCTATCTCAACCGCCATGACCGTTTGAATAACTGGGATTTTGTAGACAGAGCTGCCAGAAGTATTATTGGAGAATATCTTATTGATAAACCGAGAGACATTTTATACAAACTTGCTGATTCCGACAGTCCATGGGAAAGAAGAACAGCCATCGTAAGCACTCATGCATTTATTCGGAAAAATGAGGTAGCAGACACTTTTGCCATAGCGGAAATCCTTGTTCACGATCCAAACGAGCTTGTGAATAAAGCTGTAGGAAGCTGGATTCGGGAAGCCGGAAAAAAAGACAAAAAGAAATTACACGGTTTTCTCACTGCTTATGTAAAAACAATGTCTGCCGTTACATTTTCTTACGCAACAGAAAAACTGGATCCGGAATTAAAATTATTCTACAAAGAACTCAGGAAGAAAAAGTAAATCTTTATTCATTTAATATAGAATAGAAGTTGATCAACAACCTTAAACTCTAAACATTGAACCTTGAACTTTGAATAAATAGTGAGCAATATCATATCTTGGAACAAAAACTATTGCTTTGTTCTTCGTACATTTTAATAAAAAATAATTCTTATGTTTTGGCCGGATACAATCAGTAGAAAACTAGGTGTAGAATATCCTGTAATTCAGGCTCCAATGTTTGGAGTGAGCACGGTAAAGATGGCATTAGCAGCCACAAAAGCAGGCTGCCTCGGATCTTTGGCGCTGGCTGACCTTTCTGCAGACCAGTCTGTGGAATTAATCAGGGAAACAAGAAAACTGACTGATAAACCGTTTGCTGCCAATATATTTGTCCATCAAATTCCTGAAGTGACGGATGCTTTAAAAGAAAAGTATAGTAAAACCAAGCAATTTATTGAGCAGCTGGCCAAAGACAATGGTATTGAAGTACATCTTCCGGATTTTGAAGAAATCAGAGTCAACGGTTATCGTGAACAGGTGGATGCTATCATTGAAGAAAATTGTAAAATATTAAGTTTTACTTTTGGAAATCTGGAGGATCAGAGTATTCAGAAATTAAAGGAAAATGGTGTTATCCTTATCGGAACCTGTACTTCTGTGAAGGAAGCTTTATTTCTTGAAAAATCCGGTATTGATATCATCTGTGTTCAGGGAATAGAAGCTGGAGGACACAGAGGAAGTTTTGAAGCAGAAAATATTCCACAGATCGGAGGTTTATCTTTACTATCGCAGATCTTTGATCAGGTAAATGTTCCTTTAATCTATGCAGGAGGAATTTACGGAGCAAGAACATTAAAGGCTGTGAAAGACTTAGGTGCGCAAGGTTTTCAGGTTGGAAATCTTCTATTAACTTCTCAGGAAAGTGCTCTTTTGCCTTTTGAAAAAGAACGATTGAAAAAAGTAACAGAAGACGAAATTGTTTTAACGAAGAGTTTCTCCGGAAGGTATGCCAGAGGAGTGAAAAATCAGTTTATAGAAACAGTTGAAAACTCAGAATATATTTTACCTTATCCTTATCAGAACAAACTTACGAATGCCCTGAGAAAAGCAGCTAAAGCTCTACAAAATCCTGAATTTGTAGGAATATGGGTAGGGCAGTCTATCCACCAATACAGTGAACTTTCCACAGAAGAAATTCTGAAAAACCTGATCAAAGAATCTGAAAGATAAATTCTGACGTTTTTAATGGGACGGAAATTACAAAACTTAGTAAAAAAGCTTCAGATATACTCTGAAGCTTTTTATTTATTTTGTTAAATCTAATCCGCCGAAATTCCCGGAACTCATCATTAAATAAACACCATCCGTTTTATCTAATGTATTCCAGTAGGCATGAAGATCTTCAGCATTCGTGAAAACCCTTAGATTTTCATTCCTGAATTTTTCTTTGATAAACTCAGGAGAAATAGGATCCATTCTCTTGATCTTCAATGCATCTTCAGAGTAGAAAACAATGGCTTCTTCCAAACCATCCATGGCGTGGTCATATTGTTCAAGGAAAGCAGGATTTAAGCTGGAATAGGTATGAAGCTCCAGGAATCCGTATTTCTTATCATTTTTAAATTGCTCTGCAAAGGCTTTTACAGCTGCTTTCACTTTACTTGGTGCATGGGCAAAATCTTTGTAAAGAATTCCTTTGTCTTCTCTTTCTACTTTTTCAAGACGCTTGGATGCTCCTTTGAAACTCATGATTGCCTCATAGAAATCTTCATCCATAATACCAAGCTGCTGGCAGATATGTCTTGCACCTTCAAGGTTCAGAAGATTGTGTGCTCCAAAAACAGAAAGAGGCACATCTCCCATTTCGGTTTTTAAATATACTTTACCATTGTTGATTTCGTATTCTGGTGTTTTATAAGGAATCTTTCTAAAATAGTTTTCTGCATTTTCCACTACTTTCACTACTTCCGGATCTTCTTCATTATACACAAGAACTCCGCCTGCCGTAATGCTTGCCACAAACTTTCTGAACTGCTCAATATAATCATCAAATGTTTTGAATACATTGATATGATCCCATGCAATACCGCTCATTAAAGCGATATTGGGTTGATACAATAAAAATTTCGAACGAAGATCAATAGGAGAAGAAAGATATTCATCACCTTCCAACACCATAAAATCATTATCCTGAGTCAGTTTTACCATACAGTCGAAACCTTCAAGCTGTGCGCCTACCATGAAATCCACATCTTTCTGATGGAAATTCAGAACATGGAGAATCATTGAAGTAATGGTTGTTTTACCATGTGATCCTGCAATGACAACTCTTGTCTTATTTTTAGACTGTTCGTAGAGGAATTCAGGATAAGAATATATTTTCAGGCCCAGTTCTTTTGCTCTTGCCAGCTCAGGATTATCCTGATGTGCATGCATCCCAAGGATGACAGCATCAATATCCGGAGTGATCTTTTCCGGGAACCAGCCCATTTCCTCGGGCAGAATTCCTTTCTTTTCCAATCGGGACTTTGAAGGCTCAAAAATAGCGTCATCAGAACCTGTCACCTGATATCCTTTGTCTTTTAATGCGATGGCGAGATTATGCATGGCGCTTCCGCCAATGGCAATGAAGTGGGTTTTCAATTGTATTTACTGTTTTTTAACATTAGTATTAATGATTTGCTGGAAAGCTTCAACAATATTGTTCCAGTTGGTCTGGTAATTCGGAATAATCATACTCGCATCCGATTTACTGCCTTCATTAGGACCTTTCTTTACATTGATGGACGTTGAAATATTGTCGTACAATTTTTTACGGTCTTCCTGTATTCTTCTGAAATTATTCTGAGAAAGAACCTGATCCAGTTTCTTTAAATCTTCATCGGAAATTTTAAAATCCTGCTTATATTTCTTTCCCTGTCCTTCAAAAGAGTAGTGTACATTATTGCCCTTTATAAGCAGATTTTCATATGCCGGAGCAAAGCCTCCGCTTTTCGAATAGCTGATATCGAAATCCGAATATACTTTTTGGCTGTTGCATGAAACTAATACTATGACTGCGAATAATATTCCAAGTATTTTTTTCATAATTTTTCTATTTACTTTAATTATTTGAGTCCTTTTCTAATTTTTTAGCTTTAAGTTCTTCATCATAACTGTGTAATAGATTGAAATCTTCTGTCTGCTCAATGGCTGTCATAATTTTCAATAAAATTTCCGGTGCTTTTTCATTATCATAATCAATATCCAAAGGAGCTTTGAATTCCATCGTAGGTTTTACACCGGTTACCTTTACGCGGAGTCCTTTTTTATCAAAAGCTCTTCTGAATCCGTTTATTTTGATTGGAATTACAATAGGACGCTGGTTTTTCACCAATTTGGCAGTTCCTCTTCGTCCCTGTGCAAAAGCTGATGTAGTTCCTTGAGGGAAAGTAGCTACCCAGCCATTGTCCAATGCTTTCATAATATTATCTACCTCACTCATGTCAACCATTCTGTTGACATTTTTCCCTTCAGCTCTCCAGGTTCTTTTTACTGTTACAGCCCCTGCAATTTTGAAAATTTTAGGAAGAATACCTTTGTTCATAGTTTCCTCAGCTGCTACATAATAAAAATCAATCTTTGGGTTCAGTAGGTAGATCGGGTTTTTTATCGTATTTAAATATCCGTTGTTTACAGCACAGAAGGCATGGTACATTGCAGCCACATCTGCAAAATAGGTCTGATGGTTGGATACAAAAAGTACGTTAGAGTCCGGAAGATCCACAAGGTGTTCTGTGCCGGTTATTTTTAACTTATTAAAGCCGTTGAATCTTCTGTATGATACAACTCCTAATATAAAAATAATAAACCTTTTCAAAAAATAAGGTGTTCCGAATGCATCGGTGAAAATATTTTTCTTCGCCATCTCTCAATTAAACACGGTAGTGCAAAGTTACATTTTTTTCAGCAACTGACTGAATTCACTTAATATCATCGCTGTAGCACCCCAAATGATGTATCCGTTGAAATTAATAACCGGAACTTCATGTCCGCCTGTACTTGGCAGAGCCATAATTTCCGGGGTGTCTGACAGGTTTAAAAAGGAAGTGATGGGAAATTCAATGGTTTCTACAGCTTCCGTCTGCTGAAGAACAAAGGCCGGATTTTTTTTAGTATAAGAGATATAGGGATATACATAAAAATTGCTCGGCGGAATATAGATAGGTGACATTTCTCTGATGATCCTTACATAATGTTTATCTATTCCGATTTCTTCAGAGGTTTCCCGAACGGCTGTTTCAGCAAAATCTCTGTCCATTTCCTCACGCTTTCCTCCAGGCAGGGATATCTGCCCGCTATGCCTGTCGTGTTCATTAATCGTTCTTTGAATCAATGGAAAATACCATTCGTTGTCCTTCAGATATAAAACAATATTAACAGCTGCAAATTTGGGATTCTTTGACAATACTTCATCATAAGTAAAAACGGGACGGTAGGGAGGTGAGAATACTCCATGGGCGTGTTCACCGGGAAGTTCCACGCTTTTTATTTGTCTCAATAAATCTTTTCCAAAATTTTCCATAGCTCAAATTTAGCAATATATCTTGAAGAAATAAGTGCCTTAACATTAATTAACCTATGAGAAACACTGTAGTGTAGCCGAAAATTTTTGCCTCTTAATCCCAATGCGATATCATTGATGATAAAATACAAAGAATTGCAATTTTTAATCTTTAATTTTTAATTCAAAATTGATTTTAGGTTGATAAAATAAATTTGAATGCAGTTTGTAAAAAAAGGCTTAAAACCCTGGGCTGTGATGTTTTGAACAGATAAAAGGTCGGGTTTACTTAGAAAAGATCATAATACAAGAGAATTTAATATTCACTGTTATTGGATTTTACTGTAAACCAATATTTTGTAACGATGTTTTTTTGTAACGGTAAATAATGACATGAGCAACTGGAAACCGTGATTTTCAAAATTTACACCTTGATGGTGGTTTTTCATTTTGATGGGCAAGCTAACTTTGCCTTACTATTAACCAATTAATTTTTACTAAGATGAAAAACTTACTTACAGGTGTACTTACACTATTTGCAATGAGTTTCGGATTCGCACAATTCAATATTGATGTGACTACCCAGACAGGAAACTTAAATGTTGCTACAGTAGACCAAACTGGTCTTTTGAACATGAATTCTCTTACACAAACAGGGAATCGTAATACCGCAGATATCGACCAGATAGGAATTTTAAATGTCAATAATGCACAAAGTATCGGAAACAGAAACTCTATAGATGTAGACCAGGTGGGTATTGGGAACTCAAATGAAGTGATGCAGACGGGAAACAGAAACTCTGCTTCAACATGGCAGTTAGGAGTACTTAACTCTACAGAACAAACTCAGACCGGAAGAAGAAATGATGCTTCTTCAGTACAGATTGGATTAGGGAACTCAGTTTTTCAATATCAGGATGGGAGAAGAAATGATGCTTCTGCTATTCAGGTAGGTATTGGTAATGCCGCTTATCAGGTTCAGCTGGGAAGAAGAAATGATGCTGGCGCTCTTCAGCTAGGTGATAATAACGTTCTTGTTCAGTATCAGGATGGTAATGATAACAGTGCTACTCACGTACAAGTTGGTACAGGTAATATTGCTGCCTCAGTTCAGGTAGGGGATGATAACAGTTCTTCAGGATTTCAGGTAGGTAATGCCAACCAGCTTTATCAGTTCCAGATAGGAGATTCAAACTCAGCTATTGATCTTCAGATGGGTAATGGTAACTTTACCTGGGTAGCTCAGAGTGGTGTTAGCCAGGTTCATGTAGGAACTCAGATGGGTAATGGAAACTCAATGATTGTGAACCAGTCGAATTAAGTCCTATAACAAAATACTGTAAATCTTAGAAATTGTAAAGGAGAAACTACAGTGTTTCTCCTTTTTACCTTCAGTTTGACAGATTTGTTATTCATGAAACTTTAATAAACAAGCTATGTTTAACTTAAGATGGAGTGTTTTGGCTCTTTTTACATTCTTGCCACTACATGCACAGGAAATAGACTGGGATAAGATAAACAGTAATACAATCTTTAATCTTATAGCCATGCAGCAGAAAGATCAGAGTTCTTATGGATACGGTATTATTCAGATGGGAGACTATAATAATGCCGAACTTTCCGTTAACGCCCGAACGAATATTGTAGTAAAACAGCTTGGAGATTTTAATACCCTATATTTTATCAATTCATTCACAGATAAAGAAGCAAAAGCTGCCATTACTGCACAGGGAAATAATAATATTATTGATGTTACAGGAAGCAACAGTATTTCGGATGGAATTCAGATTAATGTAAAAGGAGATAATAAAACAGTTTTCATGAGAAACTATTAAAACACAAATGATGAAAATTTTATATTCCCTCAGCCTGGGTACATTTTTTACCTTCCTGTCTGTATGGGTTTATGGGCAGGAAGATAAAAAAGTAAACGCCAGGATAGAGAGCAGTCTCCTTGAAAACCAGGTCAGGTTGAAAGCTGTAGTAATCAATAACACCGCTGTTTATAAAGAACTGAATTACCTTTTGGTTTCTATTAAAAAAGGGAATGGCGGAAATCTCTCCAATAATCAGCAGAATGGTAAATTTTCTGTCAACCCCAATGAAGTAAAGGTATTATCGGAAATCAATGTGAATCTCGAATCAAAAGATGCTCTTAAAGCTTTCCTTTACATCAGGGATGAAGAAACCCAGAAGCTGATTGCCAAAGACAGTCTGGAAATGAACAGTGATCTTTTTAAGAAAAAAACAGCTAAGATAGAAGAAGATGCTGCTTACGAACTCAGAGGGCTTACTATAGATGATACAAAAACCAAAGTAGGAAAAGACTTTTATGATATGTTTTACATGCAGTACAGTCAGCTTCCCGATAAAAGCAGCAGCGTAATTACTATTTCAGAACTTCCTCTCCGTGGAACAAGTGGTCAGATTAATATTCAGATGGAAGATAAAATTATTTACAGTTTTATGACCAATCCGGCAGAGGAATATTTAAAAGAACAGCTAGGTTATAGCTTAAAATACATCAAAGAATTTAATGCCAAAAAAAATCTTATAAAAAATGAATTTATCTATTAAAAATGTCCGCCATGAAAACCTTTATCATTATTTTGATATGTATTGCGGGTGTTTTCTACGGAAAAGCTCAGCAGCTCGTCTATAAGCCGGTAAATCCTGCTTTCGGAGGAGATACATTTAATTACCAGTGGCTTTTAAGCTCTGCTAATGCACAGAACCCGTTTGATGAAAAAAATGATTACAGCAATTTGCTGGATCGTGTGAATTCCCTTGATAGTTTTACCCAGAGTCTTAACAGACAAATTCTCAGTGAGCTTTCAAGAAAACTGTTTGATGAACAGTTTGGTGATGGAAACATAAAACCCGGAAATTACCTTTTCGGATCCCTTTATCTGCAAATTACCAATACTAATCAGGGACTTTTAATCAATATTTTGGATACCAGCAATGGCGATCAGTCCGAGATCGTAATTCCGAAATAGGAAATCACTAAAAATAAACTTACCATGACAACCTACACTTATACCAGAATCTTTTTCTGCACCTTCCTGCTATGCATTATGCAGGCCTGTAGTTCAATATTTGGCTTACCTTCGGATCCCGAAAAGCCAACAATGGGAGAGGTTACTTCTTCCACTGCGGAACTGAAAAATCTTCCGCTTCCCAAAGAAAAGATTGTAATAGGAGTCTACAAATTCAGAGATCAGACCGGCCAGTATAAACCTTCCGAAAATGGAAACAACTGGAGTACGGCAGTCCCTCAGGGAACGACTACCATTCTCATTAAAGCATTAGAAGACAGCCGCTGGTTTATCCCTATTGAAAGAGAAAATATTGCCAATCTACTTAATGAAAGACAGATCATCCGTTCCACAAGACAGGAATACATCAAGGATGCAGACAAAAACAATCAATCACTTCCCCCTCTTTTATATGCCGGGATTCTTCTTGAAGGCGGCGTTATCTCATACGACAGCAATATTCTGACCGGAGGACTTGGAGCAAGGTATTTCGGAATCGGTGCTTCCACGCAGTACCGCCAGGACAGAATTACGATCTATCTCCGTGCTGTCTCTACCCTTAACGGAGAAATTCTTAAAACGGTTTATACTTCTAAAACCATTCTTTCAACCAGTGTTAACGGAAGCTTTTTCAGATATATTGATACGGAAAGACTACTGGAAGCTGAAGTAGGGCTTACTCAAAATGAGCCTGTTCAGCTCGCCGTGACAGAAGCGATAGAAAAGGCTGTAAAAGCTCTGATTGTTGAAGGGATCAGAGATAAAATATGGGGGAAAGCAATAGATGAGAATGGAGGATATCAAAGCTTAATCAACGAATATAACAGAGAGCAGGAGCAAAATAATGACAGAGTTGTTGGAGGCAGATATCCGCAGGATTACAGACAGAAAGTATCCATATTTGCGAATGTGGAAGGGCAGAAAGTTAAAGATGACTATGTAAGTCCAAAGATGAATGTTGGTGGAAAAATAGGATTTAAATATTTTCTTACTCCCTATCTGAATATGGAACTGAACGCAAGCTATTTTACGCTTGAAAATTCAAATATTGTAAAAAGAAACTACTTCGGTCCTGAAGTGAATCTGGAATACATCCTTTTTCCGAAATACAGATTCAGCCCATTTGTATACGGTGGAGCAGGAGCGATGTATTCAAAATATAAACCTCAATATAAAGCACAGTTCGGTGGCGGACTGGAATATATGATCAGCCGGAATTTTTCACTGAGAGCCTCCGCACAATATGACCTTGGTTTCAAAGACGACTGGGAAGGTCTTGTTAATGGGAAAAGAAAAGATCAGGCTTTGCGCTTTGGAATAGGAATCAACTTTTACTTCGGAAACAAATAAAAACACGAACTATGAAAACTATAATTAAAATATTCAGCATATTCATCTTTGCTTTTTGTCTGTTTTCATGCAATGAAGACCTTGTGGAACAGGCTCAAACAGGAATGTTAAAAGGAAAAGTCGTGAAAAGAGGCAGTAATGTGCCGATTCCTAACGTGAAAATTTTCACTAATCCTACGACACAAACTGTTTTCAGCGGTACAGACGGTTCATTTGAGATCCCTGCCATGCCAGTGGGGAATTATTCTGTAAAAGCAGAACTTTCAGGATATATTACAAGCTTTCAGTCAGTCAATATTCAAACTCAAAATCAGGTAGTAACGGTAGTTTTTGAGATGGATGATGATACTTCATTGAATTCTCCTCCCGCTACACCCCAGTTGCTAAGTCCGATAGATAACGCAGTAAATCAACCCTTGAGCGTCGAATTAACCTGGAGCGCAACAGATCCTGATACAGCGGATGTCTTAAAATACAGTTTGACAATTAAAAATAATCTTGACACTAATGTGATTCAGGTTAATGATTTGACAGCAAACCATTATACGCTATCAAATCTGAAGTTTGGTGTAAGTTACTTCTGGCAGGTGTCTGTTTCGGACGGCATTCACCAGCCAGTTTTAAGCTCTATCAGTAAATTCACCACCAATACAGTTCCGGCCAACCGGTATCATTACGTTCAGAAACAAAATGGAAACTTTGTGATCATTTCCAGTGATGACCAGGGAAATAAGTTCCAGCTTACCAATTCTTCCTATAATAGCTGGCGGCCACGGAAAAACAATAATGCCGGCCTCATTGCATTCCTTCGTACAGAAGGGGGAAGTACCCATCTTTATACTGCCAACCCGGATGGTTCCAATCCTTTTAAAGTAACAACTGTTGCTGTTGCAGGTTTCAATAATTATGAAATGGACTTCGCATGGAGTACAAATGGTAAGGAACTTATTTATTCCAACTTTAATAAACTTTACAGAATTAATAAAGATGGAAGCGGTCTGAGCTTAGTGTATACAACTCCGGATGGAAGTATGATCTCGGAATGCGACTGGAGCTACGACGGTAGTAAAATAGCATTGAAAACCAATGATTATAACGGATATAACACTAAAATTTATGTGATCGATGTCAATGGTGCCGTTCTTAAAACTGTATTGTCTGGTACAGCAGGGGCCAGCGGAGGTTTGAACTTCTCGGTTGACGGACAGCTTCTTCTCTTTACCCGTGATGTTTCCGGATATTTGGACGGAAGCGGAAATTACCGTCAGCTGGATTCACATATCTTTATCTATAACCTTATTACAGATGCTGTAAGTGATATTTCTGCAGAAAGCGAAAAAGTAATGGGAACTAATGATCTCGATCCAAGATTCTCCCCGAACAATGCTCAGATTATCTTTATGAATACCTCCAACGATAATATTTCGCAAAGAAATATAATGGTAGTTGACCTCAATAGTACGATGACTGATCTTACAAGGGTAATACTGTTTAGTAATGGAGAAATGCCGGATTATGAATAATATATAACGTTTAGCGCTCAAAGTCCAAGGTTTTAGTTGTAAAGTGAGGTGGGAGAGATGATCTGTACCCATTAGAGATAAATTTAAAATGAATTAAATACTTTTTTAATTGTTAAGTCTCTTATTTCTCTGCCTCACTTTTTACCTTATAGATTTTGATTGTATGTATCAATAAAAATTTCCCTGAAGAATTATTGGAATTAAAATCAGGAGTAAAAAAAATTCCAGGCTTTACAAAGTCTGGAATTTTTTGAGTAATTCATGGAAGTCTTTCAGTCGATGATATGATTCTCTATTGCATATTTTACAATTCCGACTGAGTTTTTCGCATTGAGTTTCAAAAGAATTCTTTTTCGGTGTGTTTCTACCGTATTGATACTGATAAATAATTTTTCTGATATATCTTTACTGCTGCATCCGTCGCAGATGAGTTTAAGAATTTCCATTTCGCGACGGGTGAGAGGTTCTTTGATGTGTGGGTTGGGCTTGCCCTCTTCATTACTGATAAAATTGATCATTCTTTCCTTTGCATGATCGCAGATGTAGATCTCATTAAGAAGCAAAACATTAATGGATTTAAGAAATTCATCGTAGGTACAATTTTTATCGAGATAAGCTTTAATCCCTTTGTTGAAGAGTTTTCGGATGTCAATTACATCATATGAGTTTCCAATGATTGTGATTCTGGTATTTTTATGCTCTGAAATAATACTTTCCACCAACTTGCAGATTTCCGAAAGCATAAGCATATTGGAACTCATAACAAGCATTTCCGGGGGCGTTTCTTTTAAATTTTTGGAGAGGTTTTCTAAAGAATTACAAATATCTATAGTGCTAAAAATATTACTTTGTGAAAGTAGTCTTGATAATCCCTCTGTATACAGCATGGGTTCATCAAAAATGGTCAATCTTGGTTTCATCATGGTCTGTTTTGTTTATATAAAAATAGGAAAAAAACTTTACATTTTAATTAAAATTGATAAATATTTTAAAATTATTATGTTTTTATTGTTAGTAAAATGTTATTTTTATTGATTTTTCATTAAATAATTCTCTTTCTGTAGAGTTTTTTGGAGTTATTATTGTTAAAACCTAATATTAATGATCTTTTTTAGAGTTTATTTTGAAACGTGGTACTATATAAATAACATGCTGGGGATATGTTTTACCGGAAAATTATCAGAATTAGCTTATGATGTAGCTGTTCTGCTTTTCTTTCATAAATTATTGCCGCAGGAGGCAGGGTAACTTCTCTAAAATAACCAATTCCACTGGCTTTTTCTGCCATAATACCTGTGCTTTATCAAAAGATAAAAGATCTTGTCATTAAAATTTATCGGTTTCAGCCAAAACTTAAAGGGTAGATCATATTTTATATTTATAAATACAAAACAAAAAAGAGGCTGTCTCAAAAGTGTCATTCTGAACGAAATGAAATGTAGTGAAGAATCTCATATGTTTGGTTATCAATGAGATTCTTCCTTCGTCAGAATGACAAAAGCCAGATTGTTTGACTTTTGAGACAGCCTCTTTAAATTTTTTAATTAGAGAATTCTATCAATTCTTCTTTTTTGGCATTGTAGATTTTGTATTCTAAATATTTAAAAGAATCTCTCGGAACAATGGTTACCCATTTTTTGTATTTCATGAACCATTTCATCTGGATACTTTTAATGCCTTTTGTAAGGTAGGCTTCCACAAATGGGTGTACATGCAGGTAGATCTTTCCTTTTTCTTTCTGCAGGATGTTTCTTAGGGTTTCACCCATTCTTTCCACGATAACAATAGGAGCTACAATTTCTCCGTCTTTGTTCGGGTTTTCTTCTTTGGTTTCGATCTGTTTTTCCGGACGGTTTCTCTGTCTGGTAATCTGGATCAGGCCAAATTTACTAGGAGGAAGGATTTTGTGGCGAGCTTTGTCGCGCTTCATTTCCTCTTTCAGATGCTCGTAGAGATCTCTTCTGTGATCAGAATTCGGCATGTCTATGAAATCGATAACAATAATACCTCCCATATCGCGGAGGCGGAGTTGTCTTGCAATTTCTGTAGCAGCCATTTTGTTCACTTTCAGTGCATGCTCTTTGTTGACAGCCGTTCCGGTAGTAATATTGTTTCCGGAGTTGACGTCCACAACGTGAAGTGCTTCTGTGTGTTCAATAACAAGATAAGCTCCTTTGGAACTCGGAATGTTTACATGTTTCCCGAAGCTCTGTTTAAGCTGTTTTTCAACATTGTAATATTCCAGAAGCGGAATATGAGAATCATAAAACTGGACAATATTTTTCTTTTCAGGCGCAATTACTTCAATGTAATTCTTCATTTCGGTCACCATCTGCTCATCATCACAAATGATATTCACGAAGTCCTGGTTAAAATTGTCTCTTAAAATAGCTGAAGCTTTGTCTTCTTCGCTTAAAACTTTAGACGGAACTTTATTTCTCTGGATATTTTTGAAAGTGCTTTCCCATTTCTGAACCAGCTGGTTCATGTCATTATGCAGATCTGCTACTTTTTTTCCCTCCGCTACAGTTCTGATGATTACTCCGAATCCTTCAGGCTTAATGCTGTCGATAAGGGTTCTCAACCTTTCTTTTTCCTCAGAACTTCTGATTTTTTTGGAAATAGAAACTTTATTGTCGAAAGGAATTAAAACCAGAAATCGCCCTGTTAGTGAAATCTGGGTAGAAATTCTGGGACCTTTGGTAGAAATTGGTTCTTTGGTAATTTGTAACAGTACCAGGTCATCTTTTACGATCACTTTGTCTACCGTTCCGTTTTTGTCTATTTCGGGTTGTATCTCGAAATTTTTTAAGCTCGAAGTGCTTTGTTTTTTAGAAATAGTATCTTTTAAAAACTTTTTGTATGTAAGATACTGAGGCCCCAGGTCCTGATAATGCAGAAATGCATCTTTGTCGTATCCGATATTCACGAATGCTGCATTCAGATTGGGTGCCAGTTTTTTTACTTTTCCTATAAACAGATCTCCAACTATAAAATCGCTTTTGTCTTCTTGCTCATGAAGTTCACATAGTCTTCCGTCTTCCAGCAGCGCAATCTTTGTAAGATCATCTTCATGCGAAACTATTAGTTCTTTCTTCATTTTTTAATAAGATAAAATTGTTAAGATTATAGGAAGTGGATGTTTTTATCGATTAATTCATCTATTAAATATAAGGATTTTGAATGAAAACCATTATATGTTTATTAAAATAATATTTGAAACCCTCCGTTTTCCGCGGAATCTTATAGTTGCAAACAAAAATATAGTTAGTGAACTTTAAAAATTTAAATCCACCAACTATATTATTATATTGTAAATCTCGAAAAAAAGAGATTATTTTTTCTTATGTCTGTTTGCTCTTCTTCTTTTCTTTCTTTTGTGAGTTGCAACCTTGTGTCTTTTTCTTTTCTTTCCGCTTGGCATAATTTTAATTTTTTAGTAACTAGTTAATATTCAGTTAATGTTCTTATTTTACTGCAACTTTAGTTTTTACTTTCTCAACAAAAGATTTTGATGGTTTGAAAGCAGGAATGTTATGAGCAGGAATCTCAATTGCAGTGTTTTTAGAAATATTTCTTCCTGTTTTAGCAGCTCTTGTTTTAATGATAAAAGATCCAAAACCTCTTAGATAAACGTTATCCCCATTATACATAGAAGTTCTGATCTCCTGCATAAAAGCTTCTACAACTTTCTGTGTTTCATTCTTTTCTGTTCCCAACTTATTTGAGATGGTGTTTACCAATTCTGCCTTTGTCATTTCCTTATTTTAATTTTAAATTTTAGGTGTGCAAATTTAGTTAAAAAAATTGAATACTAGCAAATTAGTGGCAAAATATTTTTATTCAAAGAGTTGGACTTTTTATGTATACACTATATTAAGGGCGGGTGATAATAATTTAACAATAAAATAATGTAACCGGATAAAGGTATGAAAATTTAATGAATAAAATTTAATAAATGCTGGTTATAGCAGGCTTTACAACGCTTTCTAACCTTGAGCATAATATTTTAATATCCTCGTATCTACCCTCATTTGTAACCCGTAATTGAATTTTTTAACTGAAATCAGAAATTTTATAAACTGGAATTATAATATCCGTTTTCCACACAGAAACGGATAAGGTGAAGCTTGGTTTTTAATCCCAGCTTTTCTGTAAGCCTGTTGATGTAGGTATCTATGGTTCTGGTGCTCAGATTAAGTTTTTCTGCAATTTCTTTATTGCTTAATCCTTCATAGCAGAATCTCATAAGCTGTATTTCTGCCGGTGAAAGCTCCTCCTGTCCTTTCTTCTGCCTGTCCATATACTCCTGTACAGCAAGAGGCTGCTGCTCCCATTCTTTGGAATAAGCCTGATAGTCAAAGTCTTCAGAAGCAATACTTCCTTTAATGATATCCTTTATGATTGTACTTTTTTTCTGGCAGTAATAGATATTAGGAATTTTTGAAAGGATCTCGGCCATATCTTCCTGATAAGTGCCGGAATAGGTAATGATGGGTGTTTCCGTATTGTTTTTTCTGATGTACTTTATGGCCTCAATTCCGCTTAATACCGGCATGAAGAGTTCAATAATGAACACATCTTCCTGTCTTCTGTAGATTCTGTTTACCAGTTCATGCCCATTGTTACAGTCATTCAGAAGCATATAGAAAGGATTTTCCATAAGTGTTTTGATCATTATTTTTTTAAAATAAAAATCACTGTCAGCAATGGAAAAACGTACGGTATTAGATAATATTTTACTCATTCTTAATATCGATTTGGCGAATGATATTTGAAATTTAAAGGTCTAATTTATGAAAAACTTATCAAAGTGAAAATTAATATTAATTTAATCAGGGTTTTCACGAAACAGGCTTGGGGAAATTACGTATTGTGCATAAATTTTTTTTTTTATATTTTCACAGGCCAAACAAATCGCAAATTATGTCTTCTAACAGGGAAAAAAAATTAAACAAATCTGACGTCAGAACGGGCATTTGGAAGTTTATTCTGTCATTTGTCGTTTTGTCGGCTGTATCTTTTACTTGCTTATTTCTCTTCTTTAAGAGTTATGATATACAACGGGAAGGAATTAGCCGTGAAGCAGAAGCTTATAAAGAACTGATGCTTCGAAGTGATGTACTTAAGGACCACATTGATGATATTTACGACAAAATGAACCAGCTTAGCATTAATAAGGTGGAGAATGAAGTATTTCTCAGAACCAGTATTATGGATAATGTGAGAGATGCTAAAAATATTATGGGTAAAGACAGTGTACAAAGCTTTAAACATTATGCTGTACTGATGAAACAGATTGTACCCATGATGAATTTAAAAGCCAGGATCATTGAAGTGGAATATCAGAAGAAAACAGTGTTGAGAGATCTTGATGAATGTATGGGAAAGATCAAAGTAACCAATAATGAACTTAGAAAAGACCCTACAAGAAATTTCACAGGAAGTAAAAGAAGAAGATAAAAAGAAAAGATATGCAAGGACAAATCACATTATCTAAGAAAGAAAGGCATTATCAGTTTTTTTATTTAATACTGATGCTGGTAACAGCAATGTTATTTTTGGGAGTGATCTTTTTAAAAGGATTTGTATCTCCTTTTTCTGATGAAGATGTAAGAGGCATTCAGAATCTTGAACAGAAAGCCGAATTTGAACAGCATCAGAAAGTTGTTCTTCCCATCATGGACAGTACTTATACCATGATCACCAAACTTACCAATGACGGACCACAGCCTTTTATCGAAAACAATATCCAGCTGGGAGTGAATGATCTTAACAGCTATTTCAATAGTACTGACGTTGTGGATATCCGTAAAGATGCCTATCCACAGATCGCAAAATTTTATAAAATGTATTTTGATGATAAAAAAGTCATTTCAACAACCTCGGAAGACATTAAAATTTTCCAGAAACAGGTAGATGAATGCAGAATCGGATTTAAAGATAAGCAGAATAAGCTCTATCAGCGCGAGCAGGATCTGAAAGCAAGGATGCAGTAAGCAAATGGATACTAGGAATTTTAAACAACACATCACAATTATTAACTATGAATTATTTTCAAAAGAACAAGAAAAACATTATTATCGGTGTTATTGCAACGTTGCTGATTGCTGCATTGGTTGCTCTGTGGCTGCAGAAAAAGGTAATACATTCAGCCGATGATATTGTTGGGGTGGTTTATCCGTCTTCATTGGCGGTGGGAGATACACTTTTATTTGAAGATAAAACCCAGTTTGCGAAAACCAAAAGATGGAATTTCGGAGATGGAACAACTTCAGACAAAAACAGTGGTATTCACTTCTATAATAAGCCAGGATATTACCAGGTAAGTTTGATCGTGGACAATAAGTATACGAAATCTTTCCCTGTAATGGTAAGTGCAAGAAGCGTTCAGAAACCAAAAGATACTGCAACGGCAAAAACAACTATTGAAGCTGTGAGCCAGGCGATGCAGAACGAGAATGTAACCTTCCGTGCTATTTCCGAAGCAAAGCAGTTTGCATGGAAATTTGGTGAGTCCGGGAATACAGATGCTAAGGATAAATTCACTATCTATTCCTATAAAAAACCCGGAGATTATCTGGTAACTCTTTACACGGAACAAAGCCAGGATCCTATTTATCACCGTATTAAAATCCTTCCGGCTTATGATGCTCTTGCAGAAGATGAAGTTTCAGTAGAAGACTCTTATGCAAAAGTAGATAATGATTTCAAATATCACCTGCAGCAGATTGCTAACGGAAACAGTTTCAATATGCATTACAATTACCTGTTGAAAACGTATCTGTGTAACAATGAAAATACAGTGGTAAAAGTAAATGACAGCAAAGTAAATAATTTCTACATGTATTGTGCAGGCCTTCAGTTTGATAAAAATACAGTGATCCAGACGGTAAAAGTAAATCTGGATGATACACAGAACTGTGTAACGAAAGTAGATATTAATCAAAGCAAATAATTTCGTCCGGTCTTACGGATGCACCAATCATAAAAAGATTAAATAGGATGAAAAATACATTTCCTCTAGCAGCATATTATATAGGGTTATCAGTATTATTAACGAGTTGCCAGGTAAAGCTCCCGTCAAAGAAAACCCCGGAACCTTCACAGTATGGGCAGGTGGATGCTTCCCCTGTCGTTAACGGATATCCAAAAAAGTCAGTTCCATGGATTGTTATTTCAGACAGATCAAGAAATACGGCTTATCTGGATAAAGATGATGAGAAGTCTTACAAAGAAGTAAAATTTCTTGAACCTTTAATGGTTTTAAAACATAGAGACGGAATGGTAAAAGTAGCGGAATATGTTCCGGATGCTTTAATGAAAAAGATTTCTTCAAAATCAGTCAAAACATATGGCTGGATTCAGGAGTCTGATCTCCTTCTTTGGAATAACGCTTTAAAAAGTGAAAAAACAGGGTATCCTGTAAGAGTAGCAGTAGTACCGAATAACAGTGAAGTCATCAGAAATGCCGAGAGATACTACAAAAACGACTCTATTATGGTGTTTAATTCACCAAGTCTTATTGAAACAGCCAACGTGAAAATTCCTAACGGACAAATTGTTTACGTATACAAGATGGCTGAAAATAATAAACGTTTCCTGGTAGGTAAAAAACCATCTGTTGATATGGACAGTATCAACAAAGGACTTTACGGATGGGTAAGCTCAAATGTAATTTCCAGCTGGGGAGAACGTTCTGCGATCAAATTAAAAAATACAACAGGAATTAATGATACGGCATTAGGAATCCATGAAGGACATCCAGGCGGATCTGCTTCAGATGCTGATAACAAAACAGCTGTTCTTCTTACTGATGTAAACAAAAGAACACCTCTGGAAAATATCTTCCCGGTAAATCTTCCTTTAGAAGAAACTCCAACTCCTGATACCAAGACAAAATATTTCACCAATATTTTAGATTACAGCAAGAACTTTGTATCCAATGTATTGGGTGAGCCTATTTATTTTGATCGCTACAGAGAGATTACGGAAAGAGATAAAAATATCAATATTGTTTTTGCATTAGACATAAGTGCTGCCAATGCACCTTATGCACCTATCGTAAAATCACTTTTACAGGATCTTCAGCTGAGGTTTGAAAAACCATCTTATTTTAATCATGTTAAATATGGTGTGGTTTTATACAAAAACAATCCATGTGGAGATAATATTTCTGTATCCAACTTAAGTACAGACTACAGTAAAATCATGACATTTATTGATCAGAAAACCAATGAAATGAACTGTGCAAGCAATAATGGCTATCAGCCGGTAGGAGAGGCGCTTACTGCAGCAGGGAATCTTCTTTCAAATGTTTCTGATGAAACCAATATTGTTATAACTGTAGGAACTTCTGCCAATCAAAGCGGAAATATGTACAGTGTAATCAGTTCGTTAACACAGGCTCAGGCAAGATTAATCATGTTCCAGACCAGTGCAAGATCATCTGATACTTACAACGATTTTGTATTGATGGCAGAAAATGTGGTAACGAATACAGCTAAAAACATTGCTGAACTTAAAAAGCAGAAGATCATCAACCAATATGATGTTTTAACCAAAAATAATTTCAGCCTTGTGGAAGGCGATACGGGATTCTTCTCTTTAGCTTATCCTAAAGAGAGCATGTCTCAGGGATTTGTTATTTTCCCTAAAAAAGGAGATATTACCACTCCCGGATTCCTTAAAAAGTCTGTTGACAGTCTTATTGCACAAGTTACTTTAGATAATCAGACTGTTGATAAATCTCTTAATGAATATTTCCATTCATCCGTAGGAGCAGGGAGAACAGATGTAGATTTAAAATATAAATACCTGTATCCAGGGCTTACCAATCCGGTTTCTGCCGGAATTGCTGCACAGCTGATCAACTATGGAAGCCCGTTCCTTGTGAAAGGATATATTCCAAAAGAGCTGAAAGAGTTTACGCCAGGAATAGAAAAGGGAATCCTTATTTCTGAATCGGAATATGATAACTTAAAAGCTTTCTATACGGAAGTTTACAGAAATACTCAGGCAGACCGTGCAGACTTTAACCAGGCTAGAGCAGTAAAGGAGTATGTAAAGCTGCTGAAAAAGTATAATCCTACAATAAAATTCTTAGATAAAGGAGCACTTTATGAGCTGCCAATGTCTTACGCTATTGGAATGAGTACCGGATTTGACCTTTCTGAAGAAGAATTGATGGCTAAATATAAACTGAAAGGTTGGAAAAAATCAAAAGTGGTTCCTAGTGAAACGGTAAAAAATTATTTCCAGCACTACAAGAACTTAGCAGACAGACTGCTTGCCAACAGAAACAATCCGGCTGTAAAAATTCAGCAGAACGGACAGACTTTCTACTGGCTTAATGAGTACTTTACGCCATCCAGAATTCCAACAGAACAACCGGAATACACAAAGCATTAAGAAATTTATTTTATGATATTAAAAGCAGGAGTATATCTTCTGCTTTTTTTGTGTCTTAAAGTGAGGTCACATATATTGATTAATTGTAAACCTTAAACTTTGAATTTTTGAAACCTAAACTCTGTTTATTTCTCTTTAAAGTGTAAAAATATTTTTTATCTAAAAACTGAGATATAATTTAAAATACTTTATTAATGGATGTTATGGTGTGGTTTGTAAATCCATTGTCGTAGAATTACGACAACAAATCGTAGAACTACTACAAAATATCAGATTTATAAGGAAAAGTTTTTTTTAGCGGAAAAGAGCCTCTATATTTGCTAACACAATCACCGAATCACAAAATATTACTAACGATTAAATTTACTAATCATGGCCGAAAGAAACTCAAGAGGAATCTTAAAATTCAATAATGGAGAAGGGCAGAAGCTGTTAAAAATGAACTACAGCGTATCAAGATCTACAGATGTTTCAGGACGTGTAGCATCAGATCCTTCCAATGCATTAATCAAGGTTACGGTAGAAGCTACTGAAAAGTCAGATATCCTTGAAAGCTTACTAAACGGCAAATATAAGCCGACAGTAGGAGAAATTACTTTCAACAAATCTCACGAAGAAGGAACACTGATCACTTTGAAATGGGAAAACGGATACGTCATCCAGCATGAAGTAGACTTCGACGCAGTAGACAGCAACAGTATGCTGATCAGCTTCGTCATCAGTGCAGAAACCATTGATTACGGTACTTCTCAATACGCAGGGCTATGGCCATCCAGCTAAGATTGACACATATTATCAACATTCATAAGAAGAAAGACTGTCCCTATTTAAGACGGTCTTTTTTTGCCTGAATGAAAAAACTATACCTGAAATTTTATTCTATAACATATTTATATAGTGTCTGTTATGTAAATTTTGTTATCTTTAATACCCAACACAAACACAAAGCATATGAAAACCGAATCAAAGACCAAGGGATCTTCCTTCCGTCCTTCACAGAATGCAGACGGAATATCCGAGAATCATCACGCAGGCATCAACCGGCTGGTTAAATTGTCACTGGTTGTAGAAGGTAAAATTATTAAGTACTATAAACATTTCACCCTTAAACAAAAAGCGGGGCACCACCACGAATTCAATCTTATTCTTGCTCACGATGCTTTGGGAGAAAGGCAAAGCCATACCCTTGAAGAAGCCAACAAATTTCTGGGTAAACGTCTTACAGCGGTCATTTCCTACAAAGATATTGAGAAAAGTCCGGAAAGGAATTTTGTCGGGATCATTACCAAAGTAGGATTCAGTCAGGAAAAAATGAGTCTGGGAAATATTGTGCTTTCCGGATACAGCCCAACGATCTTGCTGGACGGGGCTCCGCATATCCAGAGTTTTGGCGGCAGCCAGCCCGTTAATATGGGAATCATAGCCAAAGAAGTAATAAAACAGGGAATAGATAAAGAGCGGTTTGATATAAGAGTCGATACCAATGATTATTCCCAGATTATTTACAGCAGCCAGTATAACGAAACCCATTATAATTATCTGGCGAGAATGGCAGAAGCTTATGGGGAACAATTTTATTATGATGGTGAAGTCTTGCATTTTGGAAAGCTTCCTCCGCAGAATAAGCCTATAAAATTATTATATGGGAGCAATACAGATAATATTAAAATAGAACTAAAAGCTGTTCATACAAAGCCTCAGTATTATGGCTATAACAGCAGTAAACATGAAAAGCTGACTTCAGGAGAAACTCCGGTAAGCCATTTAGGCGATCTTGCCCGTACAGCATACAGTCACAATGACAAGATATATAAAACCCCGGCACTGCAGGTTGCACCTATCAAAGCAACAACGCATCTGGATATAGAGCATTCTCAAAGAAGTTCATCAGGAAGCGAGGCTGTTAATGTATTTTCAGTTTCCGGATCTACAACCGTTCCTTTTTTGCATCCCGGATGTATTGCGGATATTCATATGAGAAAGCCGGACAGCAGTGAAACATCTTATTTTACGAAGGTTATGGTGACAGAAGCCATTCATGAAATTGATACGATCGGACATTACACAGGAACTTTCGAATCCATTGCCGCAGACACGGGTTTTCTACCCAAACCGGAATTTACGGTACCGGCTGCCCAGCCACAGATTGCAACGGTAATTTCCAATACCGATCCGGAAGGCCAGGGAAGAGTTCAGGTAAGATTCGACTGGCAGATGAATGATAACACTCACTTTGTAAGAGTAATGAGCCCCGATGCAGGAGGAACCGATCAGATCACTCAAAATCGTGGTTATGTAGCTATTCCCGAGATAGGCGATCAGGTGATGGTTAATTTCATACATAGTCATCCTGACAGACCATTTGTAATGGGAGGGATGTTCCATGGAGGAATTGGCCTTGGCGGTGGAGCTGACAACCGTGTAAAATCCATACAAACGCGAAGCGGCCACAGAATCGTTTTTACAGAAGACGAAAGCATTATTATTACAGACAAAAGCGGAAATGAGATCCATCTGGATACAACCGGAAGTAATATCAACATTACAGCACCGGAAACCATGACCCTGAACTGTAAGAATATGAATATTAATGTTGGAGAGAATATGACGACGACGGTGGGAATGAATAAAGCAGACAGTATCGGATTAAATAATACTGAGACTGTAGGCGCTATGAAACTAACTTCGGTCATAGGAAATGTAAGTACATTCATTACAGGTAAACTTACTGAAATTATTGAAGGAGATGTACACAGCGAAACAAAGAAGGAAAGAAATGAAATTTCTGAAAAAGAAATTAACATTACCTCCAATGCTTCCATCAATAAACACGCCCAACAAGAAGTACAAAACAACAGCGGAGAGAGATCTAAAGCCTATTAATTATGAGCAGAACGAGAATTGTAAAAGGCACCTACAACAAAATCTCTCATGAAAATCATAATATGTATTCTCAGGAGAGTATTATTTCACGTGCCATGAAATGGATTTTTGAAAAGGGTAATGATAAAGGAGTGAGCCATAATACGCCACAATCTCCACCACTACAACAGCTTATACAATTGATTGTACAATTCAGACCGAACAAAAACTGGAAAGGGGAGTTTGGCTTTGATTGGATGAGAATAGGGGATACGAGCCTTTTTAATGATCAAAAATTTGAGGATATTGTAGCCTATCAATATGAAGATGCCAAGTTTACTACAAAAGTAAAAAATGGCAATAAATATGATGGATACTTTGAGGTTAATGAAACGATGTTTAATAACCTGAAAAAAGAGTATAATCCTTTCTCTGTTGCATGGAAAACAAAAAAAGATAAAAAAACAGGAAAAGATGTTCCTGAAGAATATTTTATACCGTGGCTATCCATCCTAAAAGATAAAGAAGTTAAGATTACTTTTTTTGCAGAAATCCAACAGGAAGCTGATTATTTGGAGTTTACCAAATCTGATTATTTTACTTTTACTCCTGATAAAATAGAAATAAAAGGTAAAAAGAAAATAGCTTTGAACGATTATGAAGTAACAGTCAAATGCATAAAAGAGTTTACAAGTAATCAGATTATAGAGTTAAAAGCATTTAAAACTGAAGCAGGTGCAACGGTTGAATCAATTGCCGGGAAAATAAATGTCTGGGCAAATGATAATACGAAACAGAAGAAAAAGGATGTAGTATTTGTTGAAATAAAAACTCCGGAATTGTCAATTGGGTCAGGGAAGAATAAACCTAATATTAATGATGAAAAAAATAGGATTAATCAATATCTTGAGCAAGCATATATCAAATTATCGGATGATTCAGATATTGTTGAATTGGATTTAACAGCAGATAAAAATTTTATTAATTTCGTAACCAATAGTGAGGTAGATCCTGATAAAAAGAGTGGTGGAAAAGAACTTCAGGACTATTTGAAAGTCCAATTGGAAAAGGCTTATCCTAAGAAATACACAAAGCATTTCAAAGCATTTTATTTTGCTGAGCATGGTTACGATGTAGGTGGACATGTTTCCGGATATTCAAATTATGGAGCAGATTATGTGGTCGTATTTAAAAGTAAAAACGATCAGACAGCAGCACATGAATTTCTTCATTCTATGAATTTAGCCCATACATTTGCAAATAAGGAAGCATCTTCTCATGCATTGTATACGTATGAGTACAAAAAGACAGATAATTTATTAGATTATTCGCATCATGGAGGGAATGACAATAAGCGATGTTCATTATATTATTGGCAGTGGAAAAAAGCCAATTCATCTATCAAATAAGTAGTTATGAATAAAATAATAATGTTAATGTGGTTGAGTATATTTATACAATGCCAATCTCAAAAAATAGATAAATATATGATACCAAGTGTTGATAATAAGTATGAAAAATTTGATATTGAAAATTTCCAAAAGAAATCAATAAGAGGTTACTTGAAAGTGCGGGAGGATAGCAATACCTACATTCAGGATTTTCAATCACCAGGTTACAGAGAAATAATTTACAATGATAATTTGTTTTATAAGGTTACTAAATTTTTCTATGGTAATGGTAATATTGAGAAAAAAGGATGTTTGTTCAATGAAGGCTCAGTAGTTGGTATTTGGTATCATTTTGACGAATCTGGCAAACTCCTTAAAGAGGAAAACATGGATGAAGGCTATGACTTAAAACCTGCAGATATTATTGCATACTGTGAAAAGAATAAAATTGATCTACCTAAAGGCTACCATGATTCTGGTTACCAAGCTAGAGTATTAAAAAAGGATTTTGAAGGCAAAAAAGTATGGAGAATTTCTCATCAAATTGCAGGCGACAAAATTGAGGAAATCATTCTGGATGGTAAAACAGGAAAAGAACTTCAAAAGAAGACAGTACCATTTTATAACCCGTAATTGCTAATACTTGTATGAACAGAGTACTAGAGCATTTAAAGAAAAAAAATAATAAGCATTTAAAATGGGATTCTACCGAAACAGTTTTATGGAAAATTCAAAGAAGATGATGTACTGTTTTTTATTTTTACCATTTTTTATTTCTTGTAAGCAAGAAATAAAAAATAAAGAGTACATAACCATAAAGGAAAGCATATTGTATTTCAAACATTTTACTTTTAGTAATATAATAAAACAGGAAGGCAGCTATAAAAAAGATGATTCTATTTTTTTCAGCAAAGTGTTTTTTGAGAACAAGAATATTTCAAATAATAAGATTATTGATCCAGAAACATTTGATGTTTTATATAATGACATTAATGATAGGAAAAAAGTATCAAATGATTATTATCTGAGAGGAGATGATTATTACTTTAAAGATAAAAATTACTTATATATTTATCAAGATGATATATCTGATAAAAATAAGTTTCCTCTTTTTTTTGTAGCTGGAAAAGTAAATGAATATAGTGTGATTGGAGGTGGATACTTACGTGTTGGAAACAAAATTTATTGTAAGGGAAATGAATTAGTAGATTAGTAGATGTGGATATTAATACTTTTAAAATAGCTATGATGAGATTGAAACATTCTGAATGATTCCAAACAATAGGATTTGACAAAAATTCAATCTATATGGAAAGTAAAAAAGAAAATAAGGAGAAATTAGATCAATATAAGAAAGATATAATAGGAATTAATCTGGATTCTCTCCAAAAAAGATATTCGGAATAATATGATTACTATTTTTAGTACTAAGCAAATAAG
Source organism: Chryseobacterium candidae (assembly GCF_004916905.1). Lineage (GTDB taxonomy): Bacteria > Bacteroidota > Bacteroidia > Flavobacteriales > Weeksellaceae > Chryseobacterium > Chryseobacterium candidae. Next base: position 142,441 of record NZ_SDLV01000012.1, read on the forward strand.
TTGATGGATGAGATTCAATTGTTTTAAATAAACTGTACAAAGCATTCCTATCCAGAAAAGTAATTTACTACAATATATCACCATCAGAACTAGGATTAAAAACAAAAAGACACCGTTATTATTTCTCTGATTAAAGAATTAACTATCTTTATATCATTTAGAATAAAATAGCTAATTTTAGCTACACAAAAAGAATAATTTTTGATTCTTTGAAAAAAGAGGTGAAAAACATACTTTAAAATCATCAAATCGCAAGCACAGCAGAATGCAAATATATTAATATAAGAAAATTATAAATGGGAGTACTAGTAACCAATGAAACAGTAAAGCAACTATTTCACATTGCTCAGTCGATAGCGAAGGAAAACTATAATGGAACCTATGGAGGCCCGCATATCCTGCAGGCTTTAATGCATAAAGATATCGGGCTTAATGAATTCCTGAAAAGTATAGATAAAGATCCAGGTTATTTCTATGAATGGGCAGATGTCCGTATTGAAGAATATCCGAAAACCAGCCATCTTCCGGATGAAGTAGGACAGGATGATGCGGTAGATACCCTTATTGAAGAAGCTGATGATATCCGTTTAAAATTAGGACTGGATGAGATTACTCCTATCTGCATCCTTACAGCCATTGTAAAACCTCAGGTTGTATTTTCTCTTCAGCAGTTAAAGTCACTTCCTTTGAGAGAACATGAGATCTTCAACCTGTACAGAAAAGACACTCCGTTTACCGTGTCTGAAGACGGTGATTTTTCATCATTATTTTCAAATGGTACATCAGACTACTCAGATTCTTCATTTCCTTCCATTAAAAGCTACTGTGTAGACAGAACAGCACAGGCAAGAAAAGGAGAAATCGAAAATATTATCGGCAGAGATAAAGAACTCAGAATGCTGGTGGAAATCCTTTGCCGAAGAAGCAAACCGAATGTGATCATCATTGGAGAGCCGGGAGTAGGAAAAACAGCTTTGGTAGAAGGTTTTGCTACAGAAATTATCAAAGGAAATGTCCCCGAAATGCTTAAAAACGGGACTCTCTTAGAACTTGACACCGGAGCTTTATTAGCAGGAACTTCTTACAAAGGTGAAATTGAAGACCGCCTGAAAAAAGTAATTAATGAATGCAAGAAAATTGAAAAAGCCATTCTCTTCATTGACGAAATACATACCCTTCTGGACCCGAAAGGAAGCATCGGAAACGTTGCCAACCTTCTGAAACCTGAACTTGCCAGAGGTGAAATTACCGTAATCGGAGCTACTACACAGGAAGAATACAGAAAAATTATAGAACCGGAACAGGCTTTTAACCGCCGTTTTGAAGTTTTGACGGTTCATGAACCCGATGAAAAGACTTGCGTGAAAATGATTGACGTGCTTCTTGAAGGCTACAAAAAACACCACGGTATTGAAGTGGAAAAAACAGCCCTTCCAGAATGCGTGCGTCTGGCTAAAAGATATGCAAAAGGTAAAAAATTACCGGATGCTGCTATTGACTTATTAGACAGAACAATGGCTGCCATCAAAATGCTGGATGAATTATCAGAAAAAGAACTGGACAGCTGGAAAGAAAGCTATGATGCGATTTTAACAGAAGAATATGCAGACAGCAAAGATAAAGCAGATGAACTGATCTGGACTTACAACCTGCTAAGAGACAAAATAAGCCCGATTCTTTGGGGTTCACTGAGTGAACAGCCAACTATTGACAACTCTATGCCGGTAGATCAGATTCAGAAGATCATTGAAGATACTTACGCAGAACTTTTACAGCATGCAGGCAAAAAAAGAGAAAAAGTAGACAGGCTCGAACTCGCTGCTGTAATGGCCGCCAAAACCAATATTCCCATTGGGAAGATCCAGGCTCAGGAAAAAGAAAAACTCCTGAATATGGAATCTCTTCTGCTAAACAGAGTCGTAGGACAGGATCACGCATTAAAAATCCTTTCTGATGCCATTGTTGAAAACCGGAGCGGATTGAACAAACCGGGACAGCCTATCGGTTCGTTCTTCCTTCTGGGACCTACCGGAACCGGTAAAACCGAGCTGGCAAAATCGATGGCAGAATTACTTTTCAACGATGAAAAGGCAATGGTACGCTTTGATATGTCAGAATTTAAAGAAGAACATTCCGCAGCCTTGCTATACGGAGCGCCTCCTGGATATGTAGGATATGAAGAGGGTGGTATGCTGGTTAATAAAATAAGACAGCAGCCTTACACCGTTGTTTTATTTGACGAAATTGAAAAGGCCCATCATTCAGTTTTTGATGTATTCCTTCAGATTATGGACGAAGGAAAAGTTCATGATAAATTAGGTAAAGAAGGAGATTTCAGCAATGCACTAATCCTGTTTACCTCCAATATCGGAAGTGAAGAAATTGTAAAACAGTTTGAAGAAGGAAAAATTCCGGAATCATCTTCACTGATGCAGATCATGTCGAATTCAGGACGATTCAGACCTGAGTTCCTGGCAAGAATTACAGAGATCATTCCTTTTGCACCTATCACAGAATCCATTGCAGAAAGAATCTTTAACATTCAGCTGAAATCACTTCATACTTCTTTAACAAGATTAGGAATTGCTTTAAAAATTACAGACGAAGCTGTGAAAAACCTTGCATTAGGAGGCTTCAGCAGCAAGTACGGAGCAAGACAGATCTCCGGAGTAATCCGTGCACAGCTTGCAAGACCCATTTCTAAAATGATTGTTAGAGAAGAAGTGAAATCCGGCCAAACGATTCATGTAGATTGGAATAAAGACGAAGAAAAACTGAGCTGGAAAGTAGATTAAGTATAAAGCAAAGGGGATTGGCCATCAGCTTTTACCCTTTACTTATAAATGAAATTACAATGAAAACGATTGTCAGAAATATCTTTACAGGTTTTCTATTATTAGGATCCGTTATCATGATCAACGGACAGTTTCTTGCCGCTTCCGATACCTCGGAAAACAGTGTGAAAAAGTATAAAGGTATCATTAATGCCAATAAAGATCTTGTAGAATTTATTGAACAGTTACTCCTTCAGAAAGGTCTTCCCAAACATTTGAGAAACCTGGCCCTGATTGAATCCCATTTTGACAGAAATATTACCTCGGGAGCAGGAGCAGTTGGTATCTGGCAGTTCATGACAGCCCATGCCAACCAGTATGGACTTACAGAGCAGGGGCGTACAGATATCTATAAAAGTACCAAAACAGCTACTATTTCCTTAAGTAATCTTTATAAAAAGTACAATAACTGGGTGACAGTGGTTGCGGCTTATAACTGCGGTGAAGGAAATATTGCCAAAGCAATGGAAGCCGCAGGTTCCTCCCAGTACCATGAGTTTTATAAATACCTTCCGGCAGAAACCATTAATCATGTGAAGAAATATCTTAATGCATGCTATGCAACCGGAGAGCTTCAGAGTGTATTGAATAATTATAATTCTGCAAGACTCAATAAGATTTTCTTTGAGGGAGACCGTAAAGAGACCGCTGCTTCGCTTTCAGAAACAGAGATCAATGCCGGGTTCAACCTGAACGTGGTTGCTGCTGAATTGAACGTTGATGTAGACAAAATCCTTGCATGGAATCCCGGAATCGAGGAAGAACTCCAGAAAAAAGGGGAAAGTCCATTCTATCTTCCCGTGGATCTGATGCCGGATTTTCTGCTGAGAAAAAATAAAATATTGGTTCGTTCCTTAAAAGAAGGCGGAAAGACCCAACAGTAAAATAACAGCAATACCATACAAAGCAATCAGTTGATCTGGTTGCTTTTTTATTAAGTAATCTGCTGAAAACAGATCTATTTTTTATTGATAAATTCTTAATATTTCTCACCTAAGTGTAAAATTATTGTTTTTGTTGTTGGTTTTTAGTTGATTCAAAACCTTTGTTGATGAGGTTTTGGATAGCTTTGTTAAATCCATTATCGTAGAATTACTACAAGAAATCGTAGAACTACTACAAATTTTCAGATTTCCGTTCAAAAGCTTTTTTTAGCAGAAAAGAGCTTCTATATTTGCTAACACAATCACCACATCACAAAATATTAATAACGATTAAATTTACTATTCATGGCCGAAAGAAATTCAAGAGGAATCTTAAAATTCAACAACGGAGAAGGACAGAAGCTGTTAAAAATGAACTACAGCGTATCAAGATCTACAGACGTTTCAGGACGTGTAGCATCAGATCCTTCTAATGCATTAATCAAGGTTACAGTAGAAGCTACTGAAAAGTCAGACATCCTTGAAAGCTTACTAAACGGTAAATATAAGCCGACAGTAGGAGAGATCACTTTCAACAAATCTCATGAAGAAGGAACACTGATCACTTTGAAATGGGAAAACGGATACGTCATCCAACACGAAGTAGATTTCGATGCTATTGACAGCAACAGTATGCTGATCAGCTTCGTCATCAGTGCAGAAACCATTGACTACGGTACTTCTCAGTACGCAGGACTATGGCCTTCAGCAGGTAAATAAGCCTATTCATCATCTTAGTAAAAATAAAATTGGTACAGAACAGCGGACAAGAGACGCTGTTCTGTTTTTTTATTTAATAATTAGGTTTTTTGGAATAATATTTAATATAATATATCTCTTTATAGTGTAATAATATTTATTTAGATTCTGTTGTTAATGTATTTATTATAAGGTGTTTATGTTGTTTTTTTTCAACTTAATGTCGTAGAATTGCGACAACTAATCGTAGAACTACTACATCAAATCGTATAATTACGACACTTTTTCAGATTTCCTTTCAATTGCTTTTTTTTCAAAACCAGGGGCTTTATCTTTGTTATATAATTATTGAATTACAATTTATTACTAACGATTAAAATTTACAATCATGGCAGAAAGAAACTCAAGAGGAATCTTAAAATTCAACAACGGAGAAGGACAAAAGCTGTTAAAAATGAATTACAGCGTATCAAGAGCTACAGACGTTTCAGGACGTGTAGCATCAGATCCTTCCAACGCATTAATCAAGGTTACAGTAGAAGCTACTGAAAAGTCAGACATCCTGGAAAGCTTACTAAACGGCAAATATAAGCCGACAGTAGGAGAAATTACTTTCAACAAATCTCACGAAGAAGGAACACTGATCACTTTGAAATGGGAAAACGGATACGTCATCCAGCATGAAGTAGACTTCGACGCAGTAGACAGCAACAGTATGCTGATCAGTTTCGTAGTAAGTGCTGAAACCATTGACTACGGTACTTCCCAGTACGCAGGGCTATGGCCTTCTTCAGGTAAATAATCCCATAAACTTAAATAAAAAAGAAACAGTATGCCTTTGGGTATGCTGTTTTGTTTGTATAAAAGTAGCTGTACAAAGCAAAAAATGGAAAACAGTCGAAATGAAAATAGACCAATCAGTCTTAAAACCACCGCTGCTGAAAAGTGATTGTCATATTACGTACCCCGCAACTCGGGCCTCGTACTCTGCACTCCAAAACTCAAATCCGATACCCGAAACCCTTTAACAGGCTACCAATTTTTACTCCTATTTTCTTATATTTGTTCATTATTCAAAATATGGACGCAACACAAGATAAAAGGCTGTTTCTCATCGATGCTTATGCGATGATTTTCAGAGGATATTACGCATTGATCAGGAATCCGAGACTCACCAGTACAGGTTTGGATACTTCTGCCATCTTCGGTTTTACCAATTCTCTCATAGAATTGATCAGAAGAGAAAAACCAACACATCTGGCAGTAGTTTTTGATGTAGGCCAGGCCAGTGTGAGGACGGATGACTACTCAGATTACAAAGCCAACAGAAGCGAGACTCCTGAAGCGATCAAAATTGCTGTTCCATACATCCATAAAATTCTGGAAGCAATGCATATCCCGATTCTTGGAGTGGAAGGATATGAAGCCGATGATGTCATTGGGACTATTGCGTGCAAAGCAGAAAAAGAAGGATACACCACTTTCATGGTGACGCCGGATAAAGATTTTGCACAGCTGGTTACCGATAAAATTAAAATTTATAAACCAGGCTTAAAAGGCGGTGATATTGAGATTCTGGGAGTTGAAGAAGTAAAGGCAAAATATGAGATTGAAGATCCAAAGCAGGTGATTGATTTCCTGGCCATGATGGGTGATGCAGTAGATAATATCCCTGGACTGGAAGGAGTAGGAGAGAAAACTGCCATGAAATTCCTGAAAGAATTCGGAAATATTGAAACGTTGCTTGCCAATACCGATAAGCTTAAAGGAAAACTGAAGGAAAAAGTAGAAGCTTCTGCGGAGCGTGGTATTTTGTCTAAAAAATTAGCGACTATCATCTGTGATGCTCCTGTAGAATTCCATCAGGAACAATATGACCTTGAAACTCCGGATTTTGAAAAAGTAAAAGAAGTCTTTGATGAAATAGAATTCAGAAGACTATATGAAAATCTATACAGAGCTTTTGCTCCTTCCACTACAGAAACATTAGTGGTGAGTGAAGTAGAAGTGAAGCAGAGTCCAACAGGAGCAGAAGTTAAAGGGCAGGCGATGCAGCTTGACCTTTTTGCCAATTTCGAAGAATTGGAGCAGGCTACTTCTACAAAGTCTACCATTGAGAATAATGATCACCTTTATCAGTTTATCAATAATCCGAAAGCACAGAAAAAACTGGTCGAAAACCTGCTCCAGCAAAAAGTAGTTTGTTTTGATACAGAAACTACTTCATTAAATGAGCTGGAAGCAGAATTGGTAGGAATGAGCTTCTCTTACAAGAAAGGACTTGCTTACTATATTCCACTTTCTGAAAACAGAGAAGAAGTGTTGCAGACCCTGGAAATTTTCAGACCGTTTTTCGAAAAAGAAGACCTACTGAAAATTGCTCACAATCTTAAATACGATTATAAAGTTTTAAAACAATACGATATCACCGTGAAAGGGGCCATGTTCGATACCATGATTGCCCATTACCTCCTGAATCCGGACGGAAGACACGGGATGGATTACCTTTCAGAAGTATACCTGAACTATAAACCTGTATCCATTGAAACCATCATCGGAAAAAAAGGAAAAAAACAGGGGACTTTCAGAGATGCTGATCTGAGAACGCAAACAGATTACGCAGCGGAAGATGCAGATATAACTTTCCAACTGTATGAGCTTTTTGCACCACAGCTTAAAAAAGAAAATCTGGAAGAGCTTTTCTACAATATTGAGATGCCTCTGATGGAAGTGCTCGCGAAAATGGAACTGGCAGGAATTTCTCTGGATGAAAAATGGCTGGCTCAGGAAAGTGTTGACCTTGAGAATGACCTGAAACAACTGGAAGCAAAGATTTTTGAACTTTCAGAAGAAGAATTCAATATGAATTCACCTAAACAACTGGGAGAGATTCTTTTTGAAAAATTACAGCTGGATCCGAAAGCCAAAAAAACAAAGACCGGACAATATGCAACCTCAGAAGATGTTCTTCAGAAGTTATCTTCAAAACATGAAATCATCAAGCATATCCTGGAATACAGAACCTATCAGAAATTAAAATCAACCTATGTAGACGCTCTGCCTTCACAGATTGAGAAAAAAGATAACAGAGTACATACCAACTTCTCACAGACTACAGCCGCTACAGGCCGTTTGGCAAGTGTAAACCCGAACCTGCAGAATATTCCGATCCGAACGGTGAGAGGGCAGCAGATTCGTGGAGCTTTTGTTTCCGGAGAAGGGAAAAAGATTATTTCTGCCGATTATTCACAGATTGAACTTCGTTTAATTGCTGAAATTTCAGGAGAGGATAATATGATTAAAGCCTTCCAGGATGGAGAAGATATCCACGCTTCTACAGCAGCCAAACTCTTTAAAATTCCTTTGGCTGAGGTGTCTAAAACCCAGAGAAGTCAGGCTAAGACTGTAAATTTTGGGATTATCTACGGACAGGGAGCTTTTGCTTTGGCTGAGCAAACGGGATTATCCCGTACAGAAGCTAAACAAATGATCGAAGCTTATTTCGAAACGTATCCGAAACTGAAGGAATATATGGCAGAGCAGGTGAGTAAAGCGCGCCAGTTAGGATATGTGGAAACCATATTGGGAAGAAAACGTCATCTGAAAGATATCAACTCTAATAACTTTGTGGTAAGAGGTCATGCAGAAAGAAATGCTGTAAACGCACCTGTTCAGGGAAGTGCGGCAGATGTTGTAAAGCTTGCCATGATTAAAATAGACCGAGAATTGGAAGAGAAACAGCTTAAAACAAAAATGCTGCTTCAGGTACATGACGAACTGGTGTTTGAATCTCCGGTAGATGAGATTGATACCGCTTCAAAACTCATCAAAACTGAAATGGAAAGTGCCTTAAAAACACAGGTTCCATTATTGGTAGAAATTGGAGTAGGGGACAACTGGTTAGAAGCACATTAATAAACAGAACGTATCCCTAACGATATAAAAAACTTCCGCCTTTTGGGCGGAAGTTTTTTGTTGTACTGATTTTATCTTCTTTTTTAAATATCGTATTCTATTTCTCCCACATAATGCAGTGAAAAATCATCATTTTCTACAGAAACCGGATTAGGAATAACAAATCGTGTCGCAAAGATGATCGCATTCACGGGCGTGTCCAGACTAAGTTCATTCAGCTTTTTTTCTAAGATCGGAATCCATTGGTCAGCATAAGAATATTCTGCAAATTTGTCATAAAGACTAAGGCTTTCATCCTCAAAACCATATTCTATAAAGTCATCGTCAAACCACTTGATATTCTGTGATTCTGCAAACTTGGAAACATACTGATCATCAGTTTCTTCCTCTATATAATAATTTTCATCCTCCTCTACGAAGCTATAGAAATCTTCTTCATTTTTGAAATATCCTAACCAGAAGTGTGAAATTTCTTTATCCATAATTGTATATAAGTTTTATTTTTTAATATTTTTTAGCAAGTGAGATTTTTCACCGCTGATAAGCATACTGGTCATTATTGTGAAGCCTGTTTCATCTCCTATATTCACATTGATTTTTTCTGAAAACTGCTGAATGAAATCTCCATTATTAAGATCATAGAGCCGGAATAATGAATTTCCAAAGGTCATTCCCATAGATTGGTTGATATTGAAAACAACCGGAAGCAGTAATAGATCTGCATTGCCGAATTTTTCTTTAATATAGTTCATTTCCTCACCAGTTATTATGCCTGTAAGATTAGGAAACATTTTTACTTCTTTGGATTTATAATCTTTCTCAGCGATTTTCTTTAAAATATCGATCACCCTTGTATCCATATTTGCCCGTAAAACAGCTGCATCTTTAAATTTTAATTGAAGAGTATCCCTTAAAATTTGATTTGTAATATCGTCATTATCTTTAAAATCATTGATAATGGGTACAAAAGCAACCGTTGACCCATCACTTTTAAAAGAATAATTTTCATTAAATACTTTTTGGGCATGTAAAAATGTCATTCCGGATAATACGGTAAATAATGCGAAAATAAGGTTTTTCATAGGCGTTTTTTATGACAATCTCTTTGTTGAATCCCTTTTATGCAAGGAAATTGCTGTAACTAAAATATAATATTACAAAAGTTTTTTCCAGAAATACATTTTTTGAGGAAACAACATAAAATCCCCGCAGCAAAGATAGTTCCTTAATAGTATTTATTGTAAATTTATTATCTGTTTAAATTGTAAAATATGGATTTTCTTCAGGATCATTACGCCATTAAAAATGAATTGCTGCTTATCCTTATATCTGTTATTTTAGGACTGTTCATTGGTGCCGAAAGAGAATACCGTAATAAATCGGCTGGTCTCAGAACCTTTATTCTTGTGTGTTTTGGAGCCTGCCTGTTTACCATACTTTCTATAAAAATAGGTGTTGCCAATCCGGATCGTTTGGCAGCCAATATCATTACGGGAATCGGATTTCTGGGAGCAGGAGTTATTTTCAAAGGAGATAATAAAATTGAAGGAATTACCACAGCAACCACTATTTGGGCCACCGCTTCTATAGGAATGGCGGTAGGTTCCGGCTATATTTATATTGCGCTCCTGGGAACGGCGTTAGTTTTAATTGTTTTGAGTGCCTTAACCTATCTTCAGAATTTTATTGATAATTTCCATAAAGTGAGAGAATATAGAATAACACTTACCCATTCAGAAGATATTAAATATTGTGAAAATATTTTTAAAGAATATCATTTAAACTATCAGATGATCAAGCAGCAGTATTCACAGGGAAGTTTGGCTGTCATATGGAGACTGACAGGTAAAAATACCCATCACGAAGAAGTAATCAGAAGGCTGGTAGACGATCCGAAGATTATAGCCTATCAGTTTTAGGATATAAAAGCAAAAAAATAAAGGCTCAAGCCTTTATTTTTATTTTTTCTTGAATACATAAAGATCCTTGTTTGGGCCATCAATCTCTTTTCCTTCCATATCCAGTTGGATCAGCATATTCTCACCTACTTTATATTTATAGTTGGCAGATTTCCCTTTTAAAGTAATCATGCTTCCTGTAGCATCCCATACAAAAGAACCTTTATCCTGGTTTTTTGAATTTCTCTCAAGGTATTCCTCGGTAATACTGAATGTTTTATCATCATTTAATGTCAAAGAAGTCTTTATTCCCGGGCAGTCGGCGCAGGGAACTGTTGCTTCATAAGTTCCCGCCCAGTCCAGTGCATTTTCAGAGGTATCACCTGCAGCTGTAGGAGTAGCTTTAGTGATGCTGTCTGTAGCAGCAGGTTGTACAGCCACAGCAGAATCTGTAGTGTTGGTCGTTTCAGTAGCTTCCTTTTTAGAACATGAAGCGAGGAAGAGAACAGATGTCATTCCTAACACAAACATTTTGCTTTTCATCATAATAATTAATTTAAGGATGTTTTTTAACAATAAAGTTACTTCCAATCAACAAAAACTGAGCCAGAGGAACATTGAAGAGCAGATTTCAGCAATGGTGAATAGTCAATTCGCTTTACTTGTCAATTTTTATTTTTTGCATCAATTTTAAATGAGTAAATGATGAATTGGAAGTGCCTTCTGAGAAAAAAATCACCATTCACTTGCGAAGCAAATTCACCATTGACTATCCAACTTTTGAATGCATTGTGAAGAGTGAATAGTCAATTCGCTTTGCTTGTCAATATTTCATGAATTTACTTCTGTCTGATCATAAAAATTCACCTTTCACTTGTGAAGCAAAATTGGCCATTCACGATCAACCTTTTTAAAAAAGACCTCGCAACAGTTTTTCCATCTCTTTTATAAAGCCTGTTCATATTTTTCTTTGTAAATTGGGGCAAAATTTTGATTATGACAAAAAAGATACTTTTATCTGTATTTCTTTTGCCGGCTGCAATGGCATTTGCGCAACAATATGGAGGAATGTGGATTCCTACAGAGCTGAATGAAAAGGAAATGAAGGATTTAGGAATGAAGATCTCTGCAAAAGATATTTTCAATCCTCAGAAACCAAGCATTAAAGATGCGGTTGTACAGTTTAACGGCGGATGTACTGCAGAAATTATTTCACCTAAAGGATTGCTTTTAACCAACCATCACTGTGGTTTTGGGCAGATTCAGGCACACTCTACCGTTCAGAATGACCTGCTTTCAAACGGATTCTGGGCAAAAAATACAGCAGGAGAACTTCCCAACCCGGGAGTAAAAGTAGATTTTATTGTAGATATAAAAGAAGTTACTGATCCCATATTAGAAGGTACAGATAACCTTACAGAACCTGAACTTACTAAAAAGATCAACAACAATATTGAGGTGTATAAAAACTCTCAGAAAATTGAATCTTACCAGTCGATCATGGTAAAGCCAATGTATTATGGAAACAAGTACTATGCTTATACCATAGAAACGTATAAAGATATCCGTCTTGTAGGAGCACCTCCTCAAAGTATCGGGAAATTCGGAAGTGATACTGACAACTGGGTTTGGCCGAGACACACAGGGGATTTCTCTATGTTCAGAATTTATGCGGACAAGAACAACAAACCTGCAGAATATTCAAAAGACAACGTACCTTACGTTCCAAAACACTACTTACCGGTTTCTATCAAAGATAAAAACGAGAACGATTTTACTTTTGTTTTCGGATTCCCGGGAAAAACTACAGAATACCTTCCTGCAATCGCTGTAGAGAAGATCATGAAAGATATTGATCCTGCAAGAATTGCGGTACGAGATGTTGCTTTAAAAACGTTGGATGAAAAAATGCGTGTTGATAATGAAACACGTATCAAATATGCTTCAAAATATGCTTCCGTTGCAAACTACTGGAAAAAGTGGATTGGTGAAATAGAAGGATTGAAAAAATCCAATGCAGTAGAAAAGAAAATAATGTATGAAGGTTCTTTGGTAGCTAAAAACCCGGAGATTAAAACTACTTTGGATCAGCTGAATAAACTGTACAATGATCAGGCTCCTTATGCATTAAACAATGCTTACTTCACAGAAGTTATCAAAAATGCTGAGACTTTGAAATTAGCTGGTGATTATTATGACTTCGTTGCTTCTGTAGAAGCAGGGAGAATGGATGAAAAGGAACTTTCAAAACTGAAAACAAAATTAACTTCTTTCTATAAAGACTACAGTGCAGAGCTAGATGCTAAAGTAACAGCAAAACTATTGGCTTTATACGTTAATAAAACGGCACCTCAGTTTTTACCAACGGGATTCAACAAATATAAAGATGAAAATGCCAATATTCCTGTTATAGAAGATATGTCTAAAAACTCTGTTATTACAGGAAGAACAGCTGTAAACGGAGGAACATTGACTGCCGATATTGATAAAGCATTTTCTAATCAGGATAAACTGATAAAGACTTTAAAGAAAGATCCTATTTATCAATTATATGTTTCGATGAAAGAAACCTATACGAAAACTGCAGATCCGCAATATACTTCTATGCAGGCAAAAATTGATGCTTTACAGAAGAAATTCATGGCACAGCAGATGAAGACGGATAAAGACAGAAAATTCTTCCCGGATGCGAACTCAACACTTCGTGTAACGTATGGTAAAGTAAAAGGTTCTACTCCCAGAGATGCGGTTTCTTACGGATACCAGACTCATCTTGCAGGGGTAATGGAAAAGTACGTTCCCGGAGATTATGAATTTGATGTTCCAAAGAAACTGATTGATCTTTACAACAAAAAAGATTTCGGAATCTATAAAGATAAAACTGGTGATGTTCCTGTAGGGTTCACTGCAACGAACCATACTACCGGAGGAAACTCAGGAAGCCCAGCTCTTGATGCCAACGGAAACCTTGTCGGATTGAACTTCGACAGACAGTGGGAAGGAACAATGAGTGATATCAATTATGACCCGCGTTTCAGCCGAAATATTATGGTAGATACAAAATATATCCTTTTCATCATTGATAAGTTTGCTGATTCAAGATGGCTTGTTGATGAAATGAAAATCATAAAATAATTTTAAAAGTTATACCTTTAAGAATCTATTTGAATTTAATTTTGAATAGATTCTTTTTTATTTAAAATAGGATGAAAAACAGAATCATCAATGTTTTGGCAGCTTTTGAATCTGAGAATATCGGGAAATCATTTCCGCTGGATTATTGTCTGCCGCTTTATCATAGTGTTTCAGACAAAGAACTGCCTCATTTAAAACATGTGATCCGCTATAAGACGACCCAGCAGTTTGAAGACGATCTCGATCATATGGCCGGGAATTTTCAGTTTGTGAATTGGCAGGAGTTTAAAGAATTTACGTCCGGGAATTTCAAGCCTCAGAAAAAGATTGCCATGCTCACTTTTGATGATGGTTTCAGAGAATTCTATGATATTGTCGTTCCTATTTTGGAAAGAAAGGGAATATATGCCTGCAATTTTATCAATCCCGCTTTCATAGACAATAAAGATATGATGTTCAGATGCAAAGCAAGCCTTCTTGCCGATGCTGCTGAAAAAAAGAAAACCATTGATCCCGAAATTTATTTTATCTTATCGTTGAAAAATGCAGACAGAAGCATTTTACAAAAGAAAATTTTATCTGTAAATTATCAGCAAAAAGATATTTTGGACAGGCTTGCTGAAAAATTTGAAATAGATTTTAAAGCGTATTCAAAAGAATATCAGCCTTATCTAAGCACAGAAGAATTAAAAGAACTTACCCGTAAAGGTTTCGGAATTTCTTCGCACAGCTGGGATCATCCGAAATATGGAGACTTATCTTTGAAACGGCAGATGGAAACAACAGATAAAACCTTTGATTATTTAAAAGAAAATGGTTTTTTATACGAAAGTTTTGCCTTCCCTTTTACCGATTTTGAAGTAAAGAAAGAATTTTTTGATGAACTTTATAAAAATGAAGACATCTACTGCAGCTTTGGGTGTGCAGGTATAAAACTGGACAGCGTAAAGAGAAATTTCCAGAGGATTCCAATGGAAATGGGAGAGAGCGGAGCACAGATACTGAAAAGGGAAATCACTTACTTCAGACTGAAAAGCCTTATTAATAAAAATATGATAGTGAGAAAATGATAGCGCTGAAAACTTTCAATAGAAACCAGCTGGACGATTTTATATCATCCGGAGCTTTCCGGCAGTATGATTTTCTTCCGATTACCGGACATCGGGCGCTGTCTCATATTCAAAATCCAAAAGCATCAGATGAAGATGTACTTCTTATTCTTGCCTTTTATGAAGAAAAACTGGTAGGTTATGTGGGATGTTTTCCTGATTCCTTTATTATTGATGGAAAAGAAATCCGTTATGCCTGGCTCAGTACTCTGTATGTAAACCCGGAATACAGAAAAAAAAGACCAGCCAAAGCATTACTGAAAAAAGCTTTTGAAGAATACGAAGGCAGAATTGCCATTACAGAATTTACCAAAGAGGCAGAAGCACTCTACAATATTATGGGTGTTTTTGAATATGTTTTTCCTAAAGAAGGCAAACGATATTACTTCAGAACCGATGCGGCGAAAATGATTCCTGAAAAGAAACCGGGAACGAAACCTTTGAAACCTCTTTTTCAAATTCTGGATGCTGCAGCCAATGGACTGATCTCAATAAAGAACCTGGCAGTACAAAAACCAGATTTCAAATATGAAGTTCTGAATAGGATCGACAAAGAAAGTACAGATTTTATTAATGGATTTTCTGGGAGACGTGACGCATATGAAATCAATACCTTTATCAGTTATCCCTGGGTTTTGGAAGGTAAAAAAGATGAAAAATACCTGTTTTCAAGTTTTGCTGACAGCTTTAAGTTTTATTGGATTAAAATTTTGGATCAGGATAATAACATTTCCTCTTGCTTCCTGTTGCAGCTCCGTGATGGCTATCTTAAAATACCTTACCTTTTTTCAAAATCTGATCTGGCTGAGGTGGTTCGGTTTTTAAATTATTTTATGATAATTCATAAGGTGAAAGGCTTTACCAGTTATCAAATCAGGCTGAATGAAATGATCCGGCATTCAAGCGCATTTTCCCATATCTACGAACGTAATTTTACCAGAGAATATCTCTTCCATACGGACTTACTGAAGCTGCTTCCGGAGGGTTTCAGCCCCAGTTATCAGGATGGAGATGCAGATTGTATGATGGTTTAACAGATCTGCAATATATTTAATCTGGGTTTTGAGACAATAAAATTAATATTCGGGCTATTGAACGCTGGAAAAAAGACTGAAAGTTACTTTCTGTCCTTGTTATTTGCAGAGGTTATCCCGAATCCAATTAATGTTTAGAAAGTTACAATACAGAAAAGCTGGTCTTTATTACCAGAATAGTTTTTTTTATAGTTCTGGTCTTCACGCTGATTAGAACAGGAAGTTCTTATCTCGGACTCAGGCTGTTTAGCAAAAATAGAAATGATAGCAACAGGCTCTGTTTTGCCGGTGTGTAACAAAAAAGGAGATCGAAATGATCTCCCTTTCTGTATTTAGTGTGTTCAATAAGTATTCCTCCGAATATTTTCTTGAGTAAAAGTAAATAATACCTTATTTCCACAAATCACACATTATCTTTTATTAGTACAGACCGTAAGTAGGGGTTGAAATATTTGTGTTGCCGCTTGGTGACAATTGCCTGTAAGAGTTACTGCCGGAAACAATTATTCTGTTTGAATTTTCAAGATCGGTTCCCACCAGCATAGCATTATAACCTAAGTCTACAGAAGTAAGCTGGAGAACTCCATCATAAAGCTGGCTTTGCACCTTGATCCATATATTAGATGTTCCACCAATTTGGGAGAACCTATTAGATAGATCTGTTCCGAATATCCATACATTATGGTTTGTAATAATAACCCCACCATTATCACTAAGGTCAAAGTCTACAATTTTTTCTCCTGCATCCATAGTGATATAGCTGGTAATGTCCTGTAATTCTGAGGTGCTGGCAGTACCAGTTCCCAAGCCGATATTAGATTTCGGAGCATTCACGGATTGAGATGCCCATATGGAGCCGTTGCTAAACATCGCAAGAGTTCCGTTATGTCCAATCATTACTTTCTTTATAACACCCGATGATGCAGTTGCTGATGCAAAAGATGCTGTGATGTCTATCGGAGTAGGTTTATTTCCATTATTTCCAAGGCTGGAACTCATACCTGCTCCTAAATAATATCCCCATGCATATATTTTATGATCATTAGTAATTGCAGTGAACATACTGGAACCGCTAAGGTCTTCGCCTCCCCAGATAGATTTTACATTGCTAAGGGTTGGGATTTTGGTAAAGGTTGGTGTATTACCAGTAGTAATACCTAAACCGGTTTGTCCATTTGTATTAGATCCTGCAGAATATACATAACCTTTGTTAGTAAGAATTATGGTAGCATTCGGTGATGTCTGTACCTGAATGGCTTTCTCGTCAGTAGCAGCTCCTGTTAAAGTAACTTCCTTCCATGATGTGTTTATATTTGAAGTGTTTCCTGTTCCAAGTTTCCCACTAGTATTAGATCCTGTAACAAAAATTTTTCCATCCGTATTGATCATAACATGAGATGATTGGCTTCCGCTTACAGTAAGAACATTACCTTTATACAATCTCTTGGCAGGAGATACGCTGGTTGCTGTTGTTGGTAATCCCAGACCATTAGTAGCATATCCTGAACCAGTGATATATCCATTGTCAGCCGCATTACCAAACACCGCCGTATACATATTGACACTAAATTTTTTCTGCATTAATGGCTCTGTTAAGTTAGAAAAAGAATTGGCTACCCAATAAACACTGCCCAAAGCCGTTATGCTTACACTCGACTGGTCTATAAGACAGTTGGACCATCCTGTTCCTGTTTTTACACGGATACATTGGGAACCCTGGTCATATACTAATGTGCCTTCTACAGCAGTGTTTCCCGATGGGGTGAGTGTATTATTAGCATCATCAACGATGGGGAGAACCAGCCCATTCTTTTTGCCGGTTTGGTTTTTGATGTCCATTACACCCTGAGGATCATGGGTGTAAATCCCGACCTGCGCATTGTATATACAGGATAGCAAGAACATAAATAGAAATACATTTTTTTTCATTTGTAAAATTTTATAGTTTAACATTTATATTTTTAAGATTTGTGATTTTATAGAATATTGCTCTGCGAAGGTAATAGGGATTTTAAATTTTAATCACAAAAGATTAAATCAAAGTGTAAAAGAATGAATCATTTTAATAAAGTGCTGTAAAATATGATGTTATATGTTTTCAGAAAATGTTTAATTGTTTTTTTTATTTGTGAAAATGATTTTTTTTTGAAATTTAATTGTTTAATTGATCTCTTTGTATATTAGAAAATGAAAAATATTGTTAATTTTAAAAATGGAAACAAGTGAACTATTATATGTAAAGGAAAGAGAATTCATGAAGAATTTCGTTTTTTGTATGTCTCCTTTCTACTTTTATATGGGATGCTTTTACTATATTGTGGACCCAAATGGGATCACGCATCTTATAATATTCACTTATTTTGCATCGATTTTAATAGGATTATGGCTTGGATTAAAATTGAATATGACGTTTAAATTTCTCACAACTCTTCATATTCTGGTCTATACTCTGATGCAGTATTGCTTTTATATTACCTACAATACTTTTTTAATACAGGCACTGTACTATATTCCGGCATTTTTGATACTTAATTATCTTTATAGCCTCAAAGTACTGATTCTCTGGTCGGCTTACATAGTGATTTCTTTTCTCAGCCCTTTTGTTTTGGATAATTTTTTTAACTTTTCACATCCGTTGAAGCTGAGCCGGACAGAAGAAATGATCCAGAATATATCTACTTTTGTAGCCGTTATTTTTGGTATATTTTTTATTTTTCATTACTTGAAAATTTTTAACAAAATAAAACAGGATGGATTGCTGAAAAAAGGAAATGAAGAAATTCAGTCAGCTGAAAACCACTCTGAACCTGAAGCTGAACTCCTGGAAGACCATTCCATGGCTCATATTGAAATACCATCAGATTATGCAGATAAATTTGATGAACTCTACCAGCGAATCATTGCTTATATAGAAGAAAATAAGGTATGGCAGAATGCAGATTTTTCTATCAGCCAGTTAGCAGAAAAGCTGTCTTCTAACCGTACATACATTTCTAAGGCTCTGAGAGAAAAAGGAAAAACAAATTTTAATAATCTCTTAAATACTTACCGTGTCCGGCAGGTTTTACAGGATTTTGAAAATCTGGAGCACAAAAATTATAAAATCTCATTTATTTACAGAAAAGCAGGATTCAGCTATCAGGCTAGCTTTAGCCGCGTATTTAAAGAAATTACAGGATATACAGCCACTGAATACCTGAAGCGTAAAGAGAAAATGTAAAAGTTGTCAGAATTCAGTAATACGCTATCAAGATCCATGATCTTATATCTTATACCATCAGAATATAATGAAAAATCTTCAACAGTATATGCTTGAAAACTCCCATAAATTTTCTGTAAACATTAATGATAAAATGGACAAAGAAAAAGGATGTACTAAACTTTGGTACATCCTTCTTTTTGTTATTTAAACATAGGAGTTCGGGATAATGTCTAACAGAATCTCAGTTTATTTAATGACCAAAAATATCCTTAAGACTTACTTCTTTAAATGCTCCCATTTTGTTGACTGCTTTCATATCAAGATTCTCTTTCTTGCCGATAATGGCCGTGTTAAAATGTATTGATTGAACTTCTGTCTTATAAAAATGGTTGATATCCTCAAATTTCAGCTGCTTGATCTGTTCATAAATATCCTTTCTGAAATCATGATAGATATTCAGTTTCTGTAATCTTAAGGTATTGAAGAATATATTATTTCGGGTAACTCTTGTGGAGGCAATCTGTTTCAGCGCTGCATTTCTGGCATTTTCAAACTGAATGGGTACTTCAGGAAGTTCGTTCATCAGTTCATTCAGAGTGTCTACAGCGATCATCAGCTTGTCTGGCTGGGTTCCGATATAGGTAGTCACATAGTCAGGATGGTTCAGCTCAGAGTTTGCAGCATAAGAAACATAAGCAGAGTAGGCCAGACTCTTACTTTCCCGCATCTCCTGGAAAACAATAGAAGACAATCCTCTTCCAAAATATTCATTGAAAACATTGATCTTTCCGAAATGAAGCGGATTCACCTCGTTTCCTTTACCAATCTTGCTCATTTCCATCTGAACCATATCGTAGTTGATGAAATTCACCTTTCCTCCCGTTTCTGGTTCCGGATATTGCTTGGCTTCCGGGATCTGAAGACTTTCAGGCCTTATATAATGACCGATGTATTCTTTAAAGTTCTCAAAGTTTTTACCGTAGAAGAATACCTGATAAGGATATTGGAAAAGCTTTTTCATTCTGTCTGTGAATACTTCAGAATTGCTGTTTTCAAGTTCTTCTTTAGAAATGACATCTGTAAAACGTGAGTTGCTGCCCAGTTTCGTATAATTGTTCAATGCCGTTATAATACGGTTTTTATCTTTCTTGATGGCCTCTCGGTTTTCCAGTACTGTGCCCACAAACTGATTATAGATTTCCTGATCAGGTTGTACATCATGCATCCAGTGCTGAAGAAGAGCAATTCCTTTTTCTATATTTTCTTCCAGTCCGCTTAGGGATATGATCAGTTGGTTGTTCGTGGTTTTAAAATCATTGCTGATTCCGATTTTGAAAAATTCCTTTTTTAAATCCTCCGGTGAAAGGGTATCAGTTCCCAGATACTGCAAAAGCTGAGTAGAAATTCCTAAATCTCTGTCATTATCACTTCCAAAAGGGAAAATAAAATGTACCTGAGCAATATCGTTATACTTATTCTTTACAAAGCTTAATTTCTTTCCGTTACGCTGATCCGTGATGATCTCTTTTTGATAATCAATAAATTCAGGTTTAATATCTTCAGTTTTATCCGCCAGAATCTCTTTTAAAAATTCCGATTGAGTATCACGGTTGATTTTAACAGGAGTAATTCCGGGATTCTCAACCCTGATCAATTTGTCATTCACCCCTTTTTCTTTATTGACAACCACATAGTTTTCTTTGAAAAACTCATTGGCAAAATTTACGACGTCATCTTTGGTGAAAGCAGCATATTCATCCATTTCATTCAGATCCTCTTCCCAGGTTCTTCCTTTTATATAGCAATCGTAAAGATTGGTGGCAAGACCTTCGGCGGTTTCAAGACCTTTCATTCTCTGAAGTTTGAAATCATTGATAATGGCTGGCAGCATCCAGTCCGGAAAATCTCCTTTCTTGATCAGCTCAATTTCATCCAGTACCATATTCTTTGCATCCTCCAGAGTCTGTGTTTCCTTAGGAACTGCAACGATGGAAAAATATCCATACTTTCTTAATCCTACAGAAAAAGCCTGAGCCCAAAGCATCTTCTGGGTCTGATTAATATGCAGATCCAGTAATCCTGCTTCCCCTCTGTTGCTGAGGATATTCGCAACCACATCAGCCAGCATTGCTTCTCTTGTTCCATAGCTGTCTGTTCTCCACGCAAGCTGAGTACGTGGAGTAGTAGGGCTTTTTACCGTTCTCACTACAACTTCTGTAATAGGCTGTTCAGTAATGGGTGTTTTTGAAGGAAGCTCCTTATAAGGTAAAGTTCCGAAATACTGATCGATTAATCGGATCGTCTCATCAAAATCAAGGTCTCCCACCAATACCATAGCATAATTATTGGGAACATAATATTCATCAAAATACTTATGAATAGCTTTCATGGATGGATTTTTCAGATGTTCCGGTTTTCCCAGCGTTGTTTGCTGCCCATTAGGATGAGTGGGGAAAAGAGCATCCATCAGTTCATAGCTCACAAGTCTTGTGTCATTGTCCTGCGCTCTGTTGAACTCCTCATATACCGATTCCAGCTCAGTATGGAAAAGACGAAGAACAATTTCAGAGAATCTTTCCTTTTCTATTTTAAGCCATTTTTCAAGTTCATTGTTCGGAATATTGTTTTTGTAAACCGTTTCATCAAACCAGGTATGCGCATTGGTACCACTTGCTCCCAGAGAAGAAATTGCTTTGTCATATTCATTGGCAATAGCATATTGGCTGGCTTCCTGCGAAACTTCGTCTATCTTTTTATAGATTTCCCTTTTCTTTTCAGAGTCCTGTTCTGCCTTATGTTCTTCATACAAAGCTGAAATCTGATCAAGAAGCTCTTTTTCCTTTTCCCAGTTCTGAGTCCCGATTTTAGATGTTCCTTTAAACATCATATGTTCGAGATAATGCGCCAATCCTGTATTATCAGAAGGATCATTATTACTTCCTGTTCTTACCGGAATAAAGGTCTGTATTCTTGGTGCATCAAAATTCTGAGCAAGAAAAACCTTTAATCCATTTTTCAAAGTATAGATTCTGACCTTGTTTTCGTCATGTGTTACTGTAATATATTCGTAGTGGTTTTTATCTGTATGAACCGTCTCCTTATATTTTCTGTCTATCATATATAAAACTCATTTCATTCCTTAGAAACCGGAATGCACTACAAATGTAAGCAATCAAAAAAAATGTTAGCCTCTTTTTATCATTATTACATCTATTGTTATAGTTGAAAAGGTGAATCATTCACTATAAACTGTTTCTCAAACCCGAATATCATCATATATATGGTAACTATAATTTCATACTCTCACCCTTAAGAGTATAATTCTCTATTTCTTACCAACCCTCTCACCCTCTCACCCTCTCACACTCGAACTCTCGAACTTTTTTTTGGGAGCTTAATCCTACTCTCCATTCCTACTCCTCAGGCTGTCACCCAGAGCGAAGTCGAAGGGTTTCCCACGCTCCAACCTACCGACTCTCCCACGCAAGCTGCGTGGTAACCATTTCTATCAGGGCTAGGGGGGGAGTTATAAATGATAAA
>NZ_SDLV01000013.1 GCF_004916905.1 Chryseobacterium candidae
CCAAGCCTTAACTTTTTAACTTACACACTTTTCGGAATAGTGTCTTTTTATAGACAAGGTTGTGGACAATATGAATTACTTAAACATCTTACCTAAATTTATTCTTTCCTCTATTTTTTTACTCGGATTTATATTGGTTTCTGGATTTGAATTACTTACATAAGTATCTTCCCTATCTGTTGCAATTAAAGATAATGTAAAGTAGAAATATTTTGAAATCTCATCTTTAAAAGTGTTCATATCAAATTTTTCATCTTTGTAGGTGAAAATTATTGTATTATTACATGGATATGTAATATTCTTTCCGCCTAGTTGATTTATAAGTTTTTTAATACTTTCATTATTGGGTATACCACTTTCGACAACTCCATTAAATGTTCTTTGTTCAAAAGAAAAATGATATTTTCTTTCCATAATATTTAATATTTTTAATTTGTGCTAAAATACAAAGAAAAGAACCTCCTATATTACGGAAAACCATAATAAAAATCCCACTTTAATAGTGAGATTTTTATTAGAAATCAATTTTAATTCTTAATAAACTTAGAACTCAATTCTCCAATTTTATAAATATAAATTCCTTTAGTTAAATTCTCAACATCAATAGATATTTTATCATCATTTGAACTGAAAGTTTTATTCATCACCAACTTTCCTGATGCATCATAAATTTGAACTTTATTAGCTCCATTATCAGGATTTACAATATTCAATATTTTGTTTGTAGGAATTGGAAAAGCTGATAGTTTATTTGCCAATTGAATTTCCTTTGCTGCAAGCGATGTGGTTGGAAGATTATAAATTTCAGTTGAGCTTATATTTTCTTTATAAAGCCTTAATTTATTAGTGTTTGTTGTATTATCATGATAAATATAGAAATCAAACTCATCATCAAATCTATAATTTTCACCAAAGTCTTTAACTACTTGTCCATCCTCATTAAAGATTACAATTTTGTTTACAGACCCGTTATCATACTTATTAAAAACAACGACAATTTCTAACAAACTATCTGTATTAAAAATGTTTTTAGATAGAATGAAATTGTTGTAAGAGCTGATATTCATTGAATATCCCGCTGGAATAGTTGGTGAAAATTGTTTTTTCAATGTATGATTAGAATTATAAATCTTCACCGTTGTTAGATTTTGCCCAACAGAATAAAAATTTGTTTCAGTTGCATTTGTATAAACTTGTAGATTCTCTGAAGCATAAGTTTTTTCAAGTGTAATTTGAGCGAATGCAAAATTTGTAGCCATTATTGCTACTGATAGTAGGATTTTTTTCATGATTTAAAGTTGAATTTTAATAGTTTAAAGTCTACAAAGCTATTTTGTAGATTGATAGATTCCTTACGGATTTCCATAATACAGATAAACATAAATTGGTTTTGTTTCTTCTGAGTTCCGAAGAAGAGTTATTGTTAGATATAAAGAAAGCGTGGAACTGCTAACAAATTCTATCTAACGGGCTCTGGTAAGCCATGGACTAAAATAAGTAACAGCCCACGCCATAATAGTATAGCGTAGGTCAGTCTACTTATTATCGTCCTAAATAATTTACCAGATTCGTTAGAGACAATAAGTTTACACCTTCTAATGTGTTCGAAAATGTTCTATTAGGATTTGTGTATCCGTAATATTTAACAAATATAAAGAGTTTTTAATAAAAAATTTAGTTCTCTGTTTTTTTAGCTCAACATTAGCGTTTCAATCTTATAATTCCGCGATTTTACGGATGGTATTCTTCTAATAATAGAAGATATGAATATTTTTAATGAGCTAAAAATCAAGTCATTAAAACAATTGATTTTAACATTTTCAGATGAACAAAAATGCATAAACTTTTTAGAAAAGATTTTTTGGGATGGAAATCCAGTTTCACCCTTTGATAAAAACTCAAAAGTTTATAAATGTAAAGGGAACAAATATAAATGTAAGAACACAGGAAAATATTTTACAATAAAAAATATTGGACTTTTTAAAAACTCAAATCTAAAACTTCAAGATTGGTTTATAGCCATATGGTTATTTACAAGTCATAAAGGAGGATTATCATCTATGCAATTACAAAGAGAGCTTAATGTGACACAAAAGACGACATGGTTCATTCTTAAAAGATTAAGAGAATGTTCAAAATTTGAAAATAAACATATATTATCTGGTGAAGTAGAAATTGATGAAACATACGTTGGTGGAAAAAATAAGAATCGCCATGCAGACAAAAAAGTAAAAAATTCACAAGGACGTAGTTTCAAAGACAAAGTTCCCGTTTTAGGAATGATTCAACGCGGCGGAAAAGTTGTGGCTCATGTAGTAGAATCAGTAAGTGCTGAACAATTAGAACCCATAATTTTTAAAACAATTGATGCATTTGAAACTGTATATACAGATGAATGGAAAGCATATAATAACTTACATGAATTTTATAATCATTCAATTGTTAATCATGGTAAAAAGGAATATGTAAATGGTAATACAAGTACAAACTGTATTGAAAACTTTTGGGGAAATTTAAAACGAGGAATTATTGGTGTATATAGAGTTGTTTCAAGAAAGCATTTACAAAAATATATTTTTGAATTTGTATTTAGACATAATACGAGAAAGATGAGTCCAAGTGAAAGGTTTATGTATTTGCTTACAAATATTAAAGGTTGTAATTTGAGTTACAAGAGATTAATGATAAAATAAAAGATAGGCCCCCAAACGAAGACCTATCTCCTAAATTATATTGATTTTCAAAATAAGCTAATCAAACTGATATCCCTTTTCTAATAAGCCTTTTTTCTCATTTTCAGAAAAAATTTCTTGATTATCAATGTAAACTTTTGAATTTTTCAAAGCTAGTTCATTCGAAATATAATCATCAATTTCTTTGATTAATTCTTCAATATTATTGAAAAAACAACATTTTGCTTTGACATTATTATTTTCATCTTTTATACAAGCTATTATAAGCCTTTCATTATTTTCCATTCTTGAATATTTTAATATTTATATATAAACATTCAAAATTTTAAATTATGTAAAAATTATAGCCAATAGAAATTATATAAAATTTTAATACTAGTTAAATCATTTGTTTTTATTATATTTAAATAATGTAATTTTGTTTAATACAAAAAATTTAGATGAGATTAAATAACCATGAACTTTATGACTTTTTTGTTGAAAAAAGAATATTAGCTCTTTATCATGCTAATACTGTTGGTACATCTATTACATACCTTCAAAATGGAGGATTACTTTCAAGGGGAGCTGTTGAAAGTAAAGGTTTATTTCAAACTCCACAACCAAAATCTGATTATAAAGATAAGCAGGTGAATGTATGGAATGATGTATTTTTAGATACGGCTGATTTACATACTGCATTTAGTAGAGAAAACTATTATGGTCCAATATTATTCGAATTAGACAGGGAATTAATAAAAGATGAAAACTTTGAAATCTGGATAACAAAAAATAACCCTATGTATTGGGATGTTAATAGTACAATGGAAGAAAGATATTTTCAAAATGTAGATGAATTAAAAAAGCTTTGGCATACTATCGATAGACAAAGAAAGATGATAACAATTAGGAATAACGATTCACCAATTTTGTTTAACTATGTAAGAAAAGTGTTTGTTGATGATCCTCAACACTCTATTAAAATTGATAATGAAGATGTTATATTATTTAATTCTGCAAAAAATGAAATTATAAAAAATTTGCCCGATAATCACATATTAAAAGGCAAATTTATACCTCGTCCTGATTGTGTTAAATGGTGTAAATGTCGGAAAGATTATAAAGCTGATTATAATGTCGAAGATTTAAAAAGACTTTTTATAAACTCAAAAATATAATATTATGGAAAATTATGTTTTATGTAAATGCTGTAATACTGAAAGCATTGTAATTGAAAATAAGTTATTTTTCCCCGAAGAAAAAAAAGCTGATAATATAATCTGTCCATTGTGTAAAACAAAAATAACAACTCTATATACTGATGGATGGTTTTTTGTTCAAACTAAAGAAGATTATATTTTTGAACAAACGATTGAAGAACAAAAAAAGACTATTAAATATGTTGAAGAATTAGTTTAATTCTCTTATTAAAAAATTGAATAAATGAAGACTAATTATTTTAGTCTTCATTTATTTTTAAGTTGGTATAATACTAAATAACATCTAAAGACAATAAATAGCTTGTTATAATTAGTGTAACATTGTATGTAGGTGCCTTAATTAAAATAACCATTATAAAAATAGTAAAAAACAGCAAAGAAAAATAGTGAGAAATCGATACAATTTTCAATGGATTTTTTTAAGATATTTGCTTTGTATTAAATAATTCTTACGTACAATGAACAATAACCGAAGAAGTTTTATCAAAAAACTGGGAATTGCAACTGCAGCACTTACCATTAACCCTTTAGAGCTAATGGCCGGAGAACTGCCTGAAAATAAAAAAAACATCAATAAACCTATCGTACTTTCCACCTGGAACTTTGGGTTAAAAGCCAATGAAGAAGCATGGACTATCCTTGGAAAAGGAGGACGGGCTTTGGATGCCGTAGAAAAAGGAGTACGTCTCGTAGAATTAGATCCGAAAGAAAGAAGTGTAGGATATGGAGGCCGTCCGGACAGAGACGGAAGAGTGACGCTGGATGCCTGTATCATGGATGAAAATTATAATATCGGTTCCGTGGCATGCCTGGAACATGTTAAAAACCCGATTTCGGTTGCAAGAGCCGTAATGGAAAAAACACCCCACGTGATGCTGGTAGGTGACGGTGCATTACAATTTGCCCTTTCACAGGGGTTTAAAAAAGAAAATCTTCTTACTTCTGAATCAGAAAAAGAATGGAAAGAATGGTTAAAGACCAGCCAATACAAGCCTGTTGCTAATATTGAAAACCATGATACCATAGGAATGATTGCTTTGGATGCACAGGGAAATCTTTCGGGAGCCTGTACTACCAGTGGAATGGCTTTTAAGATGCACGGCAGAGTAGGAGATTCTCCAATTATCGGAGCAGGTCTGTTTGTTGATAACGAAGTAGGAGCAGCTACGGCAACAGGTCATGGTGAAGAGGTCATAAGAACGGTAGGAACACATCTTGTGGTAGAGCTGATGAGACAGGGCAGAAATCCTCAGGAAGCCTGTAAGGAAGCCGTGGAGAGAATTGTTAAAATTAATCAGCGAAGAAACAAAAATCTAAAAGATATTCAGGTAGGGTTTATTGCCATCAATAAACAGGGAGAATATGGTTCTTACTGTATTCAGGATGGATTCAGCTTTGCCGTGTATGATCAGAAAGGAAATCGTCTTGAGAAACCTGAATTTGCTTTGAAATAATTAAAAAATTCAGTAGGAATGGGCTTTAGCCCATTTGAACACATCAAAGATAATTATTGGCTTTAGCCAAAACATAAAATAAATATGAAAAGAACGATGATTGCTTCCTTATTTCTGATTATTGCATGTAAGGAAGAAAAAAAGGAAGTTAAAACAGATATCACACAACCACAGACAGAAGAAAAAATAGTTTTGCATAATGAATCCAATGACGCTGAAGCTGCTCAAAAATGGTTGGAAAAAAGCATCGTCGATTATTTTAAAGCAGACATCGGAAATGAAGAAAAGAATATGCAGAAGATCACCACAAAAGACTATTTCGAATATAAAACTGACGCCATAAATGTAGATATGGATGTGGATGGAAGTCTTACAGAAAAAGAATTTCAGAATAAATGGAAGTCCAGGTTTGATACTGATAAAGCTGGAGTCGGTATAGGATTTCTCATTTCCGCACAGGATTGGGATACAATAGAAATCGGCAGTTGTGATTTAAAACTCTCCTCAAAAAATGAATATATATTCAATGTAGTATTGACTGATAATAGTTTTAAAGCCAAATATCCGTCAGTAGTAAAAGTAGTAAAAGAAAACGGTTCTTTTCTGATTGCAGATGTACTGCAGGACGAACCAAAATAAAATTTAATAGATAATACAATGTCAAAAATAGAGATAGCCTGCTTTAATTCTGAATCAGCAGTAATAGCTTTTGAAAATGGGGCAGACAGAATAGAATTATGTGACGGTCTCAGCGAAGGAGGAACTACTCCGGATTTCGAAACCATGAAGAAACTCCGTGAAAAAATCAATATCCCGATTTTTGTGATGATCCGCCCAAGAGGTGGTGATTTTACGTATTCAGATTCAGAATTTGAGCAGATGAAAAATGATTTGATCCAATTAAAATCCTTACATGCAGATGGTTTTGTATTCGGTATTCTGGATGAAAATGATGAGGTTAATATAGAACAGAATAAAGCTTTGGTAAAATTGGCAGCGCCACTTCCATGTACTTTTCATCGTGCTTTTGACCGCGCTGCAAGTTTGGAAGAATCTTTGGAAAAAGTAATTGAATGTGGTTTTTCAACCATTCTTACTTCCGGCCAGAAAACAAATGTATCTGAAGGAAAAGAAAACCTTAAGAAACTGGTTGCACTCTCCGGTGGAAGAATAGAAATCCTTGTTGGAGGCGGACTTCGCGCGTCCAATATTGAAGAAATAAGAGCCGTTACAAATGCTGCTTACTTCCATTCTTCAGCTATTACGGATGGTGGAGCTTTCGCTAATGCAGATGAAGTGGCTGCTCTGAAGGGCAGGTAGTATGATATGTACTTAGTTTGTCATTCCAGGCGCAGCGGGAATCTAAACCAATAAAATAGAGATTCCTTCGTGCCTCGGAATGGCAAAATCACTGGTATTGTAACAATACAAACAAATTTATTGATGAATAGAACGATCCTTTTTGCTTTCATTTTCACACAGAATCTCCTTTTTGCACAGTTTTCACAAAGAAGCTTGTCTTCAGAGAACTGGCAGTTTAAAAATTCAAAAGATCAAAAATGGCTTCCTGCGAAAGTACCTGGAACTGTTCATCTGGATTTATTGGATAATAAGATCATTCCTGATCCTTTTAAGGATGAAAATGAAAAGAAAGTACAGTGGATTGAAAATGAAGACTGGGATTATCAGGCAGCATTTACAGTCTCTTCCCAGGAATTAAAGAACGATAATATTGATCTTGTTTTTAACGGATTAGATACATTTTTCGAAATCTATCTTAATGGTCAGCTGCTGAAGAAAACAGACAATATGTTCAGAAAATGGACAATTTCTGTAAAGCCATATTTGAAATCGGGTAATAATACATTGCAGATTAAATTTAAATCTGCCGTGAATACCGGAAAGGAATTAGCAAAAAAAGTTCCGTTTACAATGCCGGAATCACCCAGAAGCTTTGTAAGAAAAGCACAATACCAGTTCGGATGGGATTGGGGACCAAGACTGGTTACTGCAGGAATATGGAAAGACATTCAGCTCGAATTTTGGAATAATGCTAAAATTATTACCGTCAAAGATATTCAGAAGAGAGTTTCTGACACTTCTAATGATTTGCGCTTTGACATAGAAATTTATGCTCAAAATGCCGGAGATTATACCTTGGATCTTAATACAACTCACCAAAAAATATCTTTAAAAAAAGGAAACAATACAATATCAGTTCCTTATGAAACAAGCGGGATGAAGCTCTGGCAGCCAAACGGACGTGGTGAAGCTCATCTCTGTGATTTTGAAGTAAAGCTGTCAAAAGATCAGAAAAATATTGATGCTAAAAATATCAGGATAGGATTAAGAACAGTTGAATTAGTGCAGGAAAAAGACGAAAAAGGAAAATCTTTCTATTTTAAAGTGAATGGCCAGCCGTTATATATCAAAGGAACGAACTGGATTCCGGGAGACAGCTTTTCTCCGAGAATGACCAAAGAAAAATATCAGAAACTGATCAAAGACACCAAAGATGCCAATATGAATATGATCCGTATCTGGGGCGGAGGTATTTATGAAGATGATGAATTTTACAAAGCCTGCGATGAAAACGGTATTTTAGTCTGGCAGGATTTCATGTTTGCAGGAAGCTTTTATCCGGCAGATGAAGCCTTTTTAAACAACGTAAAAGAAGAAGTAAAAGATCAGGTCAACAGGCTGCAGAATCATCCATCCATTGCTTTGTGGTGCGGGAATAATGAAATTGATGAAGCCATTGTCAACTGGGGATATCAGAAACAGTTCAACTATTCAAAAAATGATTCATTACAGGTCTGGAAAGATTATAAAAAACTCTTCCATGAGGTAATTCCCAATGCATTGGCTGAAAACCTGAAGTCTGATAAAAATATATACTGGCCAAGCTCTCCCTCCATTGGCTGGGGACATAAAGAAAGCCTTACAGAAGGAGATTCCCATTATTGGGGCGTTTGGTGGGGCGAACAGCCATTCGAAATTTACAACGAAAAAGTAGGCCGTTTCATGTCTGAATACGGTTTTCAGGGCACGCCAAGCCTTGAAACCACAAAATCAATGTTTTCCGGAATTCCGGATTTAAACCTTCAGAATCCAACCATAAAAGCCCATGAAAAGCACACCCGTGGCTGGGATATTATTAATGAATACCTGAAGCGTGATTACAAAATTCCAACGGACTTTGTACAATACAACTATGTTTCACAGCTCTTGCAGGCAAGAGGAATGCAGATCGCTATTGAAGCCCATCGCCGTGCAAAACCTTATAATATGGGAACGCTGTATTGGCAGCTTAACGATTGCTGGCCGGTGGTTTCATGGTCTTCTATTGATTACCTTGGAAACTGGAAAGCCTTCCATTATCAGGCGAAAAGAAGC
This sequence comes from Chryseobacterium candidae, assembly GCF_004916905.1. Taxonomy (GTDB): domain Bacteria; phylum Bacteroidota; class Bacteroidia; order Flavobacteriales; family Weeksellaceae; genus Chryseobacterium; species Chryseobacterium candidae. The sequence continues at coordinate 8,743 of NZ_SDLV01000013.1, forward strand.
TTTGAGCCTGTGTTGGTGTCCATTGCTGAAACAGAAAAAAGCTATGACATTTATCTGATCAGTGATCTTGTGAAAGAACTTAATTCAGATATCAAATTTGAACTCATTGATTTTAAAGGAAAAACACTTTGGAAAAGCAATCATTCAGATAATATAAAAGCTGATGTAAGTAAGAAAATACGAAGTATCAGTAAATCAGAACTGGGTCAGTTTGATTTGTCTAAAGCTGTTTTAAAGATCAGTTCTGAAAAAGATACAACATTTGAAAAGCTGTTCTTTTTTAATAAACCAAAAGATCTGAAACTTTTAAAACCTGAGATTAAAATCAGAAAAATATCACCAACAGAAATTGAAATTTCAACAGATATGCTGGCTAAGGACATTTATTTGATTGGTGATACCCATTTCAGCGATAATTTTTTTGATCTCTTACCCGGAACTCCCAAAAGAATAATTCTCTCAAAGCCTTTGGAAAATATAGAGGTGATGAGTCTTTGGGAGGTGATAAAGAAGTAAAATATATTCTGAAAAAATTATTTCAAGCAGTTATAAATTTTCGGCAGGTAGATCTCCAAACCTTATAGGTTTTCAAAACCTATAAGGTTTAGTACTGAAAGGTTTCATTAGAAATTCTACCGAAAAAAATATAAATTATACCCTTCCAACTCAAAAATCAGCCGTAAATTTGACCCATATTTTATTACAGTTATGGTAAATTTTGTTCTGATTGCAGTGTGTATCATTGCAGGAATGGTATTCAAAGCAACAAAATCTATCCACCCCGATGCCCATAAAGGTATCAATACCTGGATTCTTTATCTTGCTCTTCCGGCAGTTTCGTTTAAATATCTGCCTAAAGTAAAATGGACAACAGAGATGCTGTTCCCCATTGCAGCAACATTTTTAATTTCTGTGTTCTGCTTTTTCTTTATGATGTTTTACAGTAAGAGCAGGGGATATTCAAGGCGGTCCAGAAGTACTTTGGAATTGGCAAGCGGATACAGTAATACTTCATTCATAGGATTTCCCTTAATCAGTGCCTTTTATGGTGAAGGGCTTCTGAGTATTGCGATTATCTGTGACCAGACGATGTTCTTTGCCCTTTCAACCCTCGGAATTATTGCTGCAGTAAAAGGAGGAAGTAAATCCGGAAAAATAAGTGCAATATTCATTGTAAAAAGGTTGGTTACGTTTCCTCCATTAATTGGATGTATTTCCGCTTTGGTGTTGTCGCAGTTTATTGACTTTACTGTTGCAGAGCCTTTCTTTGATAAACTAGCTGCTACGGTAAGCCCGTTAGCCTTATTTTCGGTTGGATTACAGTTGAAATTCAACGGATGGAAAAAACTGATTCCCCAGATGTCGATGTCGATGCTTTATAAATTGATTCTGGCACCTGCAATTGTTTTGGGAATGGCTTTATTATTGGGAATAAAAGGAAATGTGGCAAAAATTACAGTATTTGAAGCAGCAATGCCTACACTCGTTACCTCAAGTATCATCGCAGAACAGTTCAGGCTGAACACAAAATTAACCAACCTTATCATCGGAGTCAGTATTATTGTAGGATTTATTACCTCTGCATTCTGGTATGAGATTACAGAACTTCTTTTTTAGTCATTCATGAATCCTTTCTTCGATCCTTTCTGAATTTGTTTGTTCTTTTATCCGCACACTTTGTCATTCCGTAGGAATCCAATATGTGGTGTTTGATAATATAGTTTTTTTGATAATAAGGTTTTGCAAACTGAAATGTTGAGATTCCTACGGAATGACATAATGAAAACGGAGAATGTAGCGTTTAAATGTCTGTTAAAGGAGTACAAAAGAATCTCCACAAAGTTGCAGTTCTCTCAGGAAAAATTTAATTTTACACTTTAAATATTTCCCTTGCAATACGCTCAAATTGTTTTACCCCTGAATTTAAAAGGATCTTTCACGTATAAAGTTCCCGAAGAAATGATATCTGAAATCCAGCCCGGAATGCGTGTTCTGGTGCCGTTTGGCGGAAAGAAAATCTATACAGGAATCGTTTTTGAGCTTCATGATAATATACCAGAAAACTTTGTCGCCAAGGAAATTATCAGCATGCTGGATGATCAACCGATTCTTCCTCAGGGACAAATTGATTTCTGGAACTGGCTTTCGGAGTATTATCTGTGCAGTCTGGGGGAAATTTACAGGTTTGCATTTCCTTCTTCTTTGAAATTGGAAAGTGAGACCTATTTAAAATTAAAACCAGGAGCTATCATAGATTTTGAAAACCTGGATGTTAATGAAATGTATCTTATTCAGGCTCTGGAAGTACGGCAGCTGATTAATCTGACAGATATAGAAGCGTTTATTCCTAAAAAAGATATCATAAAAACCATCAATTCTCTTATTGATCTTCAGTACATTGAAATTGATGAGAAAATTGCTGAAAAGTATAAAGCGAAGGAAGTTGCTTATGTAAGAATCAATGATGAGGTTTTGGCCAATCAGAATCTTACAGACATTCTTTTAAAGCTTAACAGGGCAAAGAAACAGAAAGATCTTTTCCTTCTTATTCTGGAAAAACAGACGGAAAATCCTGAAGGTCATATTAAAAAATCTGAACTGTTCGAGGATGGTTATTTTGGATGCTCCCACTTCAAACCTTTGGCAGACAAAGGTCTTGTGGAGGAATACTTTATGCAGAAAGACAGGATTGAAAGTTATGAAGGAGAAATCGAGGAGCTTGAAGAGCTTTCCGAACAGCAGAAAACAGCAAAAGCTGAAATTGATGAGGCTTTTGAAGAAGGGAAGAATGTCCTGCTTCATGGCGTTACTTCATCAGGGAAAACCCATATCTATTTAGAGAAAATTGATGAATGCGTCCGCGACGGAAAGAATGTTTTGTTTTTGCTTCCGGAAATTTCGCTTACCAAACAGATCACCCAAAGATTAGAGAAAAAATATGGCAGACAGCTTGGTTTTTATCATCAAAAACTGACTGATTTTGAAAGAGTGGAAGTATGGAGAAGAATTAAACAGAACGACATCCGTATTCTGATCGGAACCCGTAATGCATTATTTTTACCTTACCAGAATCTCGGGCTTATTATAGTAGATGAGGAACACGATTCTGCGTACAGACCAAGGGAAGTTTCACCCTATTTTAATGCTAAAGACGCTTCTCTGGTTTTAGGCAGGCTGTATAAGGCAGGAGTTATTCTGGGATCAGCAACGCCTTCTGTCGAAAGCTACTACAGTGCCAGAAAAGATAAAATGAAATACATCTTTCTGAATGAAAGATTCGGGAATGTTAATTTACCGGAATACGAACTGATCAATTTCAAGGAAGCTCAGGAATCTAAAAAGGTGTCCGGAAATTTCTCTCTGAAACTTATTGAGGAGATAAAGAAAACGGTGGATGAAAAGAATCAGGCAATCGTTTTACACAATCGTCGTGGCTATTCCAATGTCATAGAATGTGAAAGCTGCGGCTATGTGAACTACTGTTCTAATTGTGATGTGGTAATGACGTATCACAAAGCGGCAAATGAAATGAAATGCCACTATTGCGGACAAAGAGCTTCAAAACCGAAAACCTGCCCGAAATGCAGTTCTGAAAACCTGAACGAAAGAGGAGTTGGAGTAGAGCAGATTCACGAAGAAGTTTCCAGACTGTTTCCTGAAAATGAAGTAGACAGAATGGATGTCGATTCCATGCGTAAGAAATTTGCCTACGAAAAATTGTACGAGAAGATTGAAGACCGGGAAACAGACATTATTGTAGGAACACAGATGATTTCAAAGGGATTGGATTTTGATCATATTGAGCTGGTTACGATTCCAAAAGCGGATTCCTTATTATATGTACAGGATTTCAGAGCGGAAGAAAGAGCGTATCAACTGATCACGCAGGTTTCTGGAAGAGCCGGAAGGGTTTCCGGAAAAGGTAAGATTCTTATTCAGACCTTTAATCCTGATCATTCTGTATTTCAGCTGATCAAGATGAACAATCCTGCCAAGATCTATAAATATATTCTTACAGAACGTCAGAAATTCCATTATCCGCCTTTCACCAAGCTGATAATGATTGAATTGAAACACAGAAGAGAGGATAAAGCAGACCGGGCATCACAGTTTCTGGGTTCTATCCTCAGAAAATATCTTCCTGAAGAATGTGTTTTAGGTCCGGAAAGAGCACCGATTGCAAAACTGAATAACTTCTATCAGTTCCAGATTATGCTGAAGCTTCCCCGTGGGAAAAACTATGAAAAATTCAAAAGCATGGTTTTGATAAGTTTGAAAGAATTTGATGAAATCACTGCATATCAAAGCATTAAAAAAGATGTTTTTGTTGATTTTTAACAATTTTTAACAAACTTTACACTCTTTTATAATGGAGCTGTGGTCCTTTATATAACAATAATTTCTACTTTTGGACGTTGATTAAGTGTTTGGCTCTTTTAATGAATGATTTAACCTTTCGTTTTTTACAGAGTCAAAACTATAGAACAAAAAGAAGATAGATGGTAAATTTCAGAAAATATATTTCAAGTGCGGCGGTGTTGGCTTCTGGTCTTTTCCTGGCTCAATCTACCGTTTCTACCGTTCTTTATTCTCAGAATTATGACAATCAGAAAAGCAGTTTAAACCTGCCTTCACCCGTTACTACAATGGTGGAGAAGACTGTTTTGTCAGCAAAAGAATTGGTAGACATTAATGTAAACACAATGATGGCGGATCCTGTGCTGAAAAATGCAACCTGGGGATTCGTAGTGTACGACCCGAAAACGAAGAAGATCATCTCTTCGTACAACGAAAATACTCCCTTAGTTCCTGCTTCTACAACCAAATTACTGACAACGGAAACCGCATTAAATATGCTGGGTGAAAACTACCGCTGGATGACTCAGCTGGAGTATTCAGGAACGATAGATGAAAACGGAGTTTTGAATGGAAATCTTTATGTGATAGGAAGCGGAGACCCTTCTTTGGGAACAAACAAAGCAGGTGCAGCATCTTATAGAGATATTATTTCAGATTTCGTAGGCGGCGTTTCAAGAGAGGGAATCAAAAAGGTAAATGGTGATATTATCATTCAGACAGCGCTTTTCAAAGGCAATATTTCAATGCTTCCGGAAAATGTTGTATGGTTGGAAAACAATAACTATTATTTACCGGCAGGAAGTACCCGAGATATCAACCCGGCGAACGAAAAACTGATTGTCAAAAAAGGAGGTTTCTCCACAGAAAAGAAGTTTTTCTATGTTTCCCCTTACAATCATCAGATGGTATATGCTGATAAATACGAAGGAAACGGAGCTTTAACAACCAAAATTCCTGATGCACCGGCTTACCTTGCCAACTCTTTCAGAACAACATTAGTAAAAAGCGGAATCCCTGTTACCGGGAAAGTTACTCCCAAAATGACAGATGCATCACCGGAAAACAGAAAAATGCTTTCAGCGTATAAATCACCAACTTTAAACGATATTATTTATTATACCAATCAGCACAGTGATAATTCATTGGCAGAAGCTTTGCTGAGAACAGTAGGATATCAGAAAATGGGTGACCAGACTTCAGAATCCGGAAGAATAGTAGTGACTAATCACCTTAAAGATGCTGGTTTTGATATGACCGGACTCAACTATATTGATGGGAGCGGACTTTCAAGAAGTAATAATGTAACTCCTATTTCTCAGGTGAAGTTTCTTACTTCTCTGATGGATCAGAAATACTACAGATCTTATCTGACCTCTTTACCCATCGGAGGACAATCCGGAACACTCAAAAGAATGTTTAATGTAGGAGGGAACGGACAGGTTTTTGCTAAAACAGGAACTTTGAACAAAGTGAAAACATTAGCCGGTTATCTGAAAACCAATTCAGGAAAGACACTGGTTTTTTCTTTGATGGTAAATAACTATTCCGGATCAGTAGATATGGTGAAGAAAAGAATGGAAAAAATTCTTGAACCTGCACTGGATCTTTAAAAAAATTTTATTTTATATATTATAACAGCCTTTTAATCATGAATTAAAAGGTTTTTTTTATATTTGATTAAATTTTTCAAAACATGACAAAGTTGTACCTTTTGGTGTTGGGATTTTTATTTTCTCAACAATTTTATGCCCAGAAGCAAAGGCAAAATACGGATATGAAAGGATTAATCGAGAAAGAGAAAAAATCCTTCACCCAAAAGATGAATATCGGGAATATCAATCCCAATACCCTGAATTACGACTTGCAGTATCAGAGAATGGACGTGAGTCTGGATCCTGCGGTATATAATATCTCCGGATCAGTGACTTCTCACTTTAAGCCTAACCAAAATATAGGAAGCATTTATTTTGATCTTTCCAATTCATTAACGGTTTCCCAGGTGAAATATCATGGAACCAACATTACAAGCTTTCAGCAGCTTCCTTCAAAAGAACTGAAGATTGATTTTCCTGCTTCTATTCCTGCCAATACATTAGACTCTCTTACTATTTACTATGCAGGAGCACCATCCACCAGTAATGATGCTTTCAGAACTGCCCTCCAGAGCGGAACTCCGGTACTCTCCACTTTGAATGAGCCTTATGGTGCTCAGGATTGGTTTCCTACCAAGCAAAGTTTAAATGATAAAATTGAAAGATTTGATTTTAAGATTACAACTCCCTCCAATTACAGCGTGGCAGCCAATGGAAAACTGATGTCTGAAACCTTTCCTACAGGAAACACTAAACTTACTTTCTGGAGAACAATGTATCCTACACCGGCTTACCTCATTGCGCTCTCCATTACCAACTTTGTTAAGCTTACTGATACCATCGGAAATCCTCCTTTTCCTTTTGTGAACTATATCTATCCTTCCACAAATTCAAATGCCACCAGCATAGCCAATATTAACTGGACCAAGCAGGTGATGAATACTTTTGAAACTTATTTTGGCTCTTATCCTTTCCGTAATGAAAAATACGGACATATGGAATTTATGTTTGGTGGCGGAATGGAACATCAAACCATGTCTTCTATGGGAGGTTGGGGCAGACAGCTTATCGCCCATGAACTTGCTCATCAGTGGTTTGGGGATAAAGTAACCTGTGGTGCATGGAATGATATCTGGCTGAATGAAGGTTTTGCAACTTTTGGAGAACATCTTGCCAATGAAAAACTATTGATGACCAATACAGAATTTTTGAATTACTTACAAGGTCAGTCCAATTATATTACCGCAAGTACAACAGGAAGTGTATATGTTCCGGATTCCGGACTTTCCAGCATCAATAGAATATTTGACAGCAGATTGTCTTACGCCAAAGGAGGATATGTACTGAGAATGCTGAAATGGATCTTAGGCGATGCCGTATTTTACCAGGCGCTTAAAGATTATCATGCAAGACCGAACCTGGCGTACAGCTACGCACGTACAGCTGATTTTAATGCGTCTTTGCTTCAGTCTACCGGGACGGATTTTACAGAATTTTTCAATGACTGGGTTTATGGAGAAGGATATCCTACCTACACCATCAAGTGGATGCAGGGTGGAAATCAGGCTTTATTTAAAGTTTCTCAGACACAAAGCAGTGCTACCGTTGGCTTTTTTGAAATGCCTTTACCTATTAAAGTGACGGGAACTTCAGGGCAGACAGCTTACTTTGTCCTTAATAATACATCCAATAACCAAAGCTTTTTACAGTCGGTAACATTCCCGATCGCAAGTGTTCAGTTTAATTATGAATACCAGATTATTGAGAAAAACTCTACAGTTGTTCAGGATAATACCTTAAGTATTTCTTCTGTGGAGAAAGAAGATTTTGGTTTGTATCCGAACCCTGCAAAAAACGAAATTAATCTGAAAGGAATTAACAGAGCTATAGATTTTACAATTCATGCTATAGACGGAAAGCTGGTTGGAAAAGGAACGTATCAGCCAGGTAAAGCGATTGGAATTGCAGAATTGATTCCTGGAGCTTATTTCATTACAATTGATGAAAAGAATATTAAATTTATCAAACATTAAAATTTTAAATAAATATAGATATTGTCCTACTGTATTTATAGACTAATAGTGTTGAAAAGTGAAACCTTATCAATTTTTTAGATTTAAACTTATAAAAGGTTTTATTTTACTGCCTTTTTAGTAAATTAGCACATCTAAAAAATTACTAAAAATGATCTCTGAAAAATACCTTCAACATTTACAGAACGAACTTCAGAATATTGAGAATGACGGACTTTACAAAAGAGAACGAATCATCACTTCCCAACAGAGCGCAGAAATAGAAGCTAATGGAAAAAAGCTATTGAACTTCTGTGCCAATAATTATCTGGGATTATCCAACCATCCGGAAGTAATGAAAGCGTCTCAGGAGATGATTCAGTCTCATGGTTATGGAATGTCTTCTGTTCGTTTCATTTGTGGAACACAGGATATTCACAAAGAATTGGAGAAGAAAATCGCTGATTTCTTAGGTCTTGAAGATACTATTCTCTATGCTGCTGCATTTGATGCGAATGGTGGAGTTTTTGAACCCCTTTTTACAGAAGAAGATGCTATTATTTCAGATGAACTGAACCACGCATCAATCATTGATGGTGTTCGTCTTTGTAAAGCAGCCAGATACAGATATAAAAACAATAATATGGAGGATCTGGAAGCGCAGCTGATTGCAGCTTCTGAAAAGAATCACCGTTTTAAAATTATTGTTACAGACGGAGTGTTTTCTATGGACGGTATTGTTGCAGATCTGAAAGGAGTTTGTGATCTTGCCGATAAATATGATGCTTTGGTGATGGTAGATGATTCTCACGCAACAGGATTCATCGGAAAAACAGGCCGTGGAACTCATGAAGCTAATGAAGTGATGGGTAGAGTAGATATCATCACTTCTACCTTAGGAAAAGCTTTAGGAGGAGCTTTAGGAGGATTTACTTCCGGTAAAAAAGAAATCATTGATATGCTGAGACAGCGTTCAAGACCTTATCTGTTCTCCAACTCTTTAGCGCCTGGTATCGTAGGAGCTGCATTAAGAGTACTGGATATGATTTCAGATGATACTTCACTTCGTGATCAAGTAATGGAAAATGCAGAATACTTCAGAACGGAAATGAAAGCGAAAGGATTCGATATTCCTGAAGGTGATGCTGCTATTGTTCCGGTAATGCTTTACGATGCACCGCTTTCTCAGAAAATGGCCGAAAAGCTAATGGATGAAGGAATCTACGTAATCGGATTCTTCTATCCTGTAGTACCGAAAGGAAAAGCAAGAATCAGAGTACAGTTATCTGCTGCCCATACCAGAGAGCATCTTGATAAAGCGATTGCAGCTTTTGAAAAGGTTGGAAAAGAATTAGGAGTGATCTCTTAATTATTGAATTGATTACAACAATGAAAATATAATGTTCGGCTCGGGCAGCTTCGCTGCCCCGAGCCGAACTATTTTTTATATAAATCTGTTTTTGATTGGGTTTTCCTGATCAAAAGAAATTTATTTTTAACAATTATATAATAAGCTTATCTTTGCTTTTAATTTTTTCTGAATGCTTTATACAATAATCAAAGCGCTGCACATTATTTTTATGGTAAGCTACTTTGCGGGAATTTTTTATCTCGTAAGGATTTTCGTTTACTATAAAGATACCGATGAATTTCCGGAAGAAAAAAAGAAAATTCTGAGAGAGCAGTATACTTTTATGGCCAGAAGGCTTTGGAACATTATCACAGTTCCTGCGGGAGTCATTATGACAGTTTGCGGACTGGTGATGATCTTTTTAAATCCGGGATTAATGAAGATGGGATGGTTTCATTTAAAACTGACATTCCTTATCGGACTTGCCCTTTACCATTACTGGTGCTGGAAAAAAGTGCTTCACTTAAAAGTTCTGAATGGAAGTACACTGCCCATTGCCAATATAAAACTGAGACAGGCTAATGAAATTGCAACATTCATTCTGTTTCTGGTCGTATTTACCGTTATTTTAAAATCGATGGTAATTGAATACTGGTGGCAATTAATCGCAGGATTTTTCGTTCTTGTATTTCTGATTATGATGACAGTGAAACTGGTTAATAAAAATAAAAAAAACAAATAATTGTGGAGTAGATGTATTTCAAATACATTCATCCTTTCTACATTTTATAAAAAACTATGATTGCAATTTTAAAGAAAGAACTTTGGAGTTACTTTGGAAACTGGAGCGCATGGGTGATCATTGCCGCCTTTAGTTTGATAGCGACTCTTTTCCTGTTCTTTTTCGACAACGATTCTAATATTTTTGAGATCGGAATGGCCTCACTGCAGAGCTATTTCGTATTGGTTCCATGGCTGTTGATGTTTATCATTCCGGCACTTTCCATGAAAACTTTTGCGGAAGAACAGCAAACCGGAACATTAAACTGGCTTTTCTCACAGCCGTTGAAAGTTTCAGAACTGGTGACAGGTAAGTTCCTTTCCGTATGGATTGTTGGGATTTTATGCCTTATTCCTTCCCTGATTTACCTTTATACGGTATATGTTTTGGGAGTTCCTGCAGGAAATATTGACCTTGGAATGACCTTTGGAAGCTATATTGGACTGATTATCTTAATCGCAGCATTTTCAGCAGTGGGAATTCTGGCTTCTTCACTATCTCAGAATCAGATTATGGCTTATCTGCTGGGTGTTTTCATGTGCTTTATCATGTATTTTGGAATCGAACAGCTGGCAAGTTATAAGTTATTGGGAGGTGCGGATTTTATCCTTCAGAATATTGGCTTCTATCAGCATTTCTTAGGCTTTACAAGAGGGCTTATTGATTTTAAAGATGTAGCTTATTTTGTACTTGTTATCGGTGCTTCATTAGTATTGTCTAATCATTTTATTAACAAAAAGAAGTAGAATCATGAAGAAGTTCAATGCTAAATCTCCATTAGGAATTTTCTTAATTGCAATTATTCCTTTGGTTATTATCCTGACCTATTCGGGAATCAGATTAGACTTAACAAAAGAAAAGAGGTATACCCTTTCTGATAACACCATCAAAGTACTGGAGTCCGTTAAAAAACCTCTGACTGTGGATGTGTATCTGGAAGGAGATTTTCCGGCTAGTTTCAAACAGCTTCAGAGTGAAACGAAATTTATGCTGGAAGAATTCAGAAAAATTAATCCGAAGATTGATTTTAAATTTATAGATCCCATTAAAACAAAAATGTCTCAGGACACCCTGATGGCCATGGGAATGCAGCCGTCTATTCTCCCTGACGTAAAAGACGGAAAGATCTCACAGATCACTCTTTTCCCTTATGCGGTGATTAAACATGGAAATGACGGAGTTTCCATCCCGTTGGTGGTTCAGCAGGCAGGAATTGATGCCGATCAGCAGTTGACGAGATCCATTGAAGGATTGGAATACAACCTTATCTCCAATATCAAAAATATTGCAGCTGCTAAGAGAAAGAAAATCGGGATTCTGGTCAACCATGATGAGCTGAACCCGGATGAATTCCAGGGATTTGTACAGCTGGCCATGGAAAACTATGATGCAGGACCTATTATTCCTAAAAATCAGACAGAGCTTTCATTAGAAGATGTTCCGTTATTAAAGCAGATGAGTGCTTTGGTGATTGCAAAACCGAGAAAAGCTTTTACCGATAATGAAAAAGTAATTCTTGACCAGTACATCATGAACGGAGGAAAAACTCTGTGGATGATTGATGCAGTAAATGCTGAAATGGATACCTTAACAAGATCTAAAAAAGTAATGCCTTTCCCGGTTGATATCAATATGACCGACTTCTTTTTCAATTACGGATTGAGAATCAATCCTGCTTTGGTAAAAGATGTTAAAAAGTTTGCCCTTTTAAGACTGGTTACAGGAGAAGTGAGTGGAAATCCTCAGTACACAAGCTTACCCTGGCCTTATTATCCGCTTGGAATTGCTGAAAATAATAATCCGGTTACCAAAAATATCAACCCTGTAAAATTTGAATTTCCGACTTCCATCGATACATTAGGAGGAAGAAAGAATATCAAAACAAAAGTTCTTTTCGAATCCAGTGAAAGAACATTACTGAAACAGGTTCCGAACTATGTGGATCTGAAAGAAATTGCAAGTGTAGACAGCCTTGGACAAATGGAAAAGCCAAGTACACCGAAGATTTTCGCTGTAGCATTGGAAGGTAAGTTTAATTCTGCCTATGCATCCAGAATTGAAAGAAAATCTTACCCTGGGTTCAAAACATCCAGCCCGGAGAATAAAATGATCGTTATTGCAGACGGAGATGTAGGAAGAAACAAAGTGATCAAAGGAAAACCGCTTCCATTAGGTGTAGATTTGTTGACAAATGAACAGTTTGGAAACGAACAGTTCCTTAGAAATGCTTTGGATTATCTGTTAGACGACAGCAATCTGATGGAACTGAGAAACAGAAACATCGAAGAAAGATTGCTTGACAGACAAAGAATTACTGAAGAGAAATCGACCTGGCAATGGATCAATTTACTGCTTCCACTGGCTATTATCGGTCTTACCGGAGGGCTGTTCTTCTGGCTAAGGAAAAAGAAATTTGGATAAAATATAAAAAATTCCGGTAGAACATCTTCCGGAATTTTTGTTGATAAAAATATCAGATTTTAATATGTTACTAGATATTTTCTATTTTTTGTAAATTGGATAAATAGTAGCCAGTGTCATTACAATTGTCAAGAATGTAATTACGTATGTTAATATTACTACTTGTTTATTAAAACTATATTGTTTATTAACCAAACTATCTAAAGCTCTTTTTTCGTCAATTTCTTGAACAGAAAAAATTAGTTTAAATAATTGTTCAGAAATACTTTCAAATTTTACCCTTTCTCTATATAAATTGTATGAATAATCATTTACTGTAATGTTTTCATACTTATCATATGGATTGACGTTTTTTTCAAATTTTTCCTCATGCTGAATTAAAAAATATGTTATAGTTTTATTTTCAGCAGATGAATGTAAAAATGCAGACTTTATTAAAAATGAAGAATATATTTGTGCACTATAGCTTTCTAAATATGGCTTCTTTTCTGTAATTGACTTTAGAGTTTTATATGAAGAATCCATTACTTTCTCTAAAATATCCAACTGAAACTTATCTACTTTTTCTTTCAAAAGTATATACGATTTTATTAGTTTTTTAATTGATCATAATCTGAGAATGTTGCCAAACTGTTTTCAGGATCTGAAAAATATAAACCTTCTTCTAGTTCTTGTAGGTTTTTTTTAAATTCAATATTTTTAGCTTTAATATTTAAGCTATCATTTTGATTTATGCCTCTATATATTGAATCTAGATTAATTAAACCGTCTAAATAATAAAATGATTCGCGAACACCTTCTGTTATTTGTTTAATATCAGTTGGAATAGTTAAAACTATACTGTTCTCTATTTCAAAAATGTGGTCTTCATCTTCCATTAGAAAATAAATTTATTATAAAGCTTTATCTAGACTTCAGTTTTTTATTCTCTTCCTTCAAAGCTCCCACCTGCTCTTCCAAAACTTTAATATAGCTCTGCAAATTTTCTACAATGGAATCCGGAATACTGTGGAAGTTGTTGAAATAGCTTCCTGCATTATCGTTAAAAGTAGTATTGTCATGATTATTATGGACAATAGCTGTTTTTCTTTCTTCTTTGATATCTTCTACAGGAACATCAAGCGCTTTAGCAAGCTTTTCCCATTCATCATCATATATTCGTACTTCATCATTCTCTTTTCGGGAATAATTGGAGACATCTGTGGATATTATTTTAGACATATATTCTTGTGTGTAGCCTCTTTGCTTTCTTAGATTCTTTAGCTTTTCCATAACGACTTTTATATTTGTGTCTTTGTACAAATATAATAAAATGGAACAAGGTTTTAAACCTATTTTGGAAATGATTCTGATCACTGGTTTTGTTACAGAAAAGAGAAAGACTGTTTCCAGCACCGGAAACAGTCTTTATTATTTTTTTTGATCTTTATTCAGAACTCAATTATTGCCATTTGCAAAAATTAAGCTCTTCCCTTTCATAATTTTGATATGAGTGTTGTATAAAACATGTAAATAAATTACTGCTGGTAAGCTTCCTTCGGGAGTAAGGCCGCAGTTTTGTAATAACTGATGTCAGTGGAAATCTGTGCCTGAAGATCCTGGAAAGTATCATAATCATAATGAATCCAGTTTTCTTCATGATCAGGATCAGGGGTTTTGTCTACCGCCAGTTCCAGTTTTCCGTCTTCCTGATAGCTGCATTCTATAGCGGCATATTTTTCTCCGTTTTCGTCGTTGGTATACCAGCATTTTATGGTTCTTTCAAGCTGTGGCTGATGGGTTTCGTTATCAATTACCTGTGAACAGATGAAGTTTTCAGGATCGTCTGTTTTGAAAACGGTTTTAGAAATGAGGGGCAGATCATCTACAGATAAAGAATATAATTTATTGGTAGAAATAATAAAGCCATCGGCAGTTTCTTTTTTTTCGATATCAAAAAAGTCAGATTTTTCTTTAAGATAATCCACTACCTTTGCCTCGTCTTCCCGGTCACTTAGAAAATAATTGATGTTGTAAACACTGTCTTCGTTGATAAATTCAATTTCTTTCAGGAAATCAGAACCTTCCTCATAATAATACAGATGATATTCGCTCAGCTTCACAGCTTTACTTTTGGAAATAATCTCTCCAAAAATGTTTTTGTACACTTTTCTCATTTTTAATCATGTTAGTTTATTTCATCTATTAGCTTAAGTGGTGTGGCAAAGATAAGTTTTCTTTTTATCTTAACTTGAAGTATGAAGTAGTATTTATTTCGTAAGTATTCTATATGTCCTTTATAAAATCCTCGTATTCGTAATAAAACCTTTCGAAACCGTCCATTTTGTCCACAAAAAATTCAAAAATTTCTTGCCATGTATTTTTATTAAAAATGGAGATATTATGTTTTTCAACCCATATTCTGCTGATTATCTTGCCGTTTTCAAGAGTAAAATATTCTTCTTTTTGAAAATCTCCGATAAAATCTTTTAAAATATCTTCCAGAGACCAGATCTTTTCGTAGTAGGCATTTCGGAAGATTTCATCTTTCATTTCGATATCCAGAGAAACTTCTGCTTTTTTTTTGTCGGCAGAAAATTTAAATGCCATGTCCTTGATTTTGGTATCGTAAAGAATCCATTTCCTCGGAAATGATCTTCCAAAAGCTGTCCAAAATTCCTTTTTTAGTTGCTGTGCTTCTTGTTTGCTGAACATATCGCAAACATAATGATTTAATAGGAGAAAGGCAATATTGTGGTATCTAAAACCGTAAAATTACGGATAAACAAACATACCTTTTTACCCTTTTATGATGTAGATTTCCTGTCCTTTTTCAAATATTAAACAATTTTCGTATTTTTGCTTTAATGCTTTCAAAAAAATCTCAATATGCGTTTAAGGCGCTTTCATATCTTGTAGAAAAAAGAAATGAAGGTCCGATTCTTATTTCTGAAATTGCGGAACATAAAAAGATTCCTTTAAAGTTTTTGGAAAACATCCTTCTTGAATTGAAAAAAGCGGACATCCTCGACAGTAAAAAAGGAAAGGGTGGAGGATACTTTTTCAAAGAAAATCCGGAAAATGTGAAACTGGCGAAGATCATTCGTCTTGTCAATGGTCCTATTGCCATGCTTCCCTGTGTAAGTTTGAATTTCTATGAAAAATGTGATGACTGCAATGAAGATCATTGCGGGCTTCATGATGTGCTGATAGAGGTTCGCGATGCTTCCCTGAATATTCTTGAGAAAAAAACTTTAATGGATCTGGTAGATTAACCCGGTCCTTTTTTTTTGAATTAATAGTCTACTTGTTTTGTAGGATAAATATTTTATCAGATATTTGCACTACTTCAAATGAATAAACTATGATTTCAAAAGAAGAGGTAAACCCATTACAAAAGCTTACGCCCTCTAGTACTGAAGTGCATTCAGTGGCTGAATGTATTATATCCGGAAAAATTTCCTCGCAAAGAACTACAGAAAACAGATTGTCATTACATGCCTTTGTTGTCAATCATGCTGATGATGAGACAATATGGATTAAAACGGTTTTGTGATATGGTGATTTCAAGAAAAATTCAGGTAAGGTTGAATGTGCTTTTTGTGACGGCTGCTATTCTGTCCATTGTTGTTTTTTCAATGTACGAACTGGGATATCTGGAAGAATTGCAGGGTATTCTGGCCAAAGATCATTATATTTTTTACTGGATGCTTCTGGTAGGTGTTTTTGCAGAAATTGTTGCAGGTTCTATGGGAATGGGGTATGGTGTCATCTGTACTACAACGCTTATGCTTCTCAATATTCCGCCGCATATTGTAAGTGCAAGTATTCATTCTGCAGAAAGTTTCACCACTGCTGCAGGAAGTCTCAGCCACATCAAATTGAAGAATGTAAGCAAAAGCCTGGTAAAGAAACTCGCTATTCCAGCTGTAATTGGAGCTGTCATTGGAGCTGTAAGCCTTACTTATCTTGGAGAATATTATGCGAAAGTAACTAAAACATTCATTGCTTTTTACACTTTATACCTTGGATTCCAGATTTTATCAAATGTATTTAAAGAAAAACAGAGTAAAGCCCTGAAAAGAAAAACCAACCTGACCAGACTGGGTGTGATAGGAGGTTTTATAGATTCTTTTGCTGGTGGAGGCTGGGGACCTTTGGTAACCGGAACACTGATTAAAAATG
This sequence comes from Chryseobacterium candidae, assembly GCF_004916905.1. Lineage (GTDB taxonomy): Bacteria > Bacteroidota > Bacteroidia > Flavobacteriales > Weeksellaceae > Chryseobacterium > Chryseobacterium candidae. The sequence goes on from NZ_SDLV01000013.1 coordinate 25,423, forward strand.
CATTCACTCCAAGATTTGCCGTAGGAAGTTCCACAGTAGCCAAATTTATTCTTACTTTAACAGCTGCCATCACTTTTTTCCTGACCCTGGGAATCCAGCATTGGAATATCATTCTGGGACTTTTGATTGGCGGAATCATTACCGCTCCTTTTTCCGCAATGCTTACTGCTAAGCTTCCCGTCAAAAAAATGTTTGTGATTATCGGAACTTTGGTGATCGTAATGAGTTCTATAACTATTTATAAATCAGTTTTTAATTAAAAATTATGCGTGGTGTGGAAAAATAAAAGGGTTAAAAAGATATTCGGCTTTGAAAATATTTTACTTTTACATCACTAAATATTAGAACATGAATTTACATATCATTGCACTTTTTAAGTTTAATGAAAATTATCTGATGGACGCTGTAGAGCTGTTTCAGAATCTTGTGAAAGAAACAAGAAAAGAGGAAGGCTGCCTGCAGTACGATCTTATTGAAGATAAAGATAATAAAGGAACTTTCTTCCTGATCGAGCTTTGGGAAAGTGTTGAGCATCACAACAGGCATAACGGTCAGGATCACCTTTTAGATTTCCGTAAAGATGCATCCAAAATCATGGAAAGCTCAGTGGAAGTTTATAAAGGATTTAAGATATACTAAGACATAGAGAAAAGATAAAAGGCGGTTTCAAGAATCTGAAACCGCCCTTTTATTAGAAAAAATAGAAAGTATTAAAATAGAAAGTTTATTTTACGATAAGCTTTTTCGTCTCCGAATAGCCACCGTAAGTAATTTTTACAAGATAATTTCCTGAAGGGAGCGTAGAAAGATTCAGGTCCTGCTTATAGAAACCTGCCTGGTTCGTAAGTTCATCTGAATATACCTTTTTCCCGGTAAGATCATAAACCTCTACATTTCCCTTATTCCCTGCTTTTTCTTTAACATCAAAAAGAACCGTTACTTTTTTATCCGCGGTAGCCGGATTAGGATAAATACCGAAGGAAGCTTTTTTTCCTACTTCAGTAATTCCTAACGTTTCCGTGATCTTTTTGTATTTGAAATACATATTTCCTGTACTGGCTCCACCATTGGTAGTGAAATACATTCTGTAATAGTCGTTTCCTTTTTTAACGTAGTATACAACATCACTTTTTACTGTACCGATTCCTTTCCATGAATGTCCTACAGTAGTAATAGCTGAAGAGAAACTTGTACTGGCAGGAATAGAATTGGCTGCTGTTTGCTGTGTTTCAGGCTGTACCATTGCTACTTTTACGGTTGGACTCTGGATCGCTCCGGAAAGTGGGTACATCTGTACTCCCATATAGAATGTATAATATTTTGTGAATACAAAATCCCATGCTGTTCTGGAAGGCTCCAGATTAGGAACTTTTGCTCCGCTATCAAAAGAGAAATAGTTGAAATAAGAATCATCTGTACCGTTAGCAAGCGTTCTTGTTTCCGTAGCTCCCCATGAAGTACCATTCCATTTTGAATATCTGAAAGTATATCCTGCAAAGGCATCTTCAATAGCAAACTTAATATAAGCTCCTGAAGCATATTTTAAAACAAAAATAGCTTTCCCCTGAATATGGTGATTCATTGGGTTGTAAACTCCCCATCCTGTTGAAGGGATATTAGGATTTGGAGAGGTCACTGGCCCCTGCTCGAAAGCTCCCTGACTCCAGTCAGTGGTCTGATCCGGATTATAAAGAGGGGCTCCCCATGAAGCTTCATTGCTGATGCTGATATTATCCCAATCGGCTAAATTGGTGGAGGCGGTGTACACTTCAATATCTTTAGTATCATTAACTCTGGATCCGAATGCGTAGTTTGAGTTTCTGTAAAAAGCAATATCCCACGTATTGGCTGGCTGAGAAATCATATTACCATCTGCAAGGTTTACAAACACTCGGTTTTGATATCCGCTTCCCATAGTCATGTTTACCTGTGAATATCCCAATGCATCAGTCTGCGCCAAAACAGTCTGCTGAACAGACATTGCGAATACTGAAGCCAATAATAGTTTTGTTTTCATAATTTATTTTTTAAATCCTTATTTAGAATGATTCCACAAAAATATATAATTATTTTTAATCAGTCTAAATAAAAACATGATTTTTATCGTGTTTTTATTGTAATCATACCAATGCATAACAAAATTAGAGTAAAGAAAAAGCCGGTAAGATTTTCCTACCGGCTTTAAAAAAGGCAAATAATAGTCTGATAAACCTTATTTTTTGATGAATTTTGACTGGATTGTTTTTCCTTCCGCAGTTTCAATATTCATGTAATATACACCAGATTGAAGGGTGCTGATATCAAATCTTTGTCCGGTCAGCTTGCCTTCAGCTGCTTTTTGTCCCGCTGCAGAATAGATCTGAATGTTTTTAGGATCTTTTTTAATAATAAATTCTAAGGCTGACTGATCAGAATTTAAGGCAAACCTGAAATTTTCTGTGGATTTATTGTTGTCTGATATACCTAAAGAAGCAGTGGTATTATAAACGACATTATCTACCTGAATGGCTACGTGAGTAGCGGTAGGAGTGAACTTAAATACAATGTATGAATCTGTGGATGCCGGAATATTCACACTGATATTCTGAACTGTGCCAATAACCGATACATTAACAGGGCTTCCTACAGGAACGAAAGTTGACATATCTGCAGGATTAGACGCTACGCCTACCTGAATGCTTCCAGGACCAGGAGATGGAGACACTAATGTAGTGTCAAAAGTTAAAGTTTTATTTCCTGTTGGAGTTTCAATCTGTGGAGTAATCAGATAAGAAGAACCTGTTGCGTTGTTTCCTGCATACGACTGGACAAATCTGTTAGAATCTCCTGCTACAATCATTCTTGGAGGTACAGGAGGAAACTCACCGGTTATGGGTGCAACGATGGCAGACCATCCAGACTGTGGGAAAGTAGTATTCCCTGCTGTAAAATTGTTGAAATTTTCATTGATGTTAGATACCTGAGCATTAGCCGTTAAGGCTGTAAATATCAGAGTTCCTAAAAGTAATTGTAATTTCATAAGATTATTTTTATTTAGAATTATTACACAAAAATATATAATTATTTTTAATGAGTCTAAATAAAGTTTTATATTTGTCGAAAATTTGTACCCTTATGAAGAAGAAAGTGCTTTCCGTTCTATCATTATCCGTGGCCTTATGGATGAATGCGCAAGAAAAGGATTCTCTTTATCAAAAGAAAATTGAAGAAGTTGTTATTACAGGACAGTACATGCAGCAGTCCATTAACAAATCCATCTATAAGGTTGATGTTATTGATGCTGAGCAGATTAAAAATATGGCAGCAACGAATGTTGCCGAGGTTTTAAATCAAAGTCTTAATATACAGATCACTCCGGATACGCGTTCAGGAAATTCCACGGCCAATATCATGGGACTTAACGGTGATTATGTAAAGATCCTTATAGACAATATTCCGGTAGTAGGGGATACAGGACTGGGAAGTAATATAGACCTTACCAAAATTACCCTAAGCAATATCGAAAGAATTGAAATTGTAAAAGGAAGCATGGGGGTTGAATATGGAAACGGAGCTGTTGCAGGAGTAATCAACATTATTACCAAGAAAACCAATACAAAGAAGATCAGTGTAAGAGGCTCATTGCAGGAAGAAACAGTGAGAGACAGCTATGATCTTAAGAAAAAAGGAAACGGAAGGCATATTCAGAACCTTAATGTAGATTATAATATCAGCAATGAATGGTTTGCCAGCATCAATTTCAATCATAATCAGTTTATGGGATACGAAGGGGAAAGCAAAGGTTACAAATATTTCGGACAGGATAACCAAAGAGGGTATGAATGGAATCCGAAAGATCAGTATGATGCCTCTGCATTGTTGAGATATACAAAAAACAAAACCACATTCTTTTACAAGTTGACATATCTTAACGAAAAATTCAATTTCTATAATCCGGAGGTCAACAGAAATCCTCTTAATGACGGATTAGGCGGGGTTGCCTACGAAAGCAGAGACAGAAGATACAACACAGACCGCTGGATTCATCAGTTCAATATTCAAACTAATCTGGGACATATCCGATACATGGGGGATTTTTCCTACCAGAACCAGGACAGGAAATATTACGACTATAATTACGATATTCCGAACAGACAAATAAAGAGTCGTCAGGACGAAAAGTCTTATTATAAAACAGATGTCATCTACTCAAGAGGGATGTTCAGCAACTTCCTGGATAGTAAAGTTTTTGATTTCCAGTTGGGGTATGAATTAGACTACACCAATGGTTATGCCGCTTTAATTGCCGGAGACTTCTTTGGTGAAGCGGTAAAAAGAAAGATCTTTACCTATTCCAATTTCCTTTCTGCAGAATGGAATGTTTCAGACAAATTCTCTTTAAGACCTGGAGTAAGACTTTCCCTCAGTGAAAACTTTAATAATCAGTACAACTATTCGTTATCAGCAAGATATAAAACTTCTGAAAATTCAAATCTCCGGGCAATTGCAGGATCAGCCAACCGTTTCCCGAAATATGATGAACTGTACACGTATTTTGTGAACCTTAATCATGATGTACAGGGAAATCCGGATTTACATCCTGAAAAAGGTTTTTCTGCAGGCCTTTTCTGGAACCAGAATTTTTCAGCAGATAACGGATGGACAATCGCATACGGAGTAGATGCATTATATCTGGATGTACGTGACAGGATTGAAATGGTGATGGTAAAAGAACCTTCTACCTACAAATACATGAATCTTGATACGTATAAAAATCTACTATTCTCCACTAATATAGATTTCAGAAAAGATCGGTTTGCCCTGTCTTTAAGGGGATCTGTAAACGGAACATCGGTATCCGTGAATGATTTGAAATCTTCTTCCCCTACAGATTTCCAGTATCTGGTACAGGCGGGAGCTTCAGCAACTTATAAACTGAAAAGTACCGATACCAATTTTGCCCTTTATTACAAATTCACGGGTCCGGACAGAATGTATGTGTCAGATGGAGCGAGCGGATTCCGCCTTGGGAAAGTGGATAGTTTTCATATGATGGATTTCATTGTGAGCCAGCCTTTCTGGAATAAGCATTTTGAAATTTCTGCAGGGGTAAAAAATATATTCGATGTAACAAGACTAAACTCTACAGCGATGGCAGGTTCAGCTCATACAGCGGCGAATGGGTTTGTTAATTTATATTATGGCAGAAGCTATTTTGCCCGATTAATGTTTCAATTTTAAATAATAAGTTACGATTATGAAGTATTTAAAAATAGTATCTGTTCTTTCTATCATGGCTGCTACACAGTCTTGTCTTTCTGCTGATGAAGATCCGGTTTCGGTTTCTCCTATGACAGGATCTGAAGTAAGTGTGCAAATTGGTGGTCCTACAGAACCTAATCAGGTCTGGATTGATTTAAGTGATTATACCAATCCGGCTGTCAATAACAGAACAGACTGGGATCTTGGTTTTTATAGCGGTGATGCGTACAGAGTGATTATGAATAGCTCTCTTGCCATGACAGTGATCAAAATACCGAACGCTTCAGATATCAGTAAAGTAAAAGAAGCTGATATATCAAGTCTGAAAGACATTGCTCAGGTAGGAACATTTGATGCTGCCAATATGAAATATGTTGACAATCCTAATGGTGACTTCCTGAATCAGACTTCAGGGATTGATGCCATCAAAGAAAATGATGCCGATAATCCTGTATATCTGATCAATCTGGGAAGAGAAATACCTTCTGCAGCCAATATCGGGGCAGGTTCCGTTTCTCTGTCCGGAGATCCGAGAGGATGGAAAAAAATTCAGATACTGAGAGCTCAGAATGGATACAAAATACGCTATGCTGACGTGAATGCAGCAGAAGCAGACGTAAAAGAATATATCATTACCAAAGATACAGAATACAGCTTCTCGTTCTTCAACCTGAAAACAGGAACACCTGTAAAAATTCAGCCTAAGAAGAAAAAATGGGATCTGGCCTTCACAACGTTTACCAATGAAGTGTTCATGGGACCTGCAACCAGTGCAGGAAGCTATTTTTATGCGGATTTTGTAACAACCAATACCCTTAATGGAGTAGGAGCTTATCAGGTGACAGTTACAGGAAGTCTTGATGCTGCTTACAATGCATTTAAACTGAAAGATGTAGAACCTGCAAAATTTGTTTTCAATGACCAGAGAGCGATTGGTGATAAATGGAGAACCACTACCGGTACAGCATCCAATCCTGTGCCTTTCGTGTATGCAGACCGTTTCTTTGTATTGAAAGATGCTGAAGGTTTTTATTTCAAGCTGAGATTCAATACCATGAAAAACACAAAAGGAGAAAGAGGGTACACCAATTTTGAATTTGAACCTTTATAAATAATCAAATAATAGTAGATCATGAAAAAATTCATCCTTGCAGCTTCTGTTCTTGTAGCAGTATACTCATGCAAAAAAGCAGAGGCAGGAGCAAAAGAAAATACTACAGAAGCTTCTTCTGAAGCACCGAAAACCAATAATAAAATAGTAACACTAAACGGGGGAATTACTGAAATCGTAGCTGCTTTAGGCCACGAAAAAGAAATCGTAGGAACTGATGTTACAAGTACTTACCCTGCTTCTTTAAAAGCTACCGCTAAAGATTTAGGACACATGAGATCCATGACGATTGAGCCGATCATGGCGGTAAACCCAACATTGATTCTTGCTTCTGATAAAGATATCAATCCTGAATTAATGGGGAAAATTAAATCTTCAGGGATTAAAACTGAAGTTTTTAAACAGGAATACACAGTTGAAGGAACTAAAAAACTGATAGAGCAGGTAGCAAAAGCAATCGGAAATACAGACTATCAGAAATTAAACGATAAAATTGATGCTGACCTGAAGCAGGTACAGCCTATTGCTAAAAAGCCGAAAGTACTGTTCATCTATGCCAGAGGAAACATGCTGATGGTAAGCGGTAAAAACACGCCAATGGCTTCATTGATCGCCCTTGCAGGCGGAGAAAATGCAGTGTCAGATTTTGAAGATTTCAAACCATTGACCCCGGAAGCCGTTGTAAAAGCTAATCCTGATGTATTATTCTTCTTCGAAACCGGTTTACAGGGTGCGGGAGGAAACGAAGGAGCGCTAAAAATGCCGGGAGTATCTCAGACCAATGCAGGTAAAAATAAGAAAATTATTGCGATGGACGGAGGTTTAGTATCAGGTTTTGGACCAAGAGTAGGAGAAGCAGCAGTAGGATTAAACAAACTTTTAATTGAAAGCACGAAGTAAACTATACTTTTATCTTATTATAAGTGCGGTACTGCTTATCATTATAGCAGTGCTGTCTCTTAATACAGGAGTTTATGATTTCGGAGAAAACTCTCCGTTCAGGGCGCTGTGGCAATTGATAAAAGGAGATTCCGGTTTATCATTGAGTGATAAATATGTGATCTGGGACGTAAGAGCAGCCAGAATAATCATGGCCATTTTAGTAGGAAGCATGTTGTCGGTTTCAGGAACGAGTCTTCAGGGGCTTTTCAGGAATCCTCTGGCAACGGGAGATTTAATAGGACTTACCTCAGGAGCAACCTTGCTGGCGGCCATTGCGATTGTTTTAGGAGGACATTTCAAAGAATATCTTCCTGAAGCTGTACAATTTTCACTGGTAGGAATAGCCGCTTTTATCGGTTCTTTCTTATCCATGATGCTGGTGTACAGAATTTCAACAAGCGGAGGGAAAACCAATGTAGTGATGATGCTGCTTACCGGAGTTGCCATTACAGCTATCGGGTTTTCGATAACCGGATTTTTGATCTATATTTCAAAAGATGAACAGCTCAGAGATCTTACTTTCTGGAATCTGGGAAGCCTTGCCGCAGCAACATGGACGAAGAATATCATTCTCGCCATTGTGATCACCATCGCCTACATCATTTTATTACCCAAAGGAAAAGCCTTAAATGCAATGATGCTGGGAGAAAAAGATGCACAGCATCTGGGAATCAATGTGGAAAGACTGAAAAAGCAGATCATTATCACCGTGGCTTTAATGGTGGGAACCTGCGTGGCATTCTCAGGAACAATTGGTTTTGTAGGTCTTATTGTACCTTATATTTTAAGGCTTTTATTCAAATCCAATTATGCTTTTATTTTGCCTTTATCAGCAATATGCGGAAGTATTTTGTTACTGATGGCAGATACCTTCAGCAGAAGTATTGTAGCTCCTTCAGAACTGCCGATCGGAATTTTGACAGCCTTAATGGGAGGTCCTGTTTTTATCGCTATTTTGGTTAAATTTAAAAAATCACTGTAATGATCAAGGCACACCAGATAAATTATAAACACAAAGAATTCAGGATTCTGGATGGAGTAGATGTCTCTCTGGAATACGGTGAATTTCTCGCCATTGTGGGACCGAACGGAGCAGGAAAATCAAGTCTTCTGAGTGTATTGGCGGATGAGGTAAAATCTCTCAATAACAAGGTTTTGTTTAAAAATAAACCAATTAAAGAATGGAATATCCAGGAACTTTCAAAACACAAAGCAAAGTTTTCACAGCATAACAGCAATGATATTCCGCTTGAGGTGAAAGACGTGATCATGATGGGAAGGTATCCCTATTTCGATGCCCAGCCCGGAAAAGAAGACCTGGAAGCCATGAATGCAATGATGTACGAAACCGATATTTTTCATCTCAAAGAAAGAGAATACAACACCCTTTCAGGAGGAGAAAAGCAGCGCGTACATCTATCAAGAGTGATGGCACAGCTTGAAAATGATATCACCCATAAGGTGGTTTTTCTGGATGAACCTTTGAATAATTTAGATATAAAACATCAGTACAAAGCATTGGAAATTATCAAAAATTTCACAAAAAAAGCCAACAGTGCCATTGTTGTTTTACATGATCTGAACCTTGCTGCCCGGTTTGCAGATAAGATTTTATTAATGAAATCAGGACAGGTTTCCGCCTATGGAACTCCACAGGAAGTTTTTACTGAAGAAAATATCAGCAATGCTTATAACTTTCCCTGTACCATCTGCGGACATCCTATTACCAATAACCCAATGATCATTTTTGGATAACCATGGAAAAAGAAGAACTTAAAATCCTCGCTCAGAATCTTGCCAATCCTCAGGGAGAAAAAGGCATTGAGATCGGTGAAATGATGAATGCCACGAATATCAGCATGACATTAGAAACGATCAGAACACTTTCGATAGATGACGGCCAGCAAATCCTTGAAATAGGACACGGGAATGCCGCACACCTGAAAAGTATCATGAGCCTTGCCAAAAACCTCAGATATACAGGGATTGATATTTCTGAAACCATGCACAATGAAGCCAAAAGGCTCAATAAAGAATTTGAAAATCAGACAGAATTTGTTTTGTATGAAGGGAAAAAGCTTCCTTTTCAGGATGAAACTTTTGATAAAATATTTACCGTAAACACAGTCTATTTCTGGGAAAATCCGGTGGAATTCTTAAACGAGATCTGCATGATTCTAAAAGATGACGGAACATTCGTTCTGACATTCGGACAAAAAGAATTCATGGAAAAACTACCGTTTACGGAATATGATTTTACCTTGTACAGCAACAGCGAAATGGAAGAACTGATCTCAAAAAGTCATTTTAAGAGAATGAAAACTTCAGAAAGAGAAGAAGAAATAAAAAGTAAAACAGGAAACGAAACCCTACGAAGAATTTATACAATTTTAACCATAAAAAAGTAAAGTAATGAGCACATTAGTTAATGATTTAAAGCAAAAATGGGAAGCTCTGAAAGCAGAAAATCCACATATCAGAATAAGAAATGCAGCAGCACAGTTAGGAGTAAGTGAGGCAGAATTATTGGCAACAAGCATTGGTGAAGGAGTTACTGTCCTGAACCCGGATTTTCACGGAATCCTTACAGATGCTGAGCAGCTTGGAAAAGTAATGGCTCTTACCCGTAATGATGAATGTGTTCATGAAAGAAAAGGGACTTACCTGAACGGAGATTTCAGCAGTCCTCATGCACAGCTTTTTGTGGGGGAAGATATTGATCTCAGAATTTTCCTTAACCATTGGAAATTTGCTTTTGCTGTACTGGAAGGTGATAAGAAAAGTCTTCAGTTTTTCGGAAAAGACGGATTGGCACTTCACAAAATTTATCTGACGAAAGACAGTAATGAAGCTGCTTTCGATGTGATTGTAGAAAAATTCAAATCAGAAGATCAGAATCAGGTGCTTGCGTTTGAAGCAGCAGCTCCAAAACAGGCGGAAAAAGCAGATTCAGATATTGATGTGGAAGGCTTCAAAAAAGCATGGACAGAACTGAAAGACACTCATGATTTTTTCATGATGACAAGAAAATACGGCGTAAGCAGAACACAGGCTTTACGATTGGCTCCGGAAGGATTTGCTAAGAAAATCGATAATGCTAAAGTAGTCAACATCCTTGAAGATGCTTCTGAAAAGAATACTCCGATCATGGTTTTCGTTGGAAACAGAGGAATTATCCAGATCCACACAGGAAATGTGAAGAAAACACTTTGGCATCAGCAATGGTTCAACGTGATGGATCCTGATTTCAACTTACATCTTGATGTAACGAAAATTGCAGAAGCATGGATCGTTAAAAAACCTACTGAAGACGGAGAAGTAACCGCTATCGAAGTATTCAACAAAGAAGGTGACTTTATCGTTCAGTTCTTCGGAAAAAGAAAGCCTGGAATTCCTGAGCTTCAGGAATGGAAGGATCTTGTAGCAGCTTTAGAGAAATAATAATTAGATGATTTGAATGAGACCGTTTTGTTTGTAAAATTCAAAGCGGTCTTTTTTATGAAACGATCTGCAAGTGCCGGAATATTTGTGTAATTTGTGACTAAATATAAATAAAATGAAAAATATTTTCATAGCGATACTGCTTGCCGGTGTCTGTGCATTGAAGGCACAGGACTTAAAAGCATATCAGTTTTATGATAAAAAAGGAAAAGAAGTAAAGACAGAAAAGCTGGTAAAAGAACTGGCAGATTATGATGTGGTCTTTTTTGGTGAAAATCATAACAGTTCTATCAATCACTGGCTTCAGCTTAAAATTACGGAAGCTTTGTTTGCGAAAAAGAACGGTCAGCTGATCTTAGGAGCAGAAATGTTTGAAAGGGACAATCAGGCGCAGCTGGATCAGTATTTAAATGGGAAATTTGATGCTAAAACATTCAAAGATTCTGCCCGTTTATGGAACAATTATGCAACAGATTACAAACCTTTGGTAGATTTTGCCAAGGATAAAAAACTGAATTTCATTGCAACCAATATTCCAAGGAGATATGCCTCTCAGACTGCAAAAGAAGGTCTTGAGTCCTTAAATAAATTAAGCGAAAAAGAGAAAACCTACATTGCCCAGTTGCCAATTAAAGTAACGTTAGACACTCCGGGATATCCTGAGATGAAAAAAATGATGGGAGATCATGCAGAAGGAACAAAAGTGATGAATTTCATTTCAGCTCAGGCTACAAAAGACGCTACAATGGCGGAATCTATCCTGAAAAATTACCAGGCCGGAAAGACCTTTATCCACTACAATGGAAACTATCACAGCAAAGAATTTGGTGGAATTTATTGGTACATCAAACAGAAAAATCCCAATCTGAAAATGGCAGTTATCTCCGTTTTTGAATCAGACGATTCTGAACTGAAAGTTCCTGCCAAAGATTATATCCCGACAGATTTCAATCTTATTATCCCTGCGGATATGACAAAGACTTTTTAAACTTTCAACAGTTAGAGTGAAAAATATTCAATAGAAACGGGCTTTAGCCCGTTTATTTTTTATATCAACTTCCATTGGCTTTAGCCTAAACATAATTATTGAATACCTTTTAATCATTTTTACTCCACAATATTTACCTTTGTATCAGATTCAAAAACATATGAAAAAAATCTCTATCCTGCTGATCTTTTTTATCGGGCTGTTCAATGCACAAAAACTTACTTCCAATGAGCTTTCCATCATCAATCAGGGAGATGTTAATAGGGCGTTGCCTATCTATCAGACAACAGATGCCAATCAGCATAAAACCTTGCTGAGTATTTCTTCAGAAGCAGATCCTCTTGATCCTAACACCGCTGTTCTGGTAAAAAGAATGAAAGAATCCCTTATTTCAACAGATGGAGGAGTAGGCATAGCAGCTCCACAGGTGGGAATCAACAGAAAGATTATCTGGGTGCAGCGTTTTGATAAAGAAGGAACTCCGTTGGAATATTTTATTAATCCAGTAATTGTTTGGAGATCTGATCTTCAGAACCTCGGTCCTGAAGGCGATTTATCTATTCCTGATTTCAGAGATCAGTTTTACAGAAGCAAAGTTATCCAACTGGAATATGTGGATTTGAAAGGACAGAAATATTCAGAAATCGTAGAAGGTTTTACTGCGGTGATTTTCCAGCATGAAATCGACCATCTTTTCGGAATTCTGATTTCAGACAAAAAAGAAAAGGAGAAAAACGATTCTTATAAAAAGGTAGATGCCTATCAGAAAAGTGATGTCATGAAGGACAGAAGGTAATGATGAATGATGAATGACGAGTGAAATTCTTGAGCATTATATACATAAAAAATATTCTCAATCATCTGTGCCCATCTGAGAAATCTGTGGGAAAATAAAAAAAGGAGCTGTTTCCACGGAAACAGCTCCTTTCGTTATAACTATGCTTAAAAAAATTGGATTAATCGTTGTTGGTGACTGAAAGTTTCACCTCCATATTATTTCTGGTCGCATTAGAATAAGGACAGATCTGGTGTGCCTTTTCTGTCAACGCCTGCGCTTCTTCAAGAGAAACTCCGGGAATGTTAACATCCAGTTCTGCAGCCAGTCCGAAACCACCATTCTCAAGCTGACCTATGCTTACCTGAGCGGTTACCGTTGTTTCTCCTGTCTTTACTTTAGAAAGACTGATCACTCTGTTCAGAGCACTGTCGAAACATGCGGAATATCCTGCTGCAAAAAGCATTTCAGGATTGGCAAAATCATCATTGGCTCCTCCTAAAGCTTTTGGCATTCTAACATCAAGATCCAGCACTCCGTTTTCACTTTTTACATGGCCGTTTCTTCCTCCCTGAGCAGTGACCTGAGTTGTATATAACGTTTTCATTTATTTTCTATTTTGTTTAATATTTTTAACACGGTGTCTTTAAGATGCAGCAGCTCTTCCGGTTGTATTCCCAGTTTTTCCTGGATTTTTCCCGGAATCTCACAAGCCTTCTGCTGAAGCTTTTTCCCGGCTTCGTCTAAAAATACTTCAACCACTCTTTCGTCCTCTTTTTTTCTTTTGCGGATAATAAATCCTTTAGACTCCAGTCTTTTAAGGAGAGGTGTTAAAGTACCACTGTCCAGAAACAGTTTTTCTCCGATATGGGTTACCGTAAGCCCGTCACCATCCCATAATATCATCATCACAAGATACTGAGGATATGTAATGCCGAGTTCATCAAGAAATGGACGGTAAAGCCCCGTAATCTCTTTGGCAATGACATATAGCGGAAAGCAAATCTGATTTTCCAGCTTGGGTGTTTTCGGGTTTTCCATAATGTTTGAGTACGAAAGATTCGATGAAGGTATTACTTTTTTATGATAAATTCATCCATTGGAATTCTGACTTTTTTCATAGTAGAAAGCCAGTCATTCGCTTCGTCACGGTATCCAAGATATAAAAGGCTTACACTTTTTAATCCCAGTTCTTTTAGTCCCAGTACTTCATCTACCACCTCATTGCTGAATCCTTCTGCCGGTGTACTGTCGATTTTAAGCTCTGCAGCCTGCGCAAGGGCAATTCCTAAAGCGATATAAGTCTGGCGTGCAGTGTGTGCAAAATGCTCTTCGGGAGTCTGTGCACCGTATATTTCTTTTATTTTATCGGTATAGCTCCCAAAACGTCCTCTCGGAAGGTCTCTTACATCCGTGTGATAATCGTAAACTTTGTCAATTTTTTCATTAGAATAACTGTCCCATGCTGCAAAGACCAAAACGTGAGAAGAGTCTCTCATTACTTCAGGGTTTAAAGCTCCTGCTACCATTTTTTCTTTCAGCTCCTGGTTTTCCACAACAATAATTCTGAAGGGCTGCAATCCCGATGAAGTAGGAGCCAGTCTTGCTGATTCTAAAATCGTATTAAGGTCTTCCTGTGATACTTTTTTGGTCGGATCATAAGCTTTTACTGCATGTCTCCAGTTTAAATTTTCTATTAATGACATTTTTCTTTTTGTTTTTAAATTAAACTACTTGGCGATTATTAAACTTCATGATTTTACGTTGAAGTAAATTAACAGTACAAATGTACGCTCAATTTAATTGTGTACAATTTAATTTTAAAAGATTTTATTGATGACAATTATTGATGAACTTTAAAAATATAAAAGAAAAAGAGCAAAATAGCTCAGAGTCATAGGTGAATAAGGTATTTCACGATTCAGTCAATTCCGCATGATTCGGATTTTTTCAAAGTCTTAGTATTCCAATCTTTGCAATAGAATTTAAACTTAAAACAATGCAGAGATTTAGAAACAAAACGGCTTTAATTACAGGAGGAACCAATGGAATGGGTTTGGCTACCGCTCAGAAATTTATTGATGAAGGAGGATCAGTGATAATCACCGGACGAAGTGAAGAAACGGTGAATAGAGCTTTAGAGAAACTTGGAGAAAAGGCTTTCGGAATTGTTTCCGATGCCGGAAATATGAAAAATCTGATGAACCTGCAGCATGAAATCAGAAAATATACAGAACAGATTGATCTGGTTTTTGCCAATGCAGGATATGGAAGATTTGCTCCCCTGGAATATGTGGATGAAAATCACTTTGATGAACTGTTCAATATGCTGGTCAAAGGACCGTTTTTTACGGTACAGCAGGTGTTACCATTAATGAAAAACGGCAGCTGCGTTATTTTCAATACTTCAATGGCCACAGATATTGCTATGGCTAATTTTTCAGTGTATTCTGCAGCAAAATCTGCGGTGCAGTCGTTGATCAAAACATTTGCTTTGGAACTTACAGAACGCGGCATTCGTGTCAATGGAGTAAGTCCCGGGCATATTAAAACCAATATTTTTAATAATACGGGCTTAACCGGAGATCAGATTGATAGTGCCATTGATGAGATTATTCCCACGATTCCTTTTAAAAGACAGGGCGAACCGTCAGAAATAGCCAATGTAGTTCTGTTTCTTGCTTCAGAAGAAGCTTCCTATATTCATGGAGCAGAAGTGAAAGTGGATGCCGGAATTTCGGTGATCAGATAATCCTGATTATTTGACTTCTTTAATTTCTTTGATGATATTGGTTTTATTTTCAATACCGATATTATAGGTCTTACCTTTTTTAAAGCTTTGGGTTGCTTTTTCCATAAGGCTTTTGTATTCCGGTGATTTTTTGGAAAGATAAAAAACCTGAGCACTGATTCCAATAGCGACACGTACCACTTCATTCGGTTTGTCGGGATCTTCCATGATATTTGAAATGGTGGCATTATTGTACCACGTTAAATTCTGCGGAGTGGAACTACCGGAACAGGATGTGATCATAATAAATAGCAATAATAAATAGGACCAGGCTTTCATAGCAAATAGTATTAAGTAAAAAGCTCCTGCAATATATCAAAATGTAAGCAGGAGCTTTCTATAAATTAATTAAAATCCACAGCTTGCCACACTAGGAGCTGGGGAAGGAGAACATCCTGAAAGGGATGAAAATTTAGTCAATACACAATTGGTATTTACATAGTTGTTGTCATACAGTAAAGAACCGGCTGGACTTCTGTAGTATACGTTTCCTGCTGTATTGGCATAAGAAGAAACAGAAGCAGATCCACAGCTTGTATTGGTACATGCAGCTCTCCATGCAGCGTCAGTTACAGGTCCGCTGGAGAATAATGATGGGTCAATGATTCTTTTTTCAACAATTCCTGAAGCATTTTTGAAGCTTACCAAAATGGCTACGTGATATACCCATGAAACACAGCATGTTCCTGTAGATGCTCTAAGGTTACCATACACGAATTGCTTTTCACAATCGTAACCTGCATTCAAAAGGATTTGTCTCATTTTGTGCGCTCTTGCATAGCAGCCATCCACAGGATATCTGAAAGTGATACATGGTGAAGAGGCGGTAGAAGTTCCACAAGCCTGATTTTTAATCTGTGCAAAAAGACTGTTTAACGTCGCCAGATTAGGAATGATACTTACTGCCTTATTACTTTCCCCTCTTTCTTCTTTGTTGAATACAGATTTGAAATAAAGGATATCATCAGCAGTTGCTTTTTCTACCTTTGCGATTTCGTTAGAATTGGCTTTCAGGAAAATCTGAACAGGAGTTTCGTTTTCTACAGCTTCTTTGATCATGGAGATATAGCCCGCATTTTCTTTAGTATCTTTAATTTGATACGGTTGCGCTGAAACCATCAAGGAAACTTTAAACTTTCCATCTTCTTTTTCAATCCCTACCGGAACAGTTTTGCCGAAATCTTTCATTGCGATTTCATTAGATTCTTTAGCAACAAGATTCGGATCCTGATTGGCACCTGAATCTGAGCAGGAATTAAAAGACAGTAACGTCACGAATACCATCATGGATAACAGAAATTTTTTCATAGTTTTTATATTTTGTGGTTAGTTTTTCAGTGAACTTTTTAATTATGATAGTTCACTATTTTGTGATATTAAAAATAGTAAAAATTAAAATATATGCAATATTTTTTTTGAGAAAAATACATTATTCTATTGTTTTATTGATTTTATAATATTGAAAAAGATGAAAAAATGATCGTTTTTATAGGGATATTCAATGGAAATAGAAAATTTTTAAAATGGTAAAATCGGTTGTTTTTTACGCCTTGGTTTCCTACGGAATAGACAAGTTGGATGGATAATTCATCACTAGAATACGGATGTTTTTAGTACGTATCTTTTCTTTACTCGCTTTGTCATTTCATAGGAATCTAAACTCTTATTTTATCCTCATTCATTATTACAGGATTTCTGAATCTGGATTCCTTTGGAATGACAAACGTTGTGGATAGTCTAAGCGAATAAAAATAACATTATCATAAAACTAAAAACCCGGGTTTAACTATTGAACCCGGGTTTATTATATTGTAAGTAAACTTTGACTATTTATAAAGCAATTCTGCTTGGAAAACGTCTGCGAAATGCTTTCTGATCTTTGCTTTCAGTTCTTCCATTTCTTCCGGTGTGAGTTCTCTTTCAAGCTCTCTTTTTAAAGAAGTAACCTGCTTATCCTTAATCCCACATGGAATAATGTATTCAAAATAACGCATATCTGTATTCACATTCAGTGCAAAACCATGAAGAGTTACCCATCGGGAAGCTTTCACTCCCATAGCACACATTTTTCTGGCGTAAGGTTTTCCTACATCCAGCCAAACTCCGGTCTCTCCCGGGGAACGTTCTCCTTTAATACCATATTCGGCAATGGTTCTGATGATCACTTCCTCCAGATTCCTCATATATAGATGAATATCTGTGAAAAAGTTTTCAAGATCCAGAATAGGGTAGCCTACAACCTGTCCGTAACCATGGTACGTAATATCTCCGCCACGGTTTACTTTCACAAACGTAGCATCAATTTCTTTCAGCTTATCAATACCGGCAAGCATATTTTCTTCGTGTCCGCTTTTTCCTAATGTATACACGTGAGGATGTTCCACAAAAAGAAGGTGGTTGGGAGTAATACTATGCTGTTCTGCAGGAAGATCCCTGTTTTTTATTTTGGTATCAATGATGTTTTTCATCAGTTGTTCCTGATAATCCCAGGCTGGCTGATATTCTTTGACTCCTAAATCTTCAAATTCTACTGCTTTATTTTGATTTGTATTCATTTCAATTTTTGATATACAAATTTAGTGAATTTTACCCTTTTATGGAATGGATAAAATCTATGACACTTTTCTTCCAGTCTCTATCCTGAAGCAAAATATTCACAAAAGCGGTTCCGATAATACCGCCATCCGCTTTTTCCGTTACATTTTCAAAATCTTCCTTAGACTTAATTCCAAATCCTATCATTACCGGGTTTTTAAGTGGAAGAGATGCAAGTCTGGAAAGATAATTCTCATTTTTTAAAACCGCATTTTCATTTCCGGTGGTAGAAGAAGAGCTTACCGCATACAGAAAGCCTGAACTTAAAGAATCCAGATAGATCATCCTTTCATCAGAGGTTTCCGGGGTTACAAGAAAAGTGAAATTAAGATGATACTGTTTTAAAATATGCTGATAATTTTTCTCAAATTCAATAGGAGGAAGATCGGGTAGGATCAATCCTGAAACACCGCTTTCCGCACATGCAGCACAGAATTTCTCAAATCCGAAGCTCAAAACCGGATTGATGTACCCCATCAGAATAACCGGAATTTTGATTTCGTCTTTGATTGCTTTCAATTGGGAAAGGAGTTTTTCAATCGTCATTCCGTTTTGTAACGCCAGTTCATGAGCTTTCTGGATCACAGGGCCATCTGCCACAGGATCAGAATAAGGCATCCCGATTTCTATCATATCTGCTCCGGAATCCTGAATCAGTTGTATAATATCAGCGGTATCTTCCAGTTGCGGAATTCCTGCTGTGAAGTATATATTTAGTTTTTTCATTTTTTTTTTATAGAAGTTAGAAGTTAGAAATTAGAGGTTAGAAGTTAGAAGGTGAATACTTGTTATTACTAATTTCTAGTATCTAACTTCTAATTTCTTTAAGATACGTTTCCATATCCTTGTCTCCACGGCCGCTCAGGCAAATCACCACAACATCATTTTCATTAAATTTCTTCTTATCCAGAATAGCCAGTGCATGAGAACTTTCCAATGCAGGAATAATACCTTCCAGTCTGGTAAGCTCAAAGGCACATTTTAAAGCCTCGTCATCATTAATGCTAAAGAATTCAGCTCTTTTTTGTTTAAATAAATGCGCATGGAAAGGTCCTATCCCCGGATAATCTAATCCTGCAGAAATAGAATGCGGCTCAATGACCTGTCCGTCTTCCGTCTGCATCAGAAGGCTTTTGCTTCCGTGAAGAACTCCGAGTGTTCCTAAAAATGTTGTTGCTGCAGATTTTCCTGAATCTACACCCAGACCTCCGGCTTCAGCAGCAATAATTTTTACTTCTTTCTCTTCTACAAAATGATAAAAAGTTCCCGCAGCATTACTTCCTCCGCCCACACAGGCAATCACATAATCAGGATTTTCTCTGCCGGTTTTTTCTTTAAGCTGCTCTTTGATTTCTTTTGAAATAATGCTTTGAAATCTGGCTACAAGATCAGGAAAAGGATGAGGTCCTACAACACTTCCAATCACGTAATGGGTAGTTACAGGATTGTTGATCCAGTCTCTTAATGCTTCATTTACCGCATCTTTCAGCGTTTTTGATCCTGAAGTGGCAGCTACCACTTCTGCCCCCAGCATTTTCATTCTTGCCACGTTGGGGGCTTGTCTCTGGATATCAATTTCTCCCATATAAACAATGCACTCAAGACCAAGCAAAGCACACGCTGTAGCTGTGGCAACACCATGCTGTCCTGCTCCGGTTTCAGCAATAATTCTGTTTTTTCCGAGGCGTTTTGCCAATAAAACCTGTCCCAGAGCATTATTGATTTTATGAGCTCCGGTATGGTTGAGGTCTTCACGTTTTAAGTAAATCTGAGTCTTATATTTATTACTCAGATTTTTAGCAAAATATAATGGGGTAGCCCGCCCAACATAGTTTTTAAGTAAATCCTGATATTCATCCTGAAAATCTTCAGATTCTATGATTTCGAGATAGTTTTTTTGCAGTTCTTCTACATTAGGATAAAGCATTTCGGGGATAAAAGCTCCTCCAAATTCTCCATAATATCCGTTTTCGTCGGGGTTTTTATAATTCATTTTTTTATTCTTTAGTCATTAAATAAGCATTGTTTTGTGAATTCAGCTGATTGAGCCGTTCTTTTCTTTCCTGTGTTGTATGAAAAATCAAAATATCATCATCTTCAGCATTCACCCACTCTGAATCCACATTTTCTTTGATCATTTTGGCTTTGTCGTGTAGAATTTCTACATCACACTTTTCATAAAAAATACGAAGATCCGAATGGCAGAATCCAATTGTTTCCAGATTTCTCTGAGTAACATTTTCTTTGAAATAACGAACCAAAGCAGCTCCATACCCTTTCTTTTTATGAGCAGAAACCAGCCCTACAGCCTCTGCAAAGGAGTAATCTGTATCTGCTATTTGTATGGTGAAATCAAAATTCACTCTCATAATGGCCAGTATATTTTCATCCGTATCCATCAGAAAATGAAACTCTGAATCTCTGAAAAAAGAGCGGAAATAGGATGAATTCATGGTGCTCCAGGCAGAAATATCCCAAAGCTCCAGAATATGTTTTATTTCTGCTTCTGTTAAATCTTTCGTTTTTTTTACTTGATATTTCATGGGTTTAAGCTGTTAATAAAGGTGAGGTGGTAATCGTACTGTTGTTTCGTAATCAGCTTTTTATAATATAACAATTCTATTTTATGTGTTAAATCAATTAAGGTTGCCTTATCTATTTCCGACTGATACATGGTAATGGCAATTTCCAGATTATCAATTAAAAAATAAGGATCGGAATCTTCATACAACAGAAAAATTTTAGCATAAATCAATCCCAGGTCATACTTTACACTTGATCTTACATGATTTTCTAAAAATTTATCTGAAATAATGACCAGATAATAGCTGTTCCATAAGCTGATTCTTTCAAAAAAATACTGGATATCACTTTCTTTAAAATCTTTAATAATACAAATGAAATCAGACAATAATCCTCCCACTTCCCAATGTTCTGTATTGCTGTCGTTCTCAGAAACAAAGCGGTACAGATTCTGAATTTTATCATTCCCGAATTTAGGCGGAAATAATGTTTTATAAAATGTCTTCTTTAGCAAATGTATATTCATCCTTGTGTGTTTTTATGTGTTATTTATTTTACTGAAACAGGGTTTTAAACTTTCTTATTCTGTCGATATTTTTACTGCCGGGTTCTGTTTCAAATTTTGAATTGATATCTACAGCGAAAGGCTGTTGTTTCAATGTATCAATATTCCCTATATTTTCCTCGGAAATACCGCCGCTTAAAAAGTAGGGCAGAGGGATGTCGAATTCATTCAGAATACTCCAGTCGAATTGTTTTCCCGTTCCGCCGAAGGCTTTACTGTCAGTATCGAATAGGTAGTAGGTGACAGGTGGCAGATTGGAGGTAAACGTTTGTGCTATTTTATCTTTATTATCAGAATCAATATCTCCTATTCTGATGACTTTAATGATTCCAACCTCAGGATTTAGTTTTTGTCTTAATCCGGCAATGAAATGATTGCTTTCATCACCATGAAGCTGAACGAAATTCAATCCTGCCTGCTGAACTGCTTTTAAAATGACATCTGTTTCTTCATTAACAAAAACACCTGTTTTTCCCCGATGCTCAATAGCTGAGATCTCTTCCATACTCAGATGATTCAAAACATATCTCGGGGATTTTTCATAGAAGATGAAACCGAGAAAATCTACACTCATAGAAATCAATTCCTGAATCTGATCCGGTTTTGTAAGACCGCAGACTTTGAGTTGAGGTGGCAGGTTAAAGGTTTTAGGTGGCAGGTTCATTGGTATTGAGTTTAAATTTGAGAAGCAAATTCTTCAAAAGCGTTGGCCGGATCTGTATTTTTCATGAAATATTCGCCCATCAGGAAACCGTCAAATCCTTTTTCTTTTAAAAATTGAAAATCTTCAAGACTGTAAATGCCGCTTTCCGCAACAGATAAAACTCCTTTTGGAAGCTGGTTTTTCAGCTGGACAGAATGCTGCAGATCTACTTTGAAATCTTTAAGGTTTCTGTTATTAATTCCTGCTAAATCAATTTTCGAATTGAAATGTTTCAGTTCATCTTCCGTATGAATTTCCAGTAAAACCTCCATTTTCAGTTGATGAGCTAATTCTGTAAATTCCTGTACCTGATTAGGTGAAAGACATGAAGCAATCAACAGAACAACATCTGCTCCTATACTTTTTGCTTCATAAAACTGATACTCGTCAATCATAAAATCTTTTCGCAGAATCGGAATGGTAATCTCATTTCTTACATCCAGAACATCATTTAAATTTCCTCCGAAATAATCATGATCAGTCAGGATAGAAATTCCGCTTGCTCCAAATTTTTCGTAAGCTGAAACTACTTCCAAAGGCTTTACACTATTGTTTATGATTCCTTTTGAAGGAGATTGTCTTTTAAATTCAGCGATAATTCCGCTCTTATTTTTGATAGATTCTTTCAGAGAACAGGTTGGTCTTCCAAAAAAAGCCGTGTTTTTTAAATGATCAAGAGAAATGCGTGATTTTGCTGCTGCAACTTCCTCTTTTTTTCGTTCAATAATTTTATCCAGTATAGTCATTTCTTGTGTTTAATTTTGGTCAATAGTGAATTTTGCTTCGCAAGTGAATAATGAATTTAATTAATCAAAAGATTAAAACTGTTTAATGCTTTTCCGCTGTGCAGACTTTCCTGAGCGAGCAGAAGACAGTCATCATACGTCCCGAATTGATGAGTGTTGTACAGAGCTACTGAAGCATTGGCCAGGATCACAGAGTTCTGCTGTTCCGTACCTTTTCCTTCCAGAATATTCATAAATATTTTTGCGGTTTCCTGAATGGAGTTTCCTGCTTTAATATCCTCCAGCGTTACCGGGTTGAAGCCTAAATCTTCCGCAGAATAGATTTCTTCACCGTTTTTTGTGATGATTTTGCTGTCATCCGTAAGGCTTATTTCATCATATCCATCCAGACCATGTACAAGAATAAAGTCACGTTCCTCTTTCTGAAGCAGATACTGATAAATTCTTGCAATTTCCAGATTGTAAACTCCAATCATGGAAAATTTTGGTTTTGCCGGATTTACCAATGGACCCAAGAGATTAAAAAATGTCCTTAATCCTAAAGACTTTCTCAATAAACCAACCGATTGCAGTGCAGGATGAAAATAAGGAGCATGCAAAAAGCAGATGTTGGCTCTTTCCAGATCTTCATTCAATTGTTCTGAACTGCTTTTAAACTGATATCCCAGTTCTTCCAGCACATTGGATGAACCTGTAGTGGTAGAAGCTCCGTAATTTCCATGTTTTGTTACCTTCTGTCCGGTTCCGGCTACTACAAAGCTGGCAAGCGTTGAGATATTAATGGTGTCTTTTCCGTCTCCTCCGGTTCCTACAATGTCAATGGCATTACCGGCATCTATATCTACAGAAACGGCCATCTGTAATAATGCTTCTCTGAAGCCTTCCAGTTCTGTTAATGTGATGCTTCGCATCAGGAAAACACTGATGAAAGCCGTCACTTCCGCAGCATTGAATTTATTCTGTGCAATCTCAATCATCATAGCTTTAGCTTCAGATTTGGACAGCGTATTATGGTTGAACAGGTATTGCAGTATTTCTTTCATTTGTGGTGTTTTTATGTTTGTTGAAGGACTTTCTGAGATTTTCATGACAACAGAAAGTTTTTAATGATTACTTCTCCTTCCGGAGTTAAAATGCTCTCAGGGTGAAACTGTACTCCGTGTACATCATAGGTTTTGTGCTGCAAAGCCATGATCATTCCGTCTTTATCTACAGCCGTTATTTCCAGTTCTTGCGGGAAACCTTCAGGGTTTACTGCCCAGCTGTGGTATCTTCCCACTTCCAGTCCTGAACTTAAATCTTTGAACAATTTGGTATTTTCTTTTACCAGTTCAGTAGTGGTTGCTACTCCGTGGAAGATCTCAGTCAGGTTGATCAGGTTTCCTCCGAAAGCTTCAGCGATGGCCTGCTGGCCAAGGCATACTCCAAAAATACTTTTGGTAGGAGCATATTCTTTAATAAGGTCTAATAAAATACCCGCTTCTTCAGGAATACCGGGACCTGGAGAAAGGATGATTTTATCATATTTACCAATCTCTTCCAGGGTAATTTCATCATTTCTTACCACATCTACTCTTTGGTTCAGAATTCTTTCAATAATCTGGACAAGGTTATACGTAAAGCTGTCATAGTTATCGAAAACGAGAACTTTAAGCTGGGGCTGTTGAGTGTTTATATTGTTGTTCATTGCTTTTTTGTTATGGAGTTGCTGGTTAATAGTAGGGCTTATTTTTCAACTATTTTTTCTGCTTTTTCAACGGCTTTTTTCAGGGCGTTCAGTTTGTTGTTGACTTCCTGCAGTTCACTTTCAGGGACAGATTTTGCTACAAGACCGGCACCTGCCTGATAAAATAATGTGTTGTTTTTGCTTAAGAAAGTTCTGATCATAATGGCCTGGTTGCAGGTTCCGTTCAGTCCGATAATTCCGATACAGCCGCCGTAATATCCGCGGGAATCTTTTTCGTATTGATTGATCAGCTGAAGCGCTTTATGTTTTGGTGCTCCGCTCAGAGTTCCCTGAGGGAAAGTAGCGGAAACCATTTCAAGAGGATTGATATCATCTTCAACATCTGCCGTTACTTCACTTACCATATGAATAACGTGAGAGAACAGCTGGATTTCTTTAAGCTTGGTAACTGTTACATTTTTTCCAAGTTTTCCAAGATCATTTCTTGCCAGGTCCACCAGCATGGTATGTTCTGCGTTTTCTTTAGGATCAGCTTTTAAAACTTCAATGGCTTCAAGGTCTGCTTCAAAATTTCCCGTTCTTCTGGAAGTTCCTGCAATCGGGTGAATAATTGCTTTATTATTTTTGATGATTAACTGGCTTTCAGGGCTGGAACCAAATAATTTATAATTCCCGTAATCAAAATAGAATAGGTAAGGTGAAGGATTGATATTTCTCAAAGCACGGTATACATTGAATTCATCTCCCTTGAATTTCTGTTCAAATCTTCTGCTCAGAACCAGCTGGAAGACATCTCCGCGCATACAGTGTTTCTGAGCCGTTTTTACCAGTTCCAGATATTCTTCATTGGTAATATTAGAGGTTTCCTCGCTTGTTTTTTCAAAAGGATAAACCGGAGTATTCTGATTTTTAATAAGATTTTCCAAAAGATGAAGTTCAGATTTTACCCCATCAATAAAATTTTCAATGATATGCATTTCATCATTGAAATGATTGATAGCAATTACATATTGGTATAACCTGTATCTCATAACAGGAATTTCAACTTCCTTGCTCTGTGGTTTAAGATTGATGTTTTCAAAGAACTGTACCGCTTCAAAGCTTGTATAGCCAAAAAGGCTCTGAGCTGTCTGCTCTATTGGATCATTCGTTTTTTCACATTTAAAAATATTTCTGAAGTTTTCAAATACATCTGTAATCTTTTGATCATGAATCAATTGTTTTACAGGAGCTGAAGCGGGAAGCTTAATTTCAAATTCGCTGAGGTTTTTCACTTCAATTCCTGCAATGGCATTCACGGCGATAAAGGAAAAATTATTATCAATACTTTTTGAATCCGAGCTTTCCAGAAGAATGGTATCACGGAATTTATCCCTGATCTTAAGGTAGATATTCATGGGAGTATGAAGGTCTCCCAGTGTTTTTTTCGAAACAGTTTTTATTGTAATTGTGTTGGTCAACATTGTATTGTTTTTTGTAAGATTAAGGAATAAAAAAAGGCTTTAACGGTATCCGTCAAAGCCTATATATTGTTTTTTGATTATTTCTGCTGTAGTTAACAACATGACAATACCTCCAGACCCGACGAAGAGTTTGAAAGCCACCACCAAATATTGTTGTTCATTTTTAACATGGGACAAATGTAGAAAATTTTTTAATACCAAGAATAAAAAATATCAAAAAATACAAAAATTTAATATAGAAAGTCTTCATTTAAGCTGCTTGAGCTATTGTTTCAATTCCTTAATCTTTTAAAAACCTTCCGCTACAACCGTTTAATATGACCAGGTGAAAAACAGAATTTTTGAATTTTAAACCAAAGTTAAATATAATTGTTTTATTTAAACGCTGAGGTCGCAAAGATGTTATTAGATTATTATTTAAACGTTCGCCAAGGCGTTTCACTAAGCAAAGTATATTGTCATTAGCTAAACGAAGTGGCTTTGCACAAAAAAATAAACGCACTATAAAACAGATTGACCTTGCGAACATAGCGTTAAAACAATTATTTTACTGGTTCAGACAAAGGTGTATCAGGAGTTCCGCTGTAAAAAACAATTAAAGTCACTCCTTTATCTCCCGTTTTTCCTCTGTGGCCCATATTCACCATCTCGGGCAGCACCTCACCTTTACGAATCCACTGTGTTTTGCCGTCTTCTTTTCTTTCCACCTGAATTTCCCCTTTTTCTACATAAGCAGCATTAATAACAGGATGCTTATGCCAGTCTAAAGCTTTGTTGGGAGGTACGGCAATTTTAAGAACCGAAATTTCCGGCTGTGTGGTAGGATAGGCCGGATATACGGTTCCATCCCATGATTTAGTTGTTTTTAAAAGTGTCACCGATTCTATTTTATCAGAATATTGTGATTGTGGTTCGTTGGAGGAATTGTCACATGAAATAAAGAGGCTAGAGGAAACAACAAAGAAAGTTGCAGCAAACAATTTTTTTTTAGTCATAAGCTTCCTATTTATATTTTGGTTTGGATAATCCGTTATACAAAAATAACTAAGCTTATTTAATTTCTCTGATGTTTGAATTATTTTTTTTATTGATTGGATTAAAACCCGGTCTGTAAAAATATTTCTTAAAGAAAACATTTGTCATAAGTTTAAAAGTTTATTTTTTATATTTTTGTTTCCAAATTAGAAAAAAATGAAAAAAGTATTAGCAATCGCATTTATCGGAGGTTTATTATTAGCAAGCTGTTCAAAAAAAACAGATCACTCTTTACAGGACAGCAACACAATGCTTGAAGAGCCAGCAGCAACTACTGTTGTGGATTCTACTGCTAAAACTGCTGCTCCAGCTGCTGCAACTCCGGCTGCTCCGGCACCAGAAGCTGCTAAAACAGATTCTACAGCAAAGAAATAATGAAAAAAATACTTTTAGCAGGAACTTTGGGTCTTATGATCATTTCCTGTTCTAAAAAAGAAAATACAGCAGAAGCAGCGTCTTCTTCTGAAGCAGTTGCTGTTTCAGAACCGGCTCAATCTAATCTTTCAGGTGAGCAGATCATCGAAACATTGGACTGTTCAGGATGTCACTCTGTTAATGAGAGAATGATAGGACCTTCTTATAAGGAAATTGCAGGTAAGTACTCTGAAAAGGATACGGAGCTGCTGGCTTCCAAAATTATAGAAGGCGGAAGTGGAGTATGGGGAAGTGTGCCTATGGCTGCCCATCCACAGGTATCTAAAGAAGATGCCAAAAAAATGGTGGAATATATTTTAAGTCAGAAGAAATAAAATATGTCCGCTGAAAAATCCAGTCTGCACACAAGAAATCTGCATCGTAATCCTTATGATTTTGATCAGCTTATTTCTTGTGTGCCGGAACTGAAACACTATGTTTTTACAAATGCTTATCAGACGGTAACCATTAATTTCAGCATTCCACAAGCAGTCAAACTGCTCAACAAAGCCTTGCTCTTACATTTTTATAACATTAAAGGCTGGGATATTCCCGATACCAATCTTTGTCCACCGATCCCCGGAAGAGCAGATTATGTACATTATATTGCCGATCTTTTGGGCGAAGAGCTTAATAAAACTCCAACAGGAAGTTTTGTAAAAGGACTTGACATAGGAACAGGAGCTAATCTTGTGTATCCTTTAATCAGCCACAGATTTTATGGATGGATGATGACGGGAACAGATATCAATCAGGATTCTTTGAAAAATGCTCAGGATATTTTAAATCAAAACCCGGATCTGTCTTCCGTTATTCAACTGAAAAGCCAGCCTGATGCAGATCATATCTTTGTCCATATCATCAAACCTGAAGACAGATTCACTTTTACGATGTGCAATCCTCCTTTTCATGATTCTGAAGAGTCTGCTGTAAAAGGAAATATCCGAAAAACAAAGAACCTTAAAATCTCAAAATCCAAACAGCCTTTACTGAATTTTGGCGGTCAGCAGTCGGAATTATGGTGTGAGGGCGGTGAACTGGCTTTTATCACTAAAATGATCAATGAAAGTTCATTATTTTCATCGCAGGTTCTTTGGTTCACGTGTCTGGTTTCTAAAAAAGACAATCTCAATAAGCTTACTAACCTTTTAAAAAAAGTCAAAGCTGTAGAAGTCAAAACGATTGATATGGCTCAGGGACAAAAAGTTAGCAGAATATTAGCCTGGACGTTTATTCCTCAAAAGGACAGAAAAACCTGGTTGATTTAAAATTCAAAGTTTAAAGTTTCCAGCACGATAGCTCAAATTATGAGACTAAATTAACTAATAATAGGGTGCTTTGCTAAGTGAAACGGCTTTGCGATCGTTTTTTTACCATTATAATAATAATCTTTGCGACCCCAGCGTTTAAATACCTCAATTGTTGATTTCAATACTTTATAGCCCTTATCTCAAATCGATTCCCTGTTCACTTTTTAAAATTTCTGAAAAAAGCCATTGATGGTCAGGTCAAAAATGACTAAATTTGTACGCTTTTAGAAAAATAAGAAATGCAATTATCAGAACAAGAAATCATTAGAAGAGAAAAGCTGAATAAGCTTACTGAAATGGGGATTAATGCTTTCCCTGCGGATGAGTATACAATTACAGATACTACAGAATCTATAAAACAGGACTTTTCTGAAAGTAAACAGGTAAAGATCGCTGGTAGATTAATGTCCCGCAGAATTCAGGGGAAGGCTTCTTTCGCAGAATTGCAGGATTCTAAAGGAAAAATCCAGGTTTATTTCAACAGAGACGAGATTTGTCCGGGTGAAGATAAAGAACTATATAATGAAGTATACAAACACCTATTGGATATTGGTGATATTATCGGTATCGAGGGAGAATTGTTTACCACTCAGGTAGGAGAGAAGACCGTTTTAGTAAAAAACTTTACCCTTCTTACAAAGGCTTTACGTCCGCTGCCTCAGGCTAAAACTGATGAGAACGGTGTTGTACATGACGGGTTTACAGATCCTGAATTAAGATACAGACAGCGTTATGTAGATTTAACGGTAAATCCACAGGTGAAAGAAATTTTCGTGAAGAGAACAAAACTGTTCAATGCCATGAGAACATTCTTTAATGACGCTGGATATTTTGAAGTGGAAACACCAATCTTACAGTCTATCCCTGGTGGAGCAGCAGCAAAACCGTTTATCACGCACCACAATGCGTTAGATATTCCATTATATTTAAGAATTGCTAACGAATTGTATCTGAAAAGATTGATCGTAGGTGGTTTTGACGGAGTATATGAGTTCTCTAAAAACTTCAGAAATGAAGGAATGGACAGAACTCACAACCCGGAATTTACGGCTATGGAAATCTATGTAGCGTACAAAGATTACAACTGGATGATGGATTTCACTGAGAAATTACTGGAATTCTGTGCTATCCAGGTAAACGGAACTACAACGGCGACGTTCGGAGAACACAATGTAGACTTCAAAGCTCCTTATCCAAGAGTTTCCATGACAGAAGCGATCCTTAAATTTACAGGATTCGATATTACAGGAAAAACAGAGAAGGAATTATACGATTTTGCCAAGTCTATCGGTATTGAAGTGAATGAGACTATGGGTAAAGGAAAATTAATTGATGAGATCTTCGGTGAGAAATGTGAAGGAAACTTCATTCAGCCGACTTTCATTACAGATTATCCGATCGAAATGTCTCCATTAACAAAGAAACACAGAAGCAAAGAAGGCTTAACAGAACGTTTTGAATTAATGGTGTGCGGTAAAGAAATCGCGAACGCCTATTCGGAGCTTAATGATCCTATTGATCAGAGAGAGCGTTTTGAAGCACAGATGGCGTTATCTGAAAGAGGAGATGATGAAGCGATGTTCATCGATCAGGACTTCTTAAGAGCGCTGGAATATGGTATGCCTCCAACTTCAGGATTAGGAATCGGTATGGACAGATTAATCATGTTCTTAACGAATAATGCATCTATCCAGGAAGTATTATTCTTCCCTCAGATGAGACCTGAAAAAGCGGTTCCACAAATTGAATTAGGGGAGGATGAAAAAGTAATCCTTGAAATCCTTAATTCTCAGGAAGAAGCAATGTCTTTAGCGGAAGTAAAAGAAAGAAGCCAGTTATCCGGTAAAAAATGGGATAAAGCTTCCAAAACTTTAACAAAGAATAATATTGTGAAAGTAGAGAAAATTGATGAAAATCTTTTGATGAAATTGGCTTAAGATTTAATACAATAAATAGTATAAATAGAAAGACTGCTTTTGGGCAGTCTTTTTTTTTGTAGGGCATTGTAAAAGAAGGTTTTATTTGTATATTCATCTCCTGAAAAACTGGCTGAAAACCTATTGAACATGTCAAAACGAATTAAAATTCTTCAACCTGTGGTGCTATATTCGGCTCATGAAGAAAACTCCAAAACGTCTGACTTTTTACACGAAGGAGAAATTGTAGATTTTAACCGTGAAAAAAGGCGAAATGGAATTAACTGGATGGAAATCTATTTGAAAGGAAAGAAAAGTTATATTAAAAAAGATTTCTCAAAAATTTATATTCTAAAAAAAGCAAAGCTTATTGATGATTCTTGTACGGTAGTTTTCTATGAATCAAAAACAAGAGTGAATTATGATTTTCATGAAGTATTTACTTCGCATGCACTTGAAGAAATGAGTCAGGAATCTATAAAGATGAAAAGGATCTATGATCATGCTCAAAAAGAAAAATATGTCAATTTATTTTATAATAATAATGATGTTGAGGTTTCAAAAAGAATTCTTGCAAAAGGAGAAGAAGTTATTATTACTAATGAAAAAGGTATGTTTTTAGAAGTCCTGTACGGCAAAAGGTTTGGATATATTTTATCTGATGTTGCTTATTATGAAGGAAAAAACTGGTGGATGATTGTTGTAGCAATGCTGGTGCTTTTAGGAATTATAGGAGGAAGCTTTTATTCATTAATAGATAATGGATGGACTATTACAGGATCAATTCTTGCTATTCCTGCAATTATTATTACTGCTGTAATTGTGATTTGTATCAAATTTGTTTTAGCAATATTCAATATGATCTATCAAAATATAAGAAAGAGGTTATAAAATATAAAAGGTACAAATCTATTCTGTACCTTTTTCTTTTTTCCATTTCCGAAGCTGTACCCTGAAATTTTTAAACGGAGCTATGGTATTGATATGAATCCATTTCCAGACCGGCCATAGTGCGGGTTTTGTTGCCCATTTTCTTTTGCCAGGAATAAATAGTATATCATCATCAAGGCTTTCTATCCAGTTGATAATTTCATCAACCTGATTTCTAAGCAGCTGTCTTTGCTGTTGTAAACTATAGGAACCATATTCATTATAAAAAGACTGATATAATCCTCCCAGATTATTCCATTTATAATCAGGAGTGGGAGTTTTTACTTCAATTCCTTGGCTTTCATCGGATTCCCATTGTAAGAGCAGGTGAGTCCAGCCCAATTGATAGGAGATATTTTGCGATGGCGTTTTGTCAACTCCCGGTTGAACAAGATCTTTATCGTTTTCTGTAATATCATCAAATTCCTGATCGTAAAGCCGGAATCTTTTCCTAAGCTCTTCAATAAGTTCTGCCTTATGCTTATAACCCTGCATACTCACTATTTTCTCAACTTACTGAAAGAAGCCATCAGATAAAATAAAAACGGAAGAATAAATAATGAACCCAGCATCAGTGCCCATCCCAATGCCGCAATGGTTTTCTCAGGAGCCATATGTTCCAGTAATGAAAGATGCTGTCCGTTTCCTAATAAAATAATATCCGGATTATGCTGATACGTTGCCGCCACTAAAATCATCACCATCTGAAATCCAGCCAAAGCACGAACAGGAAGCAGCTTTTGACGGTTCAAGGCTCTTAGAATAAGCAATAAGGCAATCGTAGCAAAGGCAATGGCCATAATCCCCAAAGGTTTAGAAAATACCCACATCAAAAGGGGAATGTCTGAAATATAAGCGGTCAAAAATACCAAAATACCTGTAATCACAACAAAGATCATCGTCTGTTTGGATTTTCTGATCATTAATGAAAGATCAGTTTTATCACGTGTTTCTCTTAATGAAAAAATAGAAGCAAGATAAGCACAAAGCGCTACCGTAAATAAACCTACGGAAACCCCAAACCAGTTCAGCCAGCTGAACACATACAGATCCAGAAAACCTATAGCATCAGGATTGATAGAATGTGAAACGGTTGCCGCAGCAATTAATCCCAAAAAGAAAGGAGTTAAAAGACTGGCATAATAAAAGATCTGAGTATATAAAACCTGCCAGTGATCCTTCACAGCATCATAATGTCTGAAGGTGAATGCTGTTCCTCTTGCAATAATTCCCAAAAGCATCAAAACCAAAGGAATATGCAGATAGGTTGACATGGTGGTATAAATTTCAGGAAACCCCACAAAAAGAATTACAATAGAAATAATCAGCCACATATGATTGGCTTCCCAAACAGGGGCAATAGATTCATACATGATTTCCTGAGTCTTATGGCGGGCTTTTTTATGGGTGAAAAGCTCCACAATTCCAGCTCCGAAATCAGCTCCGCCCAGAATAATATAAAGACAGATGGATAGCCAGAGAAAACCTATTACAATGTAAATCATGATTTTTTGTTTTTATCGTTAAACTGAGCATCTGTAGGATCGTAAAGTTTCGGTACCATTTGAATCTGTCTCTTTAAAAGGAAAACAAGGATCAATGATAATGATACGAAAATAGCAGTAAAGAAATAGAATGAATACTGTATTCCCGGCATAGGAGTTACAGCGTCTACCGTCCTCATGATTCCATAAATAATCCAAGGCTGTCTTCCTACTTCTGTCACTGTCCATCCGGCTTCCAACGCAATATATCCGAAAGGTGTTGCTATTAAGAACGTTTTTAATAACCAGTTTTTATTCAGCCAATCTTTTTTGAAGAAGAAAGCATATAAATAGATCACTCCAATAATTATCATCACCACTCCAAAGAAAATCATGATCTGAAAAGCATAATGAACAACAGCAACCGGAGGCCATTCATCTCTCGGAAAATCCTTAAGACCTTTTACTTCAGCATTGAAATCATTGCTCACCAGAAAACTTAACACTTTTGGAATTTTTACCGCATATTTCACTTCTTCTTTTTCCTCATCAGGAATTCCCCCGATCACAAATGAGGCCCCTTTTTCAGTTTCAAAATGAGCCTCCATAGCCGCCAGTTTGATAGGTTGTCTTTCTGCTACCGATTTTGCAGCAACATCGCCACTTAAAGGCGCGCCGAATGCTCCAATTAAGGCAAAACCTACCGCAATTCTGAAAGCTTTGGTATGAAATTCAACATTTCTTTTTCTCATAATCATAAAAGCATGTACTCCAGCTACAGCAAATCCTGTTGCACAAAATGCAGCCACCGTCATATGGAGAGCCTGCGGAAACCATGCATCATTGAACATCGCTTTAATAGGATCTATATTAAGATACTGCCCGTTAATATAATCAAAACCGGCGGGAGAGTTCATCCACGAGTTGGCCGCTACCACCAGAATTCCGGAAGCAAGTCCACTCAATCCTACAAGAAACCCGCAGAACCAGTGAAACCATTTATTGAATCTTTCCCAGCCATATAAAAAGAAACCGATAGCAATTGCTTCAATGAAAAAGGCTGTTCCTTCCAGAGAGAAAGGCATCCCGAAAATAGGACCGGCATGTTTCATAAATCCAGGCCATAGAAGTCCAAGTTCAAAGGAAAGCATTGTTCCTGAAACTGCTCCGGTAGCGAAAAGGATAGCTACCCCTTTGCTCCATGCTTTTGTCAGTCCTTTATATACTTCATTATTGGTCTTTAGGTATTTCCAATGGGCAAAAGCCATCAGAAAAGGCATCACCATACCCACACAGGAGAATATGATATGAAAGCCCAGAGAGAGTGCCATCTGAGCGCGTGCTGCTATAAAATCATCCATAATATCAACTTTTCAGTAAATAAATTTACGCATAAATTATTGATGTTGAATATGATTTACAACAGTTGCTATCTCAACAATACATTTTAATTTTGATTCTTTTACCGGCTCACTAATCCTTATGTTTTTCTAAAGAAAACTCTACATTTTTTTGACACTTTTTAACTTTCATACCTCGAAAAAAATCACGATATTTGTAAGTCTTTGCATGTAGCAGGATTTTTAATTTTTAATATGAGTCAAAAACAATATACAGCTAGTAGTATTCAGGCATTGGAAGGAATGGAGCACGTTCGTATGCGTCCTTCAATGTACATTGGTGATGTAGGAGTCAGAGGACTTCACCACTTGGTTTATGAAGTAGTAGATAACTCTATTGACGAGGCATTGGCAGGATACTGCGACACGATCTTCGTTAGCATCAAGGAAGGAAACGGAATTGAAGTAAGTGATAACGGTAGAGGTATTCCGGTTGATTTCCACGAAAAAGAACAGAAATCTGCCCTTGAAGTTGTAATGACAAAAATTGGAGCCGGAGGTAAGTTTGACAAAGACTCTTATAAGGTTTCGGGAGGTCTGCACGGAGTTGGGGTTTCTTGTGTGAATGCTCTTTCCAACGAGATGATCACTACGGTTTACAGAGACGGAAATGTTTACCAGCAGATTTATTCAAGAGGAAAAGCTCAAACAGGTGTTGAGGAGATTGGTCACAGTGAAAAAAGAGGAACCAAGCAGTTTTTCCAGCCGGATGATACCATCTTCACAGAATTAATTTATAATTACGATACATTAGCAAACCGTTTAAGAGAGCTTTCTTACCTTAATAAAGGAATTACCATTACATTAACGGATGAAAGAGAAAAATTGGAAGACGGATCTTTCCGTTCAGAAGTTTTTCATTCTGAAGGGGGATTAAAAGAATTTGTTGCTTACATTGACGGAAACCGTGAGTCTATCATGGAACATGTAATCTTCATGGAAGGAGAAAGAGATGATATTCCTGTAGAAGTAGCAATGCGTTACAATACTTCTTTCAACGAAAATCTTCACTCTTACGTAAACAACATCAACACTCATGAAGGAGGAACTCACTTGGCAGGTTTCAGACGTGCTTTGACGAGAACCCTTAAAAAATATGCTGATGATCTGGGTATTCCACAGAAAGAGAAAGTAGAAGTTACAGGAGATGATTTCCGTGAAGGATTAACAGCTGTGATTTCTGTAAAAGTAATGGAGCCTCAGTTTGAAGGACAGACTAAAACAAAACTAGGAAACTCTGAAGTTTCCGGAGCGGTAGATAAAATTGTTGGGGAAATGCTTACTAATTTCCTGGAAGAAAACCCTTCTGAGGCAAAACTGATCGTTCAGAAAGTTGTTTTGGCCGCAAAAGCAAGACAAGCTGCTAAAAAAGCCCGTGAGATGGTTCAGAGAAAATCTCCGATGGGAGGTTCGGGTCTTCCTGGAAAATTATCTGACTGTTCATCAAAAGATCCGGCTGAATCTGAAATTTTCCTTGTAGAGGGAGATTCCGCAGGTGGAACTGCTAAGCAGGGAAGAGACAGACACTTTCAGGCTATCCTTCCATTGAGAGGTAAAATTTTGAATGTAGAAAAATCTATGCTTCATAAAGTTTATGACAATGAAGAAATCAGAAATATCTACACAGCACTTGGAGTTTCTGTAGGTACAGAAGAAGATAGCAAAGCATTGAATATGGCTAAGCTAAGATACCACAAGATCGTTATCATGACCGATGCCGATATTGACGGATCTCACATTTCTACATTGATCCTTACTTTCTTCTTCAGGTATATGAAAGAACTTATTGAGAACGGATATATCTATATCGCTCAACCACCTTTATACCTATTAAAGAAAGGAAACAAAAAAGTATATGCTTACAACGAAAAAGAACGTGAAGAGTTTACTTTAGAAATGTCTCCGGACGGAAAAGGAGTAGAGGTACAACGTTACAAAGGTCTTGGAGAGATGAATCCTGAACAGCTTTGGGAAACTACCCTTAATCCTGAGCATAGAATCCTGAAACAGGTAACCATTGATAATGCAGTGGAGGCAGACAGTATTTTCTCAATGTTAATGGGAGATGAGGTTCCGCCAAGAAGAGAATTTATCGAAAAAAATGCAAAATATGCAAAAATTGATGCATAAACGTTTTTAAAATTGACTAGTCCTAAAATAGGTTGACATAAAATTAGACAATATTTAA
>NZ_SDLV01000052.1 GCF_004916905.1 Chryseobacterium candidae
GTGAATTGCTTTCAAAAATTATTATCTTCGTGATGAGTCACAGCGGTCAACCTTCATACCCTGAATACGCGAACGTTGTGAATTGCTTTCAAAAATTATTATCTTCGTGATGAGTCACAGCACCTTGCTGATAAGCTGTCTTAGGCATTACGTTGTGAATTGCTTTCAAAAATTATTATCTTCGTGATGAGTCACAGCAGGTCTGATTACAAGTAATTCGCTATCTTTGTTGTGAATTGCTTTCAAAAATTATTATCTTCGTGATGAGTCACAGCGCCGTTGAATTATCTTCGAAGTATGCAAAGGTTGTGAATTGCTTTCAAAAATTATTATCTTCGTGATGAGTCACAGCAAATATTCTTCAAAAGGATTATAATCAGGAGTTGTGAATTGCTTTCAAAAATTATTATCTTCGTGATGAGTCACAGCAGACTCATTTGAGTAGTATTTTGCTCGTTAGTTGTGAATTGCTTTCAAAAATTATTATCTTCGTGATGAGTCACAGCAACTTTATCTTCTGCAAGTTAACCAACTTAGTTGTGAATTGCTTTCAAAAATTATTATCTTCGTGATGAGTCA
>NZ_SDLV01000053.1 GCF_004916905.1 Chryseobacterium candidae
CGAGTTAAAAGAATATAATGGGCTTCCTAGTAAAAATTCAGTTGATGCAGTATTTAGCTATTTAGAAAACAAAAATCGTAAAGAGTTATTCGAACAAATTCCTCAAATAATAAAAAACAGAAATACTCCTGTCGAAAAACAAATTTATTCTACTTATAAAGCAGCTTCGTATTTTATAAACTTAGCAAAAGATAAATTTCACTTAATAAATGAAAAAAATAAATTAACTGAAAAAGGAAAACTTTTATTATCACTTAGAGCAAATTTTTTCAAATTATCAAGTAAAGAACAGAAATTTTTTTTTCAAAGAATAATAGAAGTCGACTTTCATTTTTTTATTTCTACAGCATTATTTATTAAAATTCAAAAAAAATATAAATTAAAAGAATTTAAAAACGAAATTTTTAATTTTCTTGATCTACATTTTGGAATTAGACATTTTAATTTTACTTCGTCAAGTCTGGATAACTATAATAAAGTAAGAATGTTTTGGATGGATGAAATTGGTTTGTTAGACACAAATTTCAACATAAAAAAAATATTTTTAAAAGAAATCCAACAAATGGGATTTGAAGAAGATTACATGAAATTACTTAATAGTTTTAATACTTATGAAAAACAAAATTTCAGAAGTAAGAAAAATTATCTCCAAAACAGAAATAAGTTTTTGGACGTGTATAAAACAAGCATTCTTAAAGCAAATGATTTGGGTTTTGTAAATTTATATGACTTGAAAGATGGTATGAGAATTTCTTATGAAGGTTTCCAAAAGTTCTTAAATGAGTTTTACGAAAATGAAAAAAGTAATTATAATATTTTTTTTAATAATATTGT
This sequence comes from Chryseobacterium candidae, assembly GCF_004916905.1. Taxonomy (GTDB): domain Bacteria; phylum Bacteroidota; class Bacteroidia; order Flavobacteriales; family Weeksellaceae; genus Chryseobacterium; species Chryseobacterium candidae. The sequence continues at coordinate 835 of NZ_SDLV01000053.1, forward strand.
TAGCTCAATTGATCGAAGAAAACGTTTCTATGTAAGAAACAAACCGATAATAAATATCAAAATAAAAAAATGAAAATTAATAATCTGTGGGAAAAACTATCACTTCCAGAAGGTAAAAAACTGAACACCTTTAAAATGGATGTTGCGGAAGGAAAAGTACCAGAATTGCCATATTATATTGTTGGTCAAGAAAGTTTAAAAAAAATAATTGGTGAAAAAATTGAAAAAATTGATTCATCAAGAATGACATCGAATCTTATTATTGCCAGTTATGGGAATGGTAAAACAAATCTACTTAAATATATTCAACTATTTTTTACGATTCATAAAGAATATAATATAAAAGTTCATAATGTTAGAGCTGATATTGAGAGAACGGATTTAATAATTTTCTTGTTAAAAATTATTCAAGATAGCCATTTAGATGATTTAATTTCTGCGATTAAGCATAATAGAAATAATGATCAACAATTAAAAAATTTTGTGAATGATTTTCAAAGTAATTTTGCAGAAATAAAGGAGTACTCTAAATTTTTATTTAATCCAAAACATGACGACGAGGTTCTAAAAGAATTAATATATTTAGGTACTGGAAGGTTATATAATAAAAGATATTTTGATAAATACAAAATAGAACAATTAAAAGATTTCAATAGGAGAGAAATTTTAGTATTCTTTCTCAATCTTTTAGCAAACGAAAATGTTTTTTTAATTTTTGGAATCGACGAAATAGAAAAGATAAGAGAAAAATCAAAAATAAGATTTAATCATTTTTTGACCTCATATAGAGAATTAGTAGATCTGTTTAATTTAATAAACGGACATTATCTTATTATTGCAATGACAGATAGTACTGATTCAAATTCTATTAGTGAAGCAAACAATGCCTTATATACTAGAATTAAAAATGACATCATAACGATTGAACCTTTAACCAATCCTCAAGATTTAAAAGAACTTATTATATACCTAAATGATTTATTTGGTACAAAAAAGGAAGTAGAAGCTGTTGTAACAAGAATAAGAAAGTCTTTAAGCCAAATTAACAGAACAAATATTCAAAATATTGCAAAAATATTATTTGAAGAAGAGCTAATTCAACCTTTTGAAACAACTTTAGAAGATTATAACTTATCTAAGATATTTTATGACACCTATTCTGGTTTAGAAAGAGATGAAGCATTTAAAAATATACATAGAAAGTTTTTTGATCCGTTTGAATATTATATTGAATCTTTACAGTTTGATACTCAAAAACTGAATAGACAAGAAAGAGTATTTGTTGATGACCTCTTAGAAAAAGTTCACTATTTTATTTTTAATGATCTTCTAGAAGACTTGGATAATGAAAAAGTTAAAGTCAGTAAATTAACTAACAATTATCCCGATCATGAAATTGTTATTTACTCACCTGAAAAGCTTGAATTAACTAATAGTTTATTGGAAAATGAGGATAATAAAATCAAAATAATTGATTATGAACCTAAAGTTTTATTTACATTATTAGAAATTTATCGTAAAAACTTTGACAAAGAGGAAGTTGTCAGTGATGTAATATCTATTTATAGTCAAAACAATTTATAATTATGTTGAATAAGACTCCAATTAAAGAAATTAATTTTAGAATTGTTTTAGACTCAGTAGTTTTTGCAATATGTAATTTAGCATTTGATATTGGCAAACAAATATATGACATTGATCCAGACCAGGAAAAGATTTTTTTAAAAGAATTATTTAAAGAAGATTTTTATACAGAAATTGGGTTGAGAGATTCTGAACTTGATCAGTATAATGAAAAAGACATATTTACTGAAATCGCAAATCATTATAATAGTCAAGTATTAAAAGAAGAAAACATCTTAAATGAATTTATTGAATCTGATGTATTATTAATAAATAAAATCGAAACTTTTGTTTATAGTGTTAATGATGAAAAGAATTTTAAAACAAGGTTTATTAGAGCTGTTAAAAAATTCGGATTATTAGAAGATATTATAGGTAACCTAAATGATGAAAAAATAAGGAATAGCCTCAGTAAAATTAATTTATTTGAAAGCGATACATTCTATAAGGATATAATTGAGACCGTTGATTCCACAATCAAGCCACAATTACCATTCTTAGATATAGACCTTTTAGATGAAACCAAATATACAAAGGACTCTATAGACGACAAAGATATATGGATCAATAATTCATGTTATAGTAGTGTTTTTTTAATAAATGAAGATCTCATTAACAGTGAAGATGTTTATTTAGTAAGTGATAATGAAAGCAATGCAACAATTGGAATTTTATTACAAAAAACATTAATACCATATACAAAAATTGACATTACTGATTATATAAGTAATGAGAAAATGTTAGATTTTTTCTGGCAAATGTTTTTATATAATTATTCTACCAAAACGAAAATTAGTCCTATATCTGCAAGTGGAAAAGAGTTAACAGAATTCAAACACAAAATTAATGATGGAGAACTAAATAAATTACTTTCTTTCTTAAAATACAATTTATATATAAAAGATGAAAAAATAATTCCTCAAGAATTTCTAATTTTTTTCGAAAAGGTCACATTAATAAGTCAACTAAAGTATATTGAAAACTTTGAATTTTTAGTGTCAGAATCAAAAGAAAATCATACTGCTCTGGGAATTTATGCTAAAGAAAAAATTGGTAGAGAATATAATTTAATCCATTGGTTAAATAATAATGGAGAGGACAATTTGAGCCATTTTAGAAATAGCCAAGGAAATAGAAAGAGAAAAAACAATATTCACACCTTAAAGCCAGAAATTAGTTATTATTTTATTGAAAATTATTTTGAAGATTTTTTTGATAGAATACTAAGAGAGAATGATTATGAATTCATGAGGAATATTGAACTAGAATCTATCGATTTCAAGTGTGAAATTGACTTTTTAATAAAAACCAAGAATACCCTATATATTGTTGAAACAAAAACAAAACTTACAAAATATTATATTGAATCACATATTAAGAAAATTTCTAAGATTATAAATCTTTTGAAGAACTTAACGAATAAAAAAATTGAAATAAAGTTTTTAATGGTAAGCGCATATAGTGAGGAATCTGTACAAGATTTTAAATATTTTATTAATGAACATAAAATTTATAATAAAAAGAGAGACGGCTTAAGTAGTATACCATATTTGTTTGACGTACCAATCCCAGATAAAGAAAATGAGATATTACAGTGTATTTCTGAACCAGAATTTGACAAGTTAAAATCTCTAATCCTTGAAGTATGCCCCCTATAAACCTTCCTGTCACAAGATATTATGGATCTAAAAGAAAGCTAATAGAAAAAATATGGAATGTTTTAAATGATTTAAATGTAAATTTTGATTCTGTCTTAGATATTTTCGGAGGATCTGGTATTTTTTCATATTATGCGAAAAGACACAATAAAAGAGTAATTTACAACGATATATTTAAATTTAATAGTATCATCGGCAAAGCTTTAATTGTACAGAATCGTAATTTTTTAACATTTGAGGAAGCTGTTAGTCTTTTAAAACCTATCGAGGGAATTGAATATTTATCAATAATTGAGGATAATTTTGAAGGTATATATTTTACGAAAGCTGAAAATCGACAGATCGATATTTTTATACAAAATATAGCAAATTTAGAGGAAAATAAAAAAGCCAGTGCTTATTATATTATTTTTCAAGCTTGTATAATTAAAAGACCTTATAATTTATTTCATAGGAATAATTTAAATATGCGAATAAATTATACAAATGGAAATTTTGGCAATAAAAAAACTTGGGAAAGAAGTTTTGAAGAGCTTTTTAAAAGATTTATTAATGAACTAGATAAATTCAATTTTGATAACTTATTAGTAAATAGATCCGTAAATTTTTCTGCATTAGAATGTTTTGAACAAGCAGATTTAATCTATATTGATCCTCCTTATTTCAATAACAAGGGGCATCATACAACTTATCACTCAAAATATCATTTTCTGGAGGGACTTGCAAATTATTATGAAATTCCCAATTCACTTGATCTTGCGAAAAAAAATAAAGAAATACAAATTAATAGAAGCAATGAGTTTGAAGACCCTAAGACTTTTTTAAGAGACTTGGAAATTCTAATAGAAAGATATCGTTTTAGCAATATTGTTATTTCCTATAGGAATAATGGTGTACCAACAATAGATCAAATTGCAAATCTTTTATTAGAGTATAAAAATTATAATAATGTACATGTAATTGATCTCGGAAATTATGGTTATGCTTTAAATAAAACGAATGAAACTAATAATGAATTTTTAATTATTGGTTTAAATTAAAGAATAATCTGGATTAGTTAATACTTAATTTGTAATAATCATAACTTGGTCTGACAGTTTAATTTTAAAGTTATTTAATTTATTGATAACTGTCAGACTAAGTATTAATTAAATCATTATATCCATATTATAATTCGGATTCATCAAAAGTCAAATCTCTTAAATCATACTTCATCAGATCATCTAAGTCTTTTAACAATTGATTTCTCTTGATAAACTCCTTAAAATTATTTTGCCTATTAACAACAATTTCAGCTTTTAAACCCTTATAATAAGCCTGGATTGTTTTCTTGTTCTTACCTGTAGTCTCACAAAGCTTATTGATCGTTATTTTACCATTCAGACTATAATCCCAGCCCTGCATAGTATTCAGTATTTCTGATATGGTTTTATCTTTACGATCTTGATTGATCTTTTTTAGATTAAACCTTCTTTTATCTGTTGGACTGAGTTTTTTTAGCTTATCATAAATAAATCTACGTTCAGCATTAATAATCGGTTCAATATCATTTAGCTTACGATAAACTTTTTCAAAGGTTTCCATTACCTCATTTTTCTCCAAAGGCGGATTCATTTTGCCACTGTTGACAGAGTAAAGATATTTTAACAGAGTACTTCTATCTACTTCCTTGTTTAAAGCAATCAATTGATATGTTATACTTTTTAAAATATTCTCTCTATTACCTTCAGAAACCTTTTTAAAGGGAACGAACACCTGAGCGTAATTTAATTTAGTATCTCTACCTAAATCATAAAAGCCATGTTCATCATACATTATATCGTACGCTTGCAATAGTTCATCAAGATTATTAAATCTTAATTTGTACCCATTACAATCATACCCTATTGAGTTATAATTTATAGTATTGTAGTGGGTACTTTTTTCTGTGTCTACCGCTGTATTATCCTGCACAATTTCCAATGGTATCATTTCCGTAACAGGAAAAACCTCCACATTATCATTATAGTAAGCATTAGGATCATAGGATAATATAGTAAGCCTATCAATTGATACCGCCTGCGGATCATAAGGTATATCTAGCGCATTAGCAATCTCTTTAGTAGCAATTTTGAAATTATCAGGTGTCAATCCATCCACTTTCACTACTAAAGTCAAACCTTTATTAGATAAGCTACGCCAGTAAGCACATACATATGCAGTATTGATCTCTAGATCCTGTTCAGTCAGGTTATCAACATCAATATACAAGTATCCTGTTGGATTACTCAAGTTCTTTCCTCTAATATAATTGTTTGAGTACTGGAAATTAATAGTTATTGCAGGCAGCTTATACTTTTTTATGTTTTGATATTCTTTACAACCTCTTTCTAAAGATCGGGCATCCAGAACTAATTTTAGATGTTCTGATGGCGGAGTTCGGATAAATTCGACTACTTCTCCGATGTTATTAAATGAATCTGTAATGGTTCTGTTAGTACAATTATTTATTTTATTAATCATAATTTTTAGTTTAAAAAAGGCATAGCAAGAGCTATAACAGTAGTTTTCACTATGCCTTTGAGTTATATGTTATAAAATGTTTTAGTTGATTTTTCGGGCGTTTATGAGGCTTTTACAGTAGGTGCATGAAGTGTGGTGCAGCATTATAAGAAAAAGATCTTTCTTATCCAGCCTTATTCCCGTGTATAATGTAGCTTTTAATTATAAGATTAAAATATTATAATAACTTCCTTCTCAGTTTTACCCATATAAGCTATGATCTTACTTTTTTCAATTTCTAGCTCATGTACCAATGTCTTTTGCCCGTAATATTGACTATTTCTTACCTTAAATTGTTCAGCAATACTTTTATCTAAAGTCCAGCTAAATCTGAATTTGCCACTTTTAAATTCTTTTTCACTCATACCTCTATAAACTGTAATTTTATCAGGTAAAGCTTCAAAAAAAGCCCAATCTTCTTCATGCATTAAGTATTTTTTTCCATCTCTCTTAGAAAGAAACAATGCTAACAAAATTTCATGTGGTAAATTAGGATCATAAGATTGCATAAGATGAGCATAAGCTAAATTATCCCAATATTCTCTATCGGAAAATAGATGTTGGAATTCCATAAACCAATATATTTTTTGCGATGTCGGAGAAAAGGCTTTTATAAAATTATAGTCTAACTTACCCGTTAAATGTATTTCCTTGATTTCTCTTAAATATTGAGGCGCTTTAATTTCAAGAAGGATCTTATTAGAAAAACATTTTCTGATATCATTAAACATTTCATCTGTATACTTAGAGAAAGGAAAATCAGTAGTTTTTTTAAGTTTATTCCATTCTTTAAGGAGTTTTGCATATTCATTTTTAACAGATTCTTTAGTTGTTTGATTAATTAAGTTTGTTTGCATTTTGTATAATTTTAAACTTAGCATAGCAGTAGCACCCCATAGTATTTTACTACGGCTAAATGCTGTTAATAATTGATTGTTAAATGGGGATTTAAAATCAGTAGAACTGATTGATAGAAATTAGCAAGTTAATAGTGATAGTACATCAGATTTCGAATAGTAAACTCGTTTCCCAATCTTTTTAGCTTTAAGTACTCCTTGATTATTCCAATGGAATAAAGTGGTCAGACTTACATTTAAAAGTTTTGAAGTCTCTTCACGGGTATAAAACTCTTTTTCCTCTGATTGTGTAGGAATGATTTTTTCTAATTCTTCCCTAACTAGTTTTTGAATAAACTGACCAAAAGATTCTATATCTATTTGCATCAATTGAATGGCTGAATTTGTCATAATTTTTATTTGTTTAAGATTATGATGCAAATTTAGCTTGGCTGATTTTCCGATTTTCGGAACTTTTTTCCGATAAAAAATTTAAAGATTAAAAATATTATTAAAATTATTTTCCCTCTGTTCAGAAGATGACTTTGAAAGGCTTCTAAATCCTGCGTTTTTTACAAACTCTTCATAGTCTTTATCAGTAATAAAATTATTATCTCTCAACCAATCAATATATTTGAAATGAGTATAGTTATGAATAATTTCATGATGCTTCATTTTCTGGAAAATAAAAGAATAATCAATAAACCTATTTATTATATGTTTTTTTGCATATTTAATAAATTGTTTATAGACAGACTTTTCTTTGAATATATCCTTCCATTCGATATTATCTTCGTGTTTTTTCTCTTTGAACTTTTTCTTGTTTTTCTTTTCGCTCTTTAGAATAAATTTATGTTCCTCTTTGTACTTTTTATAAAAAGCTGAATCCTTATCTATGTATTTTTTATATTTTTCAATAGTTGATGCAATAGCTTTATTAAATAGTAAAGACATCTTTTTCATATTCTCAATGTCAATGAAAAAAGTAACAGGATCTTTAAAAACACTATTAACCATCTCGTATGTGTTATAGTTTTGTTTAAAAACTATTATAGAATTATGATATTGTGCAAGTATTTTATTATTAATAAGATCTTTTATATTATCAGGATTAGTTTTAGAATTGTCTAGAACATAATCCTCTAAATCCTGTTCAATCAAGCTCAATACTTTTTTGAAATCTGCCAGTAAAATTTCGGAATAGTTATTTTTTTTATCAATAAAATCAACATAATTAATGATCCGTACTTCCTTTGCATCTGCTTTTCCATTAAAAATATTAAACGTAAGGACGTACAAAAAGCCACTTTTTTGAAATGCATCACTTATTTCCTGCGTAATAGGGGTATAATGTTCAATAATCTTAACTTTTTCGATTGAGTTCTGATTTTCATCAAAAACAGTTATATTTTTTCCAAGCATAAATTTTTCTAATGTATGCCTGTCATATATCTTGATTAACGCTAGATTATTCTGTATTTGATCTATTTTCTGCATTTTCTAATTATTATCTAATAGTTAATTAAAAACCAATTTTAGCAAAACTATTTGCTGTTCGTACAGCCATTTCTTTTTCTGTTTTACCAATATACACTAAAAACTGCTTTTCAGTTGAATGACCTGTCATATACATAATATCTGCCGTAGGTATTAGAGTGTGAAAATTAGTTGCGAAACTTCTTCTTCCGATATGGCTTGCTACAAGTTCATATTTTGGATAATCTCCTAAAACTCCTCTTTTGGTTTTATCTTCCAAGACCTGAGATTTAAGACCGTAAACAATTTCTGAGATTTTAGCATTTTTACACACAATTTTTATATACTTGTTAAACTTGACATCAGAAATTTTTCTCGGAAATTCACCATTTCTTTTATCCAATATATTCTGTACTTCTTTAAGCAAAGGAATCTGCATTAGCTTTCCTGTTTTTTCCTGTTTAAATTCTATATATTTTATGTCTTTATCTTCCACAATCATAGATTTTTCAAATCGCAGAAAATCACTCACTCTTTGACCCGTAAAACAGGCTATCATCAGCCAATCTCTTGCATTGTCAAGATAATCATGTGGTTGTGCAGATTTTTTTATACTTTCTAATTCTTCAAAATTTAAGTAAATATGCTTCGGCTTATCCTTTTTAAATTTACTTAAACCCAATTTCCATTCTTTTGTATGTGGGTGGGTTTCAATATCGTAATTACTTGCAAATTTTGAAATAACTTTAATATCTCTTAATTTACTATATATTGTTTCATGTTTATAATTTATATTCAAGCAATATTTTTCAAAATCGTCTTTGAAATAATTATCAAGATTTTTAAATTCAATTATTGGAACTCTTTTATTATGGTTACAGTAATCAGTAAGCATACTTTTTAGAACCTTAATTTTATAATTGGTTCTTACTGCTATTGTACTTTTATTGAGTTCTAAGTAAGTATCTATAAATTCAATGAGATTCGATGAATATATAGTTTTTACTTTCGGTTTAAATATTTCGTCAAGACAAGATTGTAACCATATTTTGTAATTTAAAATGCTATTTTGGTCGGAATATTTTTGCAGTATATGTGATTCAATTTTAGAAAGCTTTGTATTAATTGATTCGGTATCTGTATCAAACATTTTTTTTGATGCAATTTTACATTTTCCGTTTTTCCATTCATCAGGAAGACATTTTAACTCTGATATGGCAAGTCTTACATCAAGGTCTTTATCTCTGAGCCTTATGCAAATATTGCTTGGTTTGCTCTTAACCGTACTTCTAAGGAAAAAAGATACTTTAGCCATAAATTATAAATTTCATAGTGTTGCAATTTACTAAATATGCGCCCAAATTTGTGCCCAAATTTTGAAAGCTATTTAAATTAAGTTGAATTTAAAATAATTAAAACCTCTACAAACATAGTATTCATAGAGGTTTTTAAGATTTAAGAAATTAAGACAAATTAATTGAATGTAGTCCTTCTGCGGTCACAAAGCTCCTTTTTAGGAGCTTTTTTATTATATCACCTCGAGAATAGTCTTTTCGTCTGATGAAACAGATACTTTTACAAAACCACTAAATTCATCTTCAATTGCGTTTTGTATTATTAATGCTAAATCTTTCTCTTGATGTATATGTGATAAAATATCAAACTCATGAGTTATTGTTTTTAATTGTTAAGAAGCCAATATACAGACAGTTTAAACTGATCTATCTTACGGTTTCCCGTAGAGTGATAGCAAGAAGTGATTTTACATACCACATCACTGGTTTGTGAAATGTTTTTTACGTATCTTTAAATTGTTCGATTTATTTTAAATTTCGGATTATATGTATTCAACCTCCTGCTGTAATGGGAGGTTTTTATTTAAAATATACCACAAAATGGCAGATTTCTTTAAACAGTGATATTATTGGCATAAGCGTTGTTAATGATAATAGAAGTTTTTAAGGTAAATTTTATTTAACACCGAATCATTTAACTTATAATTCATTTTTTACTTTCTCCTCCTGGTTCGCCGGGAGGTTTTTCTTTGTATCCTATAAAAAACCAATTTTTAAAATTTATCGTATATCAAGATGCAGCTCATTTTTTTGAGTTTTCATGGTTATTAGTTTTTATCCCCGGAATTATCTGGGGATTTTTTGTGCGGGGCAAATTCTGTCTTATAAAAGATTTTAGTTTATTGTAGAAAGATTGATATGAAATATATTAATCTTTATTATCATATTTGATTAAAAATATATCTGATTTTGTAACACGGAATGGTGAATTGTACATATGGTTCTGGATACTTTTTTTGTATACTGCGAGAGGTTTGTGAACTATGAACTCAACGGAATTGAACCTGATAATAGGCGATGGAGAAAAGGGCGTTGTTTCATGGAAATGCGGTTGAAGTTTTATAGTAAATGATCGGTAAGAATGTAACTGATTTTTTGAGAAAATCAAACGGAATTGATGAGTCACAGTGATTCCTTATTCAGAAAGAAAATCCATTTCCAAAAAGAGAATATTTAGCAGTGACAAAATGGATATTAAAGAGTTTAAAAGATTGATTTCCGGAATGACTGAACAACTGGCACATCAACTCCGCCAGGAAAGATCGTTATCTGCTATGGTAGTTGTGAATATCAGATATGCCAATTTTGATACAGAAACGAAATAATGTTATGTAGCCTATACATCTGCAGATCATCCATAACTTTTCATTTATATTTCACTATTTACAGAATTATGTAGTTTTAAAACTACATAGATAGGATGCAATACTACATATATGGTAATTTATTTTTACACAGTAAGCTTATTTTTTTGTTTTCTCTGTTTTAAATTTGCACTATCAAAATGAATGAGTTTAATTCTTGAAAACAAGAGAACCATTAATTCAGTAATAAAAATGCAAATAGAAGAAAAGTAAAATATATTTAAACTCTTAAAAAATAGTAACAGAAGCCATCCGTAGAACACTACATCTATCTAAAATTACACGGCCTTTATAAAGATTTTAATTCCACTTTTTTGTTTATTCTTAAACAAAGAATCTCGTTTTTTATTATTCCATTTCAACATAAAGGTGTGTTGATCAGTTTTGTGCTGGTATTGGCCAGGTTTAATTGGATTTACTTAACAGTCCTATATTTTTCACTTCAAAAGTTTAAACACTAAAATTAAAGCAATGAAAAAAAATTTAACAACTTTATTAACAGCAGCCCTATTGGTAGCCTCTTATGGCATTTTTGCACAGAAAGCAGGGGTAGGGATTAACACTACAGCACCTAATTCCACATTGGATGTCAATGGAAAACTAGGAAATACTGATATTGACGGACTTCAGGCACCAAGACTTACCCGCGCACAGCTTTCTGCTAAAGGAGATACTCTTTACGGAACCAATCAAAAAGGAACATTGATATACATAACAGATATTTCAGCTGGTGATAATACAGGACCCAGGCTTAATATCGACAGTATTGGGTATTACTATTTTGATGGTACAGTATGGCAAAAACTGATCTATAATAATATTTATAATGCAGATGGTACTCTTACCAATACCAGAACGGTTACTCAGGATGGAAAGGATCTGATATTCGTGAATCAACAAACTACAACCATTAATAATAGTGCCGGCGTTGGTATAGTGCAGGATTCTGGTATAGGAACAAGATCTTCAATGGGATTTTCTAATAACGGAAATTATTCTTTATTTATCTATTGTGATACCAATTCGGCAGCACAGATGCTAGCTACCGGAAAAAGTACATCCCTTTCTTTAGGAACCAGCAGTACACATGTTCCTACCGGAATAGATTTTATAACAACATCGGCTGGAGATGCTTTAGGCCAGGTACGAATGCATATTTCGCCAGCAGGGAATATTAGAGCAATTAATAATCTGGCAGTAGGGCATGGTACGGAACCTGCTTTTGGTTCAGAAAAATTAAATGTAAACGGAAGTATTAAAACTGCTACAGCTACTTATCCTGATTATGTATTTGAAGAATATTATACTGGGAAATCTTTACTGAATTCTAAATATAAATTTTTGAATATTTATGATACTGAAAAATTTATCAAAGAGAACAATCATTTACCTGGTGTAACTTCTATTAATGATTTAGCAAAAACGGAAAATGGCCTTTATTCATTTAATTTATCAGAGCTTTCAACCCAGACTCTGGAGAAGGTAGAAGAACTTTATTTGCATGTTATAAAGCAGCAAGCACAGATTGACTCTCAAAGAGGACAAATTAATGAACTAATTAACCTGACCCAACAATTACAAAAGAAAACTAAATGAAAAAAACATTTGTAACAATTGCTATAATAACTTTACTATTCTGATAGAATACAGGATATTAAAAAAAACGGAATACCTATTCCGTTTTTTTTATACCCTCAATGTTATTCCTCAGCAGGTCTTTTTTGACAAACCTAAATATTGGGCACTTATCTAGGCTTATGTATCTTGTTTTTATCTCCTAACCTTACCAGATCAACGGTGTTTTTAATATTCAGTTTTTTATAAATTCTCGATTTGTAAGTGCTTACAGTAGAAAGATGAAGATTTAACTCATTCGATATTTCAATATTTCCATAACCTTTAGCCAGCAGATCAAATATTTCCTTTTCTCTTTCGGATAAAGTTTCCAGTGGATTAATGGGAGTATCTTTTTTAGCTGATAAAACCAGCTTTTTTACAATATCCTGAGAGTAATACGTTCCGGTTTCAAATATTTGCTGAACTGCCTCAAGGATATTGTTTTCATCCGATAGTTTATTAATATATCCATCAGCTCCCTCAATGATATACTGTACAGCAATATCATCGTCATATACTGAAAAAACAAGGATTTTGAGATTGGGTTGTATTATTTTTATTTCATCAATCATATTCAAATATTTGCTTTCCGGCATATTGATATCTAAGATGAGCAGGTCAAACGACTCTGCGCATAGTTTTTCTGTGAGTTCAGTATAGGATTCTGCACAGGAAATTGTTACATCTTTGTAGTGAGATTCAAGAATTAGGGTAGTACCTAATCTTACCACGAAGTGATCATCTGCAATAATAATTTTTCTAGTCATTTTTTGTTTTTTAATTTAATTCATATTATCGTTCCGTTGGGTGTATTATTTTTAAATTCAATTTTACCATTGATCCTCATGAGAAGCTGTAGAATAATAGGCAGTCCTAAACTGTGTTTTTGTAAAATAAGTTTTTCATAATAGGTCATTTGTTCTTTGTTTATTCATTTCCGTGTATCTTTTAGCTTCAGAAAAAATTCCTGCTATCTTCAATAGTAGAAAGTTCTATGATTCCATTAGTGGTGTTTTTAACCACATTGTCTATGAGATTATGGATAGTAACAGCAAACATTTTTTGATTGTTTTTTGTGCGAGTTGGATCTTTAATATTGTTGATAATAAGAGGATTTTGCTCTTTAGCTGTAACCTTAGAAAAAGCTTTTTTAGCTTCTATTACCTCATAAATGTTATAAATTTCAGCGTATTCCTTTAGTGGTTTCATAAAATTGTAAAAATCTACAGAAGATGTGTAGAAACTTTCGAAATATTTCTTTTGTATGCAATGATCATGTTCGTCAGTTTCATAGAGCTTTTGTGCTGTAATGGATAATTTTATGGGAGTAATAGTAATAATATCATGACATATTGTCTCCAATAATTTTTTCTGCCGCAAACTCTCTTTTCGGAGCTGTTCCTTGGTATATTCATGTTTTGAAAATGTTTTTGATAGTTTCCGGCTTCTTATTGCAATAATTTCTTCAAATTCCTTTATGTGGACTATTTTTTTATCAAAATAAATGAAGACGTCTTTATGATCTGTTTTTTCCTGAGTTCCATTTTTTACAAATAATCCATACAACTTGATTTCATGTAATGCTGTTTTTGTGCAATTGTTCTGATGATTTACAGTGCTTACATTTCTTTTGCTAATTAAAACAATGGTTTCAGTATAAGCCGTAAAATCATAAATAGAATCTTTTTCAATATTTCCAAAAAATGCAGAAAACCTCTTATTTTTAAGCTTAAAATGATTATAGGTTACAAAATTATTTCCATCATGGCCTACTAAGCCGCTTTCCGTACTCAGCCATATAAATCCGTATTTATCTTTAATGATATCTTTTACACTATTCTTGGGAAGTCCATTATCTGTGTCATACCATACAGAAGCTGCTTCTTGGCTATAGCAAAGTTGTATCCATAATAGGAATAGCAATATGAATGCTTTAAAAGACATTGGTATAAATTAAAGTAGTTGATGCATTTGTGTTTACTCTGTTCAATTAATATAAATGTAGTAAAAATTATTCATTGTTTAAAGAATTAAATGACATTTATAAACTACATGCGGTTAGATTAAAAATGACAACGTTAGTAATGTATCTTTACAGTAATTATTTTATGTTTTGTCAATGTTATCAGATATTTGCAGTATAAAATTATTACTTTCTTTTAGTGATTTAAGTTTATCATTTATTCATGTAATTTAAAGTAAAATTTTAATTTTATTTCACTTATTTGTGATTTTAATTCGCTTGTTTAATTAAAAAAGCAAGTTTATATGATTAAATTTTGGGTTAGAATAAATTGATCCTAAATAAAGAAAAGATGAACAGTAAGTATATAAGTATGAAGAAGAATGGGTATGATTAAGATCGCAAAAAGCACACACTACATATACCAGACTGTATTTTTTGCACAAACCGGAAGTATAGGGATCAATATAATATTATTTCTAAAAACATTCCGTATAAACAGACAGTCACCTGTTAGAGATCTGCCGATTATTGCTGCTAAACTTCTAGAGTTGCTGCCATAAATGCAGAAAAATTTAAACCCGTTGATCCAAACAATTTTATTGTAAACAAATTTGATAGTGTAGAATTGTTATATGGACTAGAAAATTTACATCAGGACAAAATCTTACCAACCCGGTTTTTATACAAAATTGAAGGGTACAGTCCAAAGGATATAGTTATTAGATGAATTAAGATTTTTAATTACAGTTTCGAATTCGTAGCATGACACTTTCCGCCATTTGGTTTTAAAAATATACAGATAGGATATAAATAAGAATAGAAAATTTTAATAATTGAATGTTAATGAAAATAAATAATAAAAAAAGAGTAAGTCAATATATGATTTCTCAGTTAATTATATTGGCGTTGCTTTTATTGACTATTACTATTCACATGTATTTGGGGTACAATTCAGTTTTAGTAATTTTATTCGTAATAGCATTACTTGTATATGGATGGTTAAAAAACCAGTTTATATTCGAATATGAGAATTCAGGACATGTGATTTCCATTAAAAGTTATCAATGGTTTTCAGGTGGGAAAAAATATCATGTCTTTGAAATGCCACAAAAAAAAATTGTAAGGATAGAAATAAAGGAAAGGACTTTTCGTAAATATTTAATAATTCTTTTTTCAAATTCTTCAGGCAGGATATTAAGAAGAAATATTGATATTACTTTTTGTAGTGAGAATGAAACTCAGCAGCTTTTAGGAGATATATCCAACAATTTAGTAAAAGAAAAATCAGGAACTTATTTCTTATAAAAGTAAAAGATTTTGCTTTTTGAATACAGATAAATTTTAAAAGCGGAAAATTTCAAAGATATTCATATTGGTGCTTTGGTATATGAGCATGTAAATGAACAAGATATTGATATGAGCAGAATTTGTAGATTATTACATTCAACAGAAAATGAGATGCTGGAAATGTATTCTATGAAATCATTGGATGTGGATATACTTCTAAAATGATCAAAACTATTGAGATATGATTTTTTTTCTCTATCCCACCCATTTTATCCTTTACCCTCCGGTCGCCAGACACAATAAAAATGAAGGGAGGTCAAAACTACCTCAGTTCCGGAAAAGTTTATATACAAAGGAAATGATAGACTATATACTGAAGATCTTGAAAGATAAAAAGAAGACTCCTGTAGAAATTATGGATCATTACAGGATTCCCAAATCAACATTGAATAAATGGAAAAGCAAGAACAGATAATAAATACAGGACCTGATTATAAAAGGATTTATCACGATTTTATAGAGTCTAAATGCCCGGAGAAATTGAAATATGTAAAGCGATATCTATCAAAAGAAATAATGTCTTTATCTGATATTTTGAAAGTTAATAATATTATATTTTATGATAGATTATCTGAAAATCAAAAATTCAAATCCTATAATAAACAAACTATTTTTGAAATTCTTGATTATCAAAAGAGGTATAAATTAAGTAATAGTCAGTTAGCCAGACATTTTAAATTAAGCAGAAATACCATTGCAAAGTGGAAGCGTATATTTTAAACGAATTATATTAACGGTAGATTTACCTTGTTTTTATCTAAGTTTTAAACAGTATCTCCAGCAATATTTATTATTAATTTCCACGGCATAAAAAAATTAATAGCTTTAGTACTCTTATTTACAGACATTAAATTTACAGGTAATATGTTTGACTTCAAACATTCCTTTTTTAAAACTTAATAAGATTAATGATTAAATATTACATAGAAATTGTAGCGATTCCTAAAAATTGAAAAATGCAAAACTTAGAATGAAATTTTTGATTTAAAGTTTTGCATCTTAATATATTAGACTGTTTTCTTGAATAATAACTATTTTGGGCTTGTATTATAGAATAGTAAATTCTTTTTTTGCCGGTCAGCATTAGACTTTATCCTAAAACTATTTCTTAGCCTGTAGAGATAAGTTATCCATATAAACAGCCTGATTAACGCCATTCAGCAAGACTTTCAACCCTAAATGTGAATCTTTTTTCAAAGAAACTGTAAATGTTTTTTTCTCTCCTGTTATTTTGGAAGGCTTAGTGATCGAAATATAGGTTTTTATATCTGAAGGGTTATCTATTGAGAAAAGTTCTAAGGTAGTTTCTCCTCCATTATCAGAAAGGTCAAGAGACAGTGTATAGGTTCCGGCTTTAATTTCCGGGGTTACCAGATACATATTTTCTCTGGGATTGTTCATAGAATAAAATATAATTCTTTTTTCACTGGCATAAAGCATCGCTTTTCCGGATTGAACACTCCAGCATTTATTGATATCTTTCCAGGTATCAAAACTTTCTGCAATAGTGGTTACGGCTTTACACTGCGCATTGGCTGTTAGAAGCCCTCCTATAAATGCTATTCCCGTAAGTACAATTTTTTTCATGTATTATTTTTATTTATAATGAGTAAAAATAAACAAAAAAAGGTTGTTGCGGTTGCTTTTATTTTATGATTTAAGTTAGTTTTGAGAATATGGATCTTTTTCTGGAAATAAAAGTGAAATAAAAAATGATTGTAAATTAGCGGTTATCTGACAGTAAAACAGAGGTGTTTTTCTATTTCTGTATGAAAATATTCAATAAAGTAAGTTGTATATAGAAAAAAATCCTAAATGTGGTAGGTGTTTAAGCCCTATTGGCGTATAAATTGATACAACAAACTGAATTGAATTTTGATGGCTAATGACTAGAACGACTGTAACTCTGATTTTCTTTTTAAGTGGTTTTTTCTTTTTAAATGCACAGGAGAAGAAAGATTCACTTTATTATAAAATTGAAGAATTTTCTGATAAAAGAAAAGTTACCAAATTCATTCACCGCTTTATATTTCGTAGAGAACCGGATTCAACTTCTGTTAAGTCCAATACTGAAAAACTTTCGCAAAACACTTATAACAAAAGAATTATCAGAAATGTCAGGATAGAAACCATTGACCCTTTCGGATATGGCTCTAAAGACAGTAAGGAAATAGGCAAATGGTATGACTGGATAAAGGATCACCTTCATTCCAGTACCACAAGATCTACAGTTAATAATTTTTTGCTTTTTAAAGAAGGAGAAGAGTACAACGCCCAAAAACTTTACGAATCTGAGCGTTTGCTCAGAACAATGCCTTTTATAAACAGAGTTAATATCAGTGTTTCTGATAGTATTTCCGGTAAAGACTCTATAGATGTTGTTGTAAGGGTTCTTGATTCCTGGAGTCTGAAGCCAAGAGTAAGCTATTCAGGAAGCAAGATTGGCCTGGGAGTTACTGAAGAGAATGTACTGGGACTGGGACACACCTTAGACTTTCTTTACAGAAATGACTCCAAAGAGAAGCAGGATTATCTTTTAGGAAGCTATACCACATATAATCTCTTTGGTACCTATATCAACGCCCAGATTCTTGGGGAACGGGATTTTTCGAGAAATGAAAGAATCAATTTCAGCCTCAGAAGAGACTTTTTCTCACCTTTAACGAAATGGGCGGGAGGTTTTACATTCGAATATTTTATGCGTAAAGTTTTGCTTCCGATAGAAACAGATACCACTTTTCCGGAAGTTCAGATTAAGGTGTACAGCGAAGATGTATGGGGTGGGTATCAGATTCCGGTTTCATCTGACCCCAGTGAGAAGGTATCCAGCAATATTGCCATAATAGGAAGATTTCAGAACTATCAGTACAAAGACAGTCCGGGAATTGACAAGTACAAATATTTCAGTTCTTATAACAGTTTTCTGATGTCTGTTGGGTTTATTCAGAGAAACTTTTCAGTTCAGAAGAATATTTTCCAGTATGATTTGCCGGAGGATGTAGCTTATGGTAATTCTGTGAACCTCATTGCCGGAGGCTTATCAAGAAATAAAGAAGTGAATCCGTATGTGGGGATCTCTGCATCTTACGGTCGTTTTACAAAGTTGGGATATTTCACAGTGAAAGCACAGTTTGGAAGGTTTTTTAATGAAGACAGCCGGAACAGGGAATCTTTCCGTTTTGACGGAACTTATTTTACCAACCTGATGGACTGGAAATTTGCCAAAGCAAGACATTTCTTCTCTCCGACATTAGCCTTGGGAAATCCACAGCATAATTACTCTTATAAGGATAGGATCAATCTTTCTTCTGCAGACGAATTTCCTGTTTACAATTCAGATTATATCGGGACAAAAAAAATAGTATTAAGATATCAGCTTCAGTTGTTTATCAATAAAACCTGGAAGAATTTCCATTTCAGTCCTTATTTAACTACCGCAGTGGGCTGGCTGGGAATGCCTGATGATAAACTGCTGAAGACCAAAGTCAATACAAAAATCGGAATAGGTGTGTTAATTAATAATCCATATCTTGTTTTCAACAGGATTCAGATTTCTTTTATGTATTATCCACGCGTTCCCTTTGATAATAATTCTGTTTTTGATTTTAACAGTAACAGAAATAATCTTTTACCTTTGAACAGTTTTGCAACAGATGTTCCTCATTTTGTCAATTTTGGAAATTGATGATAGAAAATAAAACCGTAAACTTAGCAATCTGAAAACACATCGCTTTTCAGGTTATAAATTTTAAAATAGGGATAGGATATTACCCAAATGGGTAATTGACAGGTTGTTATATAATTACAATATTTGTTATAAAATAAATTGTAGGCTGTAGAATATATTCAGATGCAATTTAACGCAAATCATTAACAACCTTTAAACTAATCCAGATGAAACCATTGAATTTTATTTTATTATTGACCACATTTTTTACATCTGTCGGCTTTTTTGCACAACAACCTTCTGCCACAACTTCTGTACCTACGATAACTCCTATAACAGATGCCGAAAAGTGGATTGCACTTTCTCCCATTTTGCTCTTTCTTTTAATTACATGTATTGTATTTTTTAAACTGAAAAAAGACAAGATATCTTTAAAGGACCTTCTTTTGGATAAGGATGCTAATGTTCAGATAGAAGAAGAAAAAACAAAGCAAAAAGAGGCTTTTTTAGCCGCTTCGTTTGGAAGCCAGCAGGCAATGATGGATGCTGCGGCAGCACTTAACAGCACTTCAGATTCCAATACCGAAAAACCTAACACAAGTGTAAGCCGTTTTCTTGCATTTATAAGCGGGTTAGTGTCTGTAGGTCTGGCGTGTGTTCTCACCACCTTTGCCATCTGGAACTATTTTGATGTAAATAATTTTCCCAATCTGAATGACCTCGTTGGTGTTTTACTTACACTGGGAATAGGAGTAGTGCCTTATGCATTTAATAAAATTACTACGGCAGCTAAATAGAACCACTTTTATATGCAAATTGTTTATTCAAAGAGAATACCCCGAGGCTCTGCCTCGGGGTATTCTCTTTGAATAAAGGTAAGTATTTAAAACTTTTGTGCCTTTTATGGATAAAATAATGATTATAAAAGTTTAAACAACCTCAACGATAAAAGAGCCGGAATCCCTACGGAAACATATTTTGTCGGTATTTAGCATAAATTGTGATGATTGTAAATAGCTGTTTTTAACTTGAAATAAGGAATACAAGGTTAATAATTAAAGCTGATAGCTGATCCCTAAATTAATTATACCTTTATATCCAAATCCTAATTCTGCGAATCCTGCAAGTTTTCCGCCTATTCTTACACCTGCTCCTATTACCTGAAAGTTGAAAGAACTGTTTTTTGAAGACATACTTTGAACATCTGACTGATTAGGACTAAGCTTTTCATTTGAAAAAGTATATCCTAAACCAACCCCTGAGTACATTCTGAACTTAGGCTTTGAGATATAAGAATAAGTACTGTTTACGGCCAGTGTGTAAATATCATTCTTCTGGCTGGCAATAATATGGTTTTGATCTTTAACGGAAGCTGTATATCTTTCATACACAAGGTCTGTACCGATAGTCCAGTTATCTTTAATGGCATAATTGTAACCAATAAAAAGAGCTCCGGAATGTTTTTCATCAGTGGCTTTCAGTTCAGCGTAAGAAAATGGTGCAGTTATAATATCTGAAAAGACTTTGCCAATTTCGTTGGAAGACAGCACACCATATCCTATCTTTATCTCTGAAGTGCCTTTTTGCTGGGCATTCAGCATACATGCATTGAAAATTAAGGAGTAAATGAAGATTTTGTTTAATCTGTTTGTCATCACTATATTATTTAATTATTTTAATGATTTTTTGTTGATTGTTTTTGAAAATAATATTCACGATATACATTCCTTTCTGGTAGTGTGAAAAATTTATTTTATGATCAGCAATTTCTGTATCTGAGATGTTGGATACCCTTCTTCCTTCACTATTGTAAATGATTATTTCTTTTATCTTTTCCTTACTTGTGATATAGGCAAAGTCTTTCACAGGATTAGGGTAAAATATAAACTCAGGCTGTATATTAATATCCGAAGTTCCCAGAGAACCAATAGTGATTGCTTTACTGAAAGTTTCTGCACAGGAATTTTTGCTGACAGTAAGTGATACCGTATAATTTCCCGGAGCGGAATAGTGATGAATCGGATTCAATGTCGAATCGGTGGTGCTATCTCCAAAGTTCCATGATACAGAAGTATAATTTGCAGAATGATTGGTAAAACTTACAGTCGTACCATTAATTCCAGCTATAAAATCCGAATGAAGATGAAACGTGTTAATGTTCCATTGCGCCGGATTATTAAAAAAAACAAGATCTGCAATATTCTGAAAATTTTCAGCGGTATTTTGAGCCAGTCCGTTATAAAAAGTGGATGGAAAGACATGATCCTGAAAAATTGCAGAATACATAGAAGCCGCCACAAGATAGCTTCCTTTAGGCCCCGGATGAATATCGTTATAAGATCCGTGAAGAGCCAGATCCTGCGAAGAATTATAGTAATGTTTTGCAGATTCTCCCGCAGGTACCATTTCCACCTGCATCAGATTAGACATCTTTGTAATGGAATCTTTAATTTTCTGCTGAAAAGCAAAATAGGTGTTGTAATCATTGGCAGAGGGTACTCCATAAGGAATTTCATACAGGAATATTTTAGAACAAGGACTGTATTTACGAATAGAATCTCTTATTTTTCGCCCGCGTTCGGCTGTTACGGAAACAGGATAAGAATGACCTGCAGATTCACCAGTTCCGGGCTGCATGATAACATACTTATAATTTTTAGACCTTATTTTCTGATACAATGAAGGATCATCCACATGATTCACAAATCCGGTTCCTCCGGGAGTATGGGTTGTTACAGACAGATTTTTCCCCTTTGAAGCGGCTATATTTTTGAAAATTTCAGGCATGTCATTAAAATAGGTCACACTGTTTCCGATAAACAGAACCTCATCGGATTGACAAAATGATAAAACTGAAAAGCCAGTACATATCAGAAAGAGTAGTTTTTTTATCATATAGATTTTTTTAAATTGTTATCTTAATAAAAGTACCTGCAGAAAACCACTTCTAATGCAGGTACAAAACACAAACGATGATTAAAAAATGTTTTATAAATATAATGTTATATCCCTGTTCAAGTATATTTTTTTAAAAGCACCTGCAGAAAACCCAATCTATACTGCAGGTACAACATTAAAAGGTGTTTAAATGAAAATGTATTTACTTTGCTGGATATTTTGATTTACTATGAGTTATTGATTGGGCTGTATTATTTTAAAAGATGTTGAGAAAAAGTACCTGCAGGTATCACGATTAACCTACAGGTACACGGTACTAATTATTACTATTTCTTAATTAATTTCGTATTGTAAGTAGTCTTGTCATCCTTTACAGTGATCACATACATTCCTTTAATCAATGAAGCTACATTGATTCTCTGGCCATCCAGTTTCCCTTCCTGAACAAGTCTTCCGTCCGCACTGTAGATTTTGTAATCGGCTTTGCCTTTCAGATTCTTCACTTCTACAAATGTATCTGCCGGATTAGGATAGATTTCAAGATCAGAAGATGACTGAACGGATTCCTTAACCCCAAGTGCCGCATTGATTTTTACAGAAAAATCCCATACCGAACCTCTTGAGAAAAGATCACCATTATCATTTAAAGATGGACTTGTACACGCATCAGCTGAAGCATTGAAAAAGCCGCTGGCTACTCTCATTCTTAATGTTTTGTCACCATTATAAGCATTGGCCGGAACTGCAAATGCAAAGCTTCCCTGATGTCTTTTATTGGCGTCCGGAGCAGCTCCGTTAATTCCTATTCTTTCCGAAGCCTCAAATACTCCGTTTCTGTTGTAATCAATCCATGCCTGTACCCAATCCTGAAAGTTTCCTCCTGCACGGTTAGCATACACAATATAGTTCATATTATATTGCGCACCCTGAGTAAGCTGAATCAGTTTCGCAGGGTCTTCCGAATAGTCTTTATAAGCGTGCTGAACGGTTGTCCCATTTCCAGCTAAATCCACATTGGCTAAAGTCACTCTCAAGATTCCGCTGAAATACGGACTGATTGTCGTATTTCCTCCCGTAGTCATCAGACAGTAATCATATCCTGTGCGTAATCCTTTAGTTTTAAAATTATAAACCGGTGAAAATTCTCCCGCAACATTATTAATCACGGACGAAACACGAACTTCATAAGAAGTTTCATCCTCAAGATTATTCAGCAATACAGAATTAATTGGGCTTACAGCATTAGACCAGTTTGCTGTTCCCATTTTTCTGTAATTCACAGAATAGGTTGCTCCCGGTACATGATTCCATGAAACGGTGGCTGAAGTTTTTAATATATCATTTTCAAAAGCAGCAAGCCCCGTTGGAGGATTATTTAATGAAGCAGGAGCACTTCCTACGGTAATTGAAGGTGAGACAGCATAAAATATATTTCCGACAGCTGAAATTCTCAGTTTAATGTTTCCCTGTAATGCAGCAGGCATCTGTATGTCAAGGCTGCCGTCATTAGGTGTTGAGGATGCCAGCTCTGTCCATGCTGATCCGTTATTCAGATCAGTTGTATACTCAATCTTTACATTGGCAACATTATAGGGAGCCAGGTTTGTATTGGCAACATCCCAGGAAATAGTATTGGAAGCGTTATTATATAAGATAGTAGCTTCGCTTAATCCTTTGAATTTGAAAGGTCCGTCATTTCCTACAGTTACTGTATTTTCAGCAGAAATAGTTAAAGGCCTGTTCGGATTATTATCACGAACAGATACAGCATAATGTAAAACTCTGGGGATGTATGAAACTGTTTCCCAGGTGTTTTTGTTGGTCAATTTACCGCTCATCACAATAGGAAGGCTTGGGAAATATCTTCTTCCGGTAGCCACTGCAGGAAAAGAACGGGTAAGAGAACCTTCAGGATTGAAGCCCCATCCGCTATCTCCGGAGATTGAACTGGTTGAGCCCACGCTGTCATACTGTTCCCAGTTATAGGTAAACTGATCTCCGTTAGCATCAACTGCATTGGCATCCAGGTAATATGCTGTTCCTTTAGGAATATGATAAGAAATAAGCGGAGTAATGGCAGGTGCATTATTGGCAATATTTTCAGCTACACCACATCCAACTTTACTTTCAAGGTTGGTAAGGATTTGATTGATTGATGAATAATGAAAATACGCATCACTGTTCATCTGAACATTATTGGCAGTAATTCCCGCATATCCCATAATGGTTGTACCTCCTCCAGGTTCTACATTGACATCCGAACCTTCTGTAACTGTAGAAAATGTATGGTTGCCTCCAAGCTGATGTCCCATCTCGTGAGCTACATAATCAATATCAAATGTATCTCCCACAGGATTCTGGTTTTGGGTAAATGCAGACCCTTTACCCAATGGCTCTGCAGCCGTAGGATCAGTACAGATACAACCTATACATCCTGCATTTCCATCCCCTCCGGCTGCATTAAAGACATGTCCTATATCATAATTGGCATCACCTACCTGAGCGCTTAAAGTTTGTTGCAGCTCGCCGTTTAAATCATCCGTATAAGGATCATTGGCCGGATTGGCATAGATGATATTGGGGAAATTCTGTATCGTAAGATGAATGGCAAATTCTTTTTCAAAAACACCATTTACACGGGTCATAGTATTATTCATCTGGGCAAGTGCGCCCGCAACACCTCCAAAAAGTGTTGTATACTCGCCGGTTGCAGACAAAGCCAGCCTATAAGTTCTGTACATTGATGCAGCTGGTCTTCCGGTAATATTGATTCCGGCAAGTTTGTTTTTTCCTGAATTCTTTAAAGATTTGATATCCAGTTCTTTTTTGCCTTCCATGCTGCAGCTAAAACCATGTTCAGAATCTGTCCTCTTGGTTTTATAGAACACTCCATAGGTTTTTTTATCCGTTGTGATAGGTTCTATAAACTGAAAAACACCATCCTTGATAATCATAGACTGCATTTCTGTAGGTGATGTACTGAACCTGACATATTTGGACGGATCGTCAATTCCAATCCCTACATAAGATCCTAATCCATATTTTTCTGCCAGAGATTTTTCCATGACAGGATTGCTGTATACAGCAAACTTTTCTATGGTTCCCTCAGCAGTGGGCAGCTGGATTGTAACAGCTTGTGCATTAGCCCCTGTTTCTTCAGCATTTTTTAATAACTGTATTAATGTATTGATATCAGTTTTATAAGCAAATTTGATTGTAACCTCTCTTCTGATGTCAGATGTTTTCTGGGAAGCGGATTCCCATCTTTGGGCATTGGAAAGACAGAAGCCTGATATCAAAAATAGTGATAATAGAGTTTTTCTCATTTTAAAAATTAGGTATTTAAATAGTGGTAGTGTGAAGAATGAATATAATATTCGGTTATTCAAAAGTAATTGCTAATTTTGTATTATAAGTAATGTTATATTGTGATTTCTTTACATTGTGTATGTGATACGTATGTATTTTAGCCAATGTGGTGATAGTGTAGTATTAATATTGCATTTTTATATTGATAATATTATGATGAAAAAACTAACTGTTTTATTCTTTTTGATTTCTTCCTTTTTCTATTCACAGCAGACAGAACAAGAAATGAAGAATATTCTTTTTGATATTGAGTTTTCTACTGCCGGGCCAAAAGAAATTGAGAAAATAGACAGTCTTATTAAAGTATGTAAGCAAAATTCTTACAATGATTGTGTGGCATTAGGGTATCTGAAGATCGCCAATATTTATAACCGGAACAGTGATATGAAGAGGTCCTTTTATTACACAGATAAAGTGGAAAAAGAAAACCTCATCAATTCAGATACAGATTTTGAAGTCATATTTTATCTCCATCTTCAAAGATCGTTGCTATACCAGAAATTAGGAGAAAGAGTTACTTCTTTGAAACAATTGGATGAAATGTATGATAAAGTGATGCAAACCAATAATGCTTACTTTATTTATCTTATCAACTGGCAGTATGCAGGAATATATAATGAAATTAATAAAAAAGAATTAGCATTAAAACATTATAAAACAGCATACAAATACTCCAAAATTTACAGAGAAAATAAAGGTGAACTTTACAGAATAGATAAGAATAGATTGAGCAACAGCTATAAAACTTCACCTTATCTTGCCGGAATATATCTGGACCTCAATAAACCTGATTCTGCGAAAATATATATTGAGGAAGCCATTCAGAATGAAAAAAAAATAGATGAAATAGGGATACGATACATTACGTCGTATTATGCTGGTAGGTATTTTAAATCCATTAAGCAAATTCCTGAAGCTCAGCATCACTTATGGATCTGTAAAAATATCGCTAATAATTATTATAAAAGCGAAAATTATCAAAAGTCGGTGGCTATGGAGCTAAAGAGCTTGTATGAAAGTACGGGACAAAAAGACAGCATTGCCTATTACTCCAATTGGCTGTTGGAAATAGAGTCTTCAAACAAAAACCAAAACCAGCTATTGAATGACACCGTTGATAAACAAAACGAACTTGAAACCAATAAAATAAAAAAAGAAACAAAAAATCTCTTTTTTATATTATCAGTAAGTGTTGCTGTATGTATTCTTTTCATTTTTCTTTTCCTGTATTACTATAGAAAACATAAGAGCAAGAATCTGGATAAAATTGATATTCCTCATCAGCCATCTGTAGATGAAAGTGCTTTTAAAGAAATTATACAGCTTGCCAAAGAAAATAATCCTGAGTTTTTAACCCGTTTCAATGAATATTATCCACATTTTTCAGAAGAGCTGCTGAAAATTTCTCCTTTAAAAATATCGGAAATAAGGTTCTGTGCATATATCTATCTGAATTTTTCTACCAAAGAGATTGCTGAATATACTTTCACCTCAGTAAGAACGGTGCAGACCAAAAAGTATAATCTAAGGAAAAAAATGAATATTCCCGGCGATATGGATATCTATGTATGGTTTTCTAAATTATTGAAATAAAAAAGAGACTGTTTCGAAATGAATTAGTCCCTGCTTTTAAATTAATCGACCTATCCCTTTTAGTAATACCAGCTTCGACAGGCTCAGCCTGAAAACGCTCAAAAATTTCGGGTGGTATTCGATTTTCCACCCTGAGCCTGTCGAAGGACTCTCAATAAGAAAACCTTTGTTAATGATTAATCTCGACTATTATTTAAAAGGATAAGTCAATAAATTAATTCCCAATTAAAAACCAGTCATTAATTTCTTATATGGAAATATGGATGCATTGTTGTCGTTAGCCTCTTTAAGCTCAATATTGCAGGCAGTTCCAGCGGCTTTATTATAAACTGCAAAATTTACATCAGTGTTTCTTTGAGCAGGAAGTGTTCCCCATAAAAGTACAAGATATATCATAGCTATTTCATAATTAAACAGATACTTAAAGGTTGGGTAAATTTCTGTTCAGGTACAATAAAATTTTGCAGGAGCAAATTGTTTGAAAGAATTGGAGTGAAAAATATCATCGAAGCAATATGCTAAGTAATAACGAATAATTTGATTTAAACTATATTTAAAAAAAATCAGCTCGAAACCGCTGAGAATCAAAATGGAATGCTCAGTATAACTTACAGTTTTTAATTAAAAAACCGATGGCTTTCTGTGTATTGTTTTCCTGAACATTCTCCCTCTGTAAAATTATAGAAGGAGAATATCCGGAACAGCTTAATTAAGCTGATAATTTGTAATTACTAAACTCAGGATGAAATGAACATAATTCTGTTCAACCTCTTTTCTGTTAATCAGTTTGTTTTTGTATTCATAGGAATTCAGGTCTCGGGATAATTTCTGATACGTTTCAAAATCATCACCCTTTACCTTTACTCTTACATGACCATCTTTTCTGTTGATAATGACATTATCCAAAGTTCTTACCTTGAATAAAACTTCACATAATGTAGGACGAGCCTTCATTGACCCGATATATCTTTCAACTATATTAATCTTGAACGAATCAAATATGATATTATTAAAAACGATTTTAGAATTAGGCTCCTGAGTGTTGAGTTCAAGTTTATAGTTCATTACTTTATAAATTTTGGCAAATATAAGTTTAATTATGCCAAAAAACAGACTGTTTTAATAGATCATTCCCATATTAATGATCGAATTTTATTCTGTAAAGACAAAATCATGTGAAAATGTGAATATTAGGGGCTTATAAATGAGCACGAAACAATTGTGAAGCAAACATTTTATGCCCTTTTATTTTTTTCATTATGGGCATTTGTGTAATTTTATTCACTATATAATAAAATTCATATTAATACCAATATAATGGAAAGATATAGTTATGGAATGGTTGGCCTTGGAGTAATGGGGCGGAATCTGCTTTATAATATCGCTGATAATGGGTTCTCAATCGCAGGATTTGACCTTGATCAGGAAAAAGTGAAAGAATTAGAAAGCGGAGCTGCTTCAGAAATGAAGGTGAAAGGTACAGTTTCTTTAGAAGATTTTGTATCCGTTCTGGAAGTCCCAAGAAAAATTATTCTTATGGTTCCTGCCGGAAAACCTGTAGATGCTGTGCTGGAAAATATTACCCCACTTTTAAGCGAAGGCGATATCGTGATTGATGCAGGAAACTCTTATTTCGAAGATACCAACAGACGTGTTGCTGATCTGGCATCCAAAAAACTGCATTTTATGGGAATGGGAGTTTCAGGAGGTGAAAAAGGAGCCAGAAAAGGTCCCAGTATAATGCCGGGAGGTGATCCGGAGGCATTCAAACTTCTGAAGCCGATGCTGGAAGCCATTGCAGCCAAAGTAGACAACGAAGCATGTACAGCCTATATGGGAAAAGGATCTGCCGGAAACTATGTGAAAATGGTACACAACGGTATTGAATATGCAATTATGCAGCTGATCAGTGAAGCTTATGATCTTCTTAAAAGAGGAGCGGGTCTCAATAATGAACAGCTCTATCAGGTTTTCAAAGAATGGAATAATGGCGAAATGAACTCATTCCTTATTGAAATTACCAGAGATATTTTTACCCAGAAAGACCAATTAACAGATGGCTACCTTGTAGATCAGATTTTAGATAAAGCAGGAGCAAAAGGAACCGGAAAATGGACATCCGAGCAGGCCATGGAAATCGGGGTTTCTATTCCCACTATTGACATTGCGGTAACTTCAAGAATTTTATCTGCCTATAAAAACGAAAGAGTTCAGGCTTCAAAAATATATAGTGAAAGCGAAATTATTAAGCCTGAAAATACAGAATTGTTCATCAAAGAAGTGGGTGATGCTCTTTTCCTTTCTACCTTAATCAGCTATGCACAAGGTCTGTCGTTACTCGTAAAAGCATCTGAAGAATATGGTTTCGAAATTCCTCTGAAAGATGTTGTGAAAATCTGGAGGGGAGGATGTATTATCCGTTCTGTATTGCTGGAAAAATTCTATTCAGCGTATACCCAAAATTCTAACCTTTCTAATATTCTTCTTGATCATGAGATTTCAGAACTGGTAAAATCAAAAATCAAAGCTTTAAGAAAAACAGCAGGATATGCCGTTGCCAACGGAATCTCAAGTTTAGGAATCCAGACGGCTTTGGGGTATTTTGATGCCTATACCACAGAATCTCTTCCCGTGAATCTGATCCAGGCTCAGCGTGATTATTTCGGAGCTCATACGTATCAGCGTATTGACAGAGAGGGAGTTTTCCATACTTCTTGGCAAAGTGCAAACAATTAAAATTCGGAAAAAATGAATCAAAATAGAATCTTGCAGCCAACAACTATCGTTATTTTTGGTGCTACAGGAGATCTGGCAAAAAGAAAACTTTTTCCGGCATTTTATAACTTATATATCGATGGAAGAATGCCCAAAGGCTTTAATATTGTAGCATTGGGAAGGGCAGAAAATACCAACGAAAATTTCAGAAATTATATCAAAGAAAACCTTGAGAGCTTCTCCAGAAAAAAAGTAACTTCCGAAGACTGGGCTGGTTTTCAGGCTCATATTACTTACTTTCAGCATCAGCTGGATGAAGAAAGCTCTTATCACAATTTACAGCAGAAATTACAGGATTTTGATTCCGTATATGGGGTAAGAGCAAACAGGTTGTTTTACTTATCCATCGGGCCTAATTTTATTGCTACCATATCCAATCATATCAAAACGACCTCATTGGCCTCTGATCCTAAGAAAGATCGCATTATTATTGAAAAACCCTTTGGTCATAATAAACAGTCAGCCATTGAATTGAACAGCCTTTTGGCTAAAACTTTTGAAGAAGAACAGATTTATCGTATCGACCACTATCTGGGGAAAGAAACCGTACAGAATATATTAGCATTCAGATTTGGAAATTCTATTTTTGAACCTTTGTGGGATCATAAATACATAGAATCCGTACAGATTACCGTAGCGGAAGAAGTTGGGGTAGAGACGAGAGGAGCTTTTTACGAACAGACCGGAGCATTAAGGGATATGATTCAGAACCACCTGTTGCAAATCCTGTGTATGGTAGCTATGGAACCGCCAGCTTCATTACTGTCCGGCGAAATCAGAGACCGAAAAGTAGACGTTCTGAAATCAATTCGAAGAATATCTTCCGATCAGGTTGAACATTATGCAGTAAGAGGCCAGTATGGAAAAGGAACCATAAACGGAGTGGAAGTGAAAGGCTATCGTCAGGAAGATGGAATTGCTTCGGATTCCAATACAGAAACTTTTGCAGCGATTAAATTTTATCTGGATAACGAAAGATGGCAGGATGTTCCTTTCTATGTCCGTACCGGAAAGAAAATGAAAGAAAAACATTCTTATATTACCATTCAGTTTAAACCGCTTCCTCACTCAACGTTCTCAGACAGTCCGCATCATTTATCGGCTAACAGACTGATTATTAATATTCAGCCCATGATGGATATCAGATTACAGTTCATGACCAAAAAACCGGGACTGACGCTGGATTTGAAGCCTGCGGAAATGATTTTCGATAATTTTGCCTGTAAAGAAGATACTCCGGAAGCTTATGAAACTTTGCTGCAGGATGCTCTTTTAGGAGATCTTACCTTATTTATGCGTTCCGACCAGGTGGAAGAAGCATGGGATGTTGTCACAACCATCCAGGAAGCCTGGGAAAATAATAAAGATCTTTCTTTCCCCAATTACAAAGCGGGAAGCTGGGGGCCGGAAGACGTTAATGCTTTGGTAGAAAGACAGGGACACAGCTGGGTATAAAAACAATCTAAATTTAAACAAACAGAAAATGAATATTACAGTATTTGACGATCTGGAAAAACTGTACACCAGGGCAGCAGGTGCATTTGTTGACCTTTCAAAAAAATCTATTCTGAAAAATGGCCGTTTTGTGGTGGCATTAAGTGGAGGATCTTCTCCCAAAGCCATTTTCAAACTTTTGGCAACACCGGAATATAAAGAACATATTGAATGGAATAAAGTCTACTTTTTTTGGGTTGACGAGCGCTGGGTTCCTTTAAATGATGATAAAAGCAACTTCCGGATGACGGAGGAGACGCTGCTCAGCCAGGTTCCGATAGATCAAAATCATATCTTTCCTATGTATGCTGAAGGCATAACTCCTGAAGATTATGCAAAAGCTTATGAGCAGCAGATCAGAACTATTCTTGGTGATGATGGAGTTTTTGATTTTATCCTGCTGGGAATGGGAGATGATGGCCATACAGCCTCATTATTTCCAGGGGAAGAAGTGCTAAATGAAAAAGAAAAATGGGTATCTGCCTATTATCTTAAGTCTCAGGAAATGTTCAGGATCACATTAACTGCACCAATAATCAATAATGCGGATAATATTCTGGCTATTGCATTTGGTGAATCCAAAAAACATGCACTGAATGAGGTATTGAATGGTGAATATAATCCTTCATTGTATCCAATGCAGCTTATTGAGAAGAAGGATGGATTTCAGTTTTTTACAGACGAAAAGGCCAGAGGTTAATACATTTCAATCTTTAAAAAATAAGAGACTGTCCCTGGACAGTCTCTCTTCATATCAACTATTCTGATACCGGATTCCCGGTACATACAATTTTCTGTAGATTAAAACGAAGATAAAGCATCCTAAATGAAAACAGCATCATTAGAAAATTCATGACGCTGTTGCATTTAGTGTTTTTACCTTAGTTGTTTTTTGTTCGAAACTTTTAATTTTTCCAACTCAAATAGTGTTTCTATATAAAATGGTTATTAGTTTGGAGCAAATATACAAAATAAGACACTTGGTAGTGTCTAAAGTTGAAAAAAAATAAAACTTTTTTGAAAATATTTTGAAAGGTGAATAAAATCCTTTCTAATAGGGCGTTGTAAGAGAATAGCAAAATTCTGAAAATTAGGTTTGGATAAATCTACAGCCAAGAAATAAAGTATTTACTTATATGTAATGGGTAAAAAAACATGCTTTATTAATAAAAGCAGCACCATTATATGATAATGATGCTGCCAGAGTAATGTTTTACCTCAGTAATGGAATATTAGAATATTTATACTGAGGGAACTAACGGTGCAATCTGATCTCTCTCAACCTCACAACTCTGATTGTCTGTTTATATAAAATGGTTATTAGTTTCTGCAAATATATAAATTTAGACACTAAAAAGTGTCTAAAATGAAAAAAAAATCATAAACTTGTAAGTTTGAAAGTTTATTATGGAAAGAAAGTCTGTTGCAGGAAGTATCAGGAACAAGGAACGCAGTAAAAAAAAATTTTTGGATGCGGTTGGAAAAATACTGAGAACAAAAGGATATACTGCTTTGAAAGTGAATAGTATTGCTGCTACAGCCGGGGTGGATAAGAAAATGATTTATTCATATTTTGGAGGGATAGACGGCTTGATTGATGAGTATATCCTTTCACAGGATTTCTGGAGCAAAGTAACCATTCAGGAAACTGAGAAAATAAAACCTAAATTGTATGACAGAGGGAAATCTTTCATAGAAGAAATGCTTTTATCCCAATTTGACTATGTTTATTCAAGCAAAGAAGTGCAAAAGCTAATTCTCTGGCGCTTATCAGAACCCCGTAAATCTTTAAAAAAACTCACCGAAACCCAGGAACAAAACGGAGAATATATTTTCAAGCTTTTGATGGATTCCCATTTTAAAAATAATGCTGAACATGTACGCTCCATTATGGCCATTATGTTTTCGGGGCTTTATTACCTGAATATGTATGCGGCAATGAATGGAAGTATTTTCTGTGGAATAGATGTTGACTGCCCTAAAGGACGGGATAAGATCAGGAAAGCGATTTCTTTCATGTTACATCATACCTATAAAAGCCTGTAAAATTCTTATTTTTGAAAATTGAAACTGTTATAAAAAAACAAAACCATTAGAAATAAAGCTAATGGTCTGTCTATAAGTTGTGTTTCTTCCTTAGTTATTTCGTATTTGAAATTGTCTTAAAGTAAGGGAACCGAATAATACAATTTGGATTGTCTTATTTTTCAACCTAATAGTGTTTTAAAATATGCAGTTGGTTTTAGTTTATACAAATATATAAAATAAGACACTTCAAAGTGTGTAAAATTTTAAAATTTTTCTTATTTTTACTTAATATTTTGAAATTCAGTATGTTATTTTTCGTTGTCTATGTAAAAACTTCTCTTAAATGATACGATAGGCTCAGTTTAGGTTATAAAATACAACAGAAAACATTTCTAAGGTAAAGAGTGTCTTAAATAAAAAAATAGTGATAAAAAATATCTATAGGAAAGTATTTTATTTAATATCAGGCTGGTATTTTATATAAAAAAGCAGCATCACTATGGAAAAATGATGCTGCTGGTTGTGTTTTTACCTCAGTCGTTGATGTTCGAAATATTTTAAACTGAGGGAACTAACGATACAGTCTGAATAGTTTTTAATTTTTTAACTTCGGTAGTGTTTATATATATAATGGTTTTAGTTTGTACAAATATATACAAACAAATTAAATTAGACACTTGTTGGTGTCTAAAATGATAAAAAAAATTCTTAAACTTGTATATTGAATGTTTAATCATGGAAAGAAAGTCAGCATCAGGTAGTATTAGGAATAAGGAACGCAGCAAAAAGAAGTTTTTGGATGCTGTTGGAAAAATACTGAAAACGAAGGGACATGCGGGGTTGAAGATTAATGATATCGCTGCTACTGCCGGAGTGGATAAAAAAATGATCTATACCTATTTTGGAGGAATGGATGGCCTGATGGACGAATATGTCCGTACACAGGATTTCTGGGTAAAAGTAACCAGCGAGGAAGTGGAAAAAATGAAACCGAATCTTGAAGATGGAGGCAGAGAATTTATTGAGCATATGCTGCTTTCCCAGTTTGATTATGTGTATAACAATAAAGAAGCCCAGAAGCTTTTGTTATGGACCATCTCTGAGCCCAGAAAATCATTGAAGAAACTGATTGATACACAGGAAGAAAACGGAGAATTTATCTTTAAACTGTTGATGGAATCCCGTTTCAAAGATAAATTGGAAACATACCGTGCGATTATGGCGATCATGGTTTCAGGGCTTTATTACCTGAATATGTTTGCTTCTCTAAACGGAAGCATTTTCTGCGGCATCGATACCAACACTCCTGAAGGGCGCGAAAAGATTAAAAAAGCGATATCCTTTATGGTAGATCAGACCTATGATAACCTTTAATCCTTTAATAAAGATAAATTGTAAAGAACATAACAAGGGGCAAATCACTGCCCCTTATTTTTTATTTTATTGATGAGTATTCTATCCTTTATGATAAGGACAGCCTGAAGCTGTAACAGCATTTCCATCCGTAGTAAAGTACTGCTCTTCAATTACCTTTCTCTGCTCTTCAGGAATATCCTGTATCTTACGAAGGGTGTTTACCTGGATGTGAGGCCAGCTTGTAGTACCTCCATCATTTCCGAAATCAAATTCAAAGAATACAATCTGCTCATACTGAAGTTGAAGAATCTCTTTTCCATCTTCAATCACTGTCTCTATCCACATATCCATATCTACCTCAACGGTAGGAACAAAACGGTTGACAAAAGGAACATTCAGAACTCCTCCCTGTGCTCCGGTCTTCATTTTGGAAGACATTCTCACATGAACATAATTACTGACTTTCTGACCTCTTAATGTGTCCCTAAGTCTCAGATCAGGGCGCACAGAGTAAGGATATAAATCATCAGCCAGTATTCTCTGGGTATAAATCTTGTTTGAACCCGGATCATTCTTGTCGTCCAGTGTTTCATGAACCCAATCCGGTGCAGGTTTATCAAGGTCAATGATTTCTTCTGGCGTTACTCCTGCATTTCCCATTGTACGTGAAATTGAAAGATGATTGGTTTCCCATGCTTCTTTACCATAAGGGAACTGAGGAGAACCTTCAATTAAATAGTACGTTGTGTTATCCTTATTTTGAGGAATAATATCTCCAAGCAAAGTAATGGTACTTCCATGAGGAATAACTCCGCTTCGGGAGATAGAGTAGTCCGGAATAAAATAAGGACCATCAAGCCCTGCTCCCGGCTTTATTTCCTGGGCCGGAATAATTTCATAATAAAGCTGTCCCGGTTGCAGCTGGCTTTGAAGAATATATTGGGGGTTGGCATCTTCGTCCGGTGTTATCCTTAGTAAAGGCTCATCCCTGTACTCGCCGGTATATCCATATTTGGCATCTTCTGTTGAAACGGCATGAATACCACGGTCTCTTTCAATAGATTCTTTCGTTGCTGCATGATTATAGACATCACTCAGCCATAGGTACATTCCGTTTTCTTCGTGGATGGGGGTATATTTCAGACCATCCTGTCCTGGTATAGCATTAACACTTTTAATGCTTTGTTCGTATTTAACTGCTCCGCAGAAAAGTTCACTGGCACCTCCACGGTTACGTACTCCTCCCGGAACGATGGAAAATGTCAGTTTCTCAATATATTCTTCACTGTCAAAAGCGAATTTTCCGGGTATTGTTCCTGAATTGGTTCCGGGGGAAGGCATAATGGTGGTATGTATTCCGCTTGCTAATGATGGTTTTGGAATATCTTTATTGTAATTGACATTATAGCTTACCCAGGTACCATCCAGTGCAGCCAGAACTCCATAATTTACATTATTTTCAATGGCCTGCAGATTGTCTTCTCTGAATGGTCTTACCGGATCATCAATAAGAAGTTTTGAATATCCATCCATTATTTCAGCCAGATTAATTTCATTCTGACCAGGCATTTTGCGGAATAACTGTTCGCCTCCCGCTTCGGGACTTTCTTTTTTTCTTTTAAGCATGATATATCGTTTTTATGATTATAGATTGATGTATTCGAAAGTTGGCCCGGCATTAGTCTGCGCATCTAATGGTTGTTTCATCAGATTAACAGCCTGTTCTTTCAAAGCATACATGTACATAATAGATTTCTCCAGTTCTCTCTGATTTCCTTCTACGGCACTTTGTATGGCATCTAATAGACGTCGGTAAGTTTTATTAAACTCCACACCCTGGGCGTGTAATTCTTTGTTTCTGATATAATCTTCCAGTTTAGGATTAGGTTTCATAGGATAGGCTTCGTTCCAGTCTACCGGAAGATCTTTTCCTGTAGGCGGCGTTGTTACAGGCATCATCCCGTTTTCATCCATGAAAGGCTCATAGTTTCCTCCCAGATAGAAATGTTCATGGAAAACTTCTTTAAATCTGAAATAATGTGCCAGTTCAACCCCTTCTTCAAACTGAGATGGATCTACATCAAAAATAGAATCATCAGCACCTTCACCCTGGCCCTTAATTTCCTGGAAAACAGCAATGACTCCGGCTAAAGCTTCTACAGAATGTAATTTTCCGCCACTTCCATAATATTGCTCTGGACGGATCTGTTTTGCCGGGTTTCCGGTGAAAATTCCTCCGGTATTTAATTCCTCAAAATTTGTTGGAAATTTTCCATGCTCTTTGTAATAAGCAATGATTTGGAAAATAACTATATAGAAGAATAAGACATCATAATATTCACCAATGGTGTGTACATTTTCCATGATGAAACCTTTCATATTTTCAAGAGTCCAGAAGTTGTTTTCCTGTAATGCTGCCCTTTGAGAATATAATGCGGAAGAATCGGTTTCGTAATCATATTTGGGAGCTTTTACCAAAGGCTGGCTTGGACTTTCAATTGCAATAAATGTAGCAATACTGTTGCTTGAAAATGTTTCAAGCCCTACGTAGAAATCCACATTCATTGGTAATTTCATCGGATAGGTAGGGTAGTTCTCCTGTTTGTTTACAGAAGGCTGGATATCAATTGCATTCAGAACGTTACAAACCATAATCAGGTGAAGCATTTCTTCTACAGCAACACTTCTGATAATTTGTGAAGCCAGAGCGTTAGTTCCATCCTTGATTGAGTATAAAGCTGTAAGGTAAGGAGGAATGGTAGAATGTTCAATAAGAATGGCCGTTTGCAATAGGTCTTGTAAAATCGGTTTGTAATCAATTTCCGTTATCCCGTTTTTAAATTCCGGAGCTAATGAACCGAACTGAGCTTCCAGATAGGCATTAAAATCTTCAATCTGATCATTCAATAAAAGATTAGTCAGTGTTTTGCTTTGATGTTTTAATCCCTCTATCCAGTCTTCTTTGCTCAATGTTGAATCAAATAATAAAGAAGGTAATGAAATGGCTTCTGTAACCACGGCGCTTCTTGCGGCCATTCTTCCTGCTGCTAATAAGGTTTCCTGTGGCTGTGCTGTTTTATTGATAAGTCTTTGTCTCATGTTGTTATTTTTTAAGTAGAATTTCAAGATCAGCAAGGATAGATTCCACCGAACGGATCGTGAATGCTGATAATGTTAAAGTAGGGTTTGAAGTTCCCAGCGTAGTCATATTTCCTGCTCCTACGACGTATAAATTCGGATGATCCCAGGTTTTACAATAGCTGTTGGTTACAGAATCTTCAGCTTTAGAACCCATTCTGTGAGTTCCTACGATATGACCCGCTCCGTTGTAAGAATATCTTTTCTTATTGTATATCACAGAGTTTTTGTCTTTCTCTGTATATTTTGTGAAATCCTTAATGTTTAATTTTTTAAACATTTGATCCGAAGCATCTTTTGCCTGCTCCATAGCTTTCATTTCGTACTCTGTCAGTTCATAATGAATAACAGGACGTGGAATTCCAAGTACATCCAGATATTGATCGTTAATGGTAACCCTGTTATTGGGATTAGGTAACTGTTCTATTTCAAAATGGAATAAAACCTGTTTTGAAAGCCTGTTGGTAAGTTCTTTTCTTAATTCTGCACCGAAAAGACCTTTGCCGATAAATTCTCCGACATCGGATCCCGGAGAAAATGCCGGCCATCCCCATCCCCAATTGTCAAGCGGAGAAATCCATGCTGAAAATTCACTTCTGAAATCCCCGTCACGGAATGACGAAATGTTTGTGGTAGAACCGGGACCTCTGTAAGGATAAACAGGTTCAGGGAAAAGTCCCCATGTCAGCATTACCATATGATCCATAAGGTTTCTTCCTACCTGATCACTGCTGTTAGCGGCCGTCTTTACAACGTTGTTAACGGTATATTTGGAGTTCAGTAGGATTTTTGGATTTTCAAAAGCGTTAGCAGCCAAAATTACAATAGCATCTGAGGTATCAACGGATTCTTCAATAAAATCTGTTTTCTCTTTTGAAGTATATTTTCTTAAATGAACCTTGGAGATTTTATCTTTATCATTTGGGTCAATGCTTAGCCTGTAAACCACACTCTGTGCCTGAATCTGCATGTATGGATTGCGCTTAAGATTTTCATTATCATTAAGTTTATACAAAGCTTTTTTTAATGTTTTTAAAGCATTGTATTTCGCCTGAACAGGACAGATCGGAACACAGGAAGCGTTTCCTTCACAGCGTTCTCCCATATAAGGATTCCACACAGAGCCAAGGGCTTTGTATTCTTCTTTTTCAGAGCTGTCTAATATCAGTTGATATCCTGAATCTTTCGGTTCAGCTTTGATGATCTTTGTTTTTCCGTATTTTGGATTTGGAATGGAGTTTCTTCCCTGTGGAGATGGTACCATCATTAAAGGAATCTCTCCGGAGCTTAGTTTCACGCTGGTGCCTTTAAGTCCCTCAATAATCTTATGATCCATATAACTCTGAGGAATTTCTTCCATCGGGAAGACATAGTTTCCATAATACTCTTCCATATTCTCATCAATAGGATATTCTTGTCTGGAAACATCCCCGGAAACTCCGATTTCAAATTCCGCCATCTCATAGTAGGGTCTTAATTCTTCATAGCTTATTGGCCAGTTGACAGGAGTTTTTTCATCAGAATCCGGCTTTGGAATAGTAATGCCGTATTTTTCAGTAAGCCTGAAATCGTTGGGAAGCATTCTTGGAGTCGTTCCCAGCCAGTGAAGCGTAGTTCCGCCTCCTACTCTTATCGCATCACTTGCGAATGGCATCGGCCCAAATTGTACCAGATAGCCTTTTTTATCGGGATACGGCTGAACAATATGTTCCATATCGAGAACATTTGGAGAAGGAGCTTGCTTTAAATTTGGATAAGGAGAATTGGGAACTTTGGCTTCCTCTCTGTAAAAAGTACGGATATATTCATTATAAGTGGTCATTGAGGATACAGAATCCAGTTCAATACCTGCTTCCAGCCCCGCCTCATACATGAGTATTGATATTTCTTTGACATTATCCGATTTTCCGGCATCTGCACGATGGATCATTTTTCCTTTGGTTACGTCAAATACATGATCGGACAATATCTTTGCGATCAATGATCCTGCGATCCCCGTTCCTACGATGATCACATCTTTTTTGTTATTAGTCTGGCTCATGAGTGGGTGTTTACGGGTTTAATATTCCATGATTTATATCCTGGCTGTTTGGCTCCCGGAGGATGGGAGTGCATCAGATTCCAGACAAGACCTTCCTTATAAGAAAGATCATTGATATAGGCCCCTTCCCAGGTTCCCAGATACCACATGGTAATTACTTTTCCGGAAATGTCATTCATTCCCGGGTTGCTGATAATTTCAGATTGTATGGCTTTTTTTAATCCCTCTTCACCGGAAGAATTTTCAAGAATATTTTTAGAAACGGTAAGGAATTCCACGAAAGTTGCTGCTTCCAGACTTTTTAAAACATAGGTATAATAAGTTTCTGCAAGCCCTGTTGACTGAAGTTCGTTCACCGTAAACCCGGTAAGCGCTTCCGAGATAGACATAAACACGTCGAAATAATAATCGTCGACGTTGAGAATTTTGTTAATAATATTCATTTCGTAAAAAATTTGGGTTAGATATCTTCAACTCCTTTTATCAGGAGATGATCAAGCCTATTGATCTACAGCTGCTGATTTTTCAGATACCACCTCTTTTTCCGAAATGATTGAATGTATTTCAAGCGATCCATAGTTGTCAATTTTGTTTATCCGAAATTAATCAGATCCCATCAGATACGATTCAGTATTTCTACGTAATTTGCTTTTATTTGCTTTTAATTTTTTGTAACAAAACCTTTACGTAAAGTAGTTTCAAGAGGTTTTGTTTTCACTTGGTTTAGAATTACTTTAAATAATTTGACAGGTTGTTTTCAGATGTTTGTCCAGAATAAGAATTAATAACAGATATAATGTAACAATGAATTGTTTTTTTTGATATTTTATTGATTTTTTCAACATAACGTTGTTTTGTTAATGTTTTTGTTTGTTCCTGTGTTAAAAAATACTAACTTTATAGTGATAGTTATATCATAAAAAACTAAAACCAATATGTATGAAAATGATAATTTACAAGATCTTTTGTCTATTACTATAGCCAGTTTATCACAGCAAAGATGTGTTTTGGTTTTGGGACCAGACATTTATATGAGTGATGAGATTGAAAATAGAGTAATAGATAGGACAGAGTTTTTTCTCAAGCTTCAGAAAGAAAACACTGGCATAACTTTTTTTCCTACTGATGGTGTAATGATATTTCAGGATGAGGATAGGTTTAAAATACAGCAAAATGTCAGAAAGTTTTATTCGGGAGATGGAGATGTTCAATTATTGGAAACAATTTCCAAAATAAAATTCCCATTAATTATAAATGCTTCCCCGGACGAATCATTATTCCACTATTTACACAAGTTGGATAATAATGTTCAGGAAGATTATTTTGAAGGGGATCAGGATGAGAATAAGAATATTACATTTAATAAAGATCAGCCTTTAATTTATAATGTTTTTGGCAAATCTTCAGACCCTCAGAGTTTGATTATTTCTCATGGCCTTTTATATAGAAGGATGCAGGAGATTCTTCCTCAAAACTCTTTTCCCAATGCAATCCGGACATATTTACAAAAGGCAAATAGTTTTCTCTTTCTGGGTTTTAGGTTTGATTCCTGGGCTTATCAATTGCTTACTTATAAAATATTTAATGAAAAGATCATAGATCCTAATAAAATCAGACTAAGTAGTAGTCCACAATATGTAAAGGATAAAATGATCAATTCTATAATGACAAAACCTCTAGGTATAAGTATTACAGATAGTCCTCCTCTTCAAATATTAAACAGGCTTATTCAGATCATTAACAATACACCAGCAACTGATCTGTTAAGGGATACAGGCATGCAGGATAAATTTAGTTCCTTTATTTCATATAATAGAAGAAATAAAATGTTTCTGGAAACTCTTGTGGAACGATTTAAAAATAAGGTGTCGGAAATGAATATCAATGAAAATGCCCAGACCGAATTACAGTTACTATATGATACTCAGGATTTGGGATATGGTCAAAGTATTGATTCTTTTATGACGCGAATTGGAAAAGGAAAGATTGTGATTATGATGATCAGTGAAGACTATCTGAAATCATATTATTGTATGACTGAGGCATTGAGGGTAAATGAACATCATAAATTCGATGAAAGAGTATTTTATATTTTGATTACAAATGATCTCATTCTTGACTTTAAAAACATTGATGTAGGGATGCAGTACTACTATGATTATTGGCAGGGTAAACTTACTGAAACAGCATCCAGAGAAGGAGCTGATCAGGAAAGAATTATAGGATATGTACTTATCAGGGATTTTATTAAAAAATTTATTAAAAATATTTCTGATCTGAATAATTATGTAGTGGATGTGAACAATATTGCAGAGGAGCTACTTGATGATTTTATCTTACAGTTAATCATTAAAATGAAAGAAGAGCTATGAGTACCAATTATAGGTTCCCCGGATTGAATTCTTATTCAAAAAAAGACGCATCCTTATTTAAAGGAAGAGATGATGATTCTCAGAACCTTTTTAACAGATTGCTTCTGAATAAAACAACTGTCTTTCACGCTGACTCAGGAATTGGAAAGAGTTCATTGATCCAGGCGGGATTGCTGCCAATTATAGATAAGTATAATGATGAGGTTTCGTGTGAAATTATCCCCATTGAAATAAAGCTTACAGAAATTATTAATGACAAGAGTAATAACCTGCTGACTGATTTTGTATTCAATAAGGTTTATGAAGAAGTTCCTTCATTAAAAAAGAATCTTTTTACTCTTATTCCGGATGATATAACATCATTATGGGTTTTGAATAAACGATGTGAAAAACAGAATAAGTATTTGGTGTTGATTTTTGATCAATTTGAAAACATACAGATTTTTACTAAAAAACAGATTGAAGGTTTTAAAAAAGAATTGTTTTATCTACTCGGTTCAAAAATTCCACCAGAAATTTATCTAATCATTGAGGATAATCTTAATGTAAAAATTAATTCTGACATTCCTGTTCAGGAGGAATACAACTTTTTAAGTGTTCCGAACAGAGCAAAATGCTTGTTTGTTGTAAGAGAAGATAAGTTGGGGGTAATGACACAGTTTAGTGATCTTTTTCCTGATATTTTAAAAAATGATTTTGCAATTGAACCACTTTCTTTAGAAGATGCTTTCAATGCAATTTATGAACCTGCAATTATCGAAGGGGATTATTATTCCAAACCATTCCATTTTAAAAATGACAATATTCTAAAAGGTTTGATTGAAAAAATTGCTGATTATGATACTCATTTGGTAGATCCAATCCAGCTCCAGATCATTGCTCGTGATATAGAAAGAAATATTGTGATAGGAAAAGGAAAAACTGTCATTGAGGAAAATGATATTCCGGAGGTTTCAGATATCATCTGGAAGTTTTATAATGACTGCTGGG
This sequence comes from Chryseobacterium candidae, assembly GCF_004916905.1. Lineage (GTDB taxonomy): Bacteria > Bacteroidota > Bacteroidia > Flavobacteriales > Weeksellaceae > Chryseobacterium > Chryseobacterium candidae. Next base: position 44,339 of record NZ_SDLV01000053.1, read on the forward strand.
ATATTGTTTCTTATAATATTGGACTAAAAGATAGCGAAGTCTTTGATGTAAAGCAGATTATTGTTCCTCAATTAATTTCCACCGGAAGAAGAGATCTTGTTATCACAACTAAAATTCCTGAAGGAAATCCTACAAAAGCAATACTTATTCTCAAAAAAGAAGGGTTAATAAGAGAAGTGATTTCTGATGGAAATACATTTTACCAACTTACCCATGATAGATTGGTTGATTCTGTAAAGAACGATATATTAAGAATTGAAGAAAGGGCCCGAGTTGCTGACGAAGTGAGAAAAGTAAATGAAAAAGCCGAAAAGGCAAGCAGCAACCTAAAACGGAATATGAAAAAATTATGGCGCTTTCGTTTGGCATTTGCAATACTGATTATAGGTTTGATTATACTATGGATAATCTATGCACCTCGTTTTAAATCTAAGGACTCAGCAATTGTTTCGATAATAAATTCTCTGGCTTCTGTTGACCAAAAAGATGATTACTATATGCAGTTTCTTGAAAATAAAGATTTCAAAAATGCAATTATATTTTATTGTTTGACAGGTACTTATACAGATAAGGATGTCAGGGGGAAATATGAGAGTAGAACTGTTCAGGATACTTTAATGGCCGGATTAAGAGGTGATTCCCTTTTTGCTGTTGGTGAATATGAGAAAGCAATGAAGAATTATGAAAGAGTTGTTTTATATATAAATAAGCATAAAGGAAATCCTTCCAAAATTTACAGTATTAAAAGTAGTTATTATGCATCGATATTAGCTTTCGACGAATGGAAAAAAGCAAGACAAGATTCTACAGGTGTAATAACCAGTAGAAGAATTGGGTTGGAGGATAAAGGGATTAATATTCTTCCGGACGAAGTTAAAACCCTCAAATATTTGGAAAATGTACAACTGAAAGACAATAATTTTGAAACTATTCCTCCTAATATTTTAAATATTAAAACGATTAATATGATTAATCTTCAGAATAATAAAATATCAAAAATTTCAAAAGACATATCAAAGTTAACTAATCTGGAGGCATTGTATCTGAATCAGAATTCTATCTCTTCAATTCCTGTTGAGCTTTGTAATGTAGAATCTTTAAGATTTCTAACATTGAATAATAATAAGATTCTGATCATTCCGGACGAAATTAAAAAACTAAAAAAATTAGAATCATTATCTTTATCAGGAAATCCTTTATATAATTTTCCTTTGGCTACTTTGGAGCTAAAATCTTTGAAAAAACTTTATCTGAATAATAGCACTATAACAGAGCTTCCTACCTTAGATATATTAAAAGAAAAATTCTCCACATCAGCTTTAGAAAAGATTGATTTTAAAAATAATCCTGTAAAACTCGAGGGAGAATTTTATAATAAAAATGAAAAGAGAATTATAATCAACCAATAATTAAGCTGGTTGATAAGTTTCTTTAAATACTTCTTTTTCTATTCGGTATATCCCGGATTCATCAAAGGCAAGAACTAAATAGTCATCCTGAGTCACCAGCATGCTCTGATTCCACTGGGCTTCTATGTGTGCTTCTTTTCTAGGATCTAAGACATTGTAGAATTCTGTAAGATTATATTTTTCTATATTATCTGCCGTTAACTGAATGGCGTGTACGGGTATTTCAACAGGGCGGTAAAATAAATAACCGTCATGATCAGTTTCATTTCCATCGGGAATATACCTTTGATCAAACTGGTCTTTCAGTAAGATATACTTTTCTTTATGATCAGTATCGTTTTTAATAATATAGTCTCCTTTTCCGGCATAATTCACTGTTTCCGTTTTTCCTCCTATCACAGATTTTATTTCCTGACTGGATTCTGCAGCTTTTGCATATACACCTTTTATTTTATAATAAGGTTTTCCATGTTTTAATATGAAATCTGAATATTTAACCATGAGCTCCTCCTGTTTTATACATTGAGGCTTAAAAGTATTATTGAGAAATTCTGTAATGGGCGCATTGATTCTTTTATAAATATTTCTTTTTATGTAAGAAGAAAACAATGAACTTGCAAATCCTGCAATCTTACTTTGCTTCTTTATCTGTGTTATAATTGAAGGGTAGGTATTATCAACAATCATTTTTAATCTTTCTTCTATTTTTCTGTTGATTTTTTTGAACTCTTCTATACTTAATCCATTGTAAATGGGAACCGGAATTTCCTCTTCACGCTTATGCTCAAGTAATAATAAATCAGGAATATATGGAAATCTGAAATTTTTATTTTTTTCAGGTATTTTATAATTGGAGTCATAGGCAAAGATTCTTTTCTGTTCAGCATTAAGTGAAATACCCGTTTCAGATTCAAAATCTGAAAATTCATTACCGAAATAATACCTTAAAAAAGTCTGGCAGTTTTTTCTGCCCAACTGATAGTCGTGCTCTCTGAAAGATTTTTTGAAAAAACCGGAAAATCCACTTATTAAGCCACTTGCCAAAAAATAAAATCCTCTTTTAGAAGGATAAATTAAAAATCTGGAGCGATCCATATCTAACGCGCTCAGAATATCTTCCTGTTTAAACATAGACTGATTTCTAAAAGTTCCTATAAGTTTAAAAACTAGGTCTTTTAAATTATTTTGTGTCACTTCTTCCTGGGAACGAATTGAGGTAGCATTTGTAATATTAGGAAAAGGATCTACTAGAATATAATATGCTTTATCATTTTGATGATAGTTTTTTATTTTGGACTGCATTAATTTTACCACAGTTCCTAGCGGCTCATTATTTATTGCTCCTCCATCTACAGCAGTGAATGAATATGGCTTTCCCTGAGGATCTATCGCAACATCCATTTTGTATTTGTCAAGTAAATTTTGTTTAAATTTTAAAAAATAGTCATGGGAAACATGAATGATTCTGTTTTTTAGGCCAAATGGAAAAGCGCCGGTTGCCATGGCTGCATGAGAAAGATATTCTTTATTATCATCACATAAAGTATCTGATGGAAAATCACAATTTATATCGATGTGGGTGTTTGTGGAAAATGTATAATGTAGAAAGCCACTGTGCATCCTTAAAACATTTCTGGTGGGGTTATCCTGGCTGATGTTTGCAAATTTGATATCAATAGGAACTCCTTGTACATTTGTTACGGATAGAAGCAGATTAAGATTTTTACTGATAAAGTTAGGAGGATTGTAATTGATGCTACCTTTCGGAACAGCAGCTTTGGCAATATCATCAATTACCTGTGAATTTAAAAATGACTTCATATCCCATAATGAAAACTTCTCTTTTTTAAGATCACTGACATCTAATAATTTTTCAAGGGTACTAATACCTTTTTTATCATCATCCATCATTTCAATCCAAGATTGGTATAATTTCGATTTTTGAAATGTATGATCAGGAATAGTATAATTAAAATGGGCGACCTCGTCATTAATTTTATTATAGTAAGTGTTGTCACAAAAAGAGTAACCAAGTATTGCACCTGTCATTCCGCCTGCAGATGCACCTGAAATAATTTCGATAACAACATCATGAAGGGGAACTTTTATTTCAGCTTCTGTGAGTTCTTCATTCCATTTTAATTTAGTTCTGATTTTTTCTTTTTCTTTTTCCCATCTTTCCAATGTTTCAATAAAATAATCCATCACACCTGCTGTATAAGCACCTGCAGATACAGCACCTGCAAGACATAATCCTAATCTGATCGTTTTTGTTTCCATTGTAGTTAGTTTTTATAAATTTACTGTTTTATTGTAAATAATTATAACTGTTATGTTCATTTATTTTCAAAATAAAAAGCTCCGGTTCAATTATGAAGAAATGTTCACATAAGAGAAAAATCAAAGATTTTCTCAAAACTTAGGGTACTTATCACGCATAAGGCTTGGTTCTCAAAAAACTTAAGTGTTTAAAACTTTTATGCCTTTTGTGGTTAAAATAATGAATATAAATGTTTAAACAACATCAGTGTGGCAGTGAATATAGAACTGGATTTTAATATCGGGAAATTAATATCCTTAAAAATAATAATAAATGGATGTTTCAAAATTATTTATATTTACTAATAAAAAGATAGTAGTTACTAAAAGGTTAGTAATAACATTTAGGTTAGTAATTAGTGAAAACAAAGACAATGGAAGAAGAAAAAATAGTGTATTCAAGGCCGCAATGCAGTACCCATCTGTCTGCTACAGAGGATGCTTTGTATGTCTTGGGAGGCAGATGGACCATCCGGGTAATGATTGCTATTCTGGGCGGGCATACACGCTTTAATGAACTGCAGAGAACCATCAGCGGAATTTCAGCAAGAGTATTATCCAGTGAATTGAAAAAGCTGGAGGTTAATCATTTGGTAGAAAGAACCGTTATTGCAGATCAGAAGCCGGTTCTGGTAGAATATGTTCCCACGGAATATAGCGAGTCACTGAAAGATGTTATTGCAGCACTGGCAGATTGGGGAGCAAAGCATAAAAAGAAAATTACAGTCTGATATCAGGTCAGAAGAGTAGTGTTGACGTTAGAAAATACTGTTTGTTGGTATTTGATAAGTTACAGCATTGCTTACACTTTAAATATTTTTACTCAAATTAATAATAAGAAAATGGTCATAAGCGAAGAATTATTATTTTCCCACGGAGCCACTCTGGAAAGTTATGAGGCAGGAGATGCCATTTTTCAGGAAGGTGTAGCAGCAAAATATTATTTCCAGATCAGACAAGGTACAGTAAAACTGAATACGTTTTTGGAAGATGGAAAAGAATTTGTTCATGGACTTCCTTTTGATGGACATTGCATTGGTGAAAGCTATTTGTTTACCGATCATCATTATGCCATCAATGCTATTGCGGTTACCAGCTGTGAAATTATCAGAATTTCCGGAACCAAACTTCTCGAAATACTACTGGTAAATCCTGAATTACTACTTGAAATTAATAAATATATAGCGGACAGAATGCATTTCAGGTATATGATTTCCAGCTTTCTGGCAATTTCGGATCCTATTATAAAACTTATGAAGCTTTTTGATCATATTAAAAAATATTTCGGATTTGAAGAAGCCTATTCATTTCTGATTCCCTACACCAGGCAGCAAATAGCAACCTTAACCGGTCTTCGGGTGGAGACAGTGATCCGGTATGTCAAGAAAATGGAAGAGCAGAAAATGGTTAAAATTGAAAGCACAAAAATTTATTATTAGTTTTCGGTAATTTATTTTCAGTTTTCTGATTATTTTAAAATTAAAACAGGCTGGAAGGTATTTTGGTAAATTCCCTCGGAGATACTTCTGCTTGCCAGATAATACAAAAAGCTGTGTTTACCGGGAAGCGCAATAATAAGATCTGATTTGTCAGATGCCGCAAAGTTTAAGATACCTTGTATAATATTTTCATCATGAGAATAATAGATACTGCTTGGAATTTCCGTTAGATGTTCACGTATATAATCTTCCAGTTCTTTTTTCTGGTTCTTATCCTCTTTTTCGGAGGTATTGATATTTAAAAATGAAAGACGAACATCTTGTTTATGAATAAGAGATTTTTGATGGAACAGTCTTTCTAATCTTTTAATACCCTTAATATCACAGGGAATAAATATATTCTTAATAGGCGAATAATGGTAACTGTTAGGAACAATTAATGTTTTCACAGGACTTGTTCTGGCAATACTGATAATATTCTCAGAAACAAAACTCTCAGTGAAAGAAGTCTGATCATCACTTCCCAGAATAATCAGGTCTACAGAAGGCTGGTTTTTTAAAAGCTCATTGATACTCCTTGTCAGTGTCCAATCACTCAATACCCTGGAAACCTTTATTTCAGTTGATTTTTCAGTGATGATATCCGCTAGCTGATCAAATAACAATTCAGTCCTTTGCAACAGGTTGTTCACACTTTCTTCATTCACAAATGAATGCCCTTCTGCGATGTGCAGATAATCAAACTCAGATTCTCCCGCTGTTTTGAGAAGGATAATATTTTGATATTCGTAGGTTTTTGCCCAGTCTGCGGCAACGCTTACTGCATTTTCCGTAGTTGATGTAAAATCAACAGGTACAAGAATTGTTCTCATTTTGTATCATCTTTTAATGCTTATTCTTCCAGGTTAGCTGTCATTTTTTTTACCAAAAGGAGTGCTTTGGTGACCTCTGCCTCGTCAATACCGTCAACAGCTTTTTTATAAAGATTCAATGCCCATGGATAAACTGTTTCTACAATCTGTTTACCCTTAGGAGTCAAAAAGATCTGTTTATTTCTCCTGTCATTCTTATCAGCTGTTCTTTCCACCAAATCTCTTTTTACAAGACTGTTGATGAGATACGTAATGCTTGATTTGTCTTTACTCACTTTATTTCCTATTTCCTGTTGATTGATTCCGTCATTTCGTGAAAGCAATCCCAGAATTTCGATCAGTTCAAAAGAAAGATCCGGATCATATTCATTAATGCTGTTCCGGATTTTCTGCCGGAGACGGCTTTTCATTTCGCTCATTGCCAGACCAAGTTCCAGAGCCAGTTCTGATATGTTATTCTGTTTTGCAGACATTATATTTTGATAATAATGATTTAATAGGATAAGTTTTATCTTAACAGGTCTTGTAGTAAACTTATCCTATCAAATATACGGAAAATTAGTTTTAATTAAAACTAATTGAGGATGAAATATTCTGTCAAAAAGATAAAACAGCCAATTAAACCTATAGAAATCAGCATTGTAGGATGGTGATGTAATGGTATAAGAAAAGGCATTGATGAATGGGTAAAACAGAAATAAAAAAAGCAGAGATTAATTCCCTGCTTTTTCTTTTTTTACAGCCTGATTCATAATAAGGATAATTCCCAAAAGAAAACATGCAATGATCAGATATCGCCAGGACAGCCCCATTTGATCAGTTACAGTGCCACTTACAGAAATGATAAAACTGGTTACCGAAGTGATCACATATACCAATCCACCCATTAAACCTCCGGCTGTTCCTGCATTTTTAGGAAAGTAAAGCATACTTGTCGTAAAAAAAGAGGTAAATAAAATTCCGGAACAGATATGAATGAAAAAGGCAAAAGGAATCATAATGAAAAGGCTTTCTGCAAAATAGCTGGTGGTGATCAATGCTGCAATCAGAATCAGCTGTAAAAGTATAGGCTGTAGAATTCTTGGTTTAAAATCCAAAGTCAGTCTGCGTTTTCCTATAAATCCTCCAATCATCCATGAGAATCCTAAGATCAGGGTACAGTAGCCAATCACTACCGGAGTAAAATGAAAAGTGTTTTCAATGATAAATGGTCCGGTAATATTGAATAACATTACGATAGAGTAGCTCAGTCCTAAAATGAAAATCCCCAACATGAAAATCCTGTTTTTCAACATCATTTTGTAAAGACTTATATTCTCTGAAAGATCCAGTTTCTTTTTCTGGGGAAGACTCTCTTCACTAAAAAACCACTCAAAAAGAAACAGAAATCCTGCATAAGCGGCCAAAAAATAAAAATTCGCATGCCAGTTAAAGATTTTCTCAAGATATCCTCCAAGGAAAGGAGCCAGAATAGGACCGCAGGACCATACAATGGTGAAGTAGCTCAGATAATGCTTTACCCTTTCCGCATCATAAATATCCACAAAGATAGCACGCGTAGCCACAACAAGTACTGAAACTGCAGCTCCCTGAAGAATACGAAGCAGACAGATCAGTAAAATACTGTTGGTCATTGTAATTAAAATACTGGTAAGTATTAAAAGGAATAAGGCTATCAGTTTGGGACGGTAGCGGCCAATGCTGTCAAGAATTCCCCCTACAAATAATTGGGAAATCCCGTAGCTCAGCAGATATGATGTCAGTGTAATCTGAATATCTTTTTCCGAAACCATCATCTCTTTTGCCATAGAAGGGAACGATGGTAAATAAATATCCGTGACAAAACCGGAAAGCGGGATAGACACGAAAGCCATAATGGTAATTAATCTGATTCGTTGTTCAGATGCTTCTCTCAACATATTCATTCATTTTTTACACTGCAAAAATAAGTCAGGAAATATAAAAATGAATTTTAAAAGACAAAGTAAAAATTGCAAAAATCAAATATTATGGCAGGTTCTTAAATTTTAAGGGTGAAGTCCGTGCATGCTTTTTAAAGAAATTATTAAAATGGGCAGGCTGATCAAACCCCAGAGTATAACCTATCTGGGCAATATCCCAATTGGTATATTTCAGCAGGTTTTTAGACTCTTCAAACATCTTTTCTTTAATGATCTGTGTGGTTGTAAGGTTGGTTACAGATTTCACGGAAGAGTTCAGATGATTGACATGTACGTTCAGATGTGCGGCAAAATCAGAAGGTGTTTTTAAGGCCAGCGGATAAGCAGGAGAGTCCAGAGGAAACTGTTTGTTGAGCAATTCATCGAATAATTTATACAGACGTACATTGGCGGGAAGCTCATTAGGATTGATATCTTCCATACGGTTTTCCAGTGCCAGATGCATTACAGAGGCAAGATTGCTTTTGATACTGCTGCAACGGAAAGGATACGTAGAATTATTCATTCTGTAGATCTGATCAAAATACAAAGTGGCCAGCTGGGTCTGTTCTTCATTGAGAAAAACAACAGGTTTGCTCCATTCTTTGAACATGGAAGTTTTTTTAAACAGATTAAATTCTGAATTTCCATTAAAAAACTCCTGGTTGAACAAACAGAAATACCCTTCCTGAAAATCACTTTCGCACTCCCATGAATAAGGAATGCTTGGAGAAGGGAAGAATAAAGCTGGACCGTCTATAAACAACTGATGTGCGCCATAATGAATAGTCCCTTTTCCAATGATAAAGCTTATTTTATAATAATCACGACGGTTGTAAGGACTTTTAAAACTGCAGTATCTCCGCATGGAAATATTAAAATGGGATTTTCCGGTTTCAAAATCCTCAGAATCAAATATTTTGATCTGATCTTTACGGATGCGTCTGTAATAATCTTCTATCGTTTCCAGCTGATCACTCATAAGTAGAAATTATAAAAATCAAAGATAGGTAAAGTATTATTCATTCAAAATAATTTTAAATGAGATAATAGAAATTAGAATTATAGTCTTCCTCAATAGTTGCAAAACTAAAAAATGATATACCCTATTATATATGCAAATATCTAGAACATCTATGGTTAAAAAGTGGCTGGATTAACCTTTATTAATCTCCAGTTCCAAAATAATGAGACGGCAGTTGAAAAGGTCCGGTTTTTACATTCTTTTTGTAATGCATAAAGAGAAGAATCAATAATAGGTATAAGATCAGAAATTCCCTCTTCAGAACCTACTGTAAATTTTGAAATGATATCCACGGGATCTTTTTTATTTAAAATTATAAGGATTAATCCATTCAAAAAGGATACAGTTGGTGAAAATGCCACTGGCACAGAAATTATTTGTTTAAAATATCCTGTATCATTAAATTTTTAGTATAAAATAATGATAGAAATAGAATAGAGCTGCAATTTTAAAGCGCTAAGAGTTATAAAGTTATTAAGAAGAATTGTATAAAATCAAGTGATGTATATAAGAATATTGTAATACAGAATTATCATAATTTTTATCGATTGATGTTGATTTTTAATGACTTACTTAGAACTGAACTCATGCATTGTATGAAATCCGATTACACGGCTTGTATTCTATAATAATTTGATTTTATTTTAAAAATTAAATTGAATTTGAAAAAGACAAAAAAAAATTATTTAATCCACTATTTTTTTTCGACACAATTAGGCTGGAATCACCATAAAACCTATATTTGCACCCTAAATTTTTAAATAAATGAAAGAACTAATTGAAAAAATCAACGTAGAATTTGAAGCGTTCACAACTGAGGCAAACCAACAAGCGGAAAAAGGAAACAAGGCAGCTGGTACAAGAGCTCGTAAAGCAGCTTTAGAACTTAGCAAACTGTTCAAAGAATTCAGAAAAGTTTCTGTAGAAGAAGCTAAGAAATAATTCACCATTAACCGGCTTTTGAAGCCGGTTTTTTTATGGCCTGAATTCAATAGAGTTTTATTTGAAATCAGATATTCCCACAGAAAACGGATTACCATTTCAAAAGATCAAAAAGACTGTTGTATTGATGTTTTTTTTTTATATTGTAGTTATTGATGAATTTTTATCATTTATTTTTAATGAAAATATTGATAATATGATTTAAAAGTCTCTTTTCTCACTTAATTTTTCACTATCTCCTCAATTTCTTTTATCTTTAAACCAATCAATATATATTATGAGGATAAATAGATTTTTGGCAGTGCCTGCAGTAGTGCTGGCTGCTCAGTTTTCATGGGCTCAGGTAAAGGTTGACCCAAAAGAAAGGCTTAGCCCTGTCGTAAAAAGTTTTGTAGATGAAGTTAATAATAATTCTCAGCTGGAAAATCTGGCCTCTGAACTGTTGGATGGGATAGGTCCCCGCCTTGTAGGAACTCCTGAAATGCTTGCAGCCAACGAATGGAGTGCCAATAAGCTTCGCTCCTGGGGAGTAGATGCCAATCTTCAGCAGTTCGGAACATGGAAAGGATGGCAGAGAGGAACTACTCATGTTGATATGACATATCCGCGCATAAAATCCCTTTCTGCAACACAGCTGGCATGGAGTCCGGCTACAAAAAAAGCGATTGAGGCAGAAGTGATTATTCTTCCGAAAGTATCTTCTAAAGCTGAATTTGATCAATGGCTGCCATCGGTGAAAGGAAAAATTGTGCTGATGGCACAATACCAGAAAATCGGACGTTCTGATGAGCAGATCAAAGAATTTGCAACGCCAGAATTGTATGAAAAGCTTAAAGCTGAAAAAGATCAGGCTGCCAAAGATTTTGCAGCATATATAAAGAATATCGGGTATGATAATAACACGCTTCCCGAAGCATTGGAAAAAGCAGGGGCGGCAGGTATTGCCATTTCAAACTGGACTGGTATTATGGGAGCTAACAGAATATTTGGTGCGAAAACAACCAGAATTCCAATGATCGACATCGATTTGGAAGACTATGGAATGCTTTATAGAATGGCAGAAAATGGAACTCAGCCTAAAATTAAAATTGATGCTCAGTCAAAAGTACTTCCTGAGGCTAAAAGTTTCAATACAATTGGAATGATCAAAGGAAAAGAAAAGCCTGATGAATATGTGATTCTTTCCGCTCACCTTGACTCATGGGACGGAGCTCAGGGAGCTACAGATAACGGAACAGGAACGATCACGATGCTGGAAACCATGAGAATTCTGAAGAAATATTATCCTGATAACAAGAGAACAATTGTAATTGGACTTTGGGGAAGTGAGGAACAGGGACTCAATGGTTCGAGAGGTTTTGTGGCAGATAACCCTCAGATTATTAAAGGAGTGCAGGCTGCTTTTAATCAGGATAACGGAACAGGACGTGTTGTCAACATCAGCGGACAAGGATTTGTAAAAGCTTATGACTATGTAGGAAGATGGCTGGATGGGGTTCCAAAAGCGGTAAGAAGCCATATTAAAACTGATTTTCCAGGAATGCCTGGAGGTGGTGGCTCTGATCATGCTTCTTTCGTGGCAGCAGGAGTACCCGGAATATCTTTAGGTTCTCTGAACTGGGGCTATTTTGGATATACATGGCATACAACGAAAGATACTTATGACAAAATCGTTTTTGATGAGGTGAAAAATAATGTGATTTTAACCGCAGCATTAGCTTATATGGCATCCGAAGATCCTGAATTCAGCAACAGAGAAAAAAGAGTAATGCCTCAGGATGAAAAAGGAGAGACTGTAAAATGGCCTGAACTAAAAGAGCCCAGAAGAAGCTCTAAGGACTATAAATAGTTTTCTTGATTCGAAACAATAGAAGAACAGATGTGATATTCTGATATCTTATTTTTTTTGCCGTTATTGGCTAAACCAATTATTTATTAGTTAAATAATATATGTTTAGCCAATAACGGCATTTTTAATTATGAATTTTCTAAGAATTAGAATGTTTCTCCTCCTCTGAAACTAAAAGGAAAGAGATAAAACTCTGTTATCCTGCATGTGAATTGATTAAACACTGAATAAACTTTTCCATTTTGCTACGGTATTACGGCTCAGCTTAAAATGTAAAGCAAGCCTTGTATTATTAAGGCAATTCTTTTTTTGATACTCGAGAATTTTGCAGATCGTTTCTTTATTGTAAGAACGGTGGGACTGATTGACCTTAATGTTCTGGTTATAATTAAATATGATTCCATTAATTTCTATCACATCAAACGCTGACAGGTTTTTCTTGGCCAAAATCCTTGCACATTCATGCTTCTTTTCCGGATGTTTCAGATCGACAATATCACTGTAAATTTTTTTATAATCAGGTGTCATTGAGGGAGATTTTTTGTGATGATCCATTTGTAATATAATTGTAATATAATGATGTAGATTTTATCAGTTTATAGTTCTTTTTTAATGAACTGTATTTGAATGAAAATAAATACCAGAGTTCGTAAATTAATTCAGGAACGTTTCTCAACCGATCATAAGAATGCTTTCAATGCCTGAAGATAATAAACTAAACTGCCTTTGAACTTTACAACAGCTGTATCCTTTAATACCATTTACGGCTCTAGTACTTGACTTGGTCTTAATATCAACTAAACGATTGACTAGCTAATAAAAAGTATGTAGTTTGTGTTTTCATGTAAAAGTATATTTTCTATTCTATATACTCCAATGTTTTGGATACATCATGTATACAGCTTTTGTTGAATGGTAAAAAATACAGAAATCTGTTACCCGTACGGGTTAATTAGCTCCCAAAAGGCAAAACAGAGTTATTTACTTGAAAATACGTGTGTTTCATTGTGCTGTACATTTGATGTATATGTTATTGGGTGGATCGTAATGCTTATTTTTCTTTAAAATCATCTCTGATGATTGGGCGGAGAATAACAAATCAGGGTAGGTGTAATCATTTCTTTGGAATAGATATCTTCCCAACTTGGAATTAACATCTCATTTCCTATAAAAAAGGCCAAAATAGCGGATTATAGTGTTCCATAGTTTTATTTTAGCTTCTAACTAAAAATACTCTATTTTTCACATATTTATTGAATATTATTTTAAAATAGAGTATTGCACAATAAAACTAATTATAACCATACAAAATATAAATTGATACCTCATCTATTTTTATCTGTATATTTTGCTATCCATTTATAGAGTGTAGTTTTTGGGATTTTATAATCATTTATTATTTCTAGCTTCGTTTTTTTTCCGGTTTCAATTTGTTCCAGGATAAATTCTATGATTTCCTTAGTGTAGATATTTTTCCTAAACTCGGGCAAGGAAGATCTTTTTTTATGAGAAGTATTAGCGGAAATATCCTTTTTCGGAGGAGAAAAGAGTATGAGGTGCTGTGAGTAGGCTCGGAAAAAATCATATTCTAACAGTTTGCTCCACCTCAATAATTTGTCCGTTGTAAGATCTTCTTCAAGGAACATTTGTTCAATTTCAGATTCGGTACATTTCATAAAATTACATACTCTCTGCATGTCTAATGCTTCTTCCTGAAACTTAGCTTTAATAGTACTACCAATATGTATTTTTTTAAAGTTCAAAATAAAAAGTATTATATGATTAAAATTTATTCTCGCAAAAAAAGTAAAGTCTTGAGACTTATTTTCGTTTGGTTGATGACAAAAAAGCGTCTGAATTATAGTGAATGTTTTCACTACATAGCAAACAGATGATATTAATTCCTATTTGAGAAGAAATAATAACAAATAAAATTTTTTATCATTTTTGTTCAAATTTAGCACTGATTATTTTCTTCTACTAAAATCGTCATACAACATAAGTACATCACTTTATATCATACATGTAGGATCAAAAAAATTCCCAAGAAACGGGAGCCGCAAGTTTGATCAGTAGTATAGATCTCTATAAAATCAAAAATGAAAACTGATTTTGTTATTAAAATATTAAAGGAATTTACTTTGTGGTAAGAGGTAAAGCTTAGTTAAATTCTCAATCCAATGACGTGCTTTTGTTTTTATATAGCAAATGAGTCAATAAACTTTCTTAATTTGAATTTATATCTAATATTACAACCATGTAAAATTATTTATACATCAAAAGTACATCATCGATTTTTAAATTTAATAACAGGACATCTGTGTAATGAAAATTTTTTTTGATTGAGAAACATTAGGTTTGTTAGGGTTGTATAGTACTTCAATGAATTTATTCCATATAAATGAAATTCTGTGATTTTTTAATCTGTTATTGTTTTGGAAATATTATTGGTGATGTTTTAATTGATTAATTGATTATTGTATTGTGTTTTCAGTGATAATGCTTTTTGGTTTAATTGGAATTAATGAAAATTTTCAATTATATCGGTGTTTTTTTATAATTTTATGGAAACAGAATTGTAATGTGTAGTTGATTTGAAAAATTTATTATACATATCCTGTTAAGTTGTTTTTAAGTATTGATGTCACTTTTTGTCACTTTAGAAACTTATTATAAAATTTACTATGCAAACACTAAAGCTTAATCAATTTTCGAAAATATTGCTAAGCATCCTAATATGCCTGATATACCTGTCATTTTCTAATTTACTCTATTCTCAGACATATACTCCTCAATATATAGACAGTATGCTGATAAAAGTTAATGAGGATTTAAGGGTAAGCGGTAGAAAGAAAGAATTGATTAACCTTAATAATAAATTTTGCAATATCAGTAAAAAGCAGGATTATGTAAAAGGAGAAGTACTTTCATATATTAATTTGGGTAATATTTATGCTACCGTTGGAATGTATGAGAAAGCATTCCAATATCTGAATATTGCTGAAGAAAATCTCGAAGGAGTTGATGATTATTATCTGCATACAAAATTATATCAGGAGTACGGTCAGGCCAATTATGTGATAGGTCTTTATAAAAAAGCAATTAAGTATAATTCAAAATCAATTTATTATGGTAAACAAATAAAGAATAAGCGCGATCGAGAAATTTTATCAGTGGTTTATGCAAACAGGGCTGACTTTTTAAGAGAAACCAATTCAATTGATTCTTCGTTAATCTATTTACATAAAGCTTCAGAGATAAAACCTACGCCGGTGATCAATTCCACGATTGCTAATCACTATCTGCTTTTTGCTAAAAATGAGGATTCGGCACAAATGTATTTTAACAGAGCGTTTTCTCTTTTAAAACAAAGAGAGTACTGGGATCCTCAGAGAGCTCTTACTTATTTCTATTATGGGAATTTCTTATTTGAAAAACAGGATTATACTTCGGCATTAGACTATTATATTAAATCAGTAGAAATACTCAAAAAAACCCAAAGAATTTATCAGGTTCCCGTATTATACCAAGCTATCGCTAAGACCTATAAAGAATTAAACAACAGCTCAAAAGAAAAGTATTATCTGGAGAAATATACTAAATTAAATGATAGTCTGGAAAAGGTTTGGGATGAATCAATAAATACTTCTGTTGATAAGATGACTCAGGAAAAGGAGAAAGATGATATAGAAAAACAGCATTCCATCATTATATACAATGTAATCGTTTTTGCATTATTAGGTACTCTTGTGATTGTCTATTTTTTCTATCGTAAAAGAATTGCCAAAAAACACAGAATAATAGAGGAAAAAGAATTGGAGACAGAATTCTTAATAAAAAAAATGTCTGCTAATGATGAAAGGCTGATGTCCTTAGCCAAGAAAAATGATCCTTTATTTTTTAATGAATATCAAAGTTTTTATCCTGAGTTCGTTGAAAGGCTTTTTGAAATTAATTCAAATCTATCAATAAACGAACTTTCTTTTTGTGCCATGATACAATTGGGTTTATCTTCTAAAGAAATCGCTCAATATAGTTTTATGCAGCACAGATCGGTACAAACAAAGAAAAACAGATTACGGAAAAAATTAAATATTCCATCCGATGTGGATATTTACTTTTTTTTACAAGGTCTGAATTCCAAATAATATTTTGGAGATTTTGACGAGACTTTTAGACGAGACAGTTGTTTGAAAATAAAAGCTTCCTTAAAGAGAAGCTTTTTATTTTGTAATGTCAGAAATTTGAAATTTCAGCTCTGAAAAGTTAGTAATTGTTAGTTCATACAAGGGGTTAGTGAGCTTTCCAAAACCATATTTACAGAAAATGAATGGCAGTCCATTGGAATTAGCTGAATCATAATCGGTTTGAGTATCACCAATGTATACTGAGTTTTCAGTGGATAATTGATTTCTTTCCATGAGAAGCCGTATGTTTTCAGATTTATTTTTTTGGGTTCGTCCGTGAGACTCAAAATCAACAAACAGATCATTGAATTGATAATACTCTAAAAATGATTCAATATAACCATCCTGACAGTTGCTTACGATGAAAAGTGAACAGGTGCTGGACAGACTCTTTAAAGTTTCTTCCACACCATCATATAAGATTCCGCCTTCCAGGTGAAGTGTTTTATTTTCTTCTGCTACAATTTCAGAAAGGATTTTCCTGGCTTGCAGATCCGAAATACCGGGAATAATATCTTTTACAATATCATGCGCTAATAATCCCATATACTGATTCATATCTTCGGGTTTCAGGGCTTTTTTGATCAGCTGATGTTTACCCAATATTTCATTCCATATTTTGATGATCGTAGCTCTGGAATCCCATAATGTTCCATCCAGATCGAAGATTAGATTCTTTGTTTTCAAAATGATAGTTGATTGGATTAATGTAAGTATATAAAGGTTAAAAACTATATAATCATGCTCAGTTGTACTCTTTTTCTTGCTTCATCCACTTCTGTAACCTTTACGCGAACATGCTGATGAAGTTTTACCACTTCATTGACATCGGATACAAAACCGTCTTTTAGCTGGGAAATATGAACCAGTCCGCTTTCTTTAATTCCAAGATCTACAAAGCACCCAAAAGCGGTAATATTATTGACAATTCCCGGAAGGATCATTCCTGCTTTTAGATCTTTGATGCTTTTAACATTCGGATCGAACTCAAATACTTTTGCCGCCTTTCTTGGGTCCAGTCCTGGCTTCTCAAGTTCTTTTAAAATATCTTTAATTCCTAAAATTCCGATTTCGCCTGTAATGTAGTTCTCTGGTTTTACCAAGGCTATTTTTTCTTTGTTGGCTATCAGTTCATTGGTTTTAATACCTAAATCTTTTGCCATTTTCTCAACCACTCCATAAGCTTCGGGGTGTACAGCAGAGTTGTCCAACGGGTTTTGGGCATTAGATATTCTTACAAAAGCAGCGGCTTGCTGGAAGGCTTTTTCTCCAAGTCTTGGAACTTTTTTAAGCTGTTTTCTGTCTTCAAATGCGCCGTTTTCAGTACGGTAATTCACAATGTTCTCTGCCATTTTCTCTCCGATTCCTGAAACATAGCTTAAAAGTGACTTACTGGCGGTATTTAAATTAATTCCCACTGAGTTTACACATTTCATCACCGTAGAATCCAGCTCATTTTTCAGCTGAGTCTGATCTACATCATGCTGATATTGTCCGACACCAATAGATTTGGCGTCAATCTTTACTAATTCAGCCAGAGGATCAGAAAGTCTTCTTCCGATAGAAACTGCTCCGCGTACCGTTACGTCATACGAAGGAAACTCATCTCTTGCAATTTTACTTGCAGAATAGACTGATGCTCCAGCTTCTGAGACTACAAAAACCTGCAAAGGTTTATCAAATGCAATTTTTTTGATAAAGAATTCTGTTTCTCGGCTTGCTGTTCCGTTACCAATAGAAATAGCTTCAATATTATAAGCATTGACCATGGACCGGATTTTTTTCATAGCCATTCCGCTTTCATTCTGTGGAGCGTGGGGGTAGAGGGTTTCGTTGTGCAGTAAGTCTCCCTTTTCATCCAGGCACACTACCTTACATCCGCTGCGGTAGCCGGGATCTATTGCCAGGATTCTTTTTTCTCCTAAAGGTGGGGCAAGAAGGAGCTGGCTTAAGTTCTCAGAGAAAATTTCAATCGCTTTTTTGTCTGCTTTTTCTTTGGCTTCCTGCAGGGCTTCATTGGAAATTGCAGGTTCCAGAAGTCTCTTGTAGCTGTCTTTTATTGCCAGTGCAATCTGCTCCGAACTTTCGTTATTGGATTTGATTATCGCTTTTTCAATAAAATCAATCGCCTCTTCTTTGTCTATGCCTACATTTGTTTTTACAAAACCTTCTGCTTCTGCTCTCAGCATGGCGAGAAGTCTGTGAGAGGGTGTTCTGCCAAGGCTTTCTTCCCACTCAAAATATTGGGAGAATTTCTGTGCTTCTTCCTCGTCTTTTTTAGCTTTTACCACCTTAGAGGTAATTACTGCTTTGCGCTGAAATAGTCTGCGAAGGTTCTTGCGGACATACATGTTTTCATTGATCCATTCTGCCATAATGTCTCTCGCTCCCTGTAGTGCTTCTTCTTCTGAATTAACTTCATTGTTAATATATTTTGAGGCCAAAAACTGAATGTCATTGGTTTTCTGGCTCATAATAATTTTGGCTAAAGGTTCCAGCCCTTTTTCCTTGGCAGCATCCGCTTTGGTTTTCTTACGCTTCTTGAAAGGCAGATAAAGGTCTTCCAGCTCCTGAATCTCAAAGCTTTCTTCTATTCTCTGCTGAAGTTCAGGAGTTAATGCATTCTGTTCTTCTATTGATTTTAAAATAGATTCCTTTCTCTTAATAATTTCTTCAAATTGCTTACTGATCTTTGAGATCTGTTCAATCTGTATTTCATCAAGATTTCCGGTTTTGTCTTTTCGATAACGGGAAATAAAAGGAATAGTACAGTCTTCTGCTAATAATTGTAACGTATTGTTGATGCTCTTTTCTGAAATATTCAGCTGTCTCTGTATAAATTCTACGATCGTCATTGTTCTGTTTTCGGATAGCTAAAATAAGGTTTTGGATGAAAATAAAGTGGAATTTATATAATTTAATACATATGATGTTTAATTTATTATTTATATTAACTCCGTTTACGATTCAATAACCTAATGTTGTATATATAATTAATTTGTTTATATTTGCAATTAGAATTTACATGATTCAATAACTTACTTCATTAGGTTGATTGAATCGGTTGTGAATTGCTTTCAAATTTTTAAGATTGATAACCTCCATAAGTTTGGAGATGGATAAAACGAAAAATCCCTTGATGCTGCAACATCAAAGGGATTGTAACTTAGAATTAAATGTTTAATTTTTTAAATTGATTAAAATGGATTTAAAAAATCTTATTTGCTTTCGTTCATTTAAGCATTGGCGAAGCAAAAAGATAGTTCATCTATCTAAGCCTTTCTGTTTTTATTGCAAAAAGCGTAAATAAAAACATTTCAATTGGGCAGTTTTTTAACTGCCTAATTGTTTTGCAAATATACTAAAATTGTATGATTTGTTGAATATTGAGTTTTATTGCTATTAATAAAACGGAAAAAGGCGAGTTGCCCCGCCTTGAATGTTTTCACAACGGAATAATCCTTATTGTGAATTGCTTTCAAAATTATTGATACAAATATAGAAGAAATATTTTTTAGTTGATTTACGGAAAACCTCATTTTTTATATTTTTTTTCTTTCTATTTTTATTTACTTTAAAAAAACGGATACTTATGATTAGAAATATACTTGGACTGGACTTGGGAGTTTCATCTATTGGTTGGGCTTATGTTCAGGAAGATTCTAAAAACGCTGAAAACAATAAAATCATAAAATTAGGAGTTCGCGTAAATCCCTTAACTGTTGATGAACAGTTGAATTTTGAAAAAGGAAAACCGATCACAACCAATGCCGGAAGAACTTTAGCCAGAAGTGCGAGAAGAAATCTTCAAAGATTTAAACTTAGAAGGTCAAATCTTATAGATGTTCTAAAGAAAAATAATATTCTTAAAGAATTCGACTTACTTGCCGAAGCTGGCAAAAATTCAACATTTCAAACTCAGGAACTAAGAGCAAAGGCTGCAAATGAAAAAATAGAACTTTCAGAATTTTCCAGAGTTTTGCTTCTTATTAATAAAAAAAGGGGGTATAAAAGCAGCCGTAAAGCTAAAAATGAAGACGAAGGACAGATTGTAGACGGAATGGCTGTTGCCAAAAAATTGTATGAAGAGAATTTAACACCCGGAGAATATTCACATCAACTTTTACAACAGGGTAAAAAACAACTGCCTGATTTTTACCGTTCAGATTTACAGGCAGAACTTGATAAAATCTGGGATTTTCAGAAACAATTCAATCCTGAAATTTTCACCAATGAACTTTATGAAAGACTTCGGGGTAAGAATAGAAATGCAACCTGGAAAGAATTGGAGATTCCATTTTCTCTTGTAGGTATCAAGCAGACCGGGACGATGCAGGAGAAAAAAGCAGAAAGATACTTTTGGAGAAGCGAAGCGGTGAAAAAACAATTGGATTTTGAAAGCCTAGCTGTTGTATTTCAGGAGATTAATAGCAATTTAAATAATTCCAGCGGTTATCTTGGTGCAATAAGTGATAGAAGTAAAGAGCTTTATTTTCATAATCAAACGGTTGGAGAATATTTATTTCAGCAGTTGAAAGAAAACCCTCATACAAAGCTTAAAAATCAGGTTTTCTACAGACAGGATTACTTAGATGAATTTGAGAAGATATGGGAAACTCAATCAAAATATTATAAAGAACTAACGAAAGAATTAAAGCAGGAGATTCGGGATATTATTATTTTCTATCAAAGGAAGCTCAAATCACAGAAAGGTTTAATCAGTATCTGTGAGTTTGAAAACAGGGAAATTGAAGTAAAAGAAAATGGAAAAACAAAAAAGAAAACAGTTGGGCTAAAAGTGGCACCGAAATCCTCTCCGTTGTTTCAGGAATTTAAAATCTGGCAGGTTCTGAATAATTTACAATTTCAAAATGTAGATACAAAGGAAATATTCCCAATAGATTTAGATTTTAAGCAATCTATTTTTGATGAAGTCAATATAAAAGGAAAACTTTCTGCAAAAGATGTTTTAGATCTTGTTGGATATTCAGGAAAAGAATGGAAAACTAATTTCAAAGATATTGAAGGAAATTATACTAATGAAAATTTATATACTGCTTTTCTAAAGATTATTGCCAGTGAAGGAATAGAATTCCCAAAAGAATTTAAATTGACCATTGATGACGAAATTAAAGTTTCTAAAGTAAATGCTTCTGCAGAAATTATAAAATTATTTGTCAGAGAAAAGTTTTCAGGATTAGGAATTGATACTTCTGTTCTGGATTTTAATCCGGAGTTGGAAGGAAATGATTTTGAAAAACAGGCTTCTTATCAACTGTGGCATTTACTGTATTCTTATGAAGGCGATGATTCTCCTTCAGGGAACGAAAAACTTTATGAGTTACTGCAAAAAAAAATCGGGTTCAAAAAAGAACATTCCAAAATAATAGCTGAAATTGGTTTTCCGCAGGATTATGGAAGTCTGAGTTCTAAAGCAATGCGAAAGATCTATCCATATATTAAAGAACATAAATATAGCATAGCCTGTAATTATGCGGGATACAATCACTCTAAAAATTCATTGACCAAAGAGCAACTGGAGAACCGAATTTTAAAAGAGAAATTGGATATTCTTCCCAAAAATTCTTTACGAAATCCAGTAGTCGAAAAGATTTTAAATCAAATGATTAATCTTGTGAACTCTTTAATTGATGAATATAGTGAAAAAGATAAAGAAGGACAGATTGTTAAATATTTCAAATTTGATGAAATAAGAATTGAATTGGCTCGAGAACTCAAACTTAATGCCGAAGAACGCGCTACGATGACTTCTGAGATTAACAAAGCTACCATACAACACCAGAAATATGCAGAAGTTTTGCAAAGGGAATTTGGTATAAAAAGTCCTTCAAGAAATGATATTATCCGATATAAATTATACTTAGAATTAGCAAATAATGGTTTTAAAGATTTATACACCGATGTGAAAATTGAAAGAGAAAATTTATTTACAGATAAATACGATATCGATCACATTATTCCGCAATCCCGATTTTTTGATGACAGTTTCTCCAATAAAGTTTTAGTTCCGAGAAGTGCTAATCTTAAAAAAGGAAATTTTACGGCTTTCGATTATCTTGAGATTGAAGGAAAAGAAAAATTAGAAAAATTCCTCAATATCATAAAAGATCTGTATGACAAAGGATCAATTACCAAAGCAAAATATGAAAAACTACAGAAGAAAGGATCTGAAATAGGAGAGGGTTTTATTGAAAGAGATTTGCGAAACACACAATATATTGCCAAAAAATCGAAGGAAATACTTTTTGGAATCACAAATGCTGTAATCCCAACATCAGGTAGAATAACGGATAAACTTCGTGAGGATTGGAATCTCGTCAACACAATGAAAGAGCTTAATTTGGAAAAATACAGAAAATTAGGTCTTACAGAAATAGTTATTAATTCAAAAGGAGAGGAGAAACAGAGAATTATAGACTGGACAAAAAGAAATGACCACCGTCATCACGCAATGGATGCCTTAACGGTTGCTTTCACTACCCTTAATCACATTCAGTATTTGAATTATTTAAATGCGAGAAAAGATGAAAAGCATAAAGAGCATCAAAATATTTTTGGTATCGAAAATTTAATTACAGAAGTCATTGAAAAGAAAAACGGGTCAAAGGAAAGAAGATTCAAAGAGCCTATTAAAAATTTTAGAGCAGAAGCTAAAAAGTATTTAGATGAAATATTAATTTCACATAAGGCTAAAAATAAAGTAGTTACCCAAAACATTAATAAAATTAAGAAAAAGGGAAGTGTAGTTGCAAAAACTGAACTGACTCCAAGAGGTCAGCTACATAAAGAAACGATTTACGGAAGTTCAAAATTTCTTAAAATAAAAGAAGAAAAAATATCAGGAAAATTTGATGCAGAAACAATTCAGAAAGTTCAGAATGAGAAATACAGGAATGCTTTACTGAACAGGTTACAGGAGTTTGGCGGAGATTCTAAAAAAGCATTCACCGGAAAAAATGTTATTTCTAAAAATTCAATATTTCTTAATGCTGAAAAAACGGAGCAATTACCTGAAACGGTAACTTTAGCTTGGTATGAAACAGGTTATACCATCAGAAAAGTTGTTAATCCCGATAATTTTAAAGATTTTAAAAATATTGAAAAAGTTATTGATAAAGGAGTTCGGGATATTCTAACCGAAAGATTAAAAGAATTTAACGGAAACTCTAAAGAAGCCTTTTCTGATTTGGAAAAAAATCCGATTTGGCTTAACAAATCAAAAGGAATTTCAATAAAGACGGTTACTATTACAGGAATTAATAATGCCGAAGCTCTACATTACAAAAAAGATCACTTAGGAAAGTATATTTTAGATGAAAACGGTCAAAGGATAGCTGTTGATTTCGTCAGTACAGGAAATAATCATCACGTTGCAATTTATGAAGATGAAAATGGAAACCTACAGGAGAAAGTTGTGAGTTTTTATGAAGCCGTTGAAAGAGTGAATCAGAACTTACCTGTTATTGATAAAGAATATAATTCTGAGTTAGGTTGGAAATTTTTATTTACAATGAAGCAGAATGAAATGTTTTTATTTCCATCAGAAGATTTTGATCCTAAAGAAAATGATTTATTTGATGAAAAGAATCTGAGTTTGATTTCTAAAAATCTTTTTAGAGTACAGAAATTCACAATTAAAGATTATTTCTTTAGACATCATTTAGAAACAACAGTTGAAGATAATTCTGCATTGAAAGGCATCACTTGGAGAAGAGAAGGATTGAACGGATTAAAAGGTATTTTAAAAGTTCGTTTGAATCACTTGGGAAAAATAGTTCAGGTAGGAGAATATTAAATTCTAAGATATGATCACCCGTTCCATCTACATCGGCAATCCCGCTTACCTTAAGCTCAAAGACGAGCAGATGAAAATCCTCTGCCCGGAAACCAAAACGGAAAAGGGGAGTGTCCCTGTGGAAGATTTGGGATTATTGATGCTGGATCATTATCAGATTACTATTTCGCACCATCTGATTCAGAAAATGATGGGTAATAATGTCGTGGTGGTGAGTTGTGATGCCCATCATTTACCGCACGGAATAATGCTTCCGCTGTATGGTCATACCGAACATTCTGACAGAGTGAAGGATCAGCTTGAAGCGAGCGAACCGTTGAAGAAACAGCTTTGGAAGCAGACCGTGGAATGTAAGATCGAAAACCAGAAAAATGTTCTGATGAAACTGGGGAATTACTATGAACCGATGATTGAATATCAGAGAAACGTAAAATCCGGCGACATTACGAATATGGAAGGAATTGCAGCGCAGCATTACTGGAAATACCTCATCAGTCTGGACTTTTTGAGGCAGCGTTTCGGAGATTCACCCAATCAGTTTTTCAATTTTGGATATGCCGTGCTCAGAAGCGTTGTCGCAAGAGCCATCGTAGAAACCGGACTGTTGCCGGTTCTCGGCATTTTTCATAAAAATAAATACAATCCGTATTGCCTTGCCGATGATTTAATGGAACCTTACCGTCCGTTTGTTGATCTACTCGTGATGCAATGGCTGAAGATTCATCCGGATACCGAAGAACTGACAAAAGAATTTAAAGCGCATATTCTCCAGATTGCGACCAAAGATGTGCGTATTGATGACAAAACAAGACCGTTGCTGGTTGCTGTAAAAACAACCGCTTCTTCGCTTTACAAATGCTATACAGGAGAAAAGCGACTGATTTTCTATCCGGAATTGATTTAATTTTTTTATGGCAGCTTTATCCGCCCTCCGTTCCCGCTTTTTTGCAGATTTCCAACCGCATTTTTCCAGCACCAAAATCTGCAAAAAGAGCTCCACTCAGGTCGGGCTGCAAACGTTACGATAAACAAACAATAGTCACCAAAAATGAACGCCGAAAGGTTTAATGCATACCGAATTATGTGGGTTTTAGTATTATATGACCTCCCGACCGAAACGAAAGCGAATATGAAAGATGCGAACCGCTTTCGGAAGGCATTAATTGATGACGGCTTTACGTTATTTCAGTTTTCAATGTATGTACGCCACTGTCCAAGCCGTGAAAATGCTGAAGTTCATATTAAGAGGGTAAAATTTATGCTTCCAAAAGCCGGGAAAGTGGCCATCATGTGCATTACAGATAAACAGTTTGGAGACATCGAGATCTTTTTTGCCAGAAATAAAGAAGAGCCGCCACCAACTTTCCAGCAGCTTGAATTATTCTAAATTTTAATTTCTAAAAATAAAAATAATCTACTGGTTTTCAGTAGATTATTTTTTGAGGCTGTGACTCATCACGAAGATAATAATTTTTGAAAGCAATTCACAACCAATAATTGTCAATTATTTATAGCAACCCAGCTGTGACTCATCACGAAGATAATAATTTTTGAAAGCAATTCACAACTGATGGAAAAGTCTCATTAACCTTATAATTGCTGTGACTCATCACGAAGATAATAATTTTTGAAAGCAATTCACAACTAGACCGGCTCAATGTTTGAGGTTTGTTTTGCTGTGACTCATCACGAAGATAATAATTTTTGAAAGCAATTCACAACGATAATGATCATTTTATCTGTATTGATCCCGCTGTGACTCATCACGAAGATAATAATTTTTGAAAGCAATTCACAACAAAAGTCGCGTTAATTCTTGGTTTGTTAGGGCTGTGACTCATCACGAAGATAATAATTTTTGAAAGCAATTCACAACATGATGTTAAAATTTATTTGTTTGAAAAGAGCTGTGACTCATCACGAAGATAATAATTTTTGAAAGCAATTCACAACCCTTTCGCCGTTTTTTACAATATAATTCGCGCTGTGACTCATCACGAAGATAATAATTTTTGAAAGCAATTCACA
>NZ_SDLV01000014.1 GCF_004916905.1 Chryseobacterium candidae
AGCTAAACTTTTTGCCTAGTCCCCAAATTTTGCGCTTGATCCCATTAGATTTGATCCTCAAAATAGACAATGTAATTTTTGAAGAACATAATCAGAATGAATAAAAACAAAAAAACCTCTAAACTGAATTAGAGGTTTTAAAGTGGTTTCTCCAGGAATCGAACCAGGGACACATGGATTTTCAATCCATTGCTCTACCAACTGAGCTAAGAAACCATTTATGTTTTTGTTTATTACTTCGTTGTTTTAAAGTGATGCAAAAGTATAATATTTTGTAACACCACGCAAGTTTTTTGAGTTGTTTTTTTGATGAAATGTATTAGTGTAGCCTGTTTTTGTATTCAATACTCTGTTCATCAATCATTTGGAAGGATTCTTTTTTTTTTTAATATTATTTTTAATAGTTTTCTGCCAGTGTATTTTCATTACTGAAATTGATTTTTATTCTGAAATGATTGTCCTTATATGTTCCTGATAAGACAAAAATTGAAAAATCTTATTTACATTTATAAAATATTGAAAATGAATATAAAAAGTCAAAAAGCGGCATGTTCAGGCTACTTTTATCGTTTTCTTTAGATTGTGAACAATATTAAGTATGCGATTTCTACCTCGACTTTGTTTTTCCCTCGAAACATGAATCGTTTAAAATTTTTGTTGTGTTTGAGTTCTGCAAAAATAGGTTCAACATCGTGACATTGTTGTGTTCGGAGCTTAATTAAGAAGTTTGTAACTCTTTTCTCTAATTTTTGGCAGTTTGGATTGTTTTATGAAGTAATAATTTAAGAAGGCCGTGATCGCTTAGTATAATGCAAAGATAAACCTGCTAAACATTTCCCCTAGCTTTTGAGACTGACCCCGTTAATCTGAAGAGAAAAAACGTTCTTTCTTTTACACCCCTGAGCTGCATTCTGAAGTTTTTTATTTTTGCATTGAGGGATTCAGCAGCAGCATTCGTGCTTCTTTGATCTTTACTTACTTAAAAGTTATATTTTAAACCACCAATAATATAACCTTGTAACGCTGCTGTAGAAGATTCATCTATACCTAGCTGACTTGTGTAACTGTTGATATACTGAAAAGAGTTTAGATTCAGGATGTTATTAAATTGCAGGTTATATTCAAAGTTCGATTTTTCTTTTCGATATGAAACTTGACCTCCAATTAAAAAATTTCTGAGTGTGTTCTCACCTGTTTTCTGTATTAAATATTCACCTAAAATATTCCCAATCCATTCCTTTTTAATGTTGGCTCTAATCCCAAAAGATAGTTTTATATTATCTTGCTTAGAAGTCGTATTATAAAAACTCTGTTCGAAAATACTTTTAGTAAAAGTGTAACCTAAATCAAACTGTAGGGGTTCGTTTTTAAAATTCGTAGAGAGTTTTTGAGACAGTTCAAAATTTTGGACGGTAGAAATGTTTTCATTATTACTTATAAAATTTACATTCTTAGTTAAAGCACTTGTAAACTTTGTTTTTAATGCATAATACTTACTAAACCTCCTATCACTGGCAAATAAAAATATCAATCTGTCATTAAATCTTCCTATTGTATTTTCCATAGCCGAAAATGTGCCATAATTGATGGTATTTGTCGTAAAGCTAGGTTTGGTTTTGTCATACATCAGCATAAGAAACATACTGCTTCCTTTTTCTAAATAAGCTCTGTGAAAGGTTAATTTATAACTATCTGTATTGCTTAACAAATCGGGGGTAAGATCCATATTTTGATTAAAGTATAAATCTTTTGTATATAAAAGGTTGTATTGCAGAAGCTTTAAAGTGGGAAGTTTATATATTGAGTTATATTCCAGGCTAATTTCTGTACTGGCTTTGGATGCAGGACTGTATTGGAATTTTAGCCTTTTCTCAAAATAAGGTTTCTTATATTCATTGATATTCAGAAAATGAGAACTTAAAGAAGCTGACAAATCAAATTTCCCGAATTGTCTGTATACATTCAGGTCATTGATATAATGATAGGTTTTTAATGTCCTATTCTCATTTGTCTGTGATAACAGCTCCGTAAGTTCTGACTTTTCATTTTTATAAGAAAATCCTGAATGAAAATTAAAATTGACAAGCTTGTTTTTATTCTTCAGGTAAAAGTCCAGTCCATATCTATTTGAACTCACATCATATTTCTGAAATAATGAATTCTTATAAGTCAGGAATAGATCATTATTTGAAAGTATATTTAAGTTTCCCGAATAATCTTCATTGATTTTACTGAAAGCGAAGATTATTTTTGAATTATTCAACTGTTTATTCCATGAAAGAAAATTACTAATCCCATTATTTTTTACATTATTTTTAATAATATAAAAATTGTCATCTGTGGAATATCGGTCTATATTTTGGTTAAAATTATCCTGAGTAGGATTGTAACCGAAATTATAGTATAAAAAACTCTCATCTGCAAAACTCTTTTTCAATTTTATTTGAGTAGTCCCTAAAAAACCCTTATTATTTTCTGCCCTTTGCTCATAAAAATTAAAATCCTTTGACTGCCCTTCGAATACAGTTCTTTTAGAGGCTGAAAATTTATTTAACTGAGCATTATTAAAAATAGAAAAAGCTGTAATACTAAAATTCTTTTTTGATTTAGAATATTGTAAAGCTCCAAACTGATTATCCTTAGATTTTACTTTTCCATCATTATTAAGAAAAGTAGGAATATCTATATTTGAATTATTATCAGCATTATCTATATCTTCCTGTGTATTCATTTCATAAAAATCCATAAAGCTAATCGGATCTTTAGCAATATTATTTGCATCTGCAATCAGAGCAAGGTTGCCAAGTTTTCCAATCCGGAACAAATTGGCATGCCCCAGATATGAATTTTTAGTCCCATAATTGCCTTCTATATTTCCAGTGATTTTTCCCTTATATTCTTCTTTGAGTTTTAAATTAAGTGCTGTGGAACGGTTTCCATTTATGGTAGTATAGTTTTGCCAAAGGTCAATACTTTCAACCATATTAGCTGAAATATTCTGAGTGGCCATTTTATGATTTTTTCCAAAAAAATCATTTCCTTCTATTAAAACTTGTCCTACTGATTTTCCTTTATAGGTTACTTTTCCATTTTCATTAATATTCAGACCTGGGAGTTTTTTAATGAGATCTTCCGTCGTTCTTTCTGTTCCGTCTCTTACTGCTTTCAGATTAAAAGCAATAGTGTCTTCCTTCGCACTCGCAATTTTAGGGCGAGCTTTTATTTCTACTGTAGGTATGATTTTGACCTGTGATTCTAATACAATTTCAAAATCAGTTTTTTCATTTGTATTAATTTCTAGAATCTTTGTTTTGTATAATAAAGAGGTAATTTTTAAGGAAAAAATTCCTTTCTCGGACAGCCGGAAATTGCAAACCCCTTTATCATTTGTCTTTTGAAAGTCTATGGTTTTTTCATTTTTAAGAAGCTGAACATTAGCTTCCGGTACAGGATTTCCGTTCGCTTCCTTAATTTCAATATTAATATTAATGTTTTGTGAAAAAGAATAGCTGAAAAACAATAGAAAAATAATGATTGGAAATTTTAAATTCATTATAAACGGATATCTGTATGCGTTTCTTTCACTTTTGATGCTTCTTTCATAATTTCCTGAATTTTATCTTGATCTTTTTCCTGATCTAAAACTTTAAGTTTTGGATTCATAGGTTCAAAATCCGTTTCTTTTCCTTCATTACTTATTTTCGTAGCATACACAATAAAATTTGGAGATTCTACTTTTAATACAAGACCGGGAAAACTATTATATACATAAGGACCTGCACTTACCGGGAACTCCTCCGCATACCAGACTTTTACTAATCCTCCTCCACTCAGTGTGACTTCGGCTAATTTACATGTGTATTTTTCAATCAGTTCAACGTCATTTTTATACTCTACTTTAGAAAATTTAGGAGCATAATATTTATAATATTCTTCGTCTCCAAAATTTTGGTATTGATAGAAGCCTGAATCATTTTTTTTATGATAAATTTTAATAGGTTTTATAACGAAGGATTCTTTTGTTATGCTGGTAGTTCTTTCATCAACTTTTTTTCTTTCTTTCTCGTTTTCAAATCTTTCAGTAGCAATGTTTTTGTAAAAAGTATTGCCATTATGAAAGTAAAGGACTTGTTTTTGGGCTTTTTTAAGCTGTTCCTGTGCCTGGGTTTTAAATGCATCTGAGGACTCTGCAGAATATTCGCTAAGATCCTGCTTATTTACATATTCATATTCTACTTTTAAATTTTGAGCACTAATAAAATTTAAAAAAAATAAATAGATAAAAAGAGTGTATTTCATATCCAATAAATTATATTTACAAGAACGCCTATTTGTTTAGGCGTTCTTATTATTTATACTTTCAGTAACTATTTCTTAGCAACCATACCAATATGTGGTCATCACTAAATCAGTTGATTTTGTTACGATAAGATTTCCCATACCATCATCATAATAACTGTATGAAACCTCAGTCGTAAAAACAGTTTTATGGCAGATGTTTTTAACCTCTTCTACCTTTTCATTATTTTTCACCTCTTCCAAAGAATTTACTTTGTCATATGTATATTTCAAAGATACAGTTTCTTTGCTTTCGTGAGAAAAATTATGAACCGGTGTATTGCTTTTAGCAAATCCTAGTGTTGTTCCTGCAAATAAGAACGCTGCGAATAATAATGTTTTCATTTTAGTTTAATTTTTTTAGATGATTAATATTTTTGTCATATAATCCCTGACAGTGGTTTTTGCTGATCAGCTCTATTTATACTTTTCATACTGCGCATTACGAAAAGAAAAATATTTGTGTTTTTTACCTGAAACAAACTTAGGCAAGAGTTGAGCAGAAAAAAAACAATAGGTATCAGGATTTATAAATCTTGGATAAACATTATAAGAAATTTATAAATATAGAGAGGAGAGATATGATTTAAACCGCTATTTAACAGTAATTTAGAATGGAATCTCATGTAATCATTAAGATAGGATTTAAAATGCTTATTTTTGCACTTTGAAACACAATATGCAAAAGAAGTTCTTCTTTTTTCTACTTATTTTTTGTCAAAATTTATATTTTTCACAAAGTATAAAGGGATTTCGTATCCCAGACTCCTTAAAACAAAAGAGTTTTGAGCAACTAGAAAAATCCTTTGAAAAACAACTTTATATCAATACAGATAAAGCTGGAATTTATGCTAATACAATTCTTTTGAAGGGCAAGAAAAATAAAAATGGTGAAAAAATGGCTGATGGATATGAGTCATTATATAAAATAAGCAATAATAAGCCGGCCATTTCATTTATAGACAGTATGATTACTGTATCCAAAAAAATGCAAAATTCTGAATATTTGTCTAAAGCTTATCGATATAAAGGAGTTTATTATTATTATGTTGCTAATTATCCCAAGTCGTTAGATAACTATTTAATTGCTAGAGATTATGCTGAAAAGGATAGTGAACTTTACCATAATATAAATTCCTGTATAGGTCTACTAAAGCTTGAATTGCAGAATTATCAAGAGGCTTTAAAACTCTTACTAGGATATAAAGATTATTTAGAAAAAAATAATCTTACAAATCAAATCAATTATGAAAAATGCTTATATAATTTGTCTTATGCCTATCACGTAAGTAATAATTTAGATTCTTCAAATTATTATGTAAAACATGGGTTTGAACAAAATTCAAAAAGTAAAGATCAAGATCTATATGCTTCTTTATCATTAGTTTCTGGCATCAACACTTTCAAACAAGGAAATTACAAGCTTGCTTTACGAATTTTGGAGAAAGCATCCAAAATTTTCACTAAAAACCCTGACAATATTCAAAATGTAGCTCTAAGTGAGTATTATATAGGACAAATTTTATATCATATTAAGAATAAAAATTTTATAGCTCGATTTGAAAAAGTAGATTCAATAATAATAGCAAGTAAAAATGTGTCGTATGAATTACGAAATACTTATCCCCTTTTAATTGATTATTATAAAAAAACAGGAGACAAGGAAAAACAATTATTTTATATTGAACACCTTTTATCTGTAGATAGTATCTTAAATAAGAACTATAGCTTTTTATCCACACAAATCAATAAAAAATATGATACACCTCTTTTGTTAAATGAAAAAGAAAGCCTAATTGCAGATTTAAATTCTAAAAATTACACCTTATTCTGGTTGTTGGGTGTAGGTGGTTTGCTTATAGCTAGTTTGATATTTTTACAAATAAAAAATAGAAAAAAAATAAAACTATATCAATTTAAAGCCAACTTATTAGCTAAACATCAAGATATAAAAGATGTTATCTCAGAAGAAGTTGAGGTAACAGATAATAAATTAACCTACCCCTCATTAAAACAGGAAACTGAAAAACCTAAACAGTCGAATCTATCTTATAATAAAATTAAACAACTTAGAATACAATTAGAAGAATTCGAAAGAACCAAACGTTTCCTAGATAAAACGATCAATCTAGATTTATTATCAAAAGAACTTAATACAAACAGGGCGTATTTATCAAAATCAGTAAATGAGCTCAAAGGACAAAATTTCCCTCAATATCTTAATGAATTAAGAATTAATTATATTGTTGAAGAACTAAAGAAGAATAAAAATTTACAAAAACTTACAATTGCTGCTATTGCAGATGAAGCAGGATACAATAATGTGGAATCTTTTACTAATGCTTTTAAAAAAATTACAGATACCTTACCTTCTTATTTTATAAAAGCATTAAAAGAGAAAGATAAAAAATGATTTTTAATTGTCATATAATCAGTTGATTGTGTTGTAAGTTGTACGGAATTTATAAATTTCGGTATGCAGTTTTTGAATAATTATAGATTAATTTCGTTGATTTGCAAGTGAACTTAAATTAGAAAACAACAAAATGAAACAAAAAAAAGAAATCTCGAAAAAATTATCTTTAAAGAAATTACAGCTAACGAGAATTATCAATCCTAATTCAATTAAAGGAGGTAGCGATCTGAATTATTTTAATGGAGATGATGAGCCAACTGGTACTGGTAGAACAAAGAGATAAATCTACGTAATGATACATCGATTAATTTTCATATTTTTTATCCACATTATTTTTGGCATGTTGAATGCCCAGAAAATAAAATTAGCTCCATCAAAGCCTGTTACTGAAAACTATTTTGGAATTAAGGTCGTGGATGAGTTCAGGAATTTTGAAAATTTAAGAGATCCTTCGGTCATTAACTGGATGCAATCACAAACCAATTATTCAGATTCAGTTCTTAATAAAATTCCTAACAAAGAATATTACGTTAATAAAAGAATCGAATTTGATCAACGTCAATCATTTTCCGTAGATAGAATTAATATTACGGAAAATGATTTTTGTTTTTATTTAAAGAAAAAAGCTGAGGAAAATACAGCAAAATTATATTACAGGAAGGGATTTAAAGGTATAGAAACAGAGATTTTCAATCCCGAAAACTATAATCCGAAGTCTGATAAAAAATACATAATTAATTATATTAAACCTAATTATGATGGCTCTAAGGTGGCTATTGCACTAACAGAAAGCGGAAAAGAAATTTCTGAGATGATTATATATGATTTGAATTCTCATAAAATACTTCCAGACCTTGTTACAAATTGCTGGCCAACGAATGGGGGAGGTATTTCATGGCTTTCGGACAATAATAGCTTTATTTATCTCCGGTTTCCTGTAGTAAATCCTAATTCAGACGGGTTTATGAAAAACATGCAGGCCGTTGTTTATAAAATAGGACAAGATCCAAAAGAACTGAATGTAATTTTATCAAAAAAAAATAATCCTGACTTAAAAATAAATCCAGAGGACTATCCTATAGTAAAACTACCTACAAAAGAAAGCCAATATTTATTTGGTTATATAGCAGGTGCTACAAATTTTAATGATACTTACTTCCAACCAGTTAGTCTTATTAATAAACAAAATCAATGGAAGCTGCTCTTTTCTAAAGAGGAAAAAATTGATGGATTTATTGTGAAAAATGACAGTATAATTTTTATATCAGAGAAAAATGGTGTTAATGCTATTTATTGTACATCATTGAAATCCCCAGATTTTAAAAATCCTAAACTAATAATTCCTAGCATCCCCAACGAAGTAATTAATGGACTTTATCAAATTAAAGACGGCTTTGTCTTTAGCAGTTCAAAAAATGGTGTGGAAGTTAAACTATACCTTTATCAAAATAATAAAATTGAAAACTTGATATTGCCATTTCCATCAGGTGATATTACCGTAACTACCCAAAGTAATGAGTCCAATGACTTCTGGATAAATTGCACAGGATGGAAAAATGATAATGAACGTTTTAAATTTGATTCAATAATAAAAAAATTTACTCCTGAAAATTTAGCATCGATTGTAGAGTATCCTGAATTCAAAGATATTATAGTAAAAGAAATAACTGTCAAATCTCATGACGGACTAGACATTCCACTTTCTTTAATATATAAAAAAGACCTCCCGAAAGATAAAAGAAATCCCCTTTTAATAGATGCTTATGGTGCTTATGGAATCAATAACAGCCCATTTTTAGATATGACATTTATGCTTTGGGCATTAAAAGGTGGTATTGTTGCTATTGCTCATGTAAGAGGAGGCGCAGAAAAGGGCGAATTATGGCATTTAGGAGGCTTTAAAGATACTAAGCCCAATTCTTGGAAGGATTTAATATCATGTGCTGAATATATGATCAGTGAAGACTATACATCTGCCGATAAAATAGCCATTTGGGGCCAAAGTGCAGGAGGTATTACAGTAGGAAGAGCTATGACTGAAAGACCTGACCTATTTAAAGTTGCTATCATAACAGCAGGAATAGTAAATAGTTTGAGAATTGAGGCAATGCCAAACGGATTAAATAGTGTCAAAGAATTTGGTTCCAAAAATATTGAATCCGAGTTTAAGGCTCTATATGAAATGGACGCATATCATCATATTAAAAAAAACATAAAATATCCGGCAACCTTTATTACTACCGGCATCAATGATCCGCGGGTAGCCCCTTGGATGCCTGTTAAATTTGCCGCAAAACTACAAACAGATAATACCGCAAAGAATCCTATTTTACTTAAAGTTGATTATAAAGGTGGACATGGTGGCCGAGATCTTCTTTTAAAGCAAAAATACTTAAATTTATCAGATATTTTCGCTTTCGCTTTATGGCAACTAGGACATCCAGATTACCAACTAAAAGAAAACACAAAAAAATAAATGTCACGTTTTCCGTATCAATTTTTTGATGAATATGTAGTGCGTACTCCTTTATTTTCACGCAAAAACTTTCAACAGACAATAAGTAGCAAAGATGAAATTACAGATGCAGAACTGAAGGAAATCTGTATCAATCCCATATTTCAGGAAGCTGTTTATTTGGCTTCGCCAGATTTACATGATGAGCTGGCTAAATGGATTAATTCAGAAAAAGAAAATCAAAAGCTAAAACAAACCCTGTTAAAATATTATAGCCGAATAAGTACGCGATGTACTCCATTCGGCTTATTTTCATCGGTTGGGTTGGGATCCTTCGACAAGCTTATGATGACAATTCCAATTTCAGAAAAAATTAGAGATACCAAATTGGATATGCACTTTCTTGTTTCCTTAGCTCAACATTTTGTGCAGCTACCGGAGATAAGAAACAAGCTTTTGTTTTTTCCTAATAACAGTATTTATAAAGTAGGAAGCAGGATCCGCTATATAGAATACCAGTACAGCGAAGGAAAAAGGGAGTATATTATTTCTTCGGCCCCACTTTCTGAGGAATTACAGCAGATATTAAATTTTTCAAAAGAAGGAAAAACGATACGGCAAATTGCGGAAATTTTGATTGATGAAAAAATCATACAAGACGAGGCCCTGGAATTTGTAGAAGAACTCATCAATAATCAGGTATTGGTAAGCGAATTGGAACCTAATGTTTCTGGAAACGATTTTTTGGATACTATCATTACTATTTTAGAGAGAAGGGAAATAAAAAAAGAAGCTGAGATTTTAATTTCGATAAAAAATAAATTGAATGAATTAGACCAGAACATTAATAATCCAATCGCCAGGTATGCTGAAATAGAAGAATTAATAAAATACTTTGCAATAGAATATGAGCCAAAGTATCTCTTCCAGACTGATCTTTATAATAAAGCATTGTCTTATTTGCCCTTTGAATGGAAAAGACAATTAAAAAAGGGAATAAGAATCTTGAATAAAATCACCTTGAGTCAAAGGGAAAATGAATTTTCAAAATTTAAAAAAGCCTTTAGTGAAAGATTTGAAACGCAGGAGTTGCCATTGCTGTATGTTCTGGACAATGAAATAGGTATTGGTTACAAACAAAATATTTCTTCAAAAGGTATTCATCCTTATTTGGAAGATCTGATTTTTCCGGTTTTACAAAAAAATCAAAACAAGAATATTGAGCTTACTCCGGTTCATCAGATCCTTAATGAAAAGGTGCAGGAAGCTTTATCTGATAATCAGTATAGTATTACATTATCTGATGAAGATTTCAAAGATTTTGAAGAGAAATGGGACAATTTGCCGGATACCATTTCCATAATGACAGAGATAATTTCTGATAACAGCCAGGAAAAATTATTATTAAAAAATAGTACCGGAAGTAGTGCAGCTGATCTTCTAGGGCGATTTTCTTCAGAAAAATCACAAGTTCAGAGTCTCACAAAAAAGATTACTCAAAAAGAACAAGGGCTGAATCCTGATGTGATTTTGGCAGAAATTATCCATTTACCAGAAGCAAGAATAGGAAATGTAATCAGAAGACCAACTTTAAGGCAATATGAAATTCCTTATTTAGCCCAGTCGCTTTTCCCTGCAGAAAATCAAATACAAGTTGAGGATTTGTATATTTCCTTTAAAAATGATGAAATTGTTTTACGGTCAAAGAAATTGAACAAGAAGATCATTCCTTATTTAACAAACGCTCACAATTACTATACAAATACTCTTCCTGTCTATCATTTTTTATCTGATCTGTATTCTCAAAATACCAGATCCGGGCTTTATTTCAGCTGGGGTGGATTAGAGCATATTTATACATTTCTGCCAAGAGTAGAATATGATAATATTATTCTTTCAAAAGCCAGATGGAAAATTACTGAAAAAGATATTTCTTCTTTGGATGTATTAAATTCAGATAAAGAAGATTTCTTGCTGAAACTAAGAAATTGGAGAAGCAAAAGAAAAACTCCTGTGTGGATTCAATGGGTAAAGTTTGATAATACTTTAACCATCAATCTGGAGAATTACGATATGGCAAAGCTTTTTATTCAGGCTGTAAAAAGTGAAAAGTCAATCATTATAGAAGAATTTTTATATAACGAAAATGATGAATTTAAAAGAGAATTCATTTTCCCCATGCACAAAAATAAATAACTGTTGTGATAAAAAGAAAATTTGTTCCGGGAACTGAATGGCTGTATCTGAAAATCTATACAGGGGTGAAAACAGCAGATCTTATTTTGGAGGAAGCAGCACAGCCTTTGGTAGAATACTTTCAGGAAAATGATTTTATTTCAAAATGGTTTTTTATCCGTTATAATGATCCGAAACCACATTTAAGAATAAGGTTTGAATTAAATAGTATTGATAACTCTAATAAGATTATTGACAAAATAAATGAAGCCCTATATGAATCTGTAGAAAGTGGAGAAATTTCAAACATTATATTTGATACTTATAATAGAGAAATTGAACGTTACGGGGAAAATACCATTGAAGATGCTGAAACCTTATTTTGCAAAAACAGTGAATTTACTTTTCAATGTCTGCACTATGATGATGAAGAGAAAATTATTGTTTCTCTTTTCTATATTGATGAAATGTTGAATAAGCTAAACCTTTCAGTTCAGGAGAAACTAGATTGGATCAAAGATTTTAATACAGCTTTTAAACAGGAATTTAATGCTGATAAAAAATTAAATTCTCAATTGGATAAAAAATATCGGGAGTTTAAACCAAAATATTTAGATTTTACTAGGTCGGTAGATTTTTTGGAAGAGCGGAATGTTATTATTTCTAATATTGAAGAGAGTAATTTAGCGTTGCGGAATATTATTGACCATCATAAAAATCAATCTTTAGGAATATCATTGCAAAGCTTTTTCAGTAGCATTTTTCACATGAATATCAACCGGTTGTTTGTTTCTAATCAGCGATTGTTTGAGATGGTTATTTATGATTATCTACTAAGGTATTACAAAATGAAATTATATATTCCATAATCCATATCATTTCTGATCCCTGGTATACGCAAAAATACAAAAAAACCTCTGACTAATCAGAGGTTTTAAAGTGGTTTCTCCAGGAATCGAACCAGGGACACATGGATTTTCAATCCATTGCTCTACCAACTGAGCTAAGAAACCATTATATTTTTGTTTGACTTACTTCGTTGTTTTAAAGTGATGCAAAAGTAGTAAGTTTTAGTATACAAAGCAAGTATTCATCATACTTTTTTTGCGTAAAGTTAAAAACCTACTGATTATCAGCCGGATTATTTTCCTGCTCTTTTCTGATCTGCTCACTCATCTCTTCCAATACTGGTTTGATCGTGTTTTCCGGAAGATCACTGATTCTGATATACATCAATCCGTCAATCGCATCATTGAAGTTAGGATCCACGTTAAAAGCAATTACTTTGGCATTTTGTTTAATATATTTTTTGATCAGAACAGGAAGTCTCAATTCAGGTTCAAGATCATCAATAATCTTGTCCAGCTTATTCAGGTCAGATTCCATTTCCTCAAAGAAAATGTTTTTATCCCTGTCGCGAAGCTTTACCTTGTATTCGTTTCTCGGAGTGATATATTGAGCTACTGCAGAATCAAAATAATTAGAACGCATAAACTCAATCATCAGCGATTTTGAGAACTCAGAGAACTTATTAGAGATACTTACACCACCCATAAGAAATTTATGATCAGAATTTCTCAGACATACATGCACAATCCCTCTCCATAAAAGGAAGAGTGGAAGCGGTTTCTGCTGATATTCCTGGCAGATGTAGGCACGTCCCATTTCAATCACCTTTTTAAAGAAAGGGTGGATGTCCTGCTCAAACTCAAACAAAGAGCTTGTATAAAAGCCTTTGACACCATATTTTTTCATCACTTCTCTACCCAATGCCATTCTGTAAGCACCAGCCAGTTTTTTCTCACCGTTATCCCATAGGAAAAGGTGGTGGTAATGCTTGTCATACTCATCAAGGTCAAACGGAAGATTACTTCCTTCACCTACCGCACGGAACGTAAGCTCTCTCTGGCGTCCGATTTCCCTCATAATAGATGGAATTTCCTCGTAAGTCGTGAAATAGATCTCATAATTCCCGTTACTGAAAAGCATTTTATCAGTTCCTCTTAATTTGTCGACATCTTTAATGATATCTTCGAGAGGCGTTTCATCAATGATATTCTGAACAATATTTTCTTCCTTCAATAAAGGAAATTTTACAGATAAATTCTGAAGATTGATACTTTGAGCAAGAGATTTTCTTTTTTCATAATAAGATTTCATCATATAAACCTTACGTTTCAGAAACTCTCCCAATTCCTCAATTGTTTCCATATCATCCATTGCCTTCACAGTAATAGGACGCCCGATCCTGATTCTGATAGGTTTTTCCCTGTCATTCATCATTTCCGCAGGAAGCATAAGTGTCTGTAAATTCGGGTGAAGCTTAGCCACCTGATAAAAAAGTCTGCTGTTCTTGGCATGGAAATACATAGGAACTACCGGCACTTTAGCCATTCTGATCAGCTTAAGTGCCGTTTTTTCCCATTCCTTATCTAAAATTTCTCCGTAAGGATTATTCTTGTTGGAAACTTCTCCTGCCGGGAAAATACCTACACAGCCTCCGTTTTGCAAATGCTTGAGTGTTTCACGCATTCCCGAAGAACTGCTGTAAGCTTCTTTTCTGTTTTCAAAAGGATTTACAGCGATCACATAAGGTTCCATCGGTTTGATCTTCTCCAAAAGGAAATTACCCATTACCTTGAAATCCGGACGAACCTCTGTGAGAACCTTGCACATCAGGATTCCGTCAATAGCACCCAGCGGATGATTGGAAACCAGAATAAATGGCCCCGTTTTCGGAATCTTTGCCAGATCTTCTTCAAAAGCTACATAGCTTAGGTTTCTTTCTCTCACAAATGAGTCGAAAAAGTCTTTGCCTTCCTTGTCTTTTAGTTTGTCGTATAATTTATTTACTTCGTTTATTTTAGCAATGCTCATCACAGCAGATGCTACCGGGTTCTTGAGAAACCCAATTTTATTTAAGCCGGAAGCTTTGATCAGATCGTTTTTCGAAATTAAACTCATGTGTGTTTAGTCGCAATTAATATTATTGTGTTACCATTTGAAGCGTATTCTTGGAGATTTGTTCCAATAATACATTTTTTTCATGGTAAAATTTATCAATGTGATCCTTCTTCGCATTTCTTACTGTGAATAAAGATACATTTTTAATTGCTTCGGTTTTAAAAATTTTTTGAAGCTCGTCGTTAAGCTCATCAATATGATTAAATTTATCCTCAAGGCACAGTGCCAGAGAGATCGCAGAATTCTGCATCAGGGAAACTTTGATCTTATATTTGGATAAATATCCGAAAATCAGGCTCATATGATCTTCTGCAATAAAAGAGAAGTCTCTGGTAGAGATTTTCAAAAGATCCTGGTTTTCTTTTAGAATATAAGATTCTTCCTGTTGATTTTTGTCGGAAGCACCTACTTTTGTTCCTTCTTTGGTAGGATCTACGAAAGATTTTACATAAAAAGGAATGTTTTTTTGCTGTAGTGGCTGCAGGGTTTTCGGGTGAATAACACTTGCACCATAGTAAGCCATTTCAATAGCTTCCTCATAAGAAATATTGGAAAGAAGAGTTACATCACTGAACTTTCTCGGATCTCCGGTCATTACTCCCGGTACATCTTTCCAGATTGTCATTGCTTCAGCATTTAAGCAGTAAGCAAAAATAGCAGCAGAGTAGTCAGAACCCTCTCTTCCTAAGGTTACCGTAAAATTGTTGTCGTCTGAACCAATAAATCCCTGAGTTACATAGCATATTTCAGGATTAAGATGAGAAATAAATTCTTCCGTTTTTTTCCAGTCTACCGTACCTTCTCTGTAAGAATTATCGGTTTTTATATAATCTCTGGCATCCAGCCATTGATTTGTAAACTGAATTTCATTCAGGTATTCACTCACTATTTTTGTTGAGATCATTTCGCCGCAGCTTACCACCTGATCGTATACGAAGTTGTAGTTTGGCGATTTATTTCTTCTTAAAAAAGAATCAATATCATCAAAAAAAACTTTGATTTCAGTAAAAACAGCATGATTTTCAGGAAAAAGTCCTTCCGCAATCTCAATGTGTTTTCGTTTTATCTTTTCAATCTCAGTTTGATAGTTATCTTTTTTGAAATAAAGTTCTACAACTTTTTCCAACTCATTGGTCGTTTTACCCATTGCTGAAATTACCAGCAAGCATTTGGCAAATCCCTGGCTTTTTAGAACCATGGACACGTTTTTTACACTGTCGGCATCTTTTACTGATGCTCCACCAAACTTGAAAATTTTCATTAAATTGTTAAAAATAAAATTGTTAGATAAAAAATTACATGAGTTTTTTACGGACGTCAAAATTATAAATTTACAACGAGATATGAAATAGCCATGTGCGGAGATAGAATTAAGATTTCCTTAAAATCAACAATTCATGAAATAATCTGAATTTTTTACAGACATTAAGCAGCAAATTTGGAGGTCATATTTTCAGTAAAACCCTGATATTACGTTGTGTTTCGCTTGTATCTCTCTGAAATACAGTGATTAATCTCTTTTTTAATTAAATTTTCTTAATGCGATAAATTTTCCGAAATTTGGGCAAAACGTAAAAAGAAAAATATGTCAAATCAACCATTACAGACTTTAGGAGAATTTCTTATAGATAAACAGGACGATTTTCAGTATTCTACAGGTGAATTTTCTCGTCTTCTAAGTGCAATAAGATTGGCTTCGAAAGTGGTAAACAGAGAAGTAAATAAAGCCGGAATTGTAGATATAACAGGAGCTGCAGGAAACCAGAACGTTCAAGGGGAAGAGCAGC
This sequence comes from Chryseobacterium candidae, assembly GCF_004916905.1. GTDB lineage: Bacteria > Bacteroidota > Bacteroidia > Flavobacteriales > Weeksellaceae > Chryseobacterium > Chryseobacterium candidae. Next base: position 16,136 of record NZ_SDLV01000014.1, read on the forward strand.
AGAAATTGGATGTGATCGCTAATGAAATTTTTATTACGGCTTTATCTCAGAGAGAGGTTGTTTGTGGTATTGCTTCTGAGGAAAATGATGATTTTATTGATATTAAATGTGGTGAAAACGGACATTTAAGCAAATATGTGGTATTAATTGATCCTTTGGATGGATCTTCCAATATTGATGTCAATGTTTCCGTAGGAACTATTTTCTCCATCTACAGAAGAGTTACAGAACCGGGAACTCCTGTGCAGCTTGAAGACTTTTTACAAAAAGGTGTTAATCAGATTGCTGCGGGATATGTTATTTACGGTTCATCTACCATGATTGTTTACACAACTGGTAACGGAGTAAACGGATTTACATTAGATCCATCTTTAGGAACGTATTATCTTTCTCATCCTAACATGACTTTCCCAAAAACAGGTAAAATCTATTCTATCAATGAAGGAAACTATATCAAATTTCCGCAGGGAGTAAAAAATTATCTTAAATACTGCCAGATGGAAGAAGGTGACCGTCCTTATACTTCAAGATATATTGGTTCTTTGGTTGCAGACTTCCACAGAAATATGCTGAAAGGAGGAATTTATATTTATCCATCTTATTCACAGGCTCCCAATGGTAAATTAAGGCTTTTATACGAATGTAATCCAATGGCATTCCTTGCAGAGCAGGCAGGAGGAAAAGCAACAGACGGATTCAGAAGAATTCTTGAAGTAGAACCTACAGAACTTCACCAGAGAATTCCTTTCTTCTGTGGAAGTATTGAAATGGTAGAAAAAGCTGAAGAATTTATGCGTATTGACAGCGTGAAGTAAATGGAAGCAACGTATTTACAATATTTATTACAATTTAAACGCCCGAGTGGAACATCTCGAGGCGTTTTGCTTGATAAAGAGACCTTTATTCTGACTATTTCCGAAGAAGGAAGAAAAGGAGTAGGGGAATGTGCTGTTTTCAGAGGACTGAGTTTTGATGACAGGCCTGATTATGAAGAAAAACTGAAATGGCTTTGTGAAAATATCAATCAGGACAGTGTTTTTTTGAAGAAGGAACTGAAAGAGTTTCCTTCGATCTGGTTTGGTTATGAGCAGGCCATTCAGAATTTGAAATATGGAGGTAGTCTTTATTTTCCAAGTGAATTTACCGAAGGAAAATCTGCCATTACCATTAACGGCCTGATATGGATGGGCGATGCGGGATATATGGAAGAACAGATTCAGGAGAAGCTGGATAAAGGATTTCATTGCATTAAATTAAAAATTGGTGTCGATTGGAAATCTGAGCATGTTATTCTTCAGAAACTAAGAGAAAAATTCTCCAAGGATCAGCTGGAACTTCGTGTGGATGCTAACGGAGGATTCAGTAAAGAGGAAGCGTTAATTGTTTTACATCAGCTTGCCGATCTTCATATCCACTCCATTGAGCAGCCTGTCAAAGCCGGAAATTGGGATGATATGGCAGAGTTATGTACAAAAACGCCTATTCCGATTGCATTGGATGAAGAACTGATCGGAATTACTGATCCTGAAAAAAAGAGACAGCTTTTAGAAAAAATTAAGCCTCAATATATTATTTTAAAACCTGCCCTGGTAGGCGGCTTTTCAGGATCTGATGAGTGGATTTCCCTGGCTGAAAATCAGAATACAGGCTGGTGGATTACCTCAGCTCTGGAGAGTAATATCGGCTTGAATGCCATTGCTCAGTATACATTTACCAAAAAAAATCCAATGCCTCAAGGTTTAGGCACTGGAGCTTTATTTGTCAATAATTTTGAATCTGATCTGGAGCTCAGAAATGAGCTGCTATGGTTCAAATATAACAAAAGTAATTAACATAACGGTGCAGGTGAATCTGGACAGGTCGTCTGCCCACAATAATCCGGCTGCCATGATCTGCAGCACATTGCAGACGGATTCCAGCTGTTACACCCAAGAGGCGGTCTTCCTCCTTTGATGGTTTTTAATTCCCCTCTTTTGATTTTTTTTAGATTTTTCATGATAATAATTTTATTTGATTGTTAAGTAAATGTCGATAACTTTTTTTAATTATACAACATATGGAGAATTATTTAGTAACATTTAACAATTCCTCTGAAATGTTTGAATAGTTTTGAATATGAGTTTGGTTGGTTGCATTCTTTTAGCATGGCAATCCCTTCCTGTTCAGAATATATAAATTTTTTTTATCCGGTCTGTAGGGGAGACCTGGTAGCTGTGGTTCGGATATTTTTTTGATTTAAAGGTTGTTACTCAATTAAATCACATCTTTTACAAAGATGGCTTTCTTTAAATAATTTAATATAAAAGAAACCCTTTTTTTAATCTGTCCCATAATAAAAAATTATATTTCCCTAATGTATGAATTAGCAATCTCTGTGCCATACTGTAATTGAGAGCTGATTTTAACATAGGGTTTATTTTTAAGAATTCTTCTAATTATTTGTTAAGAAATAATTGTGAAAATATTTTCGTTATCTTTTGTTCTGCTGGTGATAAGATTTCTGTCAATTCCGTATAAATTCTGGAAGATATCATTTTGTACCTGCGAGCTTGAAAGATATCCCCAATGGTTTCCCACTTCATATTTATAGCTGTCCAGAAGATCATCTTTTACGAAGGTACAATCAATAACAGACACAATATCTTTATAATGATCAATTCCGCTGGGACCGTTTTTGCCAAGTCTTGGGGTGAGAATGTTTTTTGTAAACTGAGAAGCCCCCAGAATAATATCCTGTCTGTTCAAGTAAATAGAAATCCTGTTGGCCAATAAAGGAAGTTTATTAAATGAGTCCTCTGAATCTTCAAATACTTTATAGCTCACATCAGCATTCAGCAGTACAACCTGGTCAATGACACGAAGGATATTTTCCCTTTTAAGGCTGTATAACATGCTTTGAAGCACTCTGTTTCCCATAGAGTGTGCCATTAAATGTATTCTTTGATTGCAGGGAGTAAGATTCCGGTTGGAAAAAATATCTTTTAAAAATTGAGTATAGAAATAAAACATTCTCATCAGAGATGTTCCGGAATTGATACTGGAAGCCTTATCATCAAAATAGCTCAATGGGATGATACTGCCGGAGGCCGGCCAGCTCACAAATAAGATATGCTCTACAGGAGACGCGGGATTATCAATGAATATTTTCTTAAGATCAAGGATAGCCTTTAATTCATCATCAAAATCATACAAATAACCATGGATGAATATCATTACATCACTTCTGTCTTTGGTGGAAGACATGTTTTTGTACAGTTCATAAAACATTCTTTGGGTTCCGCCAAGATTATTGGCCGTAAGAGAAGATTTTTTAATTCCTTTTTCACTCAACAGAACGTCTAAAACTTCTTCATAACCCTGTTTTTCGGGTTCAGAAAAAAGTTGGTAATTTAAAATATTTCTGTTGGTGTAATCTTTCTTCTTTTTGGCCTGAGCGCTTGGTTCTTTATAATTGTCAAAATCACATTTAGCGATTCTGAAATTAGGAATTGAGTATTCTTCATTGGAAAAAGAGTCTACTTTTTCGCCTTTATGCCGGATAATTTTCCGGTTGCTTAAGATATAAACGGCCATAAGGGGTAATGGGTTAAAATGGTATTAGCTTTCCCAAGTTAGTGAAAAGTATTGAATTACAATCAATGAGGCTTTTAAATTATCACTTTTACAAAAGCTTATTTTTCCGTAACTTTGTGAAACTTTTTTTGCTAAAAAATAAAAGCTACTTTAATGGAAGAAGAAAAAAAATCACTCAATTTTATTGAGCAAATTATAGAAGATGATTTGGCAAACGGTCTGAAAAGAGATCAGATCCGTTTCCGTTTTCCACCTGAACCGAATGGATATCTGCATGTAGGGCATACAAAAGCTATCTGCATCAACTTCGGTCTTGGTGAAAAATACAATGCTCCCGTAAACCTTCGTTTTGACGATACGAACCCTGAAAAAGAAGAACAGGAATTCGTAGATTCTATCATGAAAGACGTTGAATGGTTAGGTTTCAAATGGGATAAAGTTTTGTACGCATCCGATTACTTCCAGCAGCTTTACGATTGGGCAGTTCAGTTAATTAAAGAAGGAAAAGCTTACGTAGATGAGCAGCCGTCTGAAGTGATTACTGAGCAAAGAAAGAACCCCGCAGAACCGGGAATTGAATCTCCATACAGAAACCGTCCTGTGGAGGAATCGTTGGATTTATTCGAAAGGATGAAAAACGGAGAATTTGAAAGTGGTTCAATGTCTCTTCGTGCAAAAATCGACATGGTTTCGCCCAATATGAATATGCGTGACCCTGTGATGTACAGAATTTTGAATAAGCCTCACCACAGAACAGGTACAGCCTGGAAAATTTATCCAATGTACGACTGGGCTCATGGTGAATCTGATTATATCGAACAAATTTCGCATTCATTATGTTCTTTGGAGTTTGAAAACCACAGACCTTTGTACAACTGGTATTTAGATCAGGTTTACGAAGAAGGAAGAGTTAAAAACAAGCAGAGAGAATTTGCAAGGATGAATGTTTCCTATATGATTACTTCCAAAAGAAAGCTTCAGAGACTGGTTGCTGAAGGGGTTGTAACCGGATGGGATGATCCTAGAATGCCTACCATTTCAGGGATGAGAAGAAAAGGATTTACTCCTGCTTCTATCAGAAACTTTATTGAGAAAGTAGGAGTAGCAAAAAGAGAAAACCTTATCGAAATTCAGTTGCTTGATTTCTGCGTGCGTGAAGACCTGAATAAGGTTGCCAAGCGTGTGATGGCAGTTGTAGATCCCGTGAAATTGGTGATCGAAAACTATCCGGAAGACAAAGAAGAATGGTTGGAAACTGAGAATAATCCTGAACAGGAAAATGCAGGAACAAGAGAAGTACCATTCTCAAGAGAAATCTATATTGAACGTGAAGACTTCAAAGAAGAAGCTAACAATAAATTCTTCAGACTTAAACTGGGTGGAGAAGTTCGTTTGAAATCTGCCTATATCATCAAAGCTGAAAGAGTAGAGAAGGACGAAAATGGTGAGATAACAACCATCTATGCTACCTATGATGAGAAGAGTAAATCGGGAAGCGGAACAGAGGAAAGTTTAAGAAAAGTAAAAGGAACTTTACACTGGGTATCTGCAAAACATGCTATTCCTGTAGAAGTAAGAATCTACAACCAACTGTTTACAGTGGAACAGCCTGATGCGGAAAAAGATGTAGATTTCTTAAACTTCATCAACCCTGAGTCTGTAACAACGGTAAAAGGATTTGCTGAGCCAGGCCTGAAAGACGTTGCTGTGGGAGAACCATTACAGTTCCAGAGAATCGGATATTTTACAAAAGATCATGATTCTACAGATGATACATTGGTATTTAACCGAACAGTAACTTTGAAAGATTCTTATAAACCTGAATAATTTTCAGGAACAGATCATAAAACAAAAGCAGGACTTACATGAAGTCTTGCTTTTATTATTTAATAGTTTAAAATCTGAAATTTAAGATTCTACTTCAGGAAATCCTTGTCCTGATAGGTGGGGTTTGGATATTTAATTTATAAAATCCATGTGCTCTAAATTTTTGATTAAAGATATTTTTATTCGATGATCTTTTAGCCTTTTACTCCTTTTACCCATTCCTGAAATCTGGTCAGGAAAGATTCATGCTCTTCCTGTTCTTCCGGACGGTTTACAAGGATATGTTCAAAGTAAGTTCCTTTTAATATTTTTCTTAAAATTCCTTCTCCTAAGAAAGGTTTATAATCATTCAAAGCCTGGGTAGCTTTTAATAAATGTCGGATGTCATATTGTAACGGATTGATATCCGGAACCTGCTTATTAAGATTCAAAAGATTGTAAACTGCTATTCTCGCCGTTCTCACAGAGCTTTCCATGGTGAAGACAACATCATTATTGGTTTCTACAAACTGTCCTACAAGACCTAAGTTGGTACATCCTTCAGGAACTACTCTAGGACGGTCTCCCATTGCTCTAGGCATGAACATAGAAGTGATGTAAGGCATGAATGCTGTACGTACAATGGTGTTTTCTATAACGTTATCGAATTGATCCGTCATTCCAAGGTGATAACATAGCTCAGCAAGAATTTCGTTTCCTGTACACTGAGGCATTGGCTTTTTGATAAAATTACCTTCTTTATCCATCAGTAAAGCGTATACCCATACTACAAGAATGTCATCCGGCTGGGTAGGGAAGTGCGGCTGTCTGTTGCAGGTAAAGCTCATCACCCAATTAGAATCTGTAATGGTAATAATTCCTCCCGTAGCAGTTCTTCCTGAATAAGGATCATTTACACACAGTTCTTTCAGTTTTTCTGTAAAGGCAGATGGACGACAGGTTAACGTAGCAGATTCCCATGAAGATTTTTCAATATGACTACAGAATTTTTCAGGCTTCCCGAACACTTCAGATTTCGCTGCAAGATTTTTCCACAGTTTCCATCCGGCACTTTGTCCGGCGCTGCTGTTGTCTATCGTAACTTCGGGAATAGTATTGTTGTCTCCGTAGAATGTACTTTCAGTCATAGATCCGGTAGTTACAATTACGTAGTCGTCTTTACCGATCGGTATTCTTACTTCTTCGCCATTTTGTTCAGTGATGATTCCTTCTACTGTTTTTCCTTCAGTATTAATATGAATATCAAGATCTTTTACCAAAGTGTTGAACTGGATCTGTACTCCTTTTTCCACAAGGAAGTTTTTTAATGGAGTTACGTACGTATCGTACTGGTTATATTTTGGGAAAACAAGGCATGAGAAGTCTTTCATTCCGTCAATGGCATGAAGAAATCTGTGCATATAGAGTTTCAGTTCCAGTAAGCTGTGCCAGTTTTCGAAGGCAAACATAGAACGCCAGAAAAACCAGAAATTACTGTTCAGGAAAGACTCAGAAAAATAATCTTCAATGGTAAGGTCGTCCAGCTCTTCTTTTTTCTTTAGCAACAATTTTACAATGGCCAGCTGATCCTTTTTCTCAAGTCCGAATTTACTGAAATCCTTGATCTGTCCCTGATTATGAATGAGTCTTGCTTTGGAATAGTTCGGGTCATTATCATTTATGAGGCGGTATTCATCCAGCACACTGTAAGGCGCAGGCAGCTCCAGGGCAGGAATATCCTGAAACATATCCCATAAATTTTCATAGGTCATATCCATTTCTCTTCCTCCACGTATGATGTAACCGTCTTTGGCATTACCGGCTCCATCCAGAGATCCGCCTTCCACATCCAGCTGATCGAGAAAAATAATATTTTTGCCTGGTACACGGCCATCACGGATAAAATAATACGCTGCCGACATACCGGCAATTCCGCTTCCTACAATATAGATTTTACTGTTTTCGTAAGATTGCAAAGGAATACCTTTATTACGTTGGTAATTTCCGATCTGGTCGGAGAAAGGCATCGTCTTTTCAGGAGTGTTAATCTGAACTTCTTTACTTGAATCCGGTTCGTGGTTTACTTTGCCGAACTGCTCAGAGGCATTTAAAACTTTATCGAATTTTGAATTGATCGTACTCATCTTTTATTGTTTTTAATTAACAGTATAAAGGTACCTCTATTCAGAAAGCGAGATATATCCTCAAGTTCAGAATTATTATCCCCAAATTCTCATGACTGAATATTTTCTTTAGTTCTGTATTCCGAAGGTGAAAGCGTCGTATGTTTTTTAAAGAAACGGCCGAAGGCTGACGCCGAATTAAACTGAAGTTCAAAGGCAATTTCTGATATGGTGATCCCGGGATTTCCAAGCATGACATAAGCTTCTTTAAGCAGCGCTTCATCAATAACCTCATGAGGGGTTTTTCCACTTGCTTTCTTAATGATTTCGATGAGGTATTTATTGGAAACATGAAGTTGGTCTGCATAAAACTGAACCCCCCGTTCCCTGGTGATATTTTCACGGACCAGTTTACTGAATTTGAGATAAAGGTCTTTTTTCCCTTCTTCTTTTTCCGGATTGGAAGCATTTTCCTGTTCCATAATCTCAGCAGTCTCCAGCAGAAGATTGAAAATAATGGTACGGATAATCTCTTCCGTAAACTTTCCCTGCTTTTTCGATTTTTTATCAAGGTAGTCCAGAAGGTTTTGCAGGAGTGAAGAATTTGTTGCCGTAGTTTTTACGATGCTGTATGAACCTTTGGGAAAAAGATTCATTTTTTCAATAATAAAAGGATTGGAAATATTTTTAATCAGAAAATTCTTGTCGAAGAACAGCAGTTTCATCGTAAAATCTTCACTAGTCTTTACAAATTTTACAATCGTGGAAGGAGCAGCCATAAGAAAACTGTGGGCCTCTATTTTATATTTCTGACGGTCTATCTCAATATTAATTTCTCCGGCAGTACAGATACACAGAGCGTAATAATCCATCCTGAAAGGAGCCTTAGGGAATTTGAAAATGGGTTTCCCGGAAGAAATGTAATAGGATTGCAGGCAGTCAATACTGTAAAAGGATAGCGTATCATGTAAATTTTCGTAGGTTACCATTCTTAGTATTGATTAAATTTTATGGTGTTTTGAAGAGGTTTTTAGCTTAAATAGCCTTACTGTTACTGCAATTTACGATTTTTATAAAAGTCTTTGGATTTTATATTTAAAATAATCCATTTTTACACTGACAGGCTGTTTGTATGGAAATTATTGATGAAAAAGGTTTTAAATAGAGGCTTTTTGGGTTATTTTTAGCTAATTTTGCACTTTCAAATTTCCCCAAAATAGTATTGTGAGATTAATTAACGTATATACGAGTTCTTTCAAAGGACTCTCGCAGGAGAGTTGGATGCTGGCGTTGGTAATGCTCATCAACAGGGCCGGTTCTATGGTACTTCCGTTTCTGGGAGTTTATATGACCAATCATTTACATTTCAGTATTGAAAATTCCGGAATTGTACTGAGTTTTTTTGGAATAGGTTCGGTCATTGGATCATGGCTGGGCGGTATGATCACGGATAAAATAGGAGAATATAGGGTACAGAGCCTGAGTTTACTGCTCAGCGTTCCTTTATTCTGTCTGATTCCGCTTTTTACAACGGAAGCTGGTCTGGCGGGAATTATTTTAGCCCAAAGTATTGTAAGTGAAACGTTCCGTCCGGCCAACTCGGTGGCGATTACCAAATATGCAAAACCTGAAAATATTACCCGTGCTTTCTCGCTCAATCGTATGGCTGTTAATCTTGGATTTTCCATTGGTCCGGCGCTGGGTGGTATTTTGTCGGCTATTTCTTATGAATTTCTGTTTTTCAGCAATGCATTGGCTGCTTTGCTGGCAGGATTGATGTATATCTGGTTTTTTAAAGACCGTGCAAGACTGGCGAAAGAGAAAGCGAAAAAGATAAAAGAAGCGATTGTTATTAAAAAGGAAAGCTCACCCTATCGTGACGGTAAATTCTTGATTTACTGCGTATTTTGTATGTTGTTTTCCATATGTTTCTTCCAGTTGTTCAGTACGCTGACGATATTTTATAAGGATACAGCACACCTGAGCCAGCAGAATATCGGGTATATTCTCGGATACAGTGGTTTCCTGATTGTACTGCTTGAAATGGGACTGGTACAGATTGCTGAGAAGTATTTCACATTAGCTTTTACGATGTTGATCGGGACTTTCCTGTGTGGTATTTCCTACGCTATGCTTGCTTTCGATTACAGTTTGATTACGCTTGTATTGTCTATGACACTGCTTTGTGTAGGAGAAATATGGACCCTCCCTTTTATGTCAACTATTACGGCATTACGTTCGGGAGAAAACAACAAAGGCGCTTATATGGGATTGAACGGAATGTCGTTTTCTATTGCCTTTATCATTACACCTTATGTAGGAACACTCATTGCAGAAAAATTAGGATTCAATGTACTATGGATCGGAACCGGATTACTTGCAGTATTTATTGCGATTGGCTTTTACTTTATCATTCCATGGATGCTTAAGGATAAAAATAAGGTAGAAAAAGAGATTATATAGGCCTTTGATTCATGAATTTAAAAATAAAAAGTTTCCGGGCAATTTCGTAGAAATTGCCCGGAAACTTTTACTATATACTAGTCGTTTACGATTAAGATTTTGAAAGAATGGTATTGATGATCATATTCGCGTGAACCCTGGAGTTTTCAATAAACCAAAGATGGGTATCTTTTCCTCCGCAAACTACTCCTGCAAGATAGAGATTAGAAATATTGGTTTCCATGGTTTCAGGATTATAAAATGGATTGAGGCAGTCGCCGTTGATTTCTATTCCTGAATTTTTCAGGAAGTCAAAATCGGGAAGATATCCGGTCATGGCCAGTACAAAATCATTGTCAATTTCATGAATTTCTCCTTTTTCATCTTTAAGAATAACAGTATTTTCTTTGATTTCTATCATTTCTGCATTAAAATGAGCTTTAATGCTTCCTTCTGCAATTCTGTTTTCAATATCCGGTTTTACCCAATATTTTACACTTTTGGAAATCTCAGAGTGACGGACAATCATCGTTACCTCAGCACCTTTTCTATAGGTTTCCAGAGCTGCATCTACAGCAGAATTGCTTGATCCCACTACCACTATTTTCTGCCTTGCATAGGGATAAGGCTCGGTATAATAATGTTTGACCTTCGGAAGATCTTCACCCGGAATATTCATAAGATTTGGGATATCGTAGAATCCGCTTGCAATCACTACATTCTTGGCCAAATAGGTTGCTTTCGTCGTTTTAATCTCAAATATTTCAGCATTTTTTGAAACATTCAATACCTTTTCATAGAGGTTGATATTTAGTTTTTTCTGTCGGGCAATTCCCTGATAGTATTCCAGAGCTTCCTGTCTTCCCGGTTTGGGAGCCGCGGAAATAAAAGGAATTTCATCAATTTCCAGTTTTTCAGCAGTAGAGAAAAAGCGCATGTATAAAGGATAATTGTACAGTGAGTTGACAATGGTTCCTTTTTCTATGATTAAATGAGTAAGGTTGTTTTTTTGAGCTTCAATAGCACAGTTTAGGCCGATAGGCCCGGCTCCGATAATGAGAGTGTCCAAAATTTCCATACAACAAAGGTACGGCTGAAATTGTAAATTATGAATTATCATTTATCATTTATGAATTATAGCGGTTGGCATCAGTTTTGGTACTCTTTTTATCCACCAAAAAAACTTATCATATGAAAAAGAAAATTATTCCTCTATTAGCTATGAGTACAGTATTAGTTCTCAGTGTTGCTACAGCCTGTAAAAAAGAGGCTGGCAAACCTGTTCCCAATCAAATTGATTCCATTGCACAGAATAGAGTTGACAGTGCTGGAACCGTTCAAAATAACGTTAATAAAGAAGCTGTTTTAAAACAGACCAATGATGAGGTTTTAAAAGCTTTAAAAGATAAAGATTATACCACTTTTGCCTCTTTGATTCACCCTGAAAAAGGAGTGCGCTTTTCTATGTATGCTTATGTGGATGTAAAAGAAGATAAACATTTTTCTAAAGCAGATTTTGAGAAATATCAACCTACCAAAACCTTGTTTACATGGGGGGCACACGATGGTTCGGGTGATCCTTATAAAGCGACGATCAACGACTATCTTAGTAAATGGGTATTTTCTAAAGATTTTACTACGTCACAATATTCAGTTAATAAATTCATTGGTGGAGGTAATTCTCTGAATAATTTAAAGGAAATCTATCCTAAAGATGACTTCACTGAAAACTATATTAAAGGAACCGAAAAATATGGTAATATGGACTGGAAAACGGTTCGTTTTGTATTTGAAGAATTTCAGGGTAAATATTATCTGGTTGCTGTTTTGAACGATCAGTGGACGATATAGAAACAAGAAGCAGGTGCTGGAATTAAACTTCCAGCCTCTAACTTCCATTTTTTTTTATTTCAAAACCTCAGTCAATTGACTGGTAAGGTTTTTTCTTGAAAACTGTTCAATATTTTGAGTGTTTTTGAGAAGGCTGCCATTTTTCCAAAGTTCAAATTTTTCAAGAATAAACTTTTTTACCGTTTCTGTATCCTGATAATTAAAGTGTTTTCCTGCCTGTGTTTCCTCAAGAATTTTTGCCACATCAGCTTTTTCAGGCCCGAAGGAGAGAATCTGTTTTCCTGAAGCCAGATATTCAAATATTTTTCCGGGGATGATTCCTTTTGAAGATTCATTTGGGAAGTTAGTGATAAGAAGCATGTCAGAATTTTGCATTTCTTCTACCGCTTTACCATGAGCCAGATATCCAAGATTCAAAATATGATTTTTTAAATTCGAATTTTCAATAGCACTCAGAATTTTATCATCTATTCTTCCTACAAACTTCAATGTAAAATCATCTGCAAAATCAGCGTTTTCCTTGATCAGTTCATCAAGTGCTTTCCATAGATTTTCTGGATTTCTAAGTTGCTCTAAAACTCCGATATAACTAAGTGTAAATTTATTTTCACCCTTTTGTCCTTTCGCTTTTTCGTCCGAATCACTTTCATCAAATCCATTTGTAATGCAAACGGCATTAGCTCCTGCTTTTCTGAAGTTTTCAGCATCGGTATAACTTGTTGCCAGCGTGATGTCTGCATTTTTAAATACAGCACTTTCCAGCTGACGGTGTTTTTTATCCGAGCTTTTGGTTAATTTCAGATGTTTGTAATAAGAAATCTCTGTCCATGGATCACGGAAATCGGCAATCCATTTCAGGTTCGGTATTTTATTTTTCAATCCTAAACCAATCAAATGGAGCGAGTGGGGCGGACCTGATGTTACAATGGTATCTATGTTATTTTCTTTCAGGTATTTTTCTAAAAATGCAATAGAAGGTTTTACCCAAAAAACTCTGGCATCAGGAATGAAAAAGTTACCTCTTACCCAAATTGAAAGTCTGGATTTCCAGCTTTGGTTTTTTCCAACATCAAACTGTCCCGCTTTAAATTTTTTATTGCTTTTGTTCAGTTTTTCAGCCAGTTGATAAGGTTCCCAGATTTTGGTTCTTACCATCTCAATATTTTCAGGAACGTCTTTCATCAACGTTTCGTCCAGCAATGGATAACTTGGATTTTCCGGAGTATAGATGATCGGTTTCCAGCCAAAATCTGGCAGATATTTTGCAAATTTCAGCCACCTTTGAACACCAGGACCTCCCGCAGGAGGCCAGTAATATGTGATAATCAATATTTTCTTCTGTTCCATTTATTTACTTAATGGTCTTTGTCATTCTGAACGAAGCGTAGCGCAGTGAAGAATCTCACTCTATCTCTTCATTGAGAAATTTCCAATCTGGATTGAATTCTTTAATTAAGTTTTCTTTCTTTTGTCTGGTCCAGCCTTTTATTTGTTTCTCTCTATTTATTGCTGTCTCAATGTCACCAAAATGTTCAAAATATATTAAATAAAAGCATTTATATCTTGAGGTGAAGCTTTTTTCAACAGCTTCTGGATTTTTATGCCAGTATAGTCTGTTCTTCAAATCGTTGTTGACTCCTGTATATAATACTGTCTTTGTTTTATTAGTCAGTATGTAAACATAGTAATTATGAGTGCCTAACGTTTTCATTTGAGATTCTTCATTACGCTATGCTTCATTCAGAATGACATTCGTAATATTATTTAAAAACCTTATTATACTGTTTAAGCTTTTTATTCAGCTGCAATCTCTTTTTTCTTGTTCTTATTCATCCAGAAAAGTCCAAATGCTGCCAACAGGATAAATAATCCGAATGAAAGAAGAGAAAGCCATTTCCCTTTTTCAATCACTTCAGGTTCAAAAACCATTCTGATATGGTGGTTTCCTGCCGGAACATGTACGGCACGAAGCAAATAATCTGCTTTGATGTAAGGAACTTCTTTCTCATCTACTAACACTTTCCATCCATGAGGATAATACACTTCAGAGAATACAGCCAATTGAGGCGTCTTCGACTGAGATTTAAATTCAAGTTCGTTAGGCTGGTATTTTATGAGAGTAATAAATGCTGTAGAATCTGCCTGAACCGGTTTGTTATCAAAATATGATTTGTCAGATGAAGAAATGACAGCCGTTTTTTTGTTGTCTATAGTCCCGATAGCTTTTATTTCCTGGTTAGGAGTATCTACAAATTTTAAATCACTTACAAACCATGCATTTCCGTTGGCTTTTGGATTAGGAACAACCTGTGGCTGCTCAGGGCCTCCGAAAACCATGTATTTGGCATTTAATAAGTTTAAAATATTAGGTGTTTTTACACTGTCGACACTATTAATGTATTCATTTAGTACATCATCGTATCTTCTTAATTTAACTGCGTGATAACCTCCAATGGAAGCCTTAAAATAAGACGTATTGGTTTCACTGGTTACACCCAGTGTCTGGTTGTAAATTCTGTAGTGCGTTTTGTCTTTTTCAGCAATCGTTTCCAATGTTTTGTTGATGTTGACATTGGATAAAATAGATTCCAGATTTGGATTTCCCTGAACTTTTTCAGCCAGCAGATCTGAGCTTTCTGTCTGGAAAGGATTTTCAGCAAAGATTTTATCTACGTAGTTTTCATCGTTTAAGTAACGCTTATTTACCGTCCAAAGGTCAAATAAACTTACAAGCCCAATCACTACCAAAGCAATATTCTGATTAAGCTTTTTCTTTAAAGTTAAGAATAAAGCAGCTGCAGCAATCGCTACATAGATGAATGCTTTTATCGCATCTATTCTGAATAGTTTATATCTTTCATCTACAAGATAATCGAGAAGGAATGGAGGGAAGTAGGTTTTTTCGCTTTCTGTAGCAAAGCCTAACAATGACTTTCCAAAGATTAAAAGAATCAATAAAAATCCTAACGTTCCGCCTCCTACATACATCAGAATTTTCTGCTTATATTCTTCAGTCAACTTTTCATCTGTAAAGAATCTGTATAATCCCAGAATAGCAATTAGCGGGAATAATAACTCTACTACCACTAAGATGGATGAAGGAGCTCTGAATTTATTATAGAACGGTACATAATCGATAAAGAAATCCGATAATGGCATAAAGTTACTTCCCCAAGCCAGTAAAATGGTCAGGATGGAAGCTCCCAAAATCCAGTAACGGTATTTTTTTGAAGCAAAAAAGAATCCTAATAAGGCAAGGAAACATACAATAGCTCCCTGATAGGCTGGTCCGGAAGTTCCCGGCTGGTCTCCCCAGTAGGTTACCCCGCTGAAACCTTTGGAAATTCTATCCATTTCTGCCTGTGAACCTACATTTTCCTGAACCAGTTCCTGAACTCTGTTCATGATTTCTTTTCCTTCAGGTTCCTGGCTTCCTCCACCCATTAATCTTGGAATGAAAAGGTTTAAAGTTTCCAGTTGCCCATAGCTCCACATCAGCATGCTCTCTTTGTCCATTCCGGATTTTCCTGAAGTATGGCTGTCGTTCGTTAAAATCTGTTTTCCACGAACCGTTTCTTTTACATATTCAGAATTGGCCATGATTCTTTGTGAATTCATTCCAACTCCAATAACACATGATGCCGCAATAATTCCTGATGAAATAAGGAAATGTTTCATCGGTGTCTTTTTCTGGATGGCTCTGATGAGTTCAGATAGGAATAAGAATGCTAAAGCAAGGAACAGATAATAGGTCATCTGTGGGTGGTTCGCAGCAATTTGAAGACCCATAAAAAGGGTAGTGACAATGAATCCCCAGATGTATTGTTTTCTGATATACACCAGTAAAATTCCGGCCAGCAGCGGTGCAAAATATTCAATGGTATTGACTTTACCATTATGTCCGGCGGCAATAATGATATAAAAATAGGTGGAAAGCCCGAAGAAAGTGGCTCCTAAGAGTGCATATTTCCAATTTCTGACTACTACCATTCCCAAAAGGAAAAAACCTGCAAACAGCAGGAAGAGATAATTAACCGGCCTTGGCAGGAAATTCAGATTGCTGTCGATTTTTTTGATGATGTCACCTTTGAACTGGCTTCCCATCTGATAAGTCGGCATTCCCCCAAACATGGAGTCACTCCAATAGGTCTCATTTCCGGTATTAGCTCTATAATCGAGCAGTTCTTTTGCTCCTCCTCTGTATTGCACGATATCGTGCTGGAAAAGCTGTTTCCCTGAAAATACAGGAGTGGAATATAAAAATGCTAAAACTATAAATACTACTAATGAAGCTGCAATATAAATTAAGTTTTTATTTTTTGCCATGCTGGTTATTATCTTTTATTTCTTGGAATTTTTACCTTTTGTCCTTACTCTCTTTCACCTCTTCGTAGTCTACCGTTTCTGCATCCCAGTTAAGGTTCTGTTGGTTATTCTTATTCGAGTTGTGTAGATCCTGCTGTTTGTTATTCTGGTTATCATTATTGAAACGATAGCTGTAGAATGTCTTAAAGAAAATTCTTTTCAGAATATTCCAGACAAAGAAAATAATAATGGCAGAGAGTACTAACTCAAGAATGTACTTCATAATTTTTTTGTTTAAAGTTCAGGGCTTAACATGTAAACTTTAAACCCTGAATGTTTATTCAAGTTATTTGGCAGATGGGTTTACCATTACCGAAGAATTGGAAACGCTCTTCATAGACTGAGATTGTTTTCCATCTGAAATGGTTTCTATCTGAGTTGTTTTTACGTTGATATTCTGGTTGGTAATCCATCCAGTACTTTCGTCAAATTTAATGGTTCCGTTCTGAACCAGTTCACTGCTCAGGCTGTGTGTAATGGGCCCTTGAGCTTTCTTTTCTGTTTTCTTAGGAATCCCTCCGGTTACTGCAATTTCTGCTGCTCCGTTTCCTAAACTTTTAAGCACATAATTCGATGTTACTTTTACGCTTCCGCTTGGGTCAGCATTTTCAGAAGTTGACCACTTTTCTCCCATTTTTACTCCTTTTTTAGGAATAATCATCAGGTTTTTATGGAACTGATCTTTCAGTACTTTTTCGTTGAATGACTGCTTAAGGCTCGCTACTACGCTTGCTTTTTCATTGGCATCTTTGATAAGTGTACCTACGGCGTTACCTACTTTTGTGTAAACAGCATCAAATCCGGTAATAGAAATTACATTCCCTTTTGTATCCATCTTCATCTGAAGTTTGTTTCCGGTAAGCGCTTTGTTGACATTCCAGATCATTTTAAGATCATCTTCTTTAGGAAGAGGAAGTTTAGTGTCTACTACTACCGTTTTTCCCTGTGCTGACTGAGAACTTCTCTTTGCTACAAGGTTAAGGGTCATCTCATATACGTTTCCTTTGATGTCATCCACTACAAAATTCATTTCATCTGTAGATTCGCTGGTAGCCGTGATAGATTTTCCCTGAGGATCTGTCATCGTTTTTACATCCCTCTGATAAGTGGTAAGTGGATATGTCTTTCCTTTTTCTAATTTGAAAGTCTGTGTAATAACTCCCGCAGAGTCTTTAATTGCCGGATTTTCTGCCACTTTTGCTACAGAATCAGCAGGAACTTCTATAGTTACTGTCTTTCCGGTTTTAGGATCTACTTTTGTTATTTTTGCCGTTTCTTTTTTACAGGATACAAGGGCTATTGATGATATAAGCGCAAGCGCTGCAATGTTCTTCATTTGATTTTTTTAACTTTATTTTTTACTACTATTTCTTAATCCGCAATATCATGCGGTTTTGCTTCATATTCTCCACCTGATTCATTGGAGAAGATTATGATTCTGTATTTTTGACAGATAAATCTGAAATACATATAAAAATAATATCCTCACAATACTGCAGCGTGATTGTATTGCCCTGGTTTATGGATTGGGTATTACGGTCATTTTTTGTCTTACCGCTTCATACAAAATCGCTCCACATGCTACAGATACATTCAGAGATTGAGTTTTTCCTTCAATAGGAAGTTTTATTTTTTCATCAGCATGATGCAATACTTCTTTAGAAATTCCGGTTTCTTCATTTCCCATAACAATAGCGCATGGCTCTGTCATATTAACATCATAAATTAATTTCTGAGCTTTTTCACTGGCTGCATACACAGAAATTCCGCTTTGCTGAAGGAAATCTACTGCATGAGCAAGGTTGTTTTCTTTACATATTTTAATGTTGTAAATAGCACCTGCAGAAGTTTTTATAGCATCGGAGTTAATAGGAGCTGCACCCTTTTCCGGAATGATAACCGCGTCTACTCCTACACATTCTGCCGTTCTGCAGATCGCACCGAAGTTTCTGACATCAGTAAGTCTGTCCAGGATTAAAAGAAAAGGTGTTTTTCCCTGTTCAAATAATTGTGGAACAATATCCTCCACCTTATGAAACGGTACATCCGAAATAAAAGCAACCACACCCTGATGGTTTTTTCTTGTAAAACGGTTCAGTTTTTCAACCGGAACATAATTGGGACGGATTTTATTTTTCGCTAAAATGGCTTTTAATTCAGCATAAATAGGACCCTGAAGTGCATTCTGCACAAAGATCTTGTCAATCGTTTTTCCCGCTTCAATTGCTTCAATCACGGGACGCAGCCCGAAAATAAAATCGTCTTTCATTGAAAATATATTATATAGTTATAGAGTGAATTGTCAATCGTGAATTTTACTTTGTAAGTCAATCTGCGGATGCATATTTACATTTGACTATTGACTTGCGCAGCAAGATTCACTATCTGCCTTTCTCTCCTAAAATTGCTCTTTTTTGTGCCATCACATATCCGTAATGAAGGGTTTCATGCATATTGTTGAAGATGATAGCATCCTGTATGCTTTTCAGATCCATTCCGAAACTTGTGGTGTAAGGAGTGTAATCTGAGAAGAAATCACTGTCATAATCCTTCATTAAAATCTTTGAAGTTTCTGTAAGCAAAAATTCTAAATCTTCCACTTCAGATTTCTGAACATTTAAGTTGGGTAAAGTTCCTTTCTTGTAGGTCTCAATCCAATACTTATCAATACGGAAAGGATTTCCGCTCAGGTAATAGTGCAGCAGCTGCTGTGTGGCAACAGTATGTGCAATATTCCAGTAGATATTGTTGTTGAAACCATCCGGAATCAGAATCAGGTCTTCATGAGAGGTATTCTGAAGGATATCTAATAGGTTCTTTCTTACCTGTCTGTGTGCTTGAAAATGATAATTCATTTTACAAAATTTTTAATCTCCAAAAATAGTTTAATAAACTGGAAATGACAATTTTTGAACAGATGATTGAAGCAAAATTTATATATTTTTATGAAAAAAATTAATAATCTTATTGAGTTTTAAGCCTTCAGCAATTCATAACCTCGCATCAATGCCGGAATTTTTAACAAACTTTAACTCAAAAATGGCATTTATTATGTTGATTAATGCAAGTATTTATCAGAAATTTACCACTTATTTTAAATCAAGCTATGTCAGAGATATATCAAGCTGAAGATATCCGCCAATTGACGGAAAAAGTAAAGGAAAAAAACTACTTATTTTCTCTTCTGAGACAGGAAATCAACAAAGTTATTATTGGACAGGAATACATGGTAGATCGTCTTTTGGTAGGACTTTTGGGAAATGGACACGTCCTTCTTGAAGGAGTACCGGGATTGGCTAAAACCTTAGCGATAAAAACATTGGCAGACGCTGTTCATGGAGATTTTTCAAGAATTCAGTTTACACCGGATTTACTTCCTGCTGATGTAGTAGGAACCATGATCTTTAATATCAGAGACAATGATTTTTCTATAAAAAAAGGGCCGGTATTTGCGAACTTTGTTTTAGCGGATGAGATCAACCGTGCGCCGGCAAAAGTACAGTCCGCTCTTTTGGAGGTTATGCAGGAAAAACAGGTGACAATTGGTGATGAAACCATGAAACTTCCAAAACCGTTCCTGGTATTGGCAACGCAGAACCCAATTGATCAGGAAGGAACTTATTTGCTGCCTGAAGCACAAAGCGACCGTTTTATGTTGAAGTGTACGATCGATTATCCTGCTTTTGAAGACGAAAGACAGGTGATGAGAATGGTTTCAACATCCCATCAGCCCACAGTGAAACCTGTCATTTCCCTTCAGGATATTGTAGATGCGAAAGAACTTATCAATCAGATTTATCTCGACGAGAAAATTGAAAAATATATACTGGATATGGTGTTTGCAACACGTTATCCGGAAAATTACGGTCTTTCTGAGCTTAAAAATTATATCGGTTTCGGAGCTTCTCCAAGAGCATCCATTAACCTTGCTATTGCCTCAAGAGCCTATGCCTTCTTAAAAGGAAGAGCATTTGTAATTCCGGAAGATGTAAAAGCACTGGCAAAAGATGTATTAAGACACAGGATGGGCTTAACCTTTGAAGCTGAAGCAGAAGAAATTTCAACAGAAGAAATTATTAACAGAATTTTAGCAAAAATACAGGCACCATAATGAGTGATGTGATCATAAGAAAAGCAGTTCAGGAGGATTGTGCTCCTATGTTAGGTTTGATAAAAGAATTGGCAGAATATGAAAAAGCATTGCATGAAGTAACCGTTAGTTTGGAGGATTTTACTCAGGATGGTTTCGGAGCTTCTCCCGTTTGGGGAGCTTTCGTGGCAGAATATGAAGGAGAAATAGTTGGAATATCATTGTACTACGACAGATATTCAACATGGAAAGGAAGAAGGCTGTATCTGGAAGATCTGGTTGTGACAGAAAAACTGAGAGGAAAACAAATAGGAAAGAAATTATTTGATGCAACGCTGGAATATGGTAAAACCCATAATTACAGCGGAATGGTATTCCAGGTACTGAACTGGAATGAACCTGCCATCAATTTTTATAAAAAATACAGCCCGAAGTTTGACAATGAGTGGTTGAATGTTTCTATTGAATTAAAAGATTAACCCCGAATTCCGCACTCAACATTAAACTTAGAATTTTAAACATTAAACTCGTCTATGCAGATAAAAGATATTGTAAAAAAAGTAAAGCAGATTGAAATCCGTACCAGAAAAAAGACGGAGGCTGCTTTAATGGGACAATATCACAGTGCCTTTAAAGGGCAGGGGATGACTTTCTCGGAAGTACGTCCCTACCAGTTTGGTGATGAGATCAGAAGAATCGACTGGAATAAAACCGCACGTTTCCGTGAGCCATTTGTAAAAGTGATGGAAGAAGAAAGGGAATTGACAATGATGATTCTCGTTGATATTTCCGCTTCCATGGATTATGGGACAAAGGTTCAGCTGAAAAGGGAATACGTAGCCGAAATTGCGGCCAGTTTAGGCTTTTCAGCAGCAGGTAATAATGATAAAGTAGGGCTGATCTTGTTTGCTGATAAAGTATACAAAGTCATTCCTCCTCAAAAAGGAAGAAAACATATTCTTTCCATTATCAGTAATATTCTCACTGCAGATTATGTTCCGGCAGAATCTAAAATAGACAAGGCAATGGAATATATGATGGGAATTTTTAAAAGAAAATCTCTGGTATTTCTGTTTTCAGATTTTGAGGATGCCTATGATTCCAAAATGCTGAGAGTAGCTTCAAAGAAACATCAGTTGCTGGGAATGAGGATTTATGATGAAAAAGATAATGAAATTCCTGACGTAGGATATGCCCGTTTACTTGATGTGGAAACCGGAAAAGAAATATGGGCCAATACTTCCAGTGCAAGATGGCGATATACCTTCGCGGAAGCTCAAAAACAAAAACTGAGAGCCCTGGAAGAAGATTTTGCCAACAGCTCTGCCAGTTTTATGAATATCAATACCGGCTCAGATTATTCAAAATTATTGTATAATTACTTTCAGAAAAAATAACATCGGGCTTTGCTCGTAATTAAAAAACATGAGGCAGCTGCCTTTATTATTTTAACATTGAGAAAAATACTTTTAATATTATCTTTTCTGATCTGTGCAAATGCTTTTTCACAGATATTATCCTCTAACGTAGAAAAGAAGACTCTTGCTCTGGGAGAAATTAATCATCTTACCATAAAGATTGATAACCTTAATGAACAGCAGGTAACTTCGGCTGCCAAAAATGAGCTGCTCCCTTTTCATTTTGAAGAAACTAAAGACAGTATCGGACAAACGGCTAACACGTATGAAAGAAAGATAGAGTTTGCTGTTTTTGAAGAAGGAAAATTTACCATTCCGGAACTGGAATTCAAAGTAGGAGATCGAATACTTAAAACGATTCCTTATGAAATAGATGTCATTAATACAGCTCAAAAAGCAGATCAGATCAATGATATCATGAATAACAAGCAGGTGAAACTTGAACCCAAAGATTACTGGGAGCTTTACAAGTTTTATATTCTTGCAGCATTGGCAGGGATTGCACTGGTCATTGCCATTATTATGTTTGTAAAATGGGGAAGAAAATCAAAGAGTTCCCCTGTAGTGGCTACCAATCAGACCTTAAAAGAACTTGATTCCCTTAAAAAGAAAAAATATATTGAAGGCGGAAACTTCCGTTCATTTTATGTGGAACTGATCGATATTTCCAGAACCTTCATTACAAAACAATACCGCCTTCCGGCAGATGTACTTCTTACTGATGACCTTATAGATGTCATGAAAAAAAATAATACAATCTCGCAGGACAACGAAAAAATAATAGAAGATGTATTTCTTAGAGGAGACCTGGTGAAATTTGCCAAAACATTCCCGGATCAGGAAACCATGGAAAGAGATTTTGCCAATATCAGGGATTTTGTGAAAAGATCATCCAAAGATTTAGAATTTGAAAACTTAAGAAAGGATGTTTAATTTTGAGTTTTACAGCCCATGGTTTTTGCTGCTTTTTCTGCTGTTTATTCCACTTTTAATTAAGGATATTGGAAGAAATAAAAGAAAAGGTATAAAAGTTCCTACGGTAAAAAATATGGATCATAGCGGCGGCATCCAGGGTGTACTTTTTTTACTGAAAATTTCGAAGTATATCATTCTTTCTGCGTTGATTATTGCCATGGCAAGACCGAGAACGTTTACGATTTCTCAGGACAGAGATGATACAAAAGGGGTTGATATTATGTTATCTATTGATGTTTCCTTAAGTATGCTGGCAAAAGATCTCACTCCGGACAGAATCACAGCATTGAAAGATATTGCTGTGAAATTTGTCCAGAAACGCCCGAACGACAGAATAGGTGTGGTTGCTTATGCGGCTGAAGCTTTTACTAAAGTTCCGGTTACCTCAGATCATCAGGTCGTTATTGATGAAATTAAAAATCTGAATTCTGCAGGTCTTGAGCCTGGAACAGCTATCGGAGAAGGTCTTTCCGTAGCGGTGAATCATTTGATTAAAAGCAAAGCCAAAAGTAAAGTAATCATTCTGATGACGGATGGCGTAAGCAATATTCAGAATGCAATTCCTCCACAGATCGCAGCTGAACTGGCAAAAAATAATAATATCAAGGTATATTCAATAGGAATAGGAACCAATGGTTATGCACTGATGCCGACATCTCAGGATATTTTTGGAGACCTTATTTTTACGGAAACAGAGGTTACCATTGATGAAAATACCTTGAGAGAAATAGCACAGACAACGGGAGGTAAATATTTCAGAGCTACCTCAAACAGCAGTCTGGAAGAAGTATATAACGAGATCAACCAGCTGGAAAAATCTGATGTAAAGGTTTCCAAGCTGTACAATTATGAAGAATATTTTAAAATATTCCTTTGGATTGCACTGGCTATATTGGTGTTGGATGCATTGTTGAGATGGGTGTTTTATAAAATTTTAAGCTGATGAGTTGGTCTTTAGGAAATTATTGGTATTTATTTTTGCTGTTGCTTCTGCCGCTGTTAGCTTCTTTCTTGATCCGTTTTTTACAATGGAGAAAGAAGAAGAGAGAAATTTTTGCAGGTAGCCAGTTTCATGATAATTTATTCGAAAAGAGTTCGGGATTTACAAAATTTTTCCCCGCCTTATATTTATTGGGAACATTGTTCCTTATATTCTCTATCATTGACCTTCTGAACGGTTCAGAAGAGGTAAAAAGTACCCAAAAACTGAACAATGTGATCTTTATGCTGGATGTATCCAATTCTATGAACGCTGAAGATATAGATCCAAGCCGTTTGACAGAAGCCAAAAATCTGATGCTGGCTACCATGAAGAAAATGAATAATGACAAGGTAGGTATCGTGATTTTTGCAGGAAATGCCATGTCTATTATGCCTCTGACAACAGATTATAATTCTGCCGAAACTTATATCAGCGGTATTGAAACCAGCTCTATGCAGATTCAGGGAACAGATTTTCTGAAAGGAATGCAGGCTGCTGCTGAAAAATTTAAAAATGTAAGCAAAGGATCCAGAAAAGTAATTCTTTTGAGTGACGGTGAAGATAATGAAGGAAATGATAATGCTGCCATCAGATTGGCTAATAAAGAAGGAATAAGCATTACTTCTGTAGGAGTGGGTACAGATGAAGGTGCTCCGGTTCCGGAATATGTGTTCGGACAGCTGATGGGTTATAAAACCGATGCCAACGGAGGTACGGTGATTTCAAAAAGACAGACAGAAGCATTAAAGAAAATGGCTGAATCTACAGACGGAACTTATATTGACGGAAATAATATCAATGAAGCTCCGGACAGAATTGTAGAAGCAGTTAATAAAAAATCTGCCGGTGCGGAAACTATGGTGAAATCGCAAAATGCCAATCATTATTACCAGTATTTTCTTGCAGTATCTCTTCTGTTTTTCTTTTTAATTTATATTTTTAATCCCAAAAAAGACTTTAATGTGTAGAATTCCTTTATTTATAGAAGAAATTCTACAACTACTTTAACCGAATTTTAACAAATAAAACTCTGTTTCTTAACATATAAAGGAATAATTTTGCAAGTGATGAATACTAAAATCATATTTTTATCGTTTATTGTTGCCCTTTCGTTCTCAGGCGTCATGTTTGGGCAGGAAAGCTATAGAAATTTAGTGTATGAAGGCAATCAGAAATTTGACGGTAAAGATTATGAAGGTGCCTCCTCCAAATATATGGAAGCGATAAAATCCAATGATAAAGATTTTACCGCTCATTACAATATGGGGAACGCATTGTATAAAAGTAAAAAATACGAAGAAGCAAAAGCTGAGTTTGAAAAAGCAGAAAAACTTTCACAGACACTTCCCGATAAAACGGCTGCTCTTCATAATTTAGGGAATGCTTATATGCAGATGAATCAGCCGGAAAAAGCTGCTGATTATTATAAAAAAGCTTTGAAGCAGGATCCCCACAGTGAGGTAACGAGAAAAAATTATGAGATTGCCAAACTGAAAGAGAAAGAAAAACAACAGCAAAAAAACGAACAGAATAACTCAGGAAAAGGCGGCGGCGGAAATGATCAGAACAAAGAGGATGATCAGAAAGGCGACAAAGACAAAAAACAGGATCAGGGTAACGGCCCACAAAACGAAGGTAAAAGTGACCAGGGTGACAATCCTAAGCAGAATCAAAATAATGAAGGCAGAATGCCAAAAAATCTTGAAAATGCGATCTTAGATAAAATAAACGAAAAAGAAAAAGAAACCGCCAGAAGAATTTTAAATAAAAATTCTTATTCGATGCCTGAAAGCAACGAGAATGATTGGTGATGCAGCACAAATTAATTTACATATTGCTTACTCTGGCATCCGTAATTACTTACGGACAGGTAAATCTGTCTATGGACGCAGATAAAACCGAATATGCGGGTAAGGATATCATTAATCTGACCATTGTTCTTGAACTTAACGGAAGTGATCTTGTACAGCAGACAGGTTTTCAGCTTCCGGATCTTTCAAAATTTAATATTATAGGAAGCGGATCTGTTACCAATACCGTTATTGATCCGGCTACCAATACTTTAATTACCCAAAAAGTTTCCAGAATTGCTCTTGAGCCTAAGAAAAAAGGGAAAATAAAGATCGGTTCCGTTCTTGTTACCGTAAACAACAGGATTTATAAAACAGAACCTTTTGATGTCAATATCCGTGATATTGTCGACAGAAGATCATTGGCTGCCAATACCTCCAATGAGGTCTATCTGAACATGGAAATTGATGACCGGGATGTATATCAGGATCAGCCTACCGTAGCTGTTCTGAGAGTGTATTCAAGAAATATGGATAACCTGAGAAAGGTGAAAAATATCCGTCTTCCTCAGCAGGACAATATCAATGTACATCCTATCAATTTTGATAAATCTGAGATAGATCCTTCTGGATATGGAAATATGCCTTCACAGGTTCTGGCTATGTTTATGGTATTTCCGAATGAAGCCGGATATGTGGAAATTCCAGGAGTATCCGCTTCGGTAAGTACTTATTCAAATAAAACAAAAATTGTTTCCAATAAAGTTAAAATCAATGTAAGAAAGCTTCCTGAAGGAGCTCCGGAATGTTTTAAAAATGCTGTTGGGAACTTTAATGTCAACGTATACAACGCTTCCAAAGAAAAACCTGAAGCCAAAAAGCCTCTGAATGTAGTGGTGAAAGTTTCAGGAGAAGGTAATTTACCGGATATGGAACTTCCTAGAATTGCTGCTTCTCCGGACTATGAAGTTTTTGCACCGAAAATTACCTCTAAAGTAGCTCCGGGAACTGCGGGAATGAAAGGTGAAATCCTGGCTAATTATGTGATTATTCCTAAAAAATCAGGGGTAATTTCAATTAAGACAGAGCAATTTGCTTTCTTTGATCCTGCCAATAAAGAATATGTAGATCTTGGACAGAAAACACTGGATCTTAACGCATTTTCTCATGATCAGATTATGGAGGCTCGTTCTACGGTAGAAAAAGTAAACGAATACACCAATAACCTTTTGGAGACAGTAAATACTCCGGTGTTAAAAACCACTTCATTTAAAGTAAAAGAGAAAAGTAAATTCCACTGGAATATTCTTTTAACCAATATTGCTATTCTGATCAGCTTATTTGTTGCGTATCTGTTATTTAAAAATTGGCAAAAAAAACGTACATTAGTTAGGGAAACTGTACCTTCAAAACCTTTAGGTTCAGTAGCTGAAACAGAAAAGGAGATCAGAGAATTGATGAAAACAGATATCAATGATTATTTCGGATATCTGGAAAATCTTAAAGATAACGGAGAGTATGAAAAGTTTTTTGTAACTCTGGAAGAATTGGATGAAGAAGTAAGAAGTCAGTATTTTCAGGGCTCTGCTTCAGAGTTTAAGACTTTTCTTGAAAAGCACAACGGTTCTTCAGTGGCAGAAGAATACAGCAAGCTGCAGCAGAAAGTTCAGATGGAGAAATACAATCCTGTGAAATCAACTGAAGCTCTTGAAGAACTTTTAAAAACTATTGTTAATTTATATTCACAAATTAACAAATAATCAGTTTATTTTCATATTTTTGCGAAATTTTTAATTACAAATAGATGGAGATTTTTGATGGTTTTTCTTTTAAAGAGGTTGTTACCAGCTTTATGGTTCTTTTTGCTGTTATTGATATTATAGGCTCAGTTCCTATTATAGTAAGTCTTCAGCAGAAGTTTGGACAGATTGAAGCGGGAAGGGCTGCCATTACTGCCGGAGTTATTATGATTGTTTTCCTGTTCGTAGGAAATAAGATTCTTAAGCTTATTGGAGTTGATGTAAATTCCTTTGCTATTGCCGGAGCTTTTGTGATTTTTGTCATAGCGCTGGAAATGATTTTAGGGATTGAAATTAATAAAACTACTGAAGCAAAGGCCGCATCTATTGTACCCATCGCATTTCCGCTGGTTGCTGGTGCTGGAACCCTGACTACTGCACTATCCCTCAGAGCTGAATTTCATGATATTAATATTATCTGCGGAATTATTCTTAATACAATTTTCGTATATTTGGTGCTGAAATCAGCGAAATGGCTGGAAAGGAAAATCGGGGATGCTACCTTAATGATCCTTCAGAAAGTTTTCGGAATCATCCTTTTGGCAATTTCAATTAAATTATTCACCGCAAATTTTGCCCAGTTGGTGCAGAATTATATTAATTTTTAAAGAGTCATGAAGAAGTTTTATAAAGTATTTTTAGTACTGTTTATTGTATTCATCACCATCAATCTTTATGCTATCAACTGGCAAGCAACAGATATTCTTGGAGATGAAGATAACATTAAGTTTGTATTCTCAGCGGGTGCTGCAGCAATAGGTCTTATCCTGCTTTTTGTAATGGATACCTGGAGCAGAATTGGTGTAAAGAAATAAATTGAATTTCTCAATATAGATATAGCCTCTTTCTTTTTGAAGGAGGTTTTTGTTTTTTTAGGTGACAGGTTTTTAGGTAGCAGTGGGCTGGATGATAGTAATTATAAATTATGAATTTTCGCCGTTATTAAAAACATTATTGGATTTCATATTCAATAGGAACAGGCTTTAGCCAAGCTTATAATTATGGTGCAAAGTTCGCAAAGGTATTATTAGCCACTTTAAAATCGTTCGCAAGGGCGTTGCACTCAGCAAGGAAAACTAGACGCAAATATGTGTGAAAATCTGTGCAATCTGTGGTAAAATTAACACGTAAAAATATTATGATCTAAAAAATAACCAAGTTTTTCAATATCGCTTCAGATTTCAGTTCTGTTTCTTTCCATTCTTTGTCCGGATTGCTTTGAGCTGTTATTCCGCCTCCCACAAAAATATGTACAGAATCTTTATAAAGCCTTGCACAGCGTAGATTTACAAAATAAAGAATACTTTGTTGTGTTTCAACTTTTATATAGCCTGCATAAAATTCACGGGGAAATTTTTCATATTTACGGATATTCTCATTACAAAAATCTTTTGGAATACCACAGACAGCCGGAGTAGGATGCAGGTCCTGAATAATTTGATCAAGGTCTTCAGGTTTTATACTGGTTTTAAAATCTGTTCGTAAATGTTTGATATTACCGGAAATATGATCATAGGTTTCCGATTGTTGTACGTTGTCAGAATAGTTCTTAAGAATATCCTGAATGTAATTGGTAACCGGCTTTTGTTCTTCAATCTCTTTTTCAGACCATTCTTCAGATACGGGAAGAGTTCCGGCAAGAGCCATAGTTTCAAATTCGTGAGTCGTTTTATTAAACTTCCCTAATACTTCCGAGAAAGCTCCCATCCAAGCATTTTTTCCATCATTAAACAGATATCTGAAGGCATTGGGGTAAGTTTCACATAGATTTTTGAAACTCTCTTTATAATCGATAGATGTAAATTCTGTAAAAATCTTTCTTCTGGAGTAAACCATCTTTTGCAGGTGATTTTCTTTAATCACTTCAATTACTTTCTGTAATGTTTCGCAGTATTCTTCTTTTGTTTCGGCAGAAGAAGCAGTAGAATCGCTTATCAAACTTTTGTTATTAATAGAAGTATGAACAAATTCTGCAGCATCAATTTCAAAAATATCTCCGCTGAAGCTGATCTGTTCTAAGCTGTTATAGGAAAAAAAAGTGACAGCATTTTTTGTGTTTTTTTCATCCGCAGACAGCAGTCTCTCGTCAAAAGGAAATTTGAAATAAATCATGGGTTATGAAAGGTTTTGAAAATCATCATTGGGAAATATTATAGAAAATTCCCCCTGTGATTTTCCTTTCTACAAAGGTATTACTAGTCTTAAAGATGTCAAAATAAAAAGAGCTTAAATTTAATTTAAGCTCTTTATTTTTTATGTTGATGCAATTTATCTGTGAATGATATTGTTCGTCATTGTAGTATGATTGATCAAAAGTCCTTTTTCATCACGGATTTCAATTTCAGAAACGTGCATGGTTTTACCTTTTCTGATAAAACGTGCCGTAGCAGTTACAATACCATCTTTTTTGCTTCTTAAATGATTGGAATTGATATTGGTTCCTACTCCGTAATATTTTTCACCATCGATAAAAATATTAGACAGGCTTGACCCTAAGGTTTCAGCTAAAACGCAGCTAGCTCCTCCATGCATGATTCCAAACGGCTGATGGGTTCTTGGGAGAACAGGCATTGTGGCTGTAAGGGTTTCGTTTTCAAGATCAATATCGATAAATTTGATTTCAAGGGTTTTGGCAAGAGTTACATCTCCCCAGTTATTGATGAATGCTAATATTTCTTCTTTTGTCTTACCTTTCATTTTAATAATTGATAAATGATGATTAATTTTGCTTCTAGCTTCTAGCTTCTAGCTTCTAGCTTCTAGCTTCTAGCTTCTAGCTCGGTTCCCATAATATCGGGATTCCAGTTGGCAGGCACTTTGGGAACAATGTCATTTTTTATATAATAGTCCTGGATTTCCTGCATAATCTCTGAAAAAGGGACTGATGCTATTCTTTCATAGGGAATGGTGTAGCCCAGATAAACAATTTTTCTTTTAAAATCTCCTGCTGCCAGAACAATAGGAACTTTTGCAGCCAAAGCCATGTGATAGAATCCTTTTCTCCATTTGGGTACCCAGCTTCTCGTTCCTTCCGGAGTAATAACAAGACTGAAATCTTCCTTTGAAAACTGGTTGGCTACGAAATTCACAAGGTCATTTTTCTGGCTCCTGTCGATCCCAATACCTCCAAGCCCTTTTACGATACCTCCATACCAGGCTTTGGTGTGGGCATCTTTAATAATAATCTTTAAAGGTTTTTCCAAAGACCAATAGGCGAAATTTCCTAAAATGTACTCCATATTATGAGTGTGTGGTGCTACCACAAGGATACACCTGTTCAGATTGTTGACATCGCCCTGCAGAACGACTTTCCAACCTAATATTTTTAACATTGCTTTGCCTAACAGCTTTTTCATAAATTTCCTGGATTAAAAACAAAAAAGTATAACCAAACTTTGGTTATACTTTACAAATATATTGAAATATTATCGCTCTTAAAACAAACCGCTAATTAAATCTACGATTTTCATTACGAATTCCATTGCAAATTGTATCATGATAAGGCTGTGTTTTTGATTATTTGGTTATTAAATTTAGCTTTACGAAATTAAAACTTTTTTTTCACATAATAAACTAAATAGAGATTTATTTTCACTTTTCTGAGAGAAGAAGGGTGTGAATTTCAAACGGTTGCCATCCACCCACACCTTCTGCCACTCTCTGAAGTTAATTATTTAGTTTGTATGGAAATTTCGTTTTTTCCGTCTTTGATTTTGATGTCCATATCTTTATTTGATTTTTTGATAGTAGACACTGCAGAATCAATTACTTTCTTTGCATGGCTGTTCGGAACCTTTTTTCCATTGACGATGATACTGTCCTGATCATCAGAGTTATACTCAATACTGGAACCGTTTACCGTGATTTTATTTTTTTCAATTCTGATACCGTTGTTGTCTTCATCCCCATCCTGATCGCTGTCATTGATACCGTCTCCGTCTAAGTCACCATCCATGTTGATATGGTCTTTTTTCATAGATATAACCACCATTTTCTGAGGAACTACAAGTTCATAATCAAGTCTGTAATCTCTGAATCTGTGTTCATATGGATATTTGATGTAGTTTGGAAGTAATACTTTATTATTTACCACTTCTACAGGAACTGTCAGCTGGATAGGGAAGTTATATCCTTTTCCTTCTTTTTTGATGATCAGATAAGGCGTTTTAATATCTGGTTTTCTTGTAACATCTACAGAAATATAATCTTCCTCATACACCGATCTTTTATCAGAGTAAATATCATTGTTGTACGCTTTAAAGCTCTGAGGAATGTTGATCTGTTTTACATCCACATACACAGTATCTGAAGTAGTGTTGATGGCAACATTTTCTACGTCTTCCTTGCTTCCTCTGTAAATCATGTCTTTCTTAGCCATGCTTATTCCGAAGTAAGTTCCAAGCCCGATCAAAAGAAGGAATAAACCACCTACAACCCATCCGATATTTCTCAGTTTTGTTTTTGGAGAGAAAATCTTGATGCTTAATAAGCTGAAAAGGATTGCCGGGATTAAGCTTCCGATCACCATCATCGCAGCAAGCACTTTGTCAAGCCCCTGATCATCCATATAGAATCTGATCTCATTAGCTCCCGGGAAGTCTGTATCCATTCCGAAAAGACCGAATAATACAAATACTCCGATAATACTTCCTACAGCCATCAGTACGAAGAATCCTCCTACGATATACTTGAATACATTCCAGACTCCGCTGCTTGCATTGTTGATATATGGCTTGTTTTCGTTGTAGATTTCTCCGACCCTCTGAGTAGATTCATTGGCAAATTGTACCAATTTGTTAGACTCATTCTTAAGATTGTCGAAGTTCATAGGCTTTCCCTGCATTTTCAGGAAATCTGCTGCTGTTTCAGCTTTTGGAAGTACGATCCAAAGGATTACATATAAAAGACCTATTAATGAAGAGGAAATGGCTGCTGTGAAAATTCCTAATACGAAGATTCCCAGCCAGATTGCTCTCATGGTAGTAATATCCATTCCTACATATTGAGCTAAACCTGCACAGACTCCTGCTACTTTTTGTTTTTCCGGATCACGGAACAGCTGCTTTTTATCGGTATAATGAGTCCCTGAATTATTGTTTCTGGCAGATGTTTTTTCAGAATAATAAGCTTCTTCCTGTTCTTCGATTTTTTCAGGGCTTCCGATCTGTGCGATTACCTTTTCTACATCGGTATCGTTAATCACTTCACGTTTTCCTAAAGAATCTTTGAAAATCTCCACCATTCTTATTTCTATGTCATGCATTACTTCATCAGCCTCAGAAGCATCCAGAGAGCTTCTCAGTGCGTTCAGGTAATCGCTGAGCTTTATATATGCGTGTTCTTCTATGGTAAAAGAAAAACCTGCGAGTCCTATTGAGAGTGTCTTGTTCATAGCTTTGTTTTTTAATTTTGTTGAGTGATTTGGTTTACTGAGGCTGTCAGTTCATTCCATGTATTGAGAAGTTCATCCAGGAAAAGTTTTCCTTTTTCTGTGATCTGATAATATTTTCTGGGTGGTCCTCCGGTAGATTCTTCCCATCTGTAAGAGAGAAACTCTCCGTTTTTAAGTCTTGTAAGAAGAGGGTAGAGGGTCCCTTCCACTACATCCAGTTTTCCTTTTTTCAGTTCGTCAATAAGATCAGAAACATACATTTCGCGGTTATTGATGAGACTTAGAATACAGAATTCCAGAATTCCTTTTCGCATTTGCGCTTTGGTATTTTCGGTATTCATCTTTGATAAGTTTTGTTAATTAGTTATATAATTTTCGAAGTTCGGAACCTAGCTAGTTGTACCTATTTCGATTTTACATTACAAAGATATGTAATTAAAATGGTATTATGCAATACAAAGTAGTGAAATTTTTAAAATAAATTATTTAATACACTGATAATCAGGTAAATAATTTTCATTTAAAATTTATTAGAAATAGATTTGAATGAAAAATGGTGAAAAAAACACTTAAATTTTAAGTAAGAATGAAAGAAATGAGGATAAAAGAAAAGTAACCAGCTATCATTCATTACTCATTATCTGATTTTGAGGTCCGTATCAGTATTCGTATTTTTGTTAGAAATAATAACATCTAAATCATTTGTAAAAAGTAAATCTAAAAGTACTTACAAAAGAAAAGATAAATAATAAACGGGTAACCACAGGGTATGCTCTTCAGAACAATATAACAGAGAAAAGTAAAATGAAAATTCAGAAAGAGATCGATTTTATTCTTGCAGTGGATGCACTTAAAAATGTACAGCGAAGAAATTATAATGCAGATGATTCCCGAAGAGAGAATACGGCGGAACATTCCTGGCAGATTATCATTCTTGCCCAGATCCTTTATCCGTATGCTAAAAACCGTGCAGATATTGATTTATTGAGGGTGATAAGAATGCTTTCCATTCATGATCTTGTGGAGATTGAAGCGGGAGATACTTTTATTTTTGATGAAAAAGCAATGGTAGGAAAATTTGAAAGAGAGAAAGCTTCAGCCCAAAAAATCTTTGGAATTCTGGATGAGCCTTTACGTACAGAATTTTTTAACCTGTGGCTTGAGTTTGAAGAAGAGACAACACCGGATGCTATTTTTGCCTGCGGGATCGACAGGATTATGCCGTTTATTTTAAATTCCCATACTACAGGAAAGAGCTGGACGGAAGCAGGAGTAACAGAAAAACAAATCCGAAATATGCTTGAAAATGCTATCAGCAGAGCATCGGATGAAATGGGAGAGGCTTTTGAACTTCTTTTAAACAGAAGTCTGGAAACGGAAAAAGTGTTGAAATAATTTCAATAAAAATATAATAAATTTCGGGCGGCCAAAGGCCGCCC
>NZ_SDLV01000054.1 GCF_004916905.1 Chryseobacterium candidae
TGACTCATCACGAAGATAATAATTTTTGAAAGCAATTCACAACTAATTAACACTTGTTACAGTTTCACCGATAGCTGTGACTCATCACGAAGATAATAATTTTTGAAAGCAATTCACAACTAAATTGTAGTTTGGCTACGAAAGAAGTTAGCTGTGACTCATCACGAAGATAATAATTTTTGAAAGCAATTCACAACTAACTAGGAACGATATTTGCAGTAAATAAAGCTGTGACTCATCACGAAGATAATAATTTTTGAAAGCAATTCACAACGCGTTGAATCATTTGTCAATTATCTGAGGGGCTGTGACTCATCACGAAGATAATAATTTTTGAAAGCAATTCACAACGCATAAGGAAACTAAGCCAAAAGATAAACAGCTGTGACTCATCACGAAGATAATAATTTTTGAAAGCAATTCACAACTCGTATGATTTTGTCTGATATTTTTCCTCAGCTGTGACTCATCACGAAGATAATAATTTTTGAAAGCAATTCACAACAGAGTCCTACGATATAAGTATGACCGTAAAGCTGTGACTCATCACGAAGATAATAATTTTTGAAAGCAATTCACAACTGTTGATTGGTAGTCCCATCACATGAATAGGCTGTGACTCATCACGAAGATAATAATTTTTGAAAGCAATTCACAACTTATTTTCTCTGAGAAAATTCAAGATCAGCGCTGTGACTCATCACGAAGATAATAATTTTTGAAAGCAATTCACAACTCGAATGATCTGAATACATAAGCAAATCGAGCTGTGACTCATCACGAAGATAATAATTTTTGAAAGCAATTCACAACCATAACTGTTATCTTTTAATTATACTCAAAGCTGTGACTCATCACGAAGATAATAATTTTTGAAAGCAATTCACAACGATGGAACGATTGTTGCTTTTAACGCAAAAGCTGTGACTCATCACGAAGATAATAATTTTTGAAAGCAATTCACAACATGTAGTTGCGGAATGTGTAGATCCGAAAAGCTGTGACTCATCACGAAGATAATAATTTTTGAAAGCAATTCACAACGATCAATGGGACTAAGTTCCGGGATCGTCAGCTGTGACTCATCACGAAGATAATAATTTTTGAAAGCAATTCACAACTGTAGATGAAGAGGGGAATGTTTTGGAAAGGCTGTGACTCATCACGAAGATAATAATTTTTGAAAGCAATTCACAACTACCAATGCAGATCAGTATTTCAGATATTTGCTGTGACTCATCACGAAGATAATAATTTTTGAAAGCAATTCACAACGTAAACATTACAATGTTATGTGGATTTTTAGCTGTGACTCATCACGAAGATAATAATTTTTGAAAGCAATTTTCAAGAGAATATAAAGTATAAAAAATCCCTCAATTAGAGGGATTATATCTTATTAAATAGGAACGCAATAGCAGTTACAAGCTGTATCTGGTTCTGGACCACAGATTCCAATAGCATCGCAGATTAACATGTATTGAGGTTGGCAAATACCATCTCTGTTGCCGCCACCATTTACTTTTTTTAACTGATCTCTAGAAATTTTTTTGAAATTTTTCATAGTATAATTTTAATTTGTAAGCGATAAATATATGAATTATTTTCTATTTATTGATTTAAGGTAAAAATATTTACTGGATATTATTAAATATATATGTAAATTTATGATAGGGGTGATGGGGATAAAATGTAATAATAGAATGAATGTTTTTAATTTTCATTTTTTTTACATGAGGTTGTTTAAGCTTTTATATTCATTATTTTAACCATAAACACACAAAAGTTTTAAACACTTAAACTTTTTCAGGACCAAGCCTTATGTATACTTTTCTGCGGTATCATATTAAACTTACCTAAGTGAACTCAAGTGTTTTAAAATGAAACCTTGTGTGACTTTTGTGGTTTTGCAAAGTTTAAACAACTTTATGTTAAAATTCCTAATGCTGATAAGAAAATTATATTTCTTGACGTATGTTAAGGGATCTCCAATTAGGTTTTTCTATTTTTGTACCCGAAAACAACAAAATTTTAATAAACTTTTTTAAAACAGTTCAATATGAAAAAAATTAGCGTAATTGCATTAGTAGGAGTAGGATTGCTTTTAGCATCATGTAATAAAGAAAAATCAGCAGAGTCTGCAGCGACAGCTCAGGAGCAGACAGTAGCTGAAAGCAAAGGTGAAACACTGGCAGTAGATACAGTAGCTTCAGTAGTGAACTGGAAAGCTTTCCACAAAGGGGGGATGGCACCTCGTTGGGGAACACTTACGGTAAAGTCTGGAGACATCAGTGTTGATGCAGGTCAGGTTGCAGCAGGAAATTTTATTATTGATATGAATTCTATCAAAGTAGACCCGGCTTCAGTAACAGAAAAAGATAAAAAACCGGCTGATCTAGAAGCTCACCTTAAAAATCCTGATTTCTTTGATGTAGCGAAAAACCCTACTTCAGATTTCAAAATTACAAGTGTTACAGATTTGAAAGAAGCACCAAAAGACGCTGTAGCAGGAGCTAATAAAACGGTAAGTGGAAACCTTACACTATCAGGAAAAACAATGAATGTTACCTTTCCTGCGAAAGTAGAGGTAGCTGAAAATTCAGCAGCTATTCAGGCTAAGTTTACTGTGAACAGAGCAGATTGGGGACTTAAATTCGGTACTTCTGAAGCAGATCCGGCAGAATGGATGATCAGCAAAGATATCGAGATTGCGATCGACGTAAAAGCTAAAAAATAAGTTATTTAAACTTTAATAACGACAAGAGCTGTCTTCATGAAGGCGGCTCTTTTTTATTTTAGATTTTTTTGATCAAATAGATAAAAAATTAATTGATAATCTTAGAATTCTGAATTCTTACACAAAATTCACTTCCAAGATACAAAGGATTACCATGTTTCTCAGACCAGAATCCATCCAGAACGTCTTTGCTGAGGCAGCGGTAAACAGCAACTCCTTTGTAGATTTTATCATCTTCTCCTTTGTAGTTGAAATTAATCACTAAAATCTGGTCTTTGTAAAATCCTGTTCCATTTTGCTGATGGTCGCCAATCATCCATTGAGCAGTAATACGGTTATTCTCATCAATAGTTAAGGTTAATATTCCATGATAAGATGGATGGAAAGATTCTTCCTGATTACTTCCCTCAATTGAATAGCTTCCTGCAAGATCCTGTACCGTCATTGAATTGTTTTTAAGAAGGACAAATTTAAAAAATCTTATTCTGATAAAACTGCCAACATGATAAATAAGTATAAATTTAAGAGTTGCTCCATTTACAAATTAAGCTTTACTTTTGCAGTAAATTAATTTTAGAATGATTCCTTTTCTGTTGATAATGAACCTTATTACATTTGGTGTCTTTGGTTTTGATAAATGGCAGGCCCAAAAACATCAATGGAGAATTTCAGAAAATACCCTTTTATTACTCTCTATTTTAGGCGGAATTTTAGGAGCTGCTTCCGGAATGATTCTTTTTAATCACAAAGTTTCCAAAAAGTCCTTTCTAATGAAATTCATTCTTGTGGTTTTAATTGATCTGGTGTTTTTTTATCGATTGATAAGACATTGATATTAAAAATGTTAAATGTTTCAATATTACGTTTGGTGTTATATTTTTATCATGCTAATAACAAATAAACAAACAACATGAAAATCTCAAAAAAATCTCGAGAATTGAAATGAAATCGGTACAAGGAGGAATTATTAAAGGAATGGTAAGATATAAAGATGCCGATACATGTGCTGTAAGATGGGGTTGGGGAACCGGATTCTCCAGTAATTGCGGTGAGTTTGATATTATATGCGGAGAACCACCTGCAGTAGATCCATGTGAAGTACAGATCTGTATATAGATAGTTTAAAGAGTGTTTTTTGAACACTCTTTTTTTATTGTCTTATAAATAAGTATTTTGAACAAATTATTAAATATTTTGATAACTAAATATTTTTTCATTAAAAATCACTACTTTTGCACCCGTAAAAATCTTTTATGCAAAACATTAGAAATATTGCGATTATCGCACACGTTGACCACGGAAAGACGACTTTGGTTGACAAGATCATTCACGCTACCAACATTTTCAGAGAAAATCAGGAGAGTGGGGAGTTAATTATGGATAACAACGATCTTGAAAGAGAAAGAGGGATCACTATCTTATCCAAGAATATTTCTGTTACTTATAAAGACACAAAAATTAACGTAATTGATACTCCTGGTCACGCCGATTTTGGTGGAGAAGTAGAAAGAGTATTGAAAATGGCTGATGGGGTTATTTTGTTGGTGGATGCGTTCGAAGGACCAATGCCACAAACAAGATTCGTACTACAGAAAGCATTGGAATTAGGATTGAGACCATTAGTGGTTATCAATAAAGTAGATAAGCCAAACTGTCGTCCGGACGAAGTTCACGATAAAGTATTTGACCTGTTCTTCAACCTTGAAGCTACTGAAGAACAATTGGATTTCCCTACGTTCTATGGATCTTCAAAACAAGGATGGTTCAACACCTCATTAGAGCAGACTGAAGATATCTTACCATTATTAGACGGTATTTTACAATATGTTCCTGAACCGAAAGTAACAGAAGGAAATCTTCAGATGCAGATTACTTCTCTTGACTTCTCTTCTTTCTTAGGAAGAATTGCAATCGGGAAAGTAACAAGAGGTGAGATCAAAGAATCTCAATGGATTGGTCTTGCCCAGGCAGAAGGTAAAATCGTAAAAGGAAAAGTAAAAGAACTTTACGTTTTCGAAGGATTAGGAAAGAAAAAAGTAACCGAAGTAAAAGCAGGAGATATCTGTGCTGTAGTAGGTTTTGATGCATTCCAGATTGGTGATTCTTTCGTTGATCTTGAAAACCCTGAGCCATTGGAAAGAACAGCAATTGACGAGCCTACGCTGAACATGACGTTCTCTATCAACAACTCACCTTTCTTCGGTAAAGACGGAAAATATGTTACTTCTAACCACCTTAAAGAAAGATTAACAAAAGAATTAGAGAAAAACCTTGCATTAAGAGTTCAGCAGACTGACGATGCCAATACATTCCTTGTATTCGGTAGAGGTATTCTTCACTTGTCAGTTTTGATCGAAACGATGAGAAGAGAAGGATACGAAATGACAATTGGTCAGCCGCAGGTTATCTTCAGAGAAATTGATGGTGAGAAATGCGAGCCTTATGAATCTTTGGTTGTTGACGTTCCTGAAGAATTTGCTTCAAGAGTTATTGACCTGGCAACTCAGAGAAAAGGTGACCTTCACATTATGGAAACTAAAGGTGAAATGCAGCACATGGAATTCGAAATTCCTTCAAGAGGTTTGATCGGATTACGTTCTCAGATGTTGACAGCTACTGCTGGTGAAGCTATCATGGCACACCGTTTCACAGAGTACAAGCCTTTCAAAGGTGCTATTCCTGGAAGAAACAATGGAGTTCTGATCAGCAAAACTACAGGTCCTGCTACAGAATATTCTATTGCTAAACTACAGGATAGAGGTAAGTTCTTCGTGGATCCGGGTGAGGAAATCTACACAGGAATGATCATCGGTGAACAAAACAAACCTGGAGACCTGGTAGTAAACATTGTAGAAGCAAAACAGCTGAACAACATGAGGGCTTCAGGAAAAGATAAAGATACTGGTGTTGCTCCAAAAATCTTATTCTCTCTGGAAGAATGTATGGAATACATCCAGGGTGATGAAGCGATTGAGGTAACTCCGAACTTCATCAGAATGAGAAAGAAAATCCTTTCTGAAGAAGAAAGAAAAAGAGTAGAAAGATCTGCGAAAGCATAATCTAAATAATTTTTAAAGTCCTCAGTAATGAGGACTTTTTATTTTAAAAAAAACAAATGATGAATTTTATTTTTAAAATCGCCTGTAAAGATGAAAAAGGTTTAGTACATAAGATCTCGGATGTGCTGTTGAAAAACAATCTTAATATTGTAAAAAATGACGAGTTTGTGGACAGAGAAAAGTCATTGTTCTTTATGAGAACCGAAGTTT
The DNA here is from genome assembly GCF_004916905.1 of Chryseobacterium candidae. Taxonomy (GTDB): domain Bacteria; phylum Bacteroidota; class Bacteroidia; order Flavobacteriales; family Weeksellaceae; genus Chryseobacterium; species Chryseobacterium candidae. The sequence goes on from NZ_SDLV01000054.1 coordinate 6,007, forward strand.
CGGGCATTGCTGATCCTCAAAAAGTGATGGATCAAATCAAAGATCAATTGGGGGATTGCAACATTGAACTAAGCAAAAATACACCCAAAAATATTGTTGTTTTGGTGACAAAAGAACATCATTGTTTGTCAGATTTGCTGATCAGAAACCATTTCAAGGATCTTAACTTTAATATTCTGGCGGTTATCGGGAATTATGAAAGTCTAAAAGATATGACAGAGAAGTTTGATGTTCCGTTTCACTATATTTCTACAGAAAATATCACAAGAGAGGAGCATGAAATTCAAATCATGCAAACCCTCAAAAATTATGAATTTGATTATCTGGTTTTAGCCAAGTTCATGAGAATCCTTTCAACCAATTTTGTGGAAAAATTTAAAGGAAGAATAGTTAATATACACCATTCATTTTTACCTGCTTTTATTGGTGCGAATCCTTACAGACAGGCTTTTGAAAGAGGAGTAAAAATCATTGGAGCAACAGCACATTTTGTGACTGATGATCTGGATGAAGGCCCAATAATCTATCAGGATATTATCAAGGTGAGTCATTCCAAAACAGCAAAAGATCTTGCGAATCTGGGAAGGGATGTTGAAAGAAATGTCCTGGCAAATGCTTTGAAACTGGTTTTTGAAGATAAAGTTTTTATTGATGGAAATAAGACTATTATTTTTGAATGATGAGTTGAAAATATAATTTATTATAATAAATTTTAAAAGCTAAAAAATAATTTATTGTAGTTTTGCAGACTATGAGAATGAATAAATTAAAACTTATCGTTTTATTGGGCGTTTTTGCATCGTATACTACCTCATGTTCCGTTCAGAACAATGTTGTAAAAACACCCTCCACGAAGAATCCGACAAAACCCACCAACAATACAAATCCTCCAAAAGTAATTCCGGTAGCAACAAAATCAACAACAGGAACAGCAGCTTCAACGGAAGAAAATTTCAGAACCAATCTTCCGGAAATCAAAAGAGAATTCCGCGGAGCATGGATTGCCAGTGTAGCCAATATCAACTGGCCTTCAAGAAATGACCTTACAGTAGATCAGCAGAAGGCAGAAGCAATCAGTATGCTTGATATGCTGAAAGATAATAATTTCAATGCGGCTATTTTCCAGATCAGACCTTCTGCAGATGCACTTTATACAAGTAATATCGAACCATGGTCTTATTTCCTGACCGGAGAAACAGGAACGGCTCCTTACCCAAACTATGATCCGCTTCAGTTTTGGATCGAAGAAGCTCATAAAAGAGGATTGGAACTTCATGTCTGGTTGAATCCTTACCGAGCACATCATACCAACGGAGGAGCTGTGAATAAGCTGTCAATGGCCAATAAACTGTCCGATATTGTGGTAAGACTAAAGAATGGAATGTACTGGTTTGATCCCGCTAATCCGAAAACACAAGGCCATGTGTCCAATGTGGTAAAAGATATTGTAAAAAGATATGATATTGATGCTGTGCATTTCGATGATTATTTCTATCCTTATGCTACTTACAATAAAGGAGCAGATTTTCCAGATAACGCCAGTTGGAATGCTTACTTAAGCAACGGAGGTACTTTATCCAGAGCAGATTGGAGAAGAGATAACGTGAATAAATTTGTAGAACGTATCTATAAAGAAATTCATGCAGAAAAAAATAATGTAAGATTCGGGATTAGCCCGTTTGGAATCTGGAAACCCGGATATCCTGCAGGAATTGTAGGGTCTTCTCAGTATGACGAACTGTATGCAGATGCTAAACTTTGGTTAAATAAAGGCTGGGTAGATTATTTCTCACCACAGTTGTACTGGCCGGTAGATTCCAAAGGGCAAAGCTTTGAAGCCTTGTTAAGCTGGTGGCAGTCTGAAAATACAATGAACCGTCACTTGTGGCCGGGGCTTAATACAGTTGAGATTAAAGTTTCAGACCGTCCTGCAGAAATTAAAAATCAGATCGCTATTTCCAGAAATATTCTTAAAAATGATGCAGGAGAAATTCACTGGAGCATTGCAGGTCTTACCAAAAATCCCAATATGCTGCCCGCTTTGAAAAGCGGACCATACAATGAAAAAGCATTAGTTCCCAAATCTCCATGGATTAAAACTGTTCCGTTACAAACTCCTACCTTATTTATTGCTGATAACGGAAGCTTTGCTCAGACAAGCTGGAGTAGCAAAAATACAGCCGATGTATTTTTATGGGTACTTTTCACTCAGTACAACGGAGTGTGGCAAACAGAAATTCTGACATTGGATACGCTTTCAAAAGATATTCCCAAATCTAAAGACGGAAAAAAATTGAATGCCGTTGCCATCAAAGCCATCGACAGATTAGGAAATGAAAGTGATTATTCAGCGAGAAGAATTAAATAACCAGGCTGAAAACTGCTCCCGATACGTCATTGCAAACTTTTCGGAAACGCAATTCCAACTATAAATTTAAAACTCGGTTCTGTCTTGGAACCGGGTTTTATTTTAGAATAACTATAAATTATCAATTTAAAATACTGTAAATCAGTTATATTTTTAATTAAAACGTGTGTTTTTAAGTAAATTGAAAACTTTATCGGAATCATTTTTGCATAAGTAATCCCATAATCACCAAAATATAACATTATGAATACTAAAAGACTTTCCACCAATATGGAAAAAGCACTTAGTGACCAGATGAACAAGGAAATTCATGCATCACACATTTTTTTATCTTATGGAATCTGGGCCGATGATAAAGGCTATCAGGGGATTGCTAATTTTCTGTACCGACACGCCCAGGAAGAGAGAAATCACTCCATCAAATTCATGGAATATATTTTAAACAGAGGAGGTAAACCAAAAGTAACGGCTATTCCGGCTCCTCCAGCTGATCCTAAAACACTTACAGCATGCTTTGATGGTGTTTTTAAACATGAAGTGGATAATACCACTGCCATTTATAAAATTGTAGATCTTTCTATGGAAGAAAAGGACTGGGCTACGTGGAATTTCATGCAATGGTTTGTACAGGAACAGATTGAAGAAGAAACATTAGCACAGAATTTAATAGATAAATTAAAAATTGCAGGAGGTGACAGAGCTACCGATGAATCTTTATTTACTTTAGATAAGGCATTACAGGAAGCACCCAATGATGTTCCGCTGGCCCAGAATGCTACAGGAGCTAATCCGTAAGAATACCTGGTAAAACTAAACCTTTTGAAAATCTGTCAGAATACTGGCAGATTTTTTTATTATGAAACTCCCTCAAAAATCACTATCTTTGCACACTCGTAATTCAAGGTTCTGAGTTCAATGTTTAAAGTTGAGAATACCTTGGGTTGCTCCTAAATCTTAAACTTTGAATTTTACAATATGAAATGTGGAATCGTAGGCCTGCCGAATGTAGGTAAATCAACACTTTTTAACTGTCTGAGCAATGCAAAAGCTCAATCAGCAAACTATCCTTTCTGTACTATTGAACCGAACCTTGGAACGGTTTCTGTACCGGATCAGAGATTGTTTGAACTGGAGAAAATCGTAAAACCTGAGAGAGTTTTACCTGCTGTAGTTGAGATTGTTGATATTGCAGGTCTTGTAAAAGGAGCCAGCAAAGGAGAAGGATTGGGGAACCAGTTCTTAGCTAACATCCGTGAGTGTGAAGCGATTATTCACGTTTTAAGATGTTTTGACAATGGAAATATCGTTCACGTAGAAGGTTCTGTAGATCCGTTAAGAGATAAAGAAATTATTGATATAGAGCTTCAGCTGAAAGACCTTGAAACTGTAGGTAAAGCAGTGGAGAAAGCTAAAAAATTCATCAAATCAGGGAAGAAAGAAGATATTCTTACTTACGAAACCCTTCAGAATTTACAGAAATTTCTTGAAGATGGTAAAAATGCAAGAGAATTCGCGACTGATGATTTTACAAAATCAATCATCGGAGAAGTTCAATTGTTGACAAATAAACCGGTTCTTTACGTTTGTAACGTAGATGAAAACTCTATCAAAAACGGAAATGAGTGGATTGCTAAGATTGAAGAAATGGCTAAAGGCGAAGGTGCTGAAGTAGTCGTATTAGCCGCTCAGATCGAAGCTGATATCAATGAGCTTGAAACTTTCGAAGAAAGAGAAATTTTCCTTGATGAGCTAGGGCTTACAGAACCTGGTGTTAACCGTTTGATCAGAAAAGCGTATGATCTTTTGAAACTTCAGACCTATTTTACAGCTGGGGTAAAAGAAGTAAGAGCCTGGACTATCGGACAGGGATGGACTGCTCCACAAGCTGCAGGAGTAATCCACACAGACTTTGAAAAAGGATTTATCCGTGCAGAAGTAATCAAGTATAACGATTACGTAAACTATGGTTCTGAAGTAAAAGTAAAAGAAGCTGGAAAGCTTTCTGTAGAAGGTAAAGAATATATCGTACAGGATGGCGACATCATGCACTTTAGATTCAACGTATAAGAAAAGTATTAAAGTTAGTTATAAAAAAAAGCGTTTCCATGAATTTGGGAGCGTTTTTTGCTTTTATACATCAAACTTTAACTATGAAAATCTGTTATTTTACAATTCTTATTTTATTTTTTTCATGTTCTCAATCTGTTGAGAAAAACTGTTTTACCAACAGAAGAGATCAGGTGTTTGAAGTTTATAAGGAACAGAAGCCTTATACTGTGAAACAGATACTGAATAAAAAGGTTGATTATTTAGAAATTACTAGCCTTAAGAAATACCGCAGTTTTAGGCAAGACAGTGTTGAATCTTTTACCCATGCAGGATCTGAAGTATATGAAAAAATGGAAAAAAGGCTGGAAAGTCAGTTTAAAGTATTCAGAGAGAAATTTTCAGATCAGTTTGCGTTTTATTCTTCGCAGCAGGTAGGGAATGTTTTGTATGGTTTAGGACGAAACAGACTTGGCTTCTGGCTTCTGACTATTGAAAATGAAAAACCTAAAGCATATTTTCTTGGATTGAGTTTCAGCCATTATTACATCAACGAAATTCAGGAATTGCCTATTATCAAAGATGGGTTTCTTCAGTTTGAAGGAAGTCTTGTGAAAATTGTAAAGGTAGGAGGGCTTCCCGGATATGATGATTATTCTGCAATGGAAGACGGGAAACTTTTTAAAATGAGCCTGAAAGATGTAACGAAGGATTCTGATCATGATGGTTATAATGATATCTTTGAGAAAAGTTTTGGACTTAATCAGATGGATAAGGATACAGATGGAGATGGCATTAATGACTTTGAGGATATGAATCCTTTATTTAAATCTGAGAAGAACAAATTTACTCAGCTTTATGAGCTTTTACAGCCCAATAATGGAATGATTAATATGAAAAAACTACATTATACATTTCAGATTTATGAAACTGATTGTGACTATTTTCATCAGATTAACCCTGAGGCAAGAGTACTATTTGTTTCGGAAGATAAAAATAAGCAAACTCCTTATCTGAGGATTACGGATGTAACAGACAGGAACATTTCCAAAATTCAAACCAATGATAAAGATCCGAATATATTCTATATCTATGTTTCAGGAAGTGGATTTACTAATGATTATGCTGCAGAGTATATAAAGGGAAAATGGATGCTAAAAGATCTAGGTGGTACTGTGAGCTAAATGAATACAAATTAAAAATCGCTTCTTTTTAAAGAAGCGATTCATTTAATATCATTATAATATTGGAGGCTCTAAGTTTGGCCAACATGGTGGTTCTACACAATTAAAAGACCTTTTTATACAAGTATTTGATGTTGGCATGCACACTTCTGTTACCCCAGGACGGCATTGCTTTTCATAGCATGATGGATGAATTTGTGCACATCCTCCGTTAGCTCCTCCAGCACATATCATTACGCCTCCTTTAATGGTCTTCAACTCTTTTTTATTCAGTTTTTTACCATTATTTAAATGTTGATTTTTCATTCGTTAAAGTTTTTATGGTTTAGTTTCTTTTACAATTCAATACCAGGTTGGCATTGTAATTCTGCACAGGCAAAAGAATACCTCTTGCAGGTAAGATCTGGAAGCAGACACATTTCTTTTCCTCCGGTAATTACTCTTAAATGTTTTTTGTTCAGTTTTTTTCCGAGAGTTAAGTTTTTGCTTTTCATTGGTTTAATTTTTAATGGGTTAGTTTTAACGAAAATAATAAAAATAAATGAGTTATATCACTGTATATAAAAAAAATATAAAAAAATATAATACTATATCTGCAATATTGTGATAAATTTTCAATATAATAAGTGATTCTATTGAAAATTTCAATAAATACGCATGGTGTGTTTTTTTGAAATTAAAAAAATCTTGAGATCGGACGAGCAATCTGTAATCATTTCAAAAAAGGTTGATTGATAACTTCGTATATTTGAATTTTACAAATTATCTGCCATGGAAAAAGCAGCACATACCTCACTGGAAGATTTTTATAAAGAGATGGCTGCCAAACTGGGCAAAGATCTTGAAAGTATTTTCCCAAAAGGACTTCACAAAGACATTGGTCACTTTAATGTTTTTGATATTGCCCAAACAATAGAAAGGGCAAAGACTACTTCTGAGATGCCTTATAACAGGAGGAAATACTATAAAATAAGCTTTATAAAAGGAAGAAACAGGGCAGAATATGCAGATAAAGTAATTTCAATACAGCAAAATGCTCTATTATTTGCTACGCCTAAAGTTCCCTATCACTGGGTTCCTGAAGACCCGGATCAGTCCGGAAGTTTCTGTGTTTTTACGGAGGATTTCTTTATTAAGGATAAGTCTTATTACAATCTGGAAGATCTTCCTATTTTTCAGCCAGGCGGAGTTCCTGTTTTTGAAATTGATGGTGAGCTTGCAGAAGAGATTGAAAGCCTCTTTAAAAAGATAAAAAAAGAAATAGATTCAGATTATGTATTTAAATATGATCTGATCAGAAACTATGTTCTGGAGCTGATTCATTATGGACAGAAATTACAGCCTGCATCCAAAATATCAGCATCCAATAATTCTTCTATGAGAGTGGTTTCTTTATTTATAGAGCTGCTTGAAAGACAGTTTCCTATTGAATCATGGGAACAGAGGCTGCAACTGAAAACAGCAAAAGATTATGCAGACAGGCTGGCAGTTCATGTGAATTATCTAAATAAAAGATTAAAAGAAAACACCGGAAAAACAACCACAGAGTTTATTTCTGACCGGATTATCCAGGAAGCTAAAATACTTTTAAAACAGACGAAATGGAATGTTTCAGAAATATCTTACGCTCTGGGATTTGAAGAGATAGCCCATTTTTCCAATTTCTTTAAAAGGAAAACCACTTTTACTCCGTTGGAATTTCGTTCCTGATTTGAATTTTGCAAATTTCAGATTGATTCAAGCAAATACTTCAGTCTGAAAATATCCCAACTTTGTACCATCAAAATAATCAAAATACAATGAACGCAAAAACAAATACTGCACTGGTAACCGGAGGAAGCCGTGGATTAGGGAGAAATTCAGCACTTAAAATTGCTCAAAAAGGATTGGATGTAATTATTACTTACAGAAGCAACAGGGAAGAAGCAGAAGCTGTTGTCCATGAGATCAAATCACTGGGAAGGCATGCTGTTGCATTTCAGCTTGATACAAAAGACATTAAAAGCTTTGATGCATTTGTGAAAAACGTAACAGATCATTTACAGCAGAACACAGGAAGTACTCATATTGATTACCTGATCAATAATGCAGGAACAGCCTTATATTCTCCCATTACAGAAGTTACGGAGGAACAGTTAGATGACGTGGTGGATATTCACTTTAAAGGAGTGTTTTTCCTGACTCAAAAATTACTGCCATTTATTAATGACGGAGGAGGTATTATTAATATTTCTTCCGGTCTGGCAAGATTTGTAACACCGGGATCTTCTGTTTACGGATCAATCAAAGCAGGAGTAGAAATGCTTACGAAATATATGGCGAAAGAATTGGGACCAAGAAAAATCAAAGCCAATGTTGTGGCTCCGGGAGCTATTGAAACAGATTTTGGCGGCGGAAGGGTAAGGGATAATGAAGAGATCAATGCCATGGTGGCTGGTGCTACAGCGCTGGGAAGAGTAGGTCTTCCGGATGATATTGGTGGAGTAGTTGCCTTTCTGTGTACGGAAGATGCAAGATGGATCAATGGACAAAGAATTGAAGTTTCAGGAGGAGTGTTTTTATAACATTTATTATAACCAAAATAACCCGGGCGGCTCAGAATGAGCCGCCCGGGTTATTGATCTTTGTTTCACCCCTAAAATTATAATTTAGATAAATTCTCAATCGCCTTTTCTAATGTCTCCTGTTTCTTGGCAAAGCAGAGCCTGATGACATTCTCGTTCAGTTTGTTTTTATAAAATGAAGAGAAAGGAACACTGGCTACCTTATGATTGATGGTAAGTTCTGAAGCAAAATCAAAATCATTTTTATCGGAAATTTTATTATATTTTACCGCCTGAAAATAAGTTCCTTCACAATCAAGGAGTTCAAATGAAGTGCCTTCAAGGCCTTTTCTCAGAAAGTCTCTTTTTTCCTGAAAAAACTGATTCAGATGAGTGTAATGTTCATCATTTTTCATGTATTCTGCCAGTGCAAGCTGAATGGGAGTATTTACACAAAAAACATTGAACTGATGCACCTTTCTGAATTCTTCCGTTAAGATTTTCGGTGCTGCACAATACCCTACTTTCCATCCGGTAACATGGAAAAGCTTCCCAAAAGAGGCCACAAGAATGCTTCTTTCTTTCAATTCAGGATATTTACAGATACTTAAATGCCGTTTCCCATCAAAAACAATATTTTCATACACTTCATCACTCAAGATAAGGATAGAAGTTCCTTTTACCAGTTTGATAAGTTCCTGTATATCATTTTCTTTCAGGATTTTTCCTGAAGGATTATTGGGGTTGTTAAGAATTATCATCCTGGTTTTTTCACTGACAAGATTTTTTACTTCAGCCCAGTTGATTTCATAATCCGGGGCTTTCATTTCAAATCGTTTTACAATACCTCCGAAAAGTTCTACAGTAGGTTCGTAGCAATCATAGGCCGGTTCAAAAATAATCACTTCGTCATCCTTTTTAATAAAAGAGGCAATAGTGGTGAAAATTGCCTGGGTACCGCCAGCAGTAACTGTTATTTCAGAATCCGGATGGTATATTGCCTGATGGCTGTTTTCAATTTTTCGTGCAATTTCTTCCTTTAAACCAATCATTCCACCAAGAGGAGCGTACTGATTGAAGCCTTTTTTAATAAAATGATCTACATGATTTAATAATTCTGAATCAGGCATAAAATCAGGAAATCCCTGAGACAGGTTGATGGCCTCATTTTCATTGGCAAGCTGAGTCATCTGACTGAAAATAGTAGTTCCTACGTTGGAAAGTTTTGATAATGGAAGTTGTATCATAAAAGCAGTTTTGTTGACCGAATTTAATGAAATATTTACAACAGTCTGAAATTATGGTCGTAAAACTTAGAAAATAACAGATATAAAGAGAATGATGGAAAAGTGTAAGGTAAAATAGTCAGTTGAAGTGTTTGAAATTATTTAAACATTTGTTTAAATTTTTCTTTTGAATCAATGGAAAACCATTTACATTTGTCAGACAACACTTTAAAAACAATCGGGCATCGGGAAAAGAAAAAATTGTAAAATATTACTATAAAAAGACCATCCTTATAGCAGGATGGTCATTATGTTATAAGGAATAAACTTAATAAAAGCTCAATAATAAATCTATCTGTGCATTACTTACTCCTGCGGGTCTGTTTGCTTTAAGCTGAGTGCTTAAGCTGCTTAATCCATAACAATGTTTTAGAAAATTATTTTCAATATTGGCTAAGGTATAGCCGATAACCTGGTCATTTACCGTTCCCATAGGTTGAGGACTGAATGACTGTCCCAACTCGTTGAAGTTATCAATTAAATTAATGAATAAGCTTGTATAGTCAGAACTTGTATTCAGACTCCAGAACTGATATCCGAAACGATTAGGAAATACAGGAGGATTAGACGGATTATAATTAGGAGCTCCATAATTAGGGATTCCTCTTTCTCTGTATTCTATTCCTGTTACAAACCATTCTACAGCACATGGCCAGCTTTCCTGCAGCATAGAATTAACCTGTGAATACTGAACTGCTCCGGTGTTCATTTTGATAACATGGGACGTATGGGCGAGTTCATGTACCGTGGTTGAAAAATAATCATCAGAGTTATATTCTGTAGTTGAACCAGATCGGAATCTTGCTATTTTCAGGTAAGGAAAAACAACATAATTGATTCCCTGCCAATCTTTAGCTGTATTCTTAGCTATAATGTGCGAACGGTTTCCGCTCGGTCTGATAGGTCTTTGCAAGCCTCCAATATCTTTATAAAAATAACGGTAGGCTGCTCTGAACATATGGCCCTGCATATTTTCATAGCCAGGCATGATGTCATGACTCCAATGGTTACTTTTTATATTATTTCGAACCACTTTGGAAGGGGTAACCTGATTATCTTTTATCACGAAATGCTTTCTATCCATATGCAGCTTGAAATCTACATTTCTGTTATGTTGGAAAGGCAGACCGCTTAAGCCGTATTGACCATTTGCATTGGTGATACCTTCTCTTGTTCTCAACCCCCTTTTAGCGGTAACTTTGGCACCTTCAAAAGGGATCAGTGTATTTAATCTTGTATCAAAAATTCGGATAGTACCATATATTGGAGCACCGCCTCCGCCACCTCCGGGATTCGGGTTTGGATTGGGATACCATTGCCCGGGTTCTCCTATATTATCCCAAGGTATATTATGAGCCAGTTCCCAAGGGGTGAAGCCGGACATATTTTCAGCCCTTTGTACCAGGCTATATACAAATTTGTAATTCATATTACCAGTGCCTAAGAGTTCGATATCCTCTTCGGGAAGATACACTTCCTGAAGAATCTCATAGCTAATCCCGGCAGGTAAGGCCGTCTCGTTTTTCACCGTTGCATATTGTGGGGTAGGCTGATCAGCGGGAATATCGGGATCATGATAGAATTTACCTACTACCAATACTTCTTTATCAAGCGGATAATCATAAAGAATAAGATCGGATTGCTGAAGTGCTTCCAGCTCATCTTCTGTTGTTGGATTAAATTTAATGTATTTGTGTGTAGAGCGAATATTTACAGCAGTGAATGATCTGTTGCCTTCTGCTTTTGGTTCAGCCAGTAATGATTTGTAAGCAGCCATCATGTTTTCAATCGTATAAGGAATAGGAAGCTGTTCTCCTAATACCGTAGGTTCTCCTTCCTCAGCATATTTTGTTTCATCCTCCGAAGTGAGATTCCTGTTCATGAGTTGAGAATTGGAAGCTTCAGTGTCGAATTGCTCCATCGTATCGGAGCAGGATGCCGTTAAAAGGCAAGCCATGGCAATATAGAGGGTTATTTTTCTCATGTTTTTGATTTTTTAGTTTTTTTGCATTGTTTTCTGATCCGGTAATTGAACTACCGGATGCTTTTCTTTAAAAAGCAACATTCCAATCTGCTGACCGGAATGTATCTTTAAATTGTTATTTAGGCTCAATCCATGGTAATCCGTTCCATGGCATTGTGTAGATGAAAGGAATCCCTCCAATAGGTTGTGGATTGGGAGCAATGGGAGGCTGGGGCTGGGGAATCGCTCCGGGGCCGCTAGGTGTAATAAACGCTGTTCCTCCGATAATGGAGTTCATTTGATTTCTCTTGAGTACTTTTTTAGTGATTTTCATGATAATTTTTTTTTGTTTAACATGACGAAAATAGAGAAGAATTTTAGCAAAAAACAGCAGCAACTAATAAGTGCGAAGGTTGAATAAGTAAGTGCGAAAGAAAATGTTTATTCGGGTTTTCCTATGATGGAAAGAAAATCATTCTTCTTGCGGTAAGAAACATCCAGAACAGATCCGTCGCTCATCACTACCTGACCGCCTCGGCCTTTAATATACTCCTGAAGATGATCAATATTAATAAGATGCTTATGATGTATCCTGAAAAAATGGTGTTCCATCAGAATAGGTTCAAATTCATGAAGAGTTCTGGATACCATTATTTTTGATTTATCGGCAAGATAAAAAAAGGTATAGCTTGAATCTGCTTCACAGCGGATAATGTTGGATATTTCTATAAACTTAAAGCCCTGAAGAGTAGAAAGAATGATTCTGTTGTCCTTTAAATGAGTATGATGTGAAGGCTGCATTTTTTTGATATGATCCAGTGCCTTATTAACGGCAATAATAAAATCCATTTTTTTTATAGGTTTTAAAAGATAATCTGTAGCCCCATTTTTAATCGCCTGAATAGCAAAATTTTCGTAAGCTGTGATAAAAATAATCTGGGAATGAACTTCATTTAACTTTGAGAGTAAATCGAAAGTGGTTCCATCGCCCAGCTGAACATCCAGAAACAGAATGTCAGGAGAGTTTTTGATAAGGTAAATATAAGCTTCTTCAACAGAGGAAGCCCGAAATTCTATGTTGATTTCAGGAAATTCATTTTCCATAAGTAATGCAATATAATCTCTTCCGTCTTGTTCATCATCAACAATGCATGCCTGTATTTTATTTCTCATAAGGTCTTATATAAAGTTTGATTTGTGTTCCCTGCCGATTATTTTCAGTAAGGGTATTGATTTCTAAAAATATATTGGTGTCAAAAAGCTGTTTGAAAGTCTCAATTCTTTTATGAGAAAGTTTTACCCCAAAGGAGTTGTCTTTTTTCAAAGATTCCTGATTGGAGATTCCTGGGCCATTATCTTCAATGGTAATACATAAAGAAACATTCGTATAATCAAAGCTGATGATAATTTCTCCTTTTCTGTCTTTTAATCCTGAAATACCATGTTTTATGGCATTTTCTACGAAAGGCTGTATCAGTAAAGAAGGAATAGTCCAGTTTTGATCTATCTGTCCGGAAATAATAATTTTATACTCAAAAAGATCTTTTACACGGAGCTTTTCCATATCAAGATATAAAGTGAGATATTCCACTTCATCTTTTATAGACATGAAGGTTTTTTCCGAATAATAAAGTGTTTTTCGTATCATCTTGGCGAAAATATCCAGGTAGTTTTCTGTTTCGCGGTACTCTTTTTTATATAATAAAAATTGAATGGAATTCAGGCAGTTGTAAATAAAATGAGGATTGATCTGAGCTTTAATAGCCTGAAGTTCAAGTTCGGCAATCTTCTTTTCATACTCCATTTTTTCCAGCTTCTTATTCCGTTTTTTATGGAGATAAGAAAAGATAATTATCAATAAAGTTCCGATAAAGATGATCACCAATATCAGCCTGAACCACCAGGTCTGCCAGAACAGAGGTTTTATATCAAAAGTGATGTCAGAAGAAGCATAGGATTGTTTTCCGTTATATCCTAAACCGTAAACCCGGAAGGTATACTTACCCGGGGGAATAGAGCTGAAGATAATTTTAGAAGAATTATTGATCTGCCATGAATTATTAAGGCCTTCCAGTTTGTATTTATAACTTATTTTTCCCAATGAGGTATAATCAAGAAAGCTGAGATTGAAAATAACCGTATTGTGGGCATAAGCAGTCAGGCTTTTCTGTAGGTCGTAGTGCTCATTATTTTCAATCGATACTGAGTTAATGACCACCTTTTTATGAATAAATTTTTCCTGAGTCAGTAGTTTTTTGATGGAAAATATCCCAAGCCCTTTAGATGTTCCAATGAAGATGGTGTCATTTTTTATCACACAGCCGGCTACCGCATCAGAGGGAAGACCGTCTGTCTGGGTAAAATTATTGATACGTTGATTCTTTGCTGTTAGTTCGATTCTGGATATCCCTGAATTGGTGCTTGCCCAGAACGTATTTTTATTTTCTACCTCTATTTTTTTTACCTGGTCATTGATTAATCCGTTATTCCTTCCGATTTTTCTTAAAATTCCTTTAGTATTAAAAATAATGATTCCATAGAGGTTAGTAGATCCCAGATAGGTGTGGCTATCTAATTTTTTGATATCCGTAAAATAGTATCCTTTTAAAAATAAAGTTTTTTTTCCCGTTCTGACATTATATTTGTACAGATCACTGAAGCTGCCAATAAACAGATTCTTCCTGTCATAAGGAAAAACCGTGTATACCCGCTCCTGAAAAAGAGTGGTTATTTTTTTGCTTTTTAAATTGTATATCAATAAACCGCCTGATGTACAGAAAAATAAGGAATCCGGGGTGTAGGAAACAATGTTTTTGAGAGAACAGTATATTTTTTTAGAAGTGTTATTGGACATATCATGAACAATAACCTTACCTGATAAACCGAAAATGGAAATATTGCCTTTTAAATACACAGCAATATTTTCATCTTTATCACCTTTATCAAGGGTTATATTTTGTATTTTATTGTTTTTGCTGATAAGAGCTCCGGCAGATTGATTGTAGCCGAGAAGAATATTTCCGTTATCTTTTGCAATGGCTTTTATATACTCAGAATTACTTTTTACAGGCAAATTGATATGATTGGCAAAAAGGGATTTTGATATGAAAAACACACCGTTATTACGCGAATTGAACCATACATTATCATCCTTGTCTACCAGAACATTATTGATCACATACCGCTCCAGTATCTTAACAGGAGTATCAAGAGTTTTCTTCTTTTCGGTCAGGGATTGGTTGAAATATAAAACGCCGCCGTTACTTATATTCAACCATAATTTATTGTTTTTATCAATAAGTCCGTAGAAGACATTCTCTTGTGTACTACAGTCATAAGACAGGATCTTTTTTATACCTGAGTAAGCAGAGAGCTGATAAACTTCAATGGTATTTTTATGTAAGAACACAAACAGATCACCTTTTTCACAGATCATACTTCCAATACCTCCTTTCCAATGTTGTTTTTTTCCGGTAGTGATGTTGTAGACAAGTATATCTCCCTGATGAGGATCATGTAAATAGAGATTGTAAGTGTGTGGCTCAAACCTGAGCGTTGCAAAAGATCTTTTCCCATAATCTAATGGGACAGGCATCTTTTTAACTTTTCCATTTTCATAGATGAAAATATTCTGAGGATTGAAATTTCCATAAAAATAAAGTCGGTTTCCGTCACGGGTAACTTTCGGAATTGAGCTTGAAAACTGATTTTTTACATAATCATTAATATTCAGATTGATAACACGGCCGTTTTTTAAATAAGCAAAATCATTCAGAAAGGGAAGAATGAATACCTCACCGTTGGGCAAAGGCTCACAGGATATAATATCAATATTCTTTAAACCTTCTTTCTTACCGTACTGCTTAAATTCTTTTCCATCAAATCTGAATAAGCCGTTATCGCTGCCTATCCAGATGAAGCCATTTTTATCTTGTCTCAGATGATAGGTATAGGAGCAGTTTAATCCTTCCTCATCACTGTAGTTCACCATCCCGGGGATCTGTGAAGGAAATAAGGAGGAAAAGAATAAACTTAGAGATAATGTGAGGAAAGTAAATAAATTTTTCACATGACAATGATAATTTCGTAAATATATAATTTGATTAAGAATAATACAATGTTTGTGGCAGAATATTGAAAAAAAACAAGATGAAAAAATTCGGATAATTTTGGACAATTTCGTACTTTTGTATGTTTGCTGAAATCATATATGTCACAAGAAATAAACCCAACCTACTCCGAAGATAATATCAGAACCCTTGATTGGCAGGAACACATCCGTCTGCGTCCCGGCATGTACATCGGGAAGCTCGGTGATGGTTCTTCCGCTGATGATGGTATTTATATCCTGTTAAAAGAAATTCTTGACAACTCTATTGATGAGTTCAGGATGAGATCAGGGAAAAGAATTGAAATAAAGCTGGACGATGGCAAAGTTACAATTCGTGACTTTGGACGTGGGATTCCGCTAGGGAAGGTGGTAGACGCTGTCTCAAAAATGAATACAGGGGGTAAGTACGATAGTAAAGCCTTTAAAAAATCTGTAGGATTGAACGGAGTTGGTACCAAAGCGGTAAATGCCCTTTCAGACTACTTCAGAGTTCGTTCTTTTCGTGACGGAAAAATGAAAGCTGCTGAATTCTCCCGCGGAATGATCAAAGAAAACTTTGATGAGAAAGAAACGTCGGACAGAAACGGTACTGAAATTTCCTTTATTCCTGATGGAGAAATCTTCCTGCATTTCAAATACAGAAAAGAGTATATCGAAAGAATGCTCCGCAACTATGCTTATCTGAATCCCGGATTAAAAATCCTGTTCAACGGAGAAACCTATTATTCTGAAAACGGTCTTAAAGACTTATTGGAAGAAGAGCTGGAAAGCGATATCCTTTATCCGATCATTCATCTAAAGGATGATGATATTGAGGTAGCCATTACCCATTCTGACAAATCACAGACAGAAACCTATTTCTCATTCGTGAACGGGCAGAATACAACGCAGGGAGGAACACACCTTAATGCATTCCGTGAAGCGTATGTAAAGACGGTTCGTGAATTTTTTAATAAAAGTTTTGATGCTTCTGACATCAGAAAGTCTATCATTGCTGCGATTTCCATTAATGTAGAAGAACCCGTTTTCGAATCCCAGACCAAAACAAAATTAGGATCTAATGATATGGGACCGAACGGACCCACTGTAAGAACATTTATTATTGATTTCCTTAAGAGTAAACTGGATAATTTCTTACACAAAAATCCGGAAATAGCAGAAGCAATCCAGAGAAAAATATTAATTTCAGAAAGAGAAAGAAAAGAACTTTCCGGAATTCAGAAACTGGCCAGAGAAAGAGCAAAAAAAGTATCTCTTCACAATAAAAAACTTCGTGACTGCAGACAGCATTATAACGATCAGAAAGCCGAAAGAAAGGGAGATACGCAGATCTTCATTACCGAAGGAGATTCTGCATCCGGATCCATCACAAAATCCAGAGATGTAGAAACGCAGGCCGTATTTTCATTAAAGGGTAAACCGCTTAACTGCTATGGTCTTACTAAGAAAGTAGTGTATGAAAATGAAGAATTTAACCTTCTTCAGGCAGCTTTAAATATTGAAGAAAGTCTGGAAGACCTGAGATACAACCAGGTAATTATTGCTACCGATGCCGATGTTGACGGGATGCACATCCGTCTGCTGATGATTACTTTCTTCCTGCAGTTCTTTCCGGATCTGATTAAAAACGGACACCTTTATATCCTTCAGACTCCGTTATTCAGAGTAAGAAATAAAAAAGAAACAAGATATTGTTATACAGAAACAGAAAGAATAAAAGCATTAAACGAACTAGGAAAAAATCCTGAAATCACCCGATTTAAGGGATTAGGAGAAATCTCTCCGGACGAATTTAAGCATTTCATTGGTAAAGATATCCGTTTAGAACCTGTAGTAGTGGGGAAAGACCAGACGATTGATCAACTTCTGGAATTCTACATGGGAAAAAATACTCCCGACAGACAGACCTTCATTCTTGAAAACCTTGTAGTAGAAGATGATAAGGATATTGATAAAAAAGAAATGCTGGATGAATTAGAAAATTAAAAAAACTTATAACTTAAAAAGCTGGTTGTAAAAAGCATTGCAGACTGAAAAAAGCACACTTTTGGATGAAGTAGGAAATTTAAAACTTACACAGCCAATAAATTAAAATGAGACTAAGTAACCGTAATAAAGCGTCAATTTATAACTCTTTGAGTACACTGCTTGTGATGATGGCAGTATTTGGTTTAACTGTATTCGTAGCTAATGAATATAGATTTCATGCCATGGGTAAAGAAAGTTATTTATTAATTATTGTTCCTGTTTTGCTGCTGATTATCTTTTATATCAGAGGAAGACAGATTTTTGAATATGACAGTGATGGAGAAGCTTTGAATTTTAAAAACAGGAATGTCATTCCTTTTTTTAACAAACCTCTTCATGACGAATTTCCAAAATATAAACTGATAAAATATGATGTAGTTAGTATCCTGTTCTTCAAAAGATTATATATTACCGTTTCCAGTAAGAATAATGGTTCTACCATACTCAAATATCAGATCTCTTATTTAGGCGACAAAGAAGTAAACGATTTAAAACTCTCTCTGAACAAAGTAGTGAAAGCTAATAAAGAGAAAAAAGATAAAATAGATGACGACAGAAGAATATTCGTATGAGGGTGAAAGCCTAAAAAAAGTTTCCGGCCTGTACAAAGACTGGTTTCTTGATTATGCTTCCTATGTAATTCTGGATAGAGCTATCCCTTCAATATATGACGGATTAAAACCCGTTCAAAGAAGAATTATGCACTCCATGCGGGAGCTGGAAGACGGCCGTTATAATAAAGTAGCCAATATCGTGGGAAATACCATGAAATATCACCCACATGGTGATGCTTCCATTACAGATGCCATGGTGCAGATCGGGCAGAAAGAACTTCTAATAGATACGCAGGGAAACTGGGGTAATATTTACACTGGAGACTCTGCAGCTGCCGCGAGATATATTGAAGCAAGGCTGACACCTTTTGCCCTGGAAGTAGTCTTTAATCCTAAAACTACAGATTGGACTAAGTCTTATGACGGAAGAAACAATGAACCTATCGATTTACCGGTGAAATTCCCGCTGCTTCTCGCACAGGGAGTGGAAGGTATTGGAGTAGGACTTTCTACAAAAATACTTCCTCATAACTTTAATGAACTTATTAACGCATCTGTAGCCTATTTAAAAGGTAAGAAATTTGAACTCTATCCGGACTTTTTAACGGCCGGTTATCTTGATGTTTCAGAATATAATGATGGTCACAGAGGAGGAAAGGTAAGAGCAAGAGCCAAAATTACCCAGACGGATAAACATACATTAGTAATTTCTGAACTTCCTTACTCCAAAACAACAACAGATCTTATTGACTCTATTCTAAAAGCCAACGAGAAAGGAAAGATCAAAATCAAAAAAATTGAGGACAATACTTCAGATAAAGTAGAAATCCTGATCCATATTCATAATGATGTTTCACCGGATAAGACTATTGATGCGCTGTATGCATTTACAGACTGTCAGGTAACAATTTCTCCGAATGCCTGTGTAATTGTAGGAGATAAACCTATGTTTCTGAATGTATCCGATATTCTTAAAACGAATACAGATCATACCGTTTCATTACTGAAGAAAGAATTGGAAATAGAACTTCATGAACTTCAGGAAAGCTGGCACTTCTCTTCACTGGAAAGAATTTTCATTGAAAACAGAATTTATCACGATATTGAAGAGGTAAAAACCTGGGAAGAGGTATTGAAGACCATTGATGCAGGATTAAAACCTCATACCAAACATCTTTTAAGAGCCGTTACAGAAGAGGATATCTTAAAACTGACAGAGATCAGAATCAAGAGGATTTCAAGATTCGATTTAGATAAATTTAAAGAAAATATTGCATCACTGGAAGGTAAAATAGAACAGGTGAAATACAACCTGGCCAACCTGATCGCTTATGCTATCGATTATTATTTAAATATTCAGAAAAAATACGGTAAAGACAAACAAAGAAAGACAGAGCTTAGAATCTTTGATACCATTGATGCTACGAAAGTGGCCGTAGCCAATGAAAAATTCTATGCAAATTTCGAAGAAGGCTTCATTGGAACATCTCTGAAGAAAGATCAGTATTTATTCGACTGTTCCGACATTGATGATATCATCACATTCAGAAAAGACGGAAGTATGAAGGTTGTAAAAGTGGAAGCTAAAACTTTTATTGGTAAAGATATCCTTCATGTTGCCGTATGGAAGAAAAACGATAAAAGGACAGTCTATAATATGATCTACCGGGAAGGCCGTGAAGGACCCTATTATATGAAACGCTTTTCTGTAACCGGAGTAACCCGAAATACAGATTATCCGTTAGCTTCAGATAAAAAAGGTTCTGAAACACTGTATTTCTCAGCCAATCCTAATGGTGAGGCAGAAACCGTAACCGTGCTTTTAAAGCCAAACCCAAGAATCAGAAAGAACAAAATGGAGATCAATTTCTCCGATCTGGCCATCAAAGGCCGTGATTCCAAAGGAAATCTGGTAACTAAATATGCTGTTAAGAAAGTAGATATGAAGGAAGAAGGAGTTTCTACGCTGGCACCCAGAAAAATCTGGTTTGATGATACGGTAAGAAGACTGAATGCCGATGCAAGAGGAACATTGTTGGGAAGCTTTAAAGGAGATGACAAAATTTTGACCATCAATACAAATGGTGAAGTAAAACTGGTATCTTTTGACCTTGGTAATCGTTTTGATGATGAATATCTGGTATTGGAAAAATGGAGACCTGCACAGCCAATCACCTGTATCTATTACGATGGAGAAAAAGATATTTATTTCATCAAGAGATTCCTATTGGAAAATACTGTCAATGTACAGACTTTTATGCCTTCTGAACATCCGAAATCATTCATCGAAAATGTAATTGTTGCCAACAATGTCACGGCAGAAATCATCTTCGCAAAAGATAAAGGAAAGGAACGTGAGCCGGAAACAGTAAATATTGATGAATTCATAGCCGTAAAAGGAATAAAGGCTATTGGAAACCAGTTTACCAAGTTCAAAGTGAAGGCAATCAATATTACCATCCCTGAACCGGTAGAAGAAGAGCCTGAAGTATATGAAGATCCTGAACCTGCAGGAGAAACTGATGAAGAAGGAGGAATTATAGGTGATCTGTTCCAGGGTGACGAATCTTAAAATTAAAGAGAAATGAACATTTTAATATTATTTATTGCAATTACAGCTATTATAAGCTTCATAGCTTTTAATAATCCCGCTATTACGGAAAAATATAAATTTAATGTTGGTGCTATTCTTCATAAAAAAGAATATATTCGATTGCTTTCATCAGGATTTTTACATGCTGATATCATGCACCTCGTATTCAATATGTTTACACTGTATTTCTTTGCACCTATTGTCATTCAGAGCTTCGGAAATATAGGATTTATCATTGTATACCTGGGAGCAATATTGCTGGGGAATTTTCTCTCATTATACATTTATCAAAAACAGCCCTGGTACTCTGCCGTAGGAGCGAGTGGTGGTGTTTCAGGAATTCTTTTTGCTTCCATAGCACTGATTCCTGATCTTAAGATATATCTTTTCTTTATTCCGATTGGTATTCCTGGATTTATTTTTGGGTTAGTCTATTTCGGGTATTCTGTATATATGATGCTGAATCCGAGAATACATGATAATATCGGACATGCTGCTCATTTGGGAGGAGCTTTTTTGGGATTAATATATGCTGTCATCAATGCACCGGAACATGCCATGCAAAATGGAATTTATATAGGAATCATGTCACTTCCGCTCATCTATTTGGGCTATGAAATATTTGTAAGGAAACGAATAGGATAAAAAACTATTCTTAATCAAAATATAAAAACCAATGAACACATAAGAGTTAAACAGTTTCATCATGATACTGATCTATGGTTCATTGGTTTTGCTTTTTCTGCTAAAGATGGTATTCTTTAAAAGCCGATTTCTGGTTCGGGGTATTTTTCTATCTGTTTCTACCTTTTGGTTGTATGAAACAGGCTTTCAATATCAGCCTATTGATAAAGCGATCGAAGATGCTGTTCAGTATTTTATTGAAAATCCTGTTAAAAATAAAAAAACCAGCTCCTAAAAGCTGGTTTTATCCAATTATCTTGTGATTTTCTGAGTTACATTTTTATTGGAAATAACACAGGCTTTGCTGCAGTTATTGGCATTTGAAATATTAACCTGTACCAATGCCGGCAATGATCTGTACTCTTCCTTGTTGTAAGGCGCTTCAGTACCATTACTTCCACCTCCTTTAATATCATACTGTACCTGGGCTACTCCTGTGAATCCTGCCGCAGGTTTGAATGAAAGCGCTCCGGTAGTTGGGAAATACGTCCATGTTCCCTGACTGTTGGTATAGACTCCATCTGTTATATTGGGAATCACCGCTCCGTTATTATCCAAAAAACGGAATGAATTAAAATCAAGATTGTTATACGAAAGGGTTGGAGGGTTTTGGCCATTTGCCGACGAATAAGCCGCATCATTAAGCAAAGGGTAATAGATTGACTTTATCCCCGGGCATCCGGCAAACAAATCATCGGTTACTTCAGCAGCATAAGGTCTTGTAACCCCTAAGTTTTTCAATAAATGAATATTTTTGGCAGCTCCGGTAGAAGCGGCAAATCCGATTCTGAAAGTAGAAGGCGCTGAAGTATCCAGCGTTCTTACTGTACTGTTGGAAATGGTAGTCTCAGTATATTTCAGAGAAGTAGGGTAGTAATAATTATCAATCACTTTTTCTTTTACCGTTCCGTGCTGTATTTCCAGGGTTATATTGTAACCTCCGGCTGGATTGGGAACAAGGGTAACATATGCTTTACGGAACCTTGCATCATTTTCATTTTGAGGAATTGTTGTTCCGCCACTTTCAATGCTGAATTGTTGAAGAGTCGTATTTTTAATGCCAATGTATTTTCCTGTAGCCGTATCGAGGTAAGCAGATCTGTTGCTGCTTGAAGGGGATGCATTAGTGGCAATACTATAAAGCAACGGATACCCATTATATCCGGCAGGTTCAGCAGAAGACAGGTATTGGTTTCCACGCTTTCCTCTTAATGAAACATTACTTCGTCCACCAGCAAGTCCCACTCCAAATATTCCATTTCTAACCCTTTCGCCCTGGTTAAAGCTTGTTTTAAAGTTTCCGAATTCATCCAGACCTATTCCCAGATAGGCTCCTCTCAGTCCTTCTGTAGATTCTCCTCCGCGTACAAAGCTATATCCTAGTCCTCCACCAAAGTATCCGAGATTAAGCTGGTTTTTAGGGATAGATCCATCCAATAAGAAGATAGAAATCCCATCTCCTCCGTTGGTATTCCCCCCATAAATAGCGAATTCAAACTCGAACTTGATTCCCTGGTCACTCTTGAATATTTTATCAGCAAGTATCACTCCTCCCGAGATATTATTGACACTTCGGGTAAGTCTTAGTCCATCCGTAGTAAAGGTTGCATCATTCTGAACGCCGCTGGTAACTACCTTATAAGCTTCCTGAGGCTGCAGACCCTGGGTGAAATTTACAAAATACGGATAGCCGGTTCCCTGTTCGTTCTGTGCCTGAATATTCTGAGAAAAAATAAACAAGGAAAACGTAAACAAGAATCTTTTGTATCGTAAAATTGAGCTGCTTTTTATCATAACTCAATTATTTAACAACGAAAACAATATTAATAAAAGAACAGTCTGTTGCTGCTGCTTTTACATTATAGGTCATTACTCCATCATCAGAAATAGAAATGTTACTGAATACATTAGGATCAGCATCCGTTACATAATAGTAAAGGTCTTTACTTGACGGAAAAAAAGGAATTGCAGCAGGAGCACTGGTACTTTTTGCTTTTGGAGATCCAAACTGAGTTTTATACAAGGTATATAAATCTTTAGTTCTACCATTAGCAGTGGTGGAAGTGTCAAAAGAAACACTTGGCATGTAAAACATTTTTACAGCATTACTGCTGATACAAAGCCAATCAGGTTTAATTGGAGTTCCGATATTCTGACTTAAACATTTTTTGTCGGTATCATAGATAAGAAGCGAGTTAGCCGGATTTACGATTGCATCTCTTTTTGCTGTGGTAAGTCTGGGTATCAGCATTCCTTTATTTTGGCTATAAACATCCAGAATAGCACTTTCTTCAGGTGTGGATGTGTTAATCCCAACTTGTGCGAAAGAAAGTGAGCTTGCTAAAACGATTGGTAGAAATAATTTTTTAATCATGATGTCTTAATAATTTTTTATCTGTGTATTGTATGTTTTTTTGAAGAAATATTCATCAGGCTTAATTCTTTAGGGAAATAACTATCATCAGCAAGTTCATTGAAGTAATGAATTGTTCGGCTTAAAGCATGCTATAATAAGATCCGTTCTTTCAAAAGCTCACCATAGATATAGCAAGTATGATTCATCAGGAAACGTTCTAAGTCTAACCTTGATAGTCGAAAAAGTAAATTGAATTATGTAGCCGTATAAGCTTTTAAATAAGTAAGATTCATATTCCTCGTGTTTTTTGCAAATATACAAAGAAATATTCAAGTGTTTGTGTTTATAGAATTAATTCTAAATTTCTCTCAATAATTAACGTATTTTATTTTAAATTTTTACATAATTTATAAATCAATGAGATTTTTTTTATTATGCAAATCTTTCTATTGTATTAAAAAATCTTAAAAAACTGATGATATTGATACTTGAAAATGAAGAAAAAAATTACCTTTTTAATACAAAGACTGAACAAGAATCTATTTTGAAAAATTATTCAACGCATCATTCAAAGTGCTTAGAAAATTAATATGCTTTGTTTTATTACTTTCAAAAATAAAATCCTTCATGCTTTTGCTTTTATATTGGCTAAAATCACCTATAATAGCCAATCCTATGCGATAGTTTGAGAACTTCTGAAGAATCTCTCCGGCAATTTTTGTTTTTAAATCAAAGAACGCAGGACTTATATTTTTTTCGTGAAGAATAACTTTATCAAAGCCCTGATAATAGATATTTCCCATAAGATCCAGCCCGTCCTGAGCAGACTGGATAATGAGGTCATCAGAAATAATTTCTGCAATTTTCAGGGTATTGATTTCGTGTGATTTGATGAACATGATGTAAATAATAATTATTTCCTTCCGTAAATAAACCTGTCGTTTTCAGATAAATCCTTCAATAATCGAACATTAGAAAAATCCTGATACAATTCCAGCGTTTCAGAACCCAGTTTCTGATTGATTTCTAAAAACAAAAGTCCGTCTTCATTCAAATGCTTTTTAGCATCTTCAGAAATTTTTCTGTAAAAGATCAGCGCATCTGAAGTAGGGGAGAAAAGTGCCATTTTTGGTTCAAATTCTTTTACTGAATCAGCAATTTCTATTTCTTCTTCAATCCCGATGTAAGGCGGATTTGAAATAATGATGTCATAGTTTTCAGCCAGTTCGAAATTGAGATAGTCCGCATGGATGAACCGGATTTCCAATTGATGATATTCTGCATTTCTTTTTGCGGTCTTCAATGCGTTTTCGGAAAAATCAACAGATGAAACGTTTGCTTCCGGAAAATATTTCTTTAAAATCAGAGGGATAACTCCGCTTCCGGTTCCTATATCCAGAATCTTTAAATTCTGAATTTTAGACTTAGAACCTTGTATTTCTCTGATAGCAATTTCCAACAGCTCCTCCGTTTCAGGGCGGGGAATTAATACATTTTCGTCTACAAAGAATTTCATTCCGTAAAATTCTGTTTCTCCCAATATCTGCTGATAAGGTCTTCCGGTTTTAAGTTCTGAAATAAAATGACACAACTTTTCTTTATCATCAGTCAGAAGTTCCTGTTCAGAGAATCTTCTCTGCTGAAATGCATCGAAACCTGCGATTTGATGAATGAATAAAGACGATAAAAACACAGCTTCCGACTCCGTGTAAAGGCCGGAAAGTTCTGTCCTGAAATATTTTTTAAATGCTGAAATTGTCATTTATCTTGTAAAAACCAGTTTTGTATCCGTAGACTTCTCTTCATCAATTCTGTATCCTTCATAGTTGAATGCTTTTACATCCTCCAGTGTTTTGGCATTGGTTTCTGCACAGAATCTTACCACAAGACCTCTTGCATGCTTTGTATACACCACAATGGTCTTCAGTTTTCCATCTTTTAATTCATAAAAATCAAAATCGATTACTTTGTGGTTCAGTTTCTTTCTGTCAATTACTTTTCCATATTCATTGCTGGCAAGTTGAAGTAGGATTTCTCCTTTTTTCATTTCAGAATTCAACTGTTCTGTAATCTTTTCTCTCCAGAATTCATACAGATTTTTGTATTGTTCAAATTCAAAAGGACGGCCCATTTCAAGTCTGTAAAGCATCACTTTATCCGAAGGTTTCAGTAACCCGTAAAGCCCGGAAAGTATTCTGTAGTTTTTTTGCAGGTAATCTACGGCATTTTTATCCAATGTTTTGGCATCCAGACCTCTATAAACCTCTCCTGTAAAGGCAAACATTGCAGGAGCAGATTCTTTTGCTGTAGGTTTGGATTTCCATTT
This sequence comes from Chryseobacterium candidae, assembly GCF_004916905.1. Lineage (GTDB taxonomy): Bacteria > Bacteroidota > Bacteroidia > Flavobacteriales > Weeksellaceae > Chryseobacterium > Chryseobacterium candidae. The sequence goes on from NZ_SDLV01000054.1 coordinate 32,049, forward strand.
TTGATTTCTTTCCCAGTTTTCATCAGCAAGCTTAGGCGATATTTCCATAAGGTCGGAAAGATATTTTGGCGATTTTTCTTTTAAATAAGACTGTATCAATGCTGCATCTTCAATGAATCTCGGAGTAGAAGATTTCAAAAAATCTGTTGAATTTTCCACGTTCATTAATTTTGCAGGTGATGTTATAATTTTCATAATGTTAAAATACAGATAAGTGTTTAATATCAATAAAATTCATCATCATCATTGCGATAAAATCAATCATAAAATGACAGATGATCAGAATTTTAATATTTGAATAGCGTTTATAAAATACAGCAAACACGATCCCGATAAAGAAAGGTCCGAGAACCTGGCTTACGGTACCGTAAGTACTATGTAAAATTCCAAATAAGACCGATGAAATAACAATTGCAACGGTGGGATTGTTATAAATTTTTTCCAGCCTGGGCTGTACATAACCCCGCATCAGGAATTCCTCTACAATAGCAGCGGTAAGGCATGTAAAAATAACTAAAAAATAATTATTTCTAAAAATAGGAGCAAGGTTGAGAAGCTTATCACTTATTTTTTCCTGCATAAAAAATTGGATCGCTGCATTCAGAATGCCTCCGCCAATCAAACAGATAAAATATAGGCTCACCACAGCTCTGATATAAAATGCAGCAGGGTATTTTTTCTCTTCCTTAAGTAAAAAAGTTTTTTTTTCAATAAAGATGCTGTACAGAAATACAATGATAAGAATGATCCATAGCACAATTCTGTTAAGAAAAAAATTGACTTCTGTGATTCCTTTTGTTCCCGTTACCATTGTAACAGCTGGAAAACCATACAGCATTGCAGCTGCCAAAATAATAAAGGTGAGCAAAATTCCGGCAGAATATTTCCCGCTAAAACTCATAATTCAGTACCTTAAACCTAGAACTTAAACAATCCCTTTTCCCTGACGGATAATTTCCGGTTCTCCCGAAGTGAGGTCTACAATAGTGGAAGCCACATTATCTCCATACCCTGAATCAATCACAATATCTACCAGATGATCATATTTTTCTGCAATAAGTTCTGGATCGGTAGAATATTCTATGATTTCATCATCATCTTTAATGGAAGTAGAGGCAATGGGGTGACCCAGTTTTTCAACAATAAGTTGCGGAATCGGATGATCAGGAACACGAATACCAATTGTTTTGTGACCTTTGTAAGCTAAAGGTAAACTTTTATTGGCTTCAAGAATGAAAGTAAACGGTCCCGGAAGATGACTTTTCAGAAACCGGAAAATTGAAGTGTCAATCGGTTTGGTAAAGTCCGAAAGATGGCTGAGATCATTACAGATAATGGAGAATTTAGACTTCTCAAGTTTCATTTTTTTGAGCTGAGCCAGTTTTTCCATGGCTTTTATATCAAAAATATTACAGCCCAGAGCATAGATTGTATCAGATGGATAGATAATCAGCCCGCCATTATTTAATGTTTTAATAACCTCATTCACAAGATTTTCCTGTGGGTTGTCCGGATAAATTTTTAATATTTTTGCCATAAAACAAAGATACAAATAATAAAATAGTTTTCATAAAAGTCCTTTATTTAAAAGAAAAATTAGGATTTTTGAAAAATATTCGTACCTTTGCAATCCAATATCGCGGGATGGAGCAGTAGGTAGCTCGTCGGGCTCATAACCCGAAGG
>NZ_SDLV01000055.1 GCF_004916905.1 Chryseobacterium candidae
GGGACACCAATATAAAATATAAAGCCTGCTATTTTCAGCAGGCTTTTTTGTAGATAGAAACCGAATGCCGTTACTTGTTTTTATTTTCTCTTTTCAAACAGCCACTTGGGAATATCTTCAGTTGTTAAAAACGGGATGGTAATCGTATTATGATTAAGATTACCGTATGTTGTAAAAGTCAGATTTTTGTTTGAAACTAATTTTTTAAACAATTTGATACTTCCCGAATAGGGATTTTCATTGTCTTTTTCACCGTGAATGAGCCAGATATTTTTTTTATCCAGTTGTTTCAGATTTGAAAAATCAGGAACCGCTGCAATGGAAACAATAGCAGCAAATTTGTCAGGCTCTATGCTCATAAGATTTTGTGCTGTAGAAGCTCCCATAGAATATCCCACCAGATAAATTCTGTTTTTATCAATATTCCGGTATTCTTTTTCTACATTTTTTATCAGATCCCATAGGGCAAAGACATCATTTGATGGTTTTGAGACCAGATCATTATCCGTGTTGTTGTCATAAACTGAAGAACGCGTGCTGAATTGTGGGGCTATCACATAGCATTGGTACCTGTCATATATTTCCTCTCTCAGCCATATCTTAGCCAAAGGTTCAAGCTGGCTTTCATTATCGTTTCCAATTCTTGTGGAATTATGAAAAGTAATGACTAATGGAAACTTTTGATTTTTGTCATTATCCTTCGGAGTCAGGATTCTGTAGGGAATTTGTATATCATTCTTGATGAAAACCTTTTTCTGAAAATTATCTGTATTTAAGCTGTTTAAAAATTTCCTGGTAGTAACGAAAGTCAGGCTATCTACCTGTGTATCCAAAAATTCACTTTTCTGAGCAAGCACCGGATTTGAAGTGATAATGACGAGTAAAGTGATCAGGATTTGTTTTAAATTTCGGTTATTCATAGTGTTTTTATAGTTTTCCGGTTTATTTTTCCTTTCAAATATAAATATTTAACAATTTGTATAAAACAGCAATTTAAGCTGGAACGGGTTGCCAGATATAAATAGGAGTTGCTTTGGCATCTGTACTTGTTTATATTTCTTAACTATACATTTATTTTTAAGAATATAGAATAAAAATCTAAACTTAAATGTTAATTCTTTCGTGCGTTTTTATTTTAAATATTAACTTTGGCAATCTTTGAATGTAATAAAAGGATTTCGTGAAATTACTATGATTTCACAGATCCGTTAAAAATGAATATCAACATATGAAACTTAAGTACAGTCTGCTGGCTTTGGCAGCTCCGCTTTTAATGAATGCACAACAAGTAATGACGCCTGAAATTCTTTGGACTTTGAAAAAAGTGGGAGTACAGGCAGTTTCACCGGATCAGGCTTCTCTTATCTATAAAGTAGGACAGGTTGATCTGAAAACAGAGAAAACAAAAAACGAGAACTATTTTCTGAATGTTCTTAATCATCAGTCTTCTAAAATCGATTTCGGTAAAAAAGCACTTATTCAGTGGGATAAAAACGGAATTTATGCTCAGGAAGGTGATAAAATCTATCTTTCTAAAGATGCCGGAAAAACCTGGACAGAATTTTATACTATCGGGGAAGCTGATAATATTGTCATTTCTCCGGATGGGAAGAAAATTGCCTTCAGCAAGCAGGTGCTGGTAGAGAAAGTAATGGGGAAAGATAAATTCAGTGATACTCCCAAAACTACGGCTCAGGTTTATACGGACCTTAACCACAGACACTGGGATTATTTCAATGAAGGAAAATACAACCACGTATTTGTAGTGAGTACTTCGGATAAAGTAGAAGTTGCTAAAGATCTTCTGGAAGGTAAAACCTGGGATTCCCCGCAAAGACCTTTCGGTGGAGCTGAAGATTTTATCTGGAGCCCGGATTCTGCACAGCTTTTATATGTTACAAAACCTAAAAGTGGCAAAGAGTACGCTACCAGTACCAATACCGATATCTTTGCTTATGATCTGGCATCAGGTACTACCAAAAACCTTACAGAATCAAACAAAGGATATGATGTAAACCCAAAATTCAGCCCGGACGGAAAATCTTTAATCTGGCAGAGCATGGCCAGAGATGGATATGAAGCAGATAAAAATGATGTGAAAATTCTGGACTGGAAGTCAGGAAAGACGACTAATCTTACTTCAGGCTGGGATGAAAGCGTTTCAGGAGATGTGTTTTGGGGAGCAGATTCAAAAACAATCTACTTCACAGCTGCATTCAGAGGGACAAAACAGCTTTTTGCCCTGGATTCAAAATCAGCAAAAGTACAGCAGATCACCAAAGGAGATTTTGACGTAAACGAAATCTTTACAGACAATAAAACTACACTTTTAGTAGGAAGAACAGACGTAAACCATGCCACAGAATTATTCTCTGTAAACGTTAAAAACGGAGAAATGAAGCAGGTTACTGAAGCCAACAAGGAAATTTATGCTAAGCTGGCTCAAGGGAAATCTGAACTTAAAATGGTGAAAACGTCAGACGGTAAAGAAATGGGAGTCTGGTTCCATTATCCACCGAACTTTGATCCGAACAAAAAATATCCTACTTTGGTATACTGCCAGGGCGGTCCGCAGTCTGCATTGACACAGTATTTCAGCACAAGGTGGAACTTTGCTTTGATGGCTGCCAACGGTTATATCGTAGTAGCTCCGAACAGAAGAGGTATGCCGGGCTGGGGAACAAAATGGAATGAAGAAATTTCAAGAGACTGGGGCGGACAGCCAATGAGGGATTATCTGGCAGCCACAGACTTTGCGAAAACTTTACCATACGTAGATGGAGACAGAGTAGCCGCTGTAGGAGCAAGTTACGGAGGATACAGCGTATTTATGCTGGCAGGAATCCATGAGAACAGATTCAAAACGTTCATCGCTCATGATGGTTTATTTGATATGAAATCATGGTATCTGACTACTGAAGAACTTTGGTTTGCCAACTGGGATATTGGTTCTCCATGGGAAAAGCCTCTTCCAAAAGCATACACAGAATTCAACCCAAGCAATTTTGTAGAAAAATGGAACAAACCCATCATGATTGTTCAGGGTGGAATTGATTTCCGTGTTCCTTACGAGCAGGGGCAGGAAGCTTTCCAGGCTGCAAAATTAAGAGGATTAAAATCTAAACTGGTGTACTTCCCGAACGAAAATCACTGGGTACTTCATCCGCAAAACGGATTAGTATGGCAGCGAGAATTCTTCGACTGGCTGAAGGAAACTTTATAAGACAAACAACAATTTATGATCAATAGAAACGGGCTTTAGCCCGTTTTTTTTATAATGAATAATCTGACTAACTTCCAGCCTCTCTCTTCCAGCTTCCCAATCTGCAAGTAATAAAATCTCTATATTTGAATATGCAAAACCGTATTTCTTCATTTCCACCTCTTATTGATATCCAATCTGAAATTTTAATTTTAGGCTCAGTTCCCGGAGTAAAATCACTGGAAAAACAGCAATATTATGCTCATCCACAAAACAAATTCTGGAAAATCATTTTTGAATTGCTGAACGAAGAATTTACAGAGGATTATTCTCAAAGAATTGCAACAATAAAGAAACACCATATTGCCCTCTGGGATGTAATTGATTCCTGTGAGAGAAAAGGAAGTCTGGATTCTGAAATCAGAAACGAAGAAGCTAACCAAATTGAAGAATTGCTTGAAGAATATCCAAATGTCAGAGCTATTTTTTGCAATGGCGGAAAATCTTATAAAAACTTGCTGAAACTTCTTGGGAAAAATTATAAACTGCCCATTTTTCTATTGCCCTCTACAAGTCCGCTTCATACCATTTCTTTTGAAAAAAAGCGGGAAGAATGGAAGAGAATTCTGGAGTTTTTGGTTTGAGAGTGAGTAGATAAAGTTAGATTCTTACCGGAATGACAAAATGTTCGGATAAATAAAGCGCTCTGTTTGTCATTCCGTAGGAATCTAAATATCATATGTAATCTTAGTACAAATGATAAGAATTTAAAAATCATTTACTTCCCAAGTATTCTCTTAATCCTTTCAACAGTTCCAGCTGGTTTTTGGTTCTGTCCAGATTGTGTTCAGGATGTGTGATAGAATAGTAGGTGCTTCCGTTAAGGTAATCCGTCAAAAAACGAAGTTCCTGAATGTAAATAGCGACCTGTGCTGCATAATCAAGATTCTCAGATTCTGTCTTAGTCAGTTTTTCTTTTAGATAAAATAAAAAGCCTTCTTTTACAACCTTATACATTTCAGGATTGAAATTGTTTTGGGCAGCTCCGTCATCTTCCTGTGTAGTATTGGTATAAGATTGGATCATTGTTCCAAAATCATATAAGATGGTAGAAATCATCATGGTATCCAGATCAATCACAGCCAGCGGCTTATGATTCTGATCAAAAAGAATATTACTGATTTTTACATCGGCATGAATAATTCTTTTAGGAATCTGATGGGTTTTCTCCATTTCGATCCATTGGTCAGGCAAAGACAGAAGCTGGTTGGTGATTTCTATTTCAGCTTTTGCATTTTCTTTTAATTGAGCTGGTGCATCTTTGAGTGCGTTTTTATAATCTGCAATCCTTTTCTCAAAATTGAGGAAATTGGGAAGAGAATCTTCAATGGCAGGCAGTTTTTCAGTATTTACAGTGTTCAGAAAATAACTGAAGGTTTTAGCAGCATCAAAAGCGGTCTGTAAAGATGGAGCAGTAAGAAAAGTAAGGCTGTTCTCTATAAAATTAAGCATACGCCAGGGCTCACCATTTATATCTTCTACCAGCAGCTTATTGGCCAGAGACGGAATAGACTCAATAATCTGAAAATGATAATTATTGGACTTCAGAACTTCATTAATTAATAAATGATTATTAACGACAACCTCCGGCTGTTTAAAAACATGATTGTTGATTTTCTGCAGAATAAACTTTTTCCCCTGGTCTTTATTCTCCAGAAGATAAGTTGTATTGATTAATCCGTCATTAATAGGAGTGAGTTCATAATTATCCTTACCAATAAACTCAATAACAATATCATTTATTTCCATAAATCTTTCGGGTATCTGTGGTTGTTAGTCTCTGAAATCAGAAAATCTTGAATTTCTTTTTTATCATCAGCATAGGTAATTCCCATCCATTGGGATGTAGAGGCTTTCACTTTTACTTTTACTCTGTTTTCGTCTATCATTTTTTGTATTGCGGAAGGAATGTAAAATTCCTGATTGGGAAGCGGATCAGATTCAATGAAATCATAGAAATAGGCTTCCAGATAACAAAAAATATGAGGATGAAAAATAAAAAAGTTCATAGATACCAATGTTTCGGGATCTAATTTTATATTTTTTCCGTTGTCCACATAAATGATTGTACTATTGATTTTTTGGATAGACGTTTGTTCCTCTACTTTAACCAGGTAATTTCCGGCATCCAGGGTACATATTCCCCTCGCCACAGCACCGTTATCACTCAATGTTGTATCTACAGGGTAAGCAATCATCCCCAATTGTGTATCTGAAATATGATGATGATTAATTTCATGGGCTGCCAGTTGATAGGCTTCTTTTCCATAAAAATCATCCGCATTGATCATCACAAAAGGTTCCTGTATTGAATATTTGGCGCAAAGTACGGCATGAGCAGTTCCCCATGGCTTCTCACGATCAGGGTAATCAAAGCCTTCCAGTGAAATAGGAATAGTGTCTTTCTCCTGATATACCCAAAGCAATTCAAAATTTTTAGCTTTTGAAATGCTGTTGAGTCTTTCAATATAACTTTCAGGAATCAGTTTGTTCACAATAATAACTATTTTTTGAAAACCTGCTTCCAGAGCATCAAAGATAGAATACTCAAGAATCGGCGAACCGTTATCAAGTATTCCATCCACTTGCTTGAGACCTTTGTATCTGCTGCCTAATCCACCAGCTAATATGAGTAATGTTTTCTTAGAACTCATCAGTCATTCCAAATACAGGTTTACGGGTTTTCCATTTTCCGTTGGTGAAATCAGGAATATCAACAACCTGACCGCCTTTGGCAATAGACTCTTCACTCAGTGGCGTAATGGAATACCATAAAGCAAGGTCGTACACATCCATCGGGAATTCTATATTTCGTTTGATACATTCAATAAAAGTATTCATCACAAAGAAATCCATTCCGCCATGTCCGGCTCCTGCAGCGGTAGCTTCAAACTTCTTCCAAATCGGATGATCATATTCTTTCATCCATTTTTCAGTATTATCCCAACGGTGGGTATGGTTCATTGTTTTTTCAAAATAGATGTGTCCCTGGTTGAAATCTCCCCATCCGAAATCCTGCCACAATCCTTCAGTTCCCTGAACTCTGAAACCAAGATCATAAGGTCTCTGTAAACTTGTATCATGAGTAAGAAGAATGGTTTCTCCATTGGCACAGGCAATCTGTGTAGTTACAATATCTCCCTGGTTGAATTTTACTTTCGCACTCGGATGGTTTTCTCCGCCTTTTGGATGCTCAACAATGTATTTATGAAGCCCTACAGATTTTGATGAGAATGAAGAAAGCCTTGTCAAACGGTTTCCTCTGTTGATATCCATCATCATGGCAACCGGTCCTAAGCCATGCGTAGGATAAAGTTCTCCGTTACGTTTTACATAATGTTCGGTTCTCCATTTAGCCTCACTGAATCCTTTTTCTCCAAATTCAGCACCGGAATTGTACGGAGTAACTCCGTCATTGAAAAGAACACCTCTCAGATCATGCTGATAACCGCCTCTTCCATGTACCAGTTCACCAAACATTCCTTTACGGACCATATTCAGGATGGCCATGATATCTCTTCGGTAGCACACATTTTCCATCATAAATATGGGAACTTTCGTTTCCTCATATACCTTTACAAATTCCCAGCAGTCCTGAAGCTTTATCGCTCCGGAAACTTCCATACCCACAATTTTTTTAGCGCGCATGGCTTCCACACCTTGTGTAAGATGCCATTCCCATGGAGTAGCAATAACAACAGCGTCTATTGTTTTTAATTTTAAAAGATTCCGATAGTCATATTCTCCGTTGGAAAACTCCTGAGCAGCAGGTTTATTATTGTCTTTTAATATTTTTTGAGACGCGGCAAGCATCCTTTTCTCCGGATCTGCAAACGCAACAATCTCTACATCATTTCGTTTTGCCAGTAATTTTACATGCTCCTGACCACGAAGGCCTACGCCGATAAAACCTACGCGGACTTTTTTATCTGTTTTAAAATCATTGGAATAAGCAAATAAGGAATTGGGTAAAACCAATGCCCCAAAGCTTGCTAAAGCAGCTGTCTTAAGAAAGTTTCTGCGGGAATTACTATCGTTCATCTATTTTTTTCTTAAATATATTAAAACTTTTGTAAATCCCCATAACGTGATGGATAATAGGAGAATGAATTGAGGGAGGCGGTTTGTAAGAATTTGAAGGTTGTTGGATTTTAAAGTTGAATGCTTTTGGAGTTGTTGAATTATAGGTTATTAATTTTCACTATTTTGTTTATTTATGTTTTTTTTTATCTGCATGAAAATTTATTGATTAATCCAGGCCTTCCTTAATGCAATTTGTTTTGAATCAGGATGGGACACTGAAGTTACCTTTCCGGTAGCTTCATCATAATTGAATCCTGCTTTTTCCAGATACTCTTTTAAAGGAATGGGTTGAGTGCCTTCTACGAAATCTCTAAAAAAAGTATGTATTTCGGGATAAGTCATTTTGGTAATCTCATCAAAAAGTTCATCATCGTTAAAATATTTACCTGCTCCATACTTTTTCATAAGCATCTGCATCAGATCCTGAGTTCCCATTTTCCCGTTAGAAAGCTCTCTTAGTCTTATATCCAGACATAACCCGAGTAATGCTCCTTTCATATAAAAGTTCATATACTGATCCTGTCTTTCCATGGATTTTTTACTCATTTCTGTAAAAGACAGGGTGTTATCAAATTCTTTCATGCCTTTGATTTTTTCTTCCAGACTTTTTTCAAAATCTTCCAGGCTGATCATTTTTTGTTTGATAGGCATATGAATGGTCGCATACTCAGTCATCCCTTCGTATAGCCACAAATGTTCAGACATGACAGGATTCAGGAAATCATAATGCTGAATTTCCCCTGAATGAATGTTGAGCGGGGTAACAACATGAAAAAACTCGTGAGAAGCAACCCTGTTTAAGGCATGTGGAAGAAATTTCATATTTCCGGAACGATAAAGGCAGACTGTAGAGTGGGAATGTTCCAGGCCATCTCCCAGATATCCATTTTCATTGGAAGATTCATAATAAATCAGAAATGCATATTTGCTGACCGGTAATGTTCCGCCAAGATAAGCCTGCTGATTTTTCAGAATGTTTTCAATTTCTTGAGCAATCGTTTTGGAGTAATGTCTTTCCTTTTTGTTGTAGAATGATACAAGTACTTTGGTATGGCCTATTTTGAGCCAGGTAGTATCAGGAACGGAATATAAGACAGGAGAATCTACCAGTTCGCGGTAATCCTTTGCCCATACCATATCTGTAATTTTATCTATCTGTTTGTAATCCAGGGCGGAGGAAGCATAAAAATCCTTGTTCTTTGTAATCTTAATGTGATAAGGAATATCTTTCATTTCTTCAAAATATCCTACTAAAGAATTATAATTGATGACAAAAACGCTGTCTTTTATAAACATACTTCCTGCAGATCGGGCTTCATGAGATTCTTTTTCCAGGGAGTCCCATCCATCAGCTACCTGATAAGATATTTTCTTTACCCGGCTGAGATCATGTACCATCCAGCTGTTTTTGTCCAGGCGTTCCGTTAAGACTTTTTTACCGTTTTTATCAGTGGCTGTGAAATCGGAAATATATTGTCCGAAATTCATAGCCTGATAAAATCCGGGTACCAGTTTGGGAATGATAAATCTGCCCTGTTTAAGATTATTCTTTGGAGGTGAAAAAGATACCCGGACTTCATCATTGGACATATCAAGAAGATCTATAGAATAGTCGTAATTTTTCTTTGACATTTGAGCAATCATAACGTTAGGTAGTATGATGATCACAAAAAATAGCTTTATAAGGGTATTCATGGGCTGCAAATCTTAATTATTACGAAAATTCTAAATCACTTCTAGGTTTTGTTGGTTTTATTTTTCCATGTAGTATACTTCTTCATAAGGCTGAATCAGTACCCATCCATGTCCTGAAAACTTCATTTGAAACTCTTCGCCGCTTCCTCTGCCGATAAGGCTTTTGAAAGAAACATTGGTTTTCAGTTCCGGGCTGAGGTTTCCGGACCATGCAACAGTAGCATTCGGGTCTGTAAATACAGGTGTATCAGGAGTTACAAGTAAAGTTAAAGGATCTCCGTGAGTGGTAATAGCGATGTGCCCTGTTCCTGAAAGTTTCGCCTGAAAAAGCCCTCCGGACATCATTCCTGCAATACTTTTCAGCATGGTGATATCACTTTTTACGCTTTGTTCGTGGGCAAGAATATCATTTCCGTTTACGCAAACAGATTCATTATTCAGATATAAAATACGGACTTTCTTCCCGGAATCGGCTACATAGAGTTTTCCGATTCCTTCTGCTTTCATCAGCCTGGCTCCTTCACCGCTTATAGCTTTCTTTAAGAGGTTTCCAATTCCTCCGGACAGCATTCCCTGTCTTTCAAAATTAATATTTCCCACATAGCTTACCATGCTTCCTCTTTTCGTCCATACTGCCTGATTGTTAAGGTTGATTTCCAGAAGATGTTTCGTTTCCAGCTCAAAATAATCTCTTTGCTGCGGATTTTCTTTTGTTTCGTTGATGAATGCTTCAATCGAATATTTACTCATAATGATATTTTTTTTAGTGTTATTACTTTAGTTTGTCGAGTTTATACTCTCTTTTGTTACTTTTAGGATTCAGATCTGCAAATCCTGAGTTCCGGGCAGGCACATTTTTACCTTTTTCCTCACTCTTTTCATCATCATTGACATAATAATTTTCAGTTTTTAAATGAAAATCAAACCAGATAAATCCATATTCATGAGTCCGTCCGCTCCAGCTGAAGTTTTCAATTTTGTGATCATTAGGTTACGGATTATCAATGAAATATATTGTACTTACAGGTTCCATATTGAATTTTAATTTTTCCAAAAATACTCTTTTTATACCTTGAAACTCCCCGTAAAATCACGGTTTTATATTTGATTGTAAATAAAACTTGACAAAGGGGTGTTCAATGTCGTATATTTGCACTCCGAAAATTACACCTTGTAATTTCAATAATTTTTAAACCGTAATTTAAAAAATGAAAACATCAGATTTTAATTTTGATCTTCCTGCGGAATTATTAGCAGAACACCCATCAGAGCACAGAGACGAAGCGAGATTAATGGTACTTGACAGAAAAACACAAACTATCGAGCACAAATTATTCAAGGATGTTGTGGATTATTTTGATGAAGAGGATTTGTTTATCTTCAACAATACAAAAGTTTTCCCTGCACGTCTTTACGGAAATAAAGAAAAAACAGGTGCTAAAATTGAAGTTTTCTTATTAAGAGAGCTTGATAAAGAAACCAGAGTTTGGGACGTTTTGGTAGATCCGGCAAGAAAAATCAGAATTGGTAACAAATTATTCTTCACAGAAGATGAGTCTTTGGTAGCGGAGGTTATTGATAACACAACTTCAAGAGGAAGAACATTAAGATTCTTATTCGACGGTTCTTACGACGAATTCAGAACGAAACTTAAGGAATTAGGAGAAACTCCACTTCCAAAATATATCAAAAGAGCAGTAGAACCGGAAGATGCAGAAAGATATCAGACAATCTATGCAAAAGTAGAAGGAGCAGTAGCTGCCCCTACAGCGGGTCTTCACTTCTCCAAGCACCTGATGAAGAGATTGGAGATCAAAGGAATCAATTTTGCTGAAGTTACCCTTCACGTAGGATTGGGAACATTCAACCCAATTGAGGTAGAAGATCTTTCTAAGCACAAAATGGAATCTGAAGAGATCATCATTGATGAGAAAAATGCTCTTATCATCAACAAGGCAGTAGAATCTCACAGAAGAGTATGTGCAGTAGGAACTACTACCATGAGAGCATTGGAAACTTCTGTTTCTTCAAACAAAAAAATCTCTGCTTTCAACGGATGGACAAACAAATTCATTTATCCTCCTCACGATTTTGGAGTTGCTAACTCAATGATCACGAACTTCCACACACCGAAGTCTACTCTGATCATGATGATTGCTGCATTTGCCGGAAGAGATTTCGTAATGCACGCTTATGAAGAAGCCGTAAAAGAAAAGTATAAATTCTATTCTTATGGTGACGCAATGTTAATTCTATAAAAAAGTAAAAAGAGCCAAGTTAAAGGTAATACAAGTAGAAATGAGACAAAATGATTTACTTATCAGAACTTTTACATTTGGAGTTAATTGTCTTAAGTTTTTAAGAACACTCCCCAATGATTCTGAAAGTAAATTAATAAGATTTCAACTCGGGAAATCAGCTACTTCAATAGGTGCTAATTATGAAGAATCCCAGGCAGGATCATCCAAAGCAGATTTTAAAAATAAAGTAAAAATTGCTTTAAGGGAAGCTAGAGAAAGTCATTTCTGGCTTCGTGTTTTAGAAGAACTGGATGGTTATGATTCTGAGGAATTTAAAGCTTTATTGAATGAAAGTAACGAATTGAAAAACATTTTGGCTGCAATAGTTAACAATACTAAACTTTAAACCTTTTACTTTTAACTTGGCTCTTTAATATTATGAAAGATATCCGTACATTATCATTAGACCAGCTTAAAGACTACTTTGAGTCTTTAGGAGAAAAGCCGTTTCGCGCGAAACAGGTCTATGACTGGCTATGGAGTAAAAACCTCCATTCGATTGAAGAAATGACGAATCTTTCTAAATCACTTCGTGAGAAAATTTCGGAAGAATATATCATTAATCCTGTTTCCGTAGACCTTCTTCAGAAAAGCTCTGACGGAACCATCAAAAACGGAGTGAAACTTCACGACGGGCTGATGGTGGAATCTGTTCTTATTCCTACAGAAACAAGAACTACAGCCTGTGTATCTTCGCAGGTAGGATGCTCATTAAACTGCGAATTCTGTGCTACAGCAAGACTGAAAAGAATGAGAAACCTTGAAGTTGCTGAAATTGTAGATCAGGTAGCCCTGATTGACAGCCAGAGCAGAATGTATTTCGACAGACCGCTTACCAATATCGTATTTATGGGGATGGGAGAGCCGATGATGAATTACAAAAACGTAGTGGAGGCCATCAAAAAAATTACCCAGCCGGAAGGTTTGGGAATGTCTCCAAGAAGAATTACCGTTTCTACATCCGGTATTCCTAAAATGATCAAAATGCTTGCAGATGACGAACTGCGTGTAAAGCTGGCTTTATCCCTTCACTCCGCTATCGAATCCAAGCGTAATGAGATCATGCCTTTCTCTGATAAATTCCCGTTAACGGATATTATGGAGGCCCTTCAGTACTGGTATCAGAAGACCGGTTCTGTTATTACTTTTGAATACTGCGTATGGAAAGGGATCAATGATGGTGATGAAGATATTAAGGCGTTAATCAAATACTGTAAACAGGTTCCTTCAAAAGTAAACCTCATTCAATACAACCCGATCGGAGATGGAAAATACGATCAGTGTAACAAACAGGCTGAGGAAAATTACATCCGGCAGCTTGAAAATGCAGGAGTAACTGTAATGGTCCGAAGAAGCCGTGGAGGTGATATAGACGCTGCTTGCGGACAGTTAGCCAACAAAACAACAGATTAAAATTTCCTTAAAAAAAGCCTAAAACTTTCTTAAAAAATAGGCTAAAACCCTACCTTTGCACAAATTATTTTGTGATGATGGATTTTCTTATGAACGAGGACGGGCTGGAAAATGTGTACGCATGGGCAATCCCATTGCATGCTACTGTTATTTTAGCTGAAATGATTTACAGCCACGTTTCAGAAGCTAAGCTATACAGCGGGAAAGATCTCGCCACCAATGTTTATCTTGCATTGATGAACTTTGGCCTAGACCTTATCATGAAGGCATTTGCCATGGGAGTGATGTTTTTCTTTTACCATCACAGACTTTTTTCCTGGGATCTTAGTGTGTGGTATTTGCTGGCATGTTTTATCATTACAGACTTTGCTTACTATGTGCTGCATTATGTAGACCACCGTTCCAGAGCATTCTGGGCAGTTCATATTACGCACCACAGTTCAGAATATTTTAACCTGACAACAGGATTCAGAAGTCCTGTATTACAGCCACTTTACAGATATTTATATTTTTCGCCATTAGCATTTTTGGGATTCAATCCATGGCATATTATGGTAGCATATGCTATCGGACAGGTGTATGGAACATGGGTGCATACACAGACTGTAAAGAGCATGGGATTCCTGGAATATATTCTGGTAACGCCTTCTCATCACCGTGTACACCACGCATGTAATGTGAAATATCTGGATAAAAATATGGGAATGTGTCTCATTATCTGGGATAAAATATTTGGAACTTTCCAAAAAGAAGATCCGAATGTACCTGTGAAGTATGGAATCTATCCAAAGATGCCGGATAACAGACCGGATACGGTACTTTTTTACGAATGGAGAAAAATCTGGAAAGATCTTAAGCAGCCAGGATTAAAATTTACAGACAGAATCAATTATATTTTCAATTCACCGGGATGGAGACATGACGGAACCGGAAAGACTGTAAGGCAGTATCAGAAAGAATATTTTGCCAAACAGGCACGAAAGAAAGAACAACAGCAAAATCAGAAAGAGCAGAAAACGGCTTAACTTCTGATTTAAAATCAATAGAAATCTAAGGAAAAGCGGGCTATTTTAGCTCGTTTTTCTGTTATAAGAAGATCATTAACAAAGGTTGAGAGTAAAAAGGTAAAAGAGCAAAGCAATCTGCAAAAAAAATTATCTTTAACCCTCAAACCCTACAACTTCTCTAATCCCTACAATGTTTAGATTCCTTCGGAATGACAAGGTGTACGGATAGGCAAATCGTAGTTTGTCCATTCCGTAGGAATCTACACTTTCGCTCTCAAACGCTCTCACCCTTAAACTCTCAAACGCTCAAACCCACTACCTCAGAATAAAACCCTACTTTTGTCATATGAAAAAACTTCTTCTGATTATTACTCTTTTTGTTGGTCAATCTGCATTTTCCCAGCAGGCTGATTTTCTGAAAATAAAAAAATACAGAGTTCATTATCTGGATAATAAAATTGAGGAAACCTCAGGACTGAATATTTTAAACGGAAAGCTGTATACATTCAATGACAGTGGAAATGCTGCTGAACTTTTTGAAATTGATAAAAAAAACGGAGAAATTATAAGGACACTGAAAACCAATTTAATCAATACCGATTGGGAAGCGTTAGCTAACGATGGAGAGAATTTCTATATCGGAGATTTCGGAAACAATGCCGGAACAAGGAGAGATCTTAGAATTTATAAAGTTCCTTTTGGGAGTCTTGATTCTGCGAATATTCCTGGTTCAGAAAGGGCTTTAGATGGAATAGCTATTTCTTTTTATTATCCTGAGCAGACCGAATTTATTGCTAAAAATACAAAGAATGACTTCGATGCAGAAGCCATGATTTATTTGAATGGAAAGCTGCATGTTTTTACCAAAGAATGGGCTTCCAAAGCAACCTCACATTATATTGTAGATCCTGAAATTTCAGAAGTGCAAAAGGCAGAAAAAAAAGAAACCTATCAAACAGGTTTTGTGGTTACAGATGCCTCTTATTTTGATAAAAAGCTTTATTTAGTAGGATATACCAGAAAAACGGAAGTTTTTTTAGATATTTTTACAGAAACAGAAGCCGGAATATTTTTTAAAGAAAAACCAAAGCATTACTACCTTGGAACTGCTCTTTCATTATCGCAGATTGAAGGAATAAGTGTAGATGAAACGGGAATTTATATTTCAGGAGAAAAGTTCAGGTCTCCTCTGGGAACTACAAAACCTTCATTTTATTTTATCCCGAAAGATCAACTCAAAGATTAATTTTATCTTAAAATTGAGCGAAAAAAATTATCTTTGTGAGAATTAATAATTATTCACCCAGCATCGCAGATTGTGGCAAACATTGTAGAAGAGATTAAACGACCGATCAATGATGAAATGAAACTTTTTGAACAGAAGTTTTATGAGTCAATGCAGAGTAAAGTAGCTTTATTAGATAAAGTAACCCGTTTTATTGTTACCACTAAAGGAAAGCAGATGCGCCCTATGTTTGTGTTTCTTTGTGCCAAACTGGTGGGTGAGGTGACGGAAAAAACCTATCGCGGTGCTTCTATGATCGAGCTGATCCACACGGCTACGCTGGTACATGATGATGTGGTGGATGAAAGTTTTAAGCGTCGTAATTTCTTTTCAATCAATGCACTGTGGAAAAATAAAATTGCTGTTTTGGTGGGAGATTATCTTTTGTCAAAATCAGTTTTATTATCTACAGACCACAAAGATTATGATCTGCTTGGGGTTATTTCCAGAACCATCCGTGAAATGTCTGAAGGAGAACTTCTTCAGCTGGAAAAAGCCAGAAAACTGGATATCACAGAGGAGGTGTATTATGAAATTATCCGCCAGAAAACGGCTACTCTGATTGCTGCCTGCTGTGAAATAGGAGTTCTTTCCAATAATGCGGACGAAATTATTGCTAAGAAGATGATGGACTTCGGAACTTTTACAGGGATGGCATTTCAGATCAAAGATGATCTTTTTGATTATTTAAGCTCAAATGTGATCGGAAAGCCTGTAGGAATTGATATTAAAGAGCAGAAAATGACGCTTCCTTTGATCCATACCCTGAAAACAGCCAATGAAAAGGATAGGAAATATTATTTTGATACTATAAAACGTTACAACAATAATCCCAAAAGAGTAAAGGAACTGATTGAATTTGTTAAAAGCTCAGGCGGGTTGGAATACGCTGTTGAAGTCATGAAAGATTTTCAGCAGAAAGCAAAAAATATTCTGAATGAGTTTCCAGATTCTGAAGCAAGAAAATCATTACATATTATGCTGGATTATGTAATTGAGAGAAAATTTTAAATTAAACTGAGTTTGGTTTAAGAAAATTAAGATTTAAGCTTTTGGAAACCCGTATGAGTGTGAATGGGAGTCCTCTTCATCCTCATCATGTACGCAAGTTACTATACATTTCATGCTTAATGAGACATCACTTTAAAAGATGAAAATACGGAAAAACTATTCTTTATCACCTGAATAGCTTCCTTTTTTAGCTTCACAGATTCCATTCTGATTAAAATAGGACGTCATGTCCCGAATTCAGTTAAGTTAATAAACTTTAATTAAGTGAAAAGATGGATGCAGAAAAGCCCACTTGCGTTTTGAAAAAAAAACGATTTTAGAGCCGGGAAATTAATAATTTAATATGGCTGTTCACAAAAAAAAATTAAAAAGAATAACAATCAATAAGGCTGAATGTAAACTTCCATGACTTTTAATTGTTGGAGAAAAAAGTTTTAACAGGTTTTAAAATACAATAAGCCGGACTTTACTCCGGCTTATTGTATCTGTATCTCTTTAGATCTTTTGTATAGTAACATTGGTTACGTTTCCGCTTCCTGTACTTCCGCTTTCTGTTGCCAAAACGGTACAGCCCTGATTAGGTGATGCTGTAAAGCGAACCTGATAACCCGCATTTGGAATAATAAGAAGAGTGGTGTAATTCATGAGTTCTCCTACTGTAGAAGAGGTTGCTGTTGCATTATAATGACTTCCGCGTCCTAAATAATCGGCATCAGGAACCGGTCTTACTCCAATTAATAACTGTGTGCCTGCAGGAGCACTGCCAAAACTGGCCTGCAATGTTACTAAATAGTTTCCGGCCTGATTAAACGTTAAAACTCCCGTACTTGTATTGTATGAATAATAGGGTGAAGTAGATAATGGATTCCCAAATAGCAAGGTGCTTATTGACAGAGTCGTTAAATTCTGGTTTCCTGCTAATCTTGCATGGAATAACGAATATGCATTAAAATTTACTGTTTTTAAAACGCCATTTGCGTCCGCTACGACAAATCTGTCGGTTCCTCCGATACCAATGTTTGAATTAATATTACGAATTCTGGCATTACCTGTTGCCAGATCAAACTTTTCTGTAGGATCTATCGTTCCAATGCCTAGATTTCCCCCTGAAGTTATGGCAACATCATTAGATTGTTGGGTAATTGTGGGGAGTCCGGATGCTGCATTATCTTTCGCTCCATCCACATGAAGAGTCGTCTGAGGGTTGCTGGTGTTAATTCCTACCTGTGCTTTTGGCATTATCGATAGTGTACAAAATAATAATAAACTAGTTGCTTGAAATAGTTGCTTTTTCATGATATTTTTAAATGTGTGTTTTTTTTGAAAAAAAACATTGTCAAAATTCATGCCGATTTATTTATTGATTATTTGTAAAATTGTGGTATATTTTGTTTATAATGTTAGTTTTTATATTTTTTTAATAAATTTAATTGTTTATTTGTGTTTTTTTATTATTTATAATTCAATATTGTGTTCTTTAATTAAAGTTAAATTATTTTTATTGTCACAATAATTACAGCCAGAACAATGCAAAATAAAGCGGTTAAAAATAAATAATCCGCAATAGTTTCAAATCTGTCAGTTCGCTTTTCATGTTTAGATCGGATGGCTAAGAAAGAAAAAAAGCAACTGAATGCAAAAAACAGACATGCAATTCCTGCAAACTCATCCAAATACGTGCTATGGCTTATTTTTGATATTTTTAAAGAAGTAATAATTACCAGAGAAAATCCTAAAAGATTACTGGATGCATTGAGAATATGAGACGATTTTTTTTCCATCTTTTACAATTTTTCTCAAAATAAAGCACAATTTTTTTTATTATCAAATTTTTAAAAAAGATTATTAAAAATTAAAATTAATTTAAAAAGTGTATATTAGCAAAATACTTGAAGATTAAAAACTTTTTTACTTAGCTATGCAAACAACCTATATTGAAACACAGGAAATATCCTTTCAAGATTTTAAAAATCAAATACTTGAAGATTACAGGTTAGGAAGGATCTCTCGTGAAATGTCTTATCTCGGAAGGAGAGAAGTACTTACTGGAAAAGCTAAATTTGGAATTTTTGGGGATGGAAAAGAACTTCCTCAGCTTGCAATGGCGAAAGTTTTCAAAAATGGAGACTTCCGTTCAGGATATTACAGGGATCAGACTTTTGCATTGGCAATAGATGCCTTAACGGTAGAAAGTTTCTTTGCGCAGATGTATGCAGATACCAGCGTGGAAAGAGAGCCTGCTTCAGCAGGAAGACAAATGAACGGGCATTTTGCAACAAGAAGTTTAAATGAAGACGGAAGCTGGAAAGATTTGACAGCTCAAAAAAATATTTCTTCCGATATTTCTCCTACAGCAGGACAAATGCCGAGATTGTTGGGATTAGCCCAGGCTTCAAATATCTATAAAAGCGTAAAATTTGACGGTTCAGAAAAATTCTCAAGAGAAGGAAACGAAATTGCCTTCGGAACTATTGGAGATGCTTCTACAGCAGAGGGACACTTCTGGGAAACTCTGAATGCAGCATGTGCTCTTCAGGTTCCAATGATTGTTTCCATCTGGGATGACGGATACGGAATTTCAGTTCCTACGAAAAATCAGAGAGCAAAAGCTGATATCAGTGAAATGCTAAGCGGTTTCCAGAGAAAAGAGGGAGAAAATCAGGGTTGTGAGATCATCCAGGTAAGAGCTTGGGATTATCCGGCATTATTAGATGCTTATGCTAAAGCAGAACATTTTGCAAGAACAGAAAGTGTACCGGTGGTAGTGCATGTAGTAGATGTTACACAACCTCAGGGACACTCTACATCAGGATCTCACGAAAGATATAAAAATGAAGACCGTCTGGCTTGGGAAGCTGAGTATGACGGCCTGGCAAAATTCAAAGAGTGGATTCTGAACTATTCTATCGAAATTGATGGAAAAGAAGAAGTGATTGCTACCGCTGAAGAACTGAAGGCTATAGACGAAGAAGCGAAAAAAGCAGCAAAAGCAGGACAGAAAACAGCCTGGGAAAACTATCAGAAAGCTATTTCGGAACTTATTAAGTCTGTTTTACCTTTAGTAGAAAACCTTAAAGGACAGAATGCTGAAGTTGAAAATTATATCGCTCATTTCAACAAATTGGTTTCAAAAGCTAAGAAAGATATCTTCCATCTGGTAAGACAAACTTTACTGGCGACAAGAGGAACAAATTCTGCAGAAAGAAATCAGCTGATGCAGAAATATAACGAAGTAGCTGCTGTTGAAAAAGATAATTATTCTTCTCACTTATACTCTCAATCTCAATGGAAGGCTGAAAATGTTCAGGAAATCAAGCCTGTCTATTCTGACAGTTCTGAAGATGTGGACGGAAGAGTAGTGATCAGAAACAATTTTGACAAAATTTTTGAAAAATATCCTGAAACTTTAATCTTTGGAGAAGATACCGGAAATATCGGAGACGTCAATCAGGGATTGGAAGGAATGCAGGAAAAATACGGTGCTTTACGTATCGCTGACACAGGAATTCGTGAAGCAACGATTCTTGGACAGGGAATTGGTATGGCAATGCGAGGCTTAAGGCCAATCGCTGAAATCCAGTACTTAGACTATGTTCTTTACTGTTTGCAGGGAATGAGTGATGACCTGGCAACGGTACACTACAGAACCAAAGGAGGTCAGAAAGCTCCATTGATCATCAGAACAAGAGGGCACAGATTAGAAGGAATCTGGCATTCAGGTTCTCCAATGGCCGGTATTCTGAATCTTTCTAAAGGTATTCTTGTTTTGGTACCTAGAAACCTTACTAAAGCTGCCGGATTCTATAACACGATGCTTCAGGCTGACGAACCTGCAATCATCGTAGAATGTCTGAACGGATACAGATTAAAAGAAAAACAACCGGATAACTTAGGCGAATTCACTGTTCCTGTAGGGAAAATTGAAGTTACAAAAGAAGGAAAAGATGTTACCTTGGTCACTTATGGTTCTACCTGGAGAATTGTAACGGAAGCTGCCAACGAATTGGAAAAAATAGGAATTTCTGCAGAAGTGATTGATATTCAGTCATTGATTCCTTTCGATTTATCTCACGAAATTGCTGAAAGTGTTAAGAAAACCAATAGATTAGTCGTGATTGACGAAGATGTGGAAGGAGGAACTACAGGATTCATCTTACAGCAGATTCTTGAAAAGCAAAAAGCATTCAGATACCTGGATTCAGATCCGTTAACGATCTCTGCAAATGATCACAGACCTGCCTATGCAAGTGATGGTGACTATTTCAGCAAGCCGTCTGCAGACGATATGGTAGAAAAGATCTATGCCATGTTTAATGAAACAAATCCTCAGAAATATCCGGCGATATTTTAATTGGGATTTTAGATAAATATAAAACCGCTTCCTTTTTGGGGAGCGGTTTTTAATTTATATTTGTCTGAATCATTCCATAATAAATCATGAAAATCAGGATCTTATATTTAATACTAATAATTATAAGTTGTAAAAAAGCGGAAAAAAAAGAAGTTTTGCTGGCAGACAGGGAAGCTCCTTTAGGTTGGATTTATTTGAAAATGTATGATGATAGCAGTTTTGAATTCATTTCTCAGGGAATGGTGCGTGATAAAGATGTATATAACGGAAGCTATCAACTAAAAAATGATACTCTTTCTTTTAAATACAAAGATTCAATTCCTAAAGCAGGTTCAAAAGCTGTAATAACGAAAGGATTTGTAAATTATATCAATGGTAGTTATCATGAAAGTGTTCAAATAAAACTTAATAAACTGACCATCAAATAACAATCTTTTGTATTTTCTTACTTTCCATAATCATTTTACAATCCTTCTCTTTCTCAGGATCATAGACATGATATTTCGTTTCCCATTCTTCTAATTGGTACAAAATAGGCAACAATGCCAATCCTTTTTCTGTAAGAGAATATTCTACCCGAGGTGGAAGTTCTTTAAACTCTTCACGAATCACCAGTCCATCAGCTTCCATCTCCCTCAGCTGATCAGTCAGAACCTTTCTGGAAATGACATTAATGCGTACTGCCAGTTCTCCAAAACGTAACTTCCTGTCTTTAATAACAAGAACAATAATAGGCTTCCATTTGCTTCCCAGAGCGGCCATTGCCTTACCCAGAGGACAGCTGTATTGCATTAATTCATTCTTTTTCATAGAGAGATCTTTATTTTAATACCATATGAAACCGGAATTTCATGTGTTACTTTGATGTTACTAATGTAGGTTACTGCGAAGTTACCACTATTTTTTTAATAAAAGATACAAAAGTAAACTATTATTAGTTACTTTGTGTAACAATTATAAAATATAAATTTAAATATGAGCACATCATCATTATTTAAACCATTTCAATACAGGAATTTACATCTTAAAAATAGAATTGTAATGGCTCCAATGACCAGAGCACAATCTGACAATGGAGTTCCAACCCAAAACATCGCAGATTATTATGGAAGGAGAGCCGCCTCAGAAGTAGGACTGATTCTTTCTGAAGGAACTGTGATCAACAGACCGGGATCAAAAAACTTGCAGAACATTCCTGATTTCTATGGTACAGAAGCTTTAAACGGCTGGAAAAATGTCATTGATACTGTACATCAGAATGGAGGTAAAATGGGTCCTCAGATCTGGCACGTAGGGGATACAAGAATGTCCGAAGACTATCCGTTGGTTCCAATGGAAAAGGCTTCCACAATGACGATTGAGGATATTCAGGATACCATTGCGCAGTTTGCAGTATCAGCAAAATCAGCAAAAGACCTTGGTTTCGACTGTCTTGAAATTCATGGCGCTCACGGATACCTTATCGACCAGTTTTTCTGGGAAGTTACCAATACAAGGACTGACGAATACGGTGGTAAAACATTAAAAGAAAGAAGCAGATTTGCTGTTGAAGTCGTAAAAGCAATCAGAGCAGCAGTAGGAGAGGACTTTACCATTATCATCCGTCTTTCTCAGTGGAAGCAGCAGGATTATAAAACCAGACTGGCATTTACTTCAGGCGAGATGGAAGACTGGTTATTACCATTAAAAGAAGCTGGAGTAGACATTTTCCACTGTTCACAGCGTCGTTTCTGGGAGCCGGAATTTGAAGGCTCTGATTTAAACTTTGCAGGATGGGCAAAAAAAATTACAGGGCAGCCAACCATTACAGTAGGTTCTGTAGGCTTGAACGGAGATTTCCTTAATGCTTTTGCAGGGCAGGGAACAGAAAAAAGTGATCTTACGGAACTGATCAGAAGACTTGACAATGAGGAATTTGATCTGGTTGCAGTAGGAAGAGCTATTTTACAGGACTACCAGTGGGTACAGAAGATCAAAGACGGAAATACGGAGGCTCTTCTGGACTTTTCAGCAGAAAGTATGGGCATTTTATTTTAATATCAATAATGAATATAAACTCGTTTCGAAGTCGATTTTTTTAACAGCATAATTTATTCACTTTTCGAAGCAGAATTGATTATTCAACCAGATATTAAATCAGCATAATTAACTTTATTTTATATTTAATTTTCACCTATTTATTAAAGAACCCGATTTCAGAATTTCTGAAACCGGGTTTTGTTAATTGTAAATGGTTCTAAGTGATTTTAAGGACATCCTATTGTATCCAATACACACTTCCATCGAGATGGAATCCCATTTTTGCCAGGAATGTAGCAGGCTGTTGTTCCGCCCGGACAATCAGGAGCATTTCCTCCATTAATTTTCTTTAAATCTGTCTTAGATAATTTTCTTAGATTTTTCATACTTAATAATTTGTTGATTCATACAAATATAATATTTTTTGAAAGCGAAAAAATAATTTGTGCCAAAATGTGAAATATACTCTTTCAAAGACAATATACAATAAACCCGCTCCCGGAATTTCCGGGAGCGGGTGTTAACAGATTTAAATATCTAAAACTGCCCTTTAAACAGGCAGAAATGATTTCTTTATCTTATAAACCAATGCTTTTAGTTGGTTTCAGTTGTTTTAAGATGCTTTTAGGGATGGCATTCTTGTGAACAAGGATCGCTGTTGACTTGTATTCAACATAAGGTCTTGTTACATAAAGGTATCCGGCAAAATCATTGGTTACTCCCCATGAGTTTTTTACCATATAATACTCTTTACCCGTTTGATCTTTTGCCAAACCTACGATATGCATACCATGGTCATCCGTTGTAGAAAGGTTATTAAGTGCTTTCTGACGCATGTCTTCAGTGATGGTTTTATCTTTTTTAGGCTCTGTAAACAAAGTCTGTTTGTTCTCTGCAGTTATTTGGTCAAGGTCCATATCCGGAACATAAGCTACACCGTTTTTATAAGAGAAGTAAGGCTCAGAAACATCAGTTGCCCAACCTACAGAATATCCTTTATTTACAGCATTGTCAATGATTGCAGTAAGGTCTTTCATCGGAACATTCCAGTCAGAATCGTGGCTCCAGTTATCAGGAATCGGAACTACAAATTTCTGAAAATACGGATAATCTTTATAGGAAGATAATTCCACATAATCTTCAGGATTGATTCCTACCACTTCCTTAGCAAATGTTTTCGGAGTGTAGTTTTTCCCTTCATACGTAAAGTTGGCTGGTACTTTTCCTAAATATTCATCAAGAATAGCATCTACAGAATCCATCCAGTTATCTGTCAGTTTTCCTTTTGAGGAAGCCTGAACAAGGCTGTCAAGAACCGGCTTCAGTTTGCCTTGCATTTCTTTGAAGTTGTTGGTTGTTTGTCCGGATTTTAATCCGGTATAAACATCCTGAGGAACCGCACCATACTTCTTGTACATATTGATTACGTCGTGAAGTTCTCCTCCGTCACCCCAGCTGATAGCGCCGTTATTCAAAACATATAATTTTGCCTTATCGTGGTAAGAGTTTCTTGCCGTAAAGATTTCAGCAAGATCCACAGGTTTTTTGCCCATTCTCTGCGTTTCAGATTCAAGGAAAGAGTTTCCTGAGTAGCTCCAGCAAGTTCCTGATGAACCCTGGTTCTTTACAGAAGTTGCACCCACATCTTTTAACGTTGTGAACTGAAAATTAGCATTTTGTGATTGGTTGTTTTTTAACTTGTTGATTAAGTCATCTTGGGCAAACATCATACTTCCTGCAGACAAAACAAAAAGTAATGATGCAATTTTGGCATTTTTCATTACTATAAAAAGATTATTTATATTAAGAGTCGTTGATAATAGAGATTTGTTACAGATGGAAAAGTTAAATTTGAAATTAAGAAAAATAAAAAAATTAATAATATAGGCTCATTTATCCCTTTACTCAAAAAAAGTTGATCATGTTTCCAACTCTTATAAAAGTTTCTGCATCTATAATAATATAACTCCTGACTATGGAACAAGAATTATTATTGGAATGTCAGCGTAACAACCGCAACGCCCAGCGGAAAGTTTACGAGAAAATGGCGGGCAGGCTTTATTCAGTCTGCAGACGTTATTTGAAAAATGACGAAGACATAGAAGAAGTCTTGGCTGATACATTCTACAAGATCTTCACGAAAATTACCCAGCTCCAGAATGCAGATACATTTGAAGTATGGGCAAGAAAAATTGCTGTAAATGAATGTCTGCAGAAATTAAGATCCAACAAAGGGATGTTTATTTCCCTGGAAGAAAATTTCAATAATCATTCTGAAGGAACTACAGAAAACCTTTCTCTGGAAAAAGATATTCTGAGCTTACTGAATTTTCTCCCGGAAGGCTGCAGAGCCATCTTTAATCTTTTTGCTATTGAAGGATATCCTCATAAGGAAATAGCCACCATGCTTTCCATTAGCGAAGGAACATCAAAATCACAGCTCAATTTTGCACGAAAAAAGCTGCAGGAACTTCTCGTGAATCAAAACATTTAAACTTTTACAACAATGGAAAATAATCATATAGATCAACAATTCAATGAAGCTTCTAAGCTTTCAGAAGAACCAACTGTTTTTCCTGGTTTTGATAAAGTATGGGGAAAAATTGAGGAGAAATTAGATAAAAAAGAAGAGAAAAAGAAAATCATTCCTATCTGGCTGCCCTATGGTATTGCTGCAAGTTTGATGATTGGTTTGGGAGCTTTTTATTTTATGAATAAAAAAGAGGCTGCAGAACCTTTACAACCTGTAATAGTAGAAAATAAAGTTTCAAACAGTTCTGGTAATAAAGTTGATATTGCAAAAACAGACAGTACCATAAAGGAGAATATCAGAAAAGAAAAGTTGCCTTTATCTGTGCCTGATCCCATAGCATATCAATCTTCAGCAGTTGTGGGAACAGACTCATATAAAACGCATCCCAGCTGTAACATACCGACAGTAAAAGCTCCTGATAAAATAACAGCATCTTTACCCCCAATATATAATGATACCTTAAAAACAAAGGAAATTGATGAAGTTGTTGTAACTGCGTATGGCATTAAAAAGAGTTACAAATCCGTTACAGCCTCTTCAACCGTTATGATTGCTTCTACAGACAAGAATCCTGTACATTCACCGGCAGCCGTTTCTTCACTGGCAGGAAGAGTTGCTGGGATAGAAGTGTCAACCGGAATTAAAAAGCATGATGCAATATTAATCAGGGGAACAAGAAGTATGGATGGTCATTCTACAGCCCCTTTATATATTGTTGATGGAATTATATTAGGCAGAGAATCTGGATTTTTAAATGCTCTGGATCCTAAAAAGATAAAAGAATTAAAAGTACTGAAAGGACTCGAAGCTGCTGCCCTGTATGGAAGCAAAGCTAATAACGGAGTTATTGTAATTACCACAAAGGGATTATCTACAGCAGAAATAGAAAAGCTGAAAAAAGTTTCTTCAGAAAGTGAAGAGAAAGTACTAAAAGAACCGGAAGAACCCGAAAAAAAACTTCCCAAAGCAGGCCAGCTTACTGCAGGTGAAATTAACGATTTTTCTAAGTGGGATTATTGGAAAGATATTGCAGTTCCTACTCTGGATGAGTATAAAAATACATGGAAGTTCTTCCCTGATAAAAGGATTTCAGTTCAGCTTGTGAATAAAGACAGAAAGCCTGTAATAGGGGAAAAAGTAAAATTATTGGATGATAAGAAAAACATTATATGGGAAGCCGTTTCAGATAATCTTGGTAATGTAGAATTATGGATATCCCCTATGACAGGTGATAATTCAGATTCTGAGAAATATTATTTATCCGATGGTTCCGGGCAGATCATCAGCAGTAATCTCAGAACCTTTAAAAATGGACAAAACCTCATTATTTTGGACAAGACCTGCCTGCAAAAACGTGTATTGGATCTTGCCTTTGTAGTAGATGCTACCGGTTCTATGGGAGATGAGATCTCTTATCTTCAGTCTGAGCTTTTAGACGTGTTGAAGAAAACAGAAAGACAGCTTAAAAATACAACTGTAAGGTACGGATCAGTTTTCTACAGAGATCAGGGAGATGAATATGTGACCCGAAAATTTGACTTTTCAGATAAGGCAGAAGACCTCGTTGAATTTATTAAAAAACAGAACGCAGGAGGTGGCGGAGATACGCCGGAAGCAGTTGTGGAAGCCCTGAAAATTTCTGTTGAAGAGTTGAAATGGAGTCACGAAAACTCAGCCAAAATAATGTTTTTAATTCTGGATGCCCCACCACACCATTCAGAACAGAATATAAAGGAACTTTACAGTACAATAAAGAATGCTGCAAAGAAAGGGATTACCATTATACCACTGGCAGCCAGTGATACAGATAAACAAACGGAATACCTGATGCGTACATTTGCTTTACTCACCAATGGTACCTATACGTTTCTTACAGATGACAGCGGAATAGGAAACAGCCATATCAAACCTACCATAGATTCTTATGAAGTTGAAAAACTGAATGATTTGTTATTAAGATTAATCCTTCAGAGAGCTGTTTTGCCAGAATGCAGCGCAGGCATTTCAAATGATAATATTAACAAGAAAATGGAAAAAGAAATTGACAGTCAGATTGACAGTAAAACTGTAGTATTCCCAAATCCTACAAAAGGCCTGATGCAGATAAAAACAAGAAAATCAATTGAAGAACTGTTTGTATATGATCTTGCCGGAAAGATTATCATGAGAAAAGAAAAACTGCCGGAAGGTAAAAATTCAATTGATTTAACTTCTTATCCTCAAGGGATTTATCTTGTACGTATTCATACTAATGATCAATGGGAAACATTTAAGGTCATTAAAAATTAACTGTCTGAAAAAAGAAATTTTCCCGGAAATTTCTTTTTTTATATTTTTAAGCATACTAATAACTGATGAAAAAGAATTATTTGCTGTTATTGCCATTTACGATTACCCTATTACAGGCACAAAATTCACAACTCTATTACTCTGGAAAGTTTTTAACATCTAAAGATAAAGAACAGAACTTTTTAAAGGTTTATAATAAAAACAGTGGTATTTATGAACTGACTGATGAGAAAGGATTTGCCATTATTGCTGCCAAACCTTATGATACTCTCGTGTGGAATCAAGGGAAAAATACCCATATTATTTCTTCTTATGAACTCAGGGAATTAAAAACGATTCTGGAAAATCAGACAGGAAGTAAAAGTGTAGAAAATATTTACAGTAAAGCCTATGACAGTCTTGTTTCAAAAGAGATTAAAGACGATTTCAGTATTGAAAAAACTAAAACCCAACTCAGTAATAGATCGCATTCTTATTTTGATGAAATAAGAAAACTAAAGCAAAAAAATGATACTGTTTATGTTTTAAAAAGGATCAATAAGACAACATTACTGTTTAACGGAAGTTTTACCACATCTTTTGATATTAAAAACAGAAATGCTGTTCCAGAGACTCAAAATAAATATGTTCAGGGAAGATCAGAAAACGGAAATCTTTTTTGGAAAGGCCCTGAAACGAATGAAATGTTCAGTTTTGGACCAGATATATCAACACTTGGATTTAATGGATTCCCTTATGAGTATGACCTGAATGGAAAACTGATTCCGTGGATTAATGGACTTCAGCGTGCAAAAAGATATGATAATAATCTTTTTAAAACCACAGTGGGTTATAATAACCAATTGAATGTAAATGCTTTTATACAACAGGGTAACAATGAAAAATTCCGTCTTTCACTGAATCTGGGGCAGCAAAAGAACCAGATGTATTTTATTGATCAGTTTGATATTACCAATACCCTTAAAGCAAAACTGAATGCAGATTTGGGTAGATATTACATTAATCTGGCTTTTAATTACGAAGAAAACAAGGCAACCAATACCAATAGAATAGGATTGTTCAACAGAGCCTATCAGAATTCATTGCTTACGCCCATATCTTTTTCAAACGAACAAAATATTTTCCTGAATAACGGTTCACAGAGAAATTACAGCAAATATGTAGACAATCCTTCTTTTCTTTTTGAGCAGGATAGCAAATACCGCTATAAGAATCGGGACAGGCAGTTGAGTCTTAATGTAGCGAAAGACTGGGGCAGTTTTAAACTGAATATCAGTCAGTCCTACGAGAATATTACTAGCTGGAATCAGGATCAATATCAACCTTCTACTTATGGTTTTATCAACGGAATATCCAATGAAAGGATTCAAAACAACAGTTCCTATCATTCAAATATACAAGGTTCTTATTCATTGGGAGGCTATGACTTTAGAAATACTTTCAGTCTGAATTTTATTTTAAACGATAAAAAATCTGATGTTTATAACAGCCTGACCCATCAAAAATATTTCTATCAGAGAACTTCACAGGATCATATTTTTAATTACAATATGAACATCCGCGATTATGATTTTGAAGCAGGGTTTAATCTTGGGAATTCATTTTACATCTCCAATACTTCCCTTAAGAATAATTATTGGCTTCCAAAGGCTAACTTTTATCTGAAGTTCAATGGGATCTTCAATTGGTATAATTACAATTTTAAATTATTGGGAAGTTACACCCAATTAAGCTCCGAACCGGAAATGACAAGATCCTATGCTCCATATTCTACTACTTTGCTGAACGCAGAAAATTACAATCAATATTTTCCGTTACAGGAAGTAGACAGTTTCAGAGGTTTGTCCAATATCAATACTAGAGAATGGAAAATTGGAGCCAGGCTGAATCTTGGGTATAAAATAAGTGTAGAAGGAGAATATTTTAATAAAAAGAATAAAGATGATATATTTCCTGTTTTTGAAAACAATCAGTTAAGACTTAAAAATATAGCAGATCATACATACAGCGGGTACGAATTCAATTTTACCTACGAACGTTTGCGTTTGGGATATGATATGTATATCACCAATAAGGTCTCATTCTTTCAATACAAAGATATTGTAGACCGCATTGCTCCCGGATATCAGAACCATGCGGTTTCAGGATTTAAAGATATTTATAAAACACTATCAGAAGGACAGGTTTTGGGTGCTGTGATGGGCAGTTACTTTGAAAGAAATGCAGCCGGACAATTGGTCATTGATGAGTTTGGGTTTCCTAAAAAAGCAGACGGAATGAAAATTATTGCAGATCCTACACCGGATTTTGTAATGAAATTCAATCATAGTTTTGCCTATAAAAATTGGTCCTTAGATATCAATTGGGAATGGAAAAAAGGAGGCCATCTGTGGAACGGAACACAGGCTGTTCTCGATTACTACGGCCGTTCTTATGGCTCAGGAGAAGAAAGGAATATCAAAAATTATATTTTCGAAGGTGTACAGGCCAATGGAGCTGTCAACCAGGTTCCTGTGGATTTTTATGATCCCAATCAGAATGTTCTGGAAAACAGATGGTCGAGGTACGGTTATTTAGGAGTAGCTGAAAATTATGTTCAAAAAGCAGATTATGTAAGGATCAATAACATATCCCTTTCCTCAGATTTCCCGATTAACAAGAATAAACAGACTCTCAGACTGACTTTTTATGTAAATAATATCATGCTTTGGCAGGCCAATAAAGGCGTGGATCCTAATCAGAATTTCTACGATTTGAGTAATGGAAGAGGACTGGATTTTTTTAATCTTCCCTCCTTTAAAATATTTGGCTGTATTGTTTCACTTAAATTTTAACTCATGAATCTCAAGTTTATATCCACCTATATCATCCTTATGTGCTTATTATTTTCAGCCTTTTCTGTGAAAGGCCAGCAACCATTTCAGGATTTTGAAAAAGAAAAGACCTACATTCAGACCAATCATGTTTTTTATAAACCTGGAGAGCAGATGTATTTTAAAATATATGTAGTAAAAGGAAGCAATAATTTACCCGTCGAAGAAAGCAGAGTCGTCAATTTTGAAATAACAGATCCTGCAGGAAGTGTTGTGAGAAAATTAAAATACGAAATTACCAATGGATACGCCCGGGGAGACTTCTATTTTGCTGAAGATATGAAAGGAGGTATCTATAAAATCAGAGCTTTTACCAACTGGATGCAGAATGAAGAAGGCAAAAATGCATTTGAGAAAGAAATTACCCTTCAGAAAATTGTATCTCCAAGGATTTTAATGAAGCTGGATTTTCCGAAAAAAGGATATGGACCGGGAGATGAGGTGACCGCAGATTTTTCCATGAGAAGCCTGAGCAGCCTTCCGATTCCTTTTTATGAAGCTGATTTTACGGTAATGCACAATGGAGAAACCATTTCAGAAGGAAAACTCATTACGGATAAAGAAGGCAAAAAATTGTTGACCTTTAAGCTTCCTGAAGTTTTGAAATCCTCTGATGCTCTTTTGAATATCAAAGTGAATTTTGACGGGTTTACAGAATCCATTTCCAGAAATATTCCTATTGTTCTGAATAATCTGGATGTGAAATTCTTACCGGAAGGAGGAACTTTTATCAATGGAATAGAGCAGAATATCGCTTTTAAAATTCTGGATGAGTTTGAAAAACCTGTAGATGCTGTTCTGGCAGTTTACAATCAGAATCATGAAAAAATAAAAGAAATTTCAGCCTATAATTTCGGAATGGGAAGCTTCCGGTTTACGACTAAAATAGGAGAAACTTATTATGCAAAAGTGCTGAAGCCTGAAAATATTACCCAGACTTTTAATCTCCCGGAAGCAAAAAATGAAGGACTGGTTTTAAATATTCGGAATGAAAATAAAAATCTGAATTTCACCATCGTTTCTACCCGGGAAAGAACAATTACCCTGCGGGGAAGTTTCCGCGGAAAAGAAGTTTACAGCAAAATAATTCCACTGAAAAAAGGAATGAATTCTTTGGAAATTGCAGAAAAGGATTTCCCCACAGGGATCTGCAGATTCACTGTTCTGGAAAATAACATTCCCCTTGCAGAAAGAATTGTTTTTACCAATAAAGTAAACCAGCTGAATATAAGAGTTACTCCTGTAAAGCAACATTATCTGCCAAGAGAAAAAGTAATGCTGAATATTGAAACTACCGATGAAAATAATAAACCTGTTCCTGCCAACCTCGGAGTAAGTGTAGTAGATGATAAGCTATGGTCGTATGCTGATGATAAGCAGAATCATATTATTTCCTGGCTTTTGATGGACTCAGAGCTCAAAGGGAAGATTGAAAAGCCTCAGTTTTATTTCGATAAAAAAGAAGAAAAAGCAGATAAAAGCTTAGACCTTGTTATGCTGACAAACGGCTACCGATATTTTGAGCCTGTTCCGGAAATTCTGAAGACCAATAAATACAAATATCTTCCTGAAAAGAAAAATACTATTTATGGTGTGGTAGAAGATGAAAACAAAAAAACAGTGAAAGCTGATGTCTTTCTTTTGGACACCCATAATAAAAAGATTCTCAAACAGACTGTTGCTGAAAACGGGAAGTTTTATTTTTCAGATTTAAATGCAAATAATTCTTATAAGATTATTGCAAAGTCTTTTCAGCCTAAACATCAGTTGAAAATAAGGATTCTGTCTTATCATCTGGATATTAATCCTTTAGTAAAACAGAAACTTACCAACATAGACGTAGAAGAAATTGTAAAGGAAGCTGAAAGAAAAGAAGAAATAAAAACAGAAAATAAAAACAATACCAATCAGCTTAACAATGTTGGAAGATCAAAAACGGATACAATCAGTAAAAATAAACGTATTGAAGAAGTAGTGGTGGTAGGCTATGGTGTAAATAAAGATAAAACAGCGGTTGCTTCTACAACAGTAGCATCTGCTATGGAACTTCAAAACTCCAGTGTAACTTCCGTATTGAATGGGAAGGTTGCCGGATTAGTTGTAACTGGTGGCGGGCAGCCGGGTGCAGGAGAACAGATTCATATCAGAGGAACGGCCTCCATTAGCAACAAAAATCCTTTATTCATCGTGGATGGCGTTCCTGTAGAAAACTTTAATACTACCATCAACCCAAATGACATCAACAGCATTACCGTTTTGAAAGATGCTGCTGCTACCGCTATTTACGGAAGCAGAGCTGTGAATGGAGTTATTATCGTGACCTCACTTAAAAACAGAAAATCAGAAATAAGTTTTGATATAACTCCGAAATCTTATTTTGCCATAGAAACCTTGCCATATGGAAGACTTGTTTCATATGCCGGGGCAAGAGAATTTGTATATCCTGAATATAAAACAACCAATACCTCTTACCGTTTTGATTACAGGGAAGCGCTTTACTGGAATCCGGTCGTAGAAACCGATAAAAATGGAAAAGCAAAAGTAGAGTTTTATAATTCAGATGCGAATTCCACTTTCAGAATTATGACAGAAGGAATTGCTGCATCAGGACTTTTGGGAAGAGATGAAACGACGTATGCTGCCCAGAGTCTGATTTCGATAGATACTAAAATTCCTCAATACCTCACGAGAACAGATCAGATGATAATTCCGGTGGTCATTAAAAATAATTCTCCCGAAACGCGTAAAATGACCATGGATGTGATTGTTCCGAACCATGTGAAACTCATCAGTTCTGATAGTCTGATTACTCTGAAACCCCTAGAATCAGGAAGATTATTTGTGAAAATACAGACTGATGAGATTGTGAATTCCAATATCCAGTTTACCATAAAATCCGGAGAGTTGAGAGAAACGGTGATCCTTCCGTTTAAAGTAGAAGAAAAAGGATTTCTTCATCAATTTTCCATCATTAATAATAAAACAGAAGATCTCAAAATCAATATTCCGGAGTATATCGATGGAAGCCTGTATTCATCCTATTATGTATTTGAAAATACAGCTCTGAAAATGTTTGAAGACATAGAACAACTGAAAAAAGAACCTTACGGATGCTTTGAACAGCTTTCTTCTACTGTGTATCCTAACATTTTTATTCTTGATTATTTAAAATCAAGTAAAAAAATAGACACAGCAACTGAAAATCTGGTGATAAAAAACCTGAAAAAAGGCTTCCAGAAGCTGCTGAGTTATAAAAATAAAGACGGAGGTTTCGGATATTTCAGTTCTGCAGAATCAGATGTTGCTCTTTCCGCATTTGCGTTATTGGAATTTACGGAATTAAAGAAGTATGTAAATCCGGATGCTAAGCTTATTCAGGAACTTTCTTCATTTATTCTGTCGAAAAAGAATGCAAACGGATTATTCGAAGTAAGAAAACCCTATGAGTCTAAAAAAGATTTTTCGGAATATTCATGGTCAAGAAACATGTATGTTATATACGCTTTATCCAAACTTGGGTTTAAAAATGAAATTGAAGCTTCCTTTCAGGTAATGCTGAAAAGAACTTTAGCTACAAAAGACTCTTATCAGTTGGCTTTGCTTGCCAATGCTGCCGCTCACTTAGGAAAACAAAAGGAATATGATGAGCTGATTCGGATACTGGATCAGCAGTATGGAACGAAGAATATAAAATCTAAAGTCACTTTTACTGGTTCATGGGGAATGTCTGCCGATGCAGAAACACTTTCGTTATACCTTATGGCACTTCAGAAAGATGAGAAACTTAATCAGTTGAAAATCGCTGAAGCGGCTGATCAGCTTATTAATTTCAATGGATATTACGGGTTTGGTTCTACACAGGCTACTACATTGGCGATACAGGCATTGTCTGAATTTTTCTCTGAAAATGAGAAATTGTATGGAACTGAAAAACCGGTTATTAAGATTAACAAAGCGAATACTTATCCTAATATAAGTCTGTCATCAGCATATAAAACAGGGGAAAATGATATCACTATTCATTATCCATCACAAAGAGGACTTCCTTATAAGCTGGAATATCAATATTACA
The DNA here is from genome assembly GCF_004916905.1 of Chryseobacterium candidae. Lineage (GTDB taxonomy): Bacteria > Bacteroidota > Bacteroidia > Flavobacteriales > Weeksellaceae > Chryseobacterium > Chryseobacterium candidae. The sequence goes on from NZ_SDLV01000055.1 coordinate 34,194, forward strand.
CCCTGCAGGCTCCTGAAAGCAAGGATATTCCTCTTACCATGGAGACCAAATTAAAATCAGGAACATTAAAAACAGGAGAGACCAACAGAATGACTATTACCGTCAAAAACAAAATAAACGGTGAGCTGCCAATGACCATTGCAAAGATTGGTATACCAGCAGGACTGACTCTGCAAAATGCCTTACTGAAAGATATGCTTGATAAAAAACAGGTTTCTTACTATGAAATTTTCGACAACTATCTGGTTTTATACTGGGAACATTTCAATGCTGAAGAAACAAAGACCGTTAATCTTGATCTCAAAGTAGAATTTGCCGGAACGTATACAGGAAAATCAAGTAATGTTTACCTCTATTATATGCCGGAAGCAAAATATTGGAATCAAGGCATTACAACCCGTATTGAACCTTAATTTTTATATATTAAAACAGACATTCTAAGGAGGTCTGTTTTATTTTTAAAATTAACTTTCAAAAATTATTGAAAATTCAAAAAATATAATTATATTTGTTATAGAAATTAAAACAGAACAAGATGCAACTTTCAGAAGCAAAAGAAAAATACATTCAGACCTGGGGAACCTTTGCTACCAATTGGGGAATCAACCGTACGATGGCACAGGTGCATGCATTGCTTCTGGCTAGCGGAAGACCCCTGTCTACCGATGAAGTGATGCAGCAGCTTGAGATTTCAAGAGGAAATGCCAATATGAACCTTCGTGCTCTGATAGACTGGGGGATCGTGAAAAAAGAATTTGTAAAAGGTGACCGTAAAGAATATTTTGTAGCAGAAAAAGATGTATGGTATCTGTTCAAGCAAATTACCAAAGAACGCAGAAAAAGAGAGATAGAACCTGTCATTTCCTTTCTTGAAGAATTAAAGAATATTGAGGATAAAGATTCGGAAGAAGCTCAGGAATTTATCAAGCTGATGAATGATTTCAGCTCTGTCACCGGAAAAATCAACAATATCATGGATCTGGCGATAAAAAGTGATGACCACTGGCTGGTAGGGAAGATTACTAATCTGCTGAAATAAATTTTCAAAAAATGAGAAATCTTTTCTTATTAGGTTTTCTAAGTTTTATGATAGGCTGTCAGAAGAATGTGAATGCAGATTTTGATATTCACATAGAAAATTCCGATGCGTATGATTATAGGCAACACGATCTTTATAAAATTGAAATTTATAAAGATGAGAAAATTTTTAAAATTTTAGAACCTAAAGAAATTGCTGTTTCGCTTGATCAAAATATAAAATTAGACAGTATAAAAGAAGGGAAATATTCATTTGTCTATGAAAGTATTTTTGGTGAAACAATAAATAAAGAAATAAGTGTAGATGATTCCAAAACATACAGAATAGCTATCAATCCTGATCTTTTGATAAAGAAAAATAAAAAATCAATTTTTGGAAATTTGAAAAACTCAGTAGCAAAATTAGTATTCGAATCCAGAGGATGTTTTCATCTGAAAAAAGATTCAATAGAAATAGTTAACAAAGAAAATAAATACTTTATCCGTAGAAAAAATGGAAGTTTGAAACCCATCGATAAAACAATTTGGGCGTATTTTGTAAAAACCGAAAATAAGATAAGAGAAATTCCTGAAAATGGAGGTTGTACCACCAGAGATGAATATATTTTCTATCATAAAGGGATATCTGATACCATTCATGATGGAACATGTGAATTTTCTGTCTGGATGGGTTTGAAAGATTTCATAAAGAATAATAAACTTCAATAAATAAATCTGGATGAAAATCCTTTTTTATTTTAATTTAACTTTCAAAAATTACTGAAAATATAAAATTTATAATATCATGAAGAATTTTTTTAAACGTTATCTCTATTTAAGTCTCTTTCTGACTGTTGTTTTAATTCTTGCCGTATGGTTTTTTCTCGTTGTCAAAGGTGAATATGGAGTGACAATGTTCTTCACCATTCCGGTTTCTATTGGATTTATAATTGGGTATGTAAAGTATTTTAAAAAAATCGGATTAATGAACGTTTTAAAGACAATCTTAAAAATAGTCTTGGGATTAGTCATTTTCTCTCTTATTTTAATAGGAGCTGGCGTGGAAGGAGCTATTTGTATTATTATGGCTATTCCATTTATTGGCTTTGCGATGTTCGTGGGCTTCAATATTGGCTTTATTATAGGAGTATTTGACGAAAAACGACATACCGGAAGTGTTATAGTATTTATTCTTTTTATCAATCCCGCATCTTATATTTTCGATACCTATACAAAACCCATAGAGGAAACTATTACAACAGAAATGATTGTGAATTCTTCCAATGAAAAAGTTTGGGAACTTTTAAATACACAAATCAATTTCAATACTCCTGATTTTATCCTGTTTGAAAAAGGAGTCAGTTATCCAAAGAATATAAAATTTGTTAATGAAAACGGAAAATTAGGTTATAGCTGTCAGACCAATAATGATGATTTACAACTTAATATCAATGAATTTATTGAAAATAGGAAAGTGAAATTCTCCTTGGAAAATCAGACTGTTCCAATGAAAGAAATAACACCTTATGAAGATATTAATGCAAAACATTTACATGATTATTTTATTGTAAAATATGGTGAAATTACTTTAGACAAGCTATCAGAAAATAGAACAAAGATAATTGCAAAAACAAAATACAGTTACAAAATTGCCCCTACCTGGTATTGGAAAAAATGGTCCGGCTATATCATTGATAAAATGCAAAGCCATGTATTACAATCTATAAAAATACAATCTGAAAATGAATGATCTGCAAGAATATTTTGACAATCTGCAACCCAGATATTATATTAATGAAATTGCATCTTTAGGGTTTACCAGACTGTTTAGGAAAATGGCTGTTCAAAAGGTGAAAAGCTACGGGGATAAAAGAGTTTTGGATTTGATGAGCGGGCAGGGAGAAAATTTAGAATTTATACAGGCTCACAATGATAATACAGAAATTGTAGCACTGGATTTCTCATCAGCAATGCATATGAAACTGGCTGCAACATTCAAAAATAAATTGTCAATACAACAGATCCGGAACGATTTTTTCGAAAGCCAGATTCCCGATCATTCTATGGATATTATCCTTTGCTCTTACGGGACAAAGACGATAGAAGAAGACCAGAAACCGATTTTTGCAGATAAACTTTCAAATATCATTGATGAGAAAGGTGAAATTATCATTGTAGAATTTGTGAAACCCAAAACAAAGTGGAGATTCAATTGTGTGAAATGGTATATAGAGGTTCTTGTGACAAAGGTTTTTGGGAATGAATTTGGAAAATTGTTCCATTATATCAATAAAAATGAAAGCCTGGAAGATCTTAAAGATCAGTTTATCAAAAACGGACTCTCCATCATATCGCACATGAGATATCTGGATCTGGTTGAAATTCTTCATGTGAAAAGAAACTAGTTTTTTATTTGAAACCAAATTTCAAAAATTACTGAAAATTTTAAATAAATAATAATTATGAAAAATTTAATCATTCACTTATTCCTGATTATTTATTTCAGAAGAAAAGGATCACTTTAAATAATACTCCCCATGAAAACATTTCTAAAATACGATTACTTTATCCAATTGATCATTCTCATAGTCTGTATCGTAGGTGCTGTAATGCATTACAAAGACTGGAAGTTTATAGAATTCTACTATGGGGTTGGAGGAGCGCAATTGATAAGTTATCTGATCAGGTTATTTTTTAAACTAAAACAGACATCTGAGTTCAGAGTATATGGATTAACCATCATGCCGGTCTGGATATGTCTGCTTCTGGTTGATCAAAAAATTTATAATGAATTCACAATGGCTCTCATAGGCATATTTCTGCTTCTTTCATTGCTTTATACTCCGATAATGGCCATTCTCTATGTGTATGATTGCTACAACAGTTATGAACCCTATAAATTACGACTATGAAAACGCTCAAAAATCACACCTTGATCTACGACAATGAATGTCCAATGTGTAATCTGTATTCCAAAGGTTTTACAAAATGCGGAATGCTGGATGAAGAGGGAAGAGAAGCCTTTACAGAAATCACATTGAGAAATAAAACCCTGATAGATTTCAACCGGGCAAAGAATGAGATTGCATTGATAGATCATAACAGAAACGAAGTTGTGTATGGATTAGACAGTCTTCTTCTCATCATAGGAAACTCTTTTCCAGTGTTAGAGAAAACAGCAAGAATGAAGCCTTTGTATTGGTTTTTCAAAAAGCTGTATTCTTTCGTTTCTTATAACCGGAAACAGATTATTCCTTCTCAAAAAGACCATACAGAACGATCCTGTGTACCGGATTTTAACCTGAAATACAGAGTTGCATACATCGGTTTTGTTGTTATTTTTTCGGCATATATCTTAAGTGTATTTTCTGGTAAACTGAACTTGAATTTAGAGAGAAATTTCGTGAGAGAATTTGCCGTTTGTCTTGGCCAGATCCTTTGGCAGACTATCTTTTTAAAAACTTATCTCAAAGATAAAATCTGGGATTATCTCGGAAATATGATGACTGTTTCTTTAATCGGAACTTTACTGTTAATTCCTGCGCTGATAATCAGTTTTACTCCTGTTTTTTATATGATATATTTTGGAATTGTCATATTGATCATGTTTCTGGAACATATAAGGAGATGCCGCATACTAAAGTTGAATTTTCTTCCGACCATTTCATGGATATTATTTAGAATAACAGCATTAGTAATAATTATTCTGTCAACTATATAAATTAAAATGTAATCGCTAAAACCTATTAAAAAATGTCAACCATATATTTAAATACAGTCATCAAAGCAGATATTCACTATGTTTTTGATCTGGCAAGAAATATCGATCTCCATCAGCAATCCACTTCTATATCTCATGAAAAAGCCATTGCAGGACGTACTTCAGGACTGATTGAAAAAAATGAAACCGTAACCTGGCGGGCAAAACATCTGGGAGTCTATCAAAATCTCACTACAAAAATTGTCAGCATGGAAAAACCGTTTCAGTTTATTGATGTCATGCAGAAAGGAGCATTCAAATCTATGCGTCACCGACATATTTTTAAATCTGTAAACGGAAATACGTTGATGACAGATATTTTCGAATTTGAGTCTCCGTTGGGCATTATTGGAAAGTTATTTAATGCTGTTTTCCTCAGAACTTATCTCAAAAACTTTCTGATCCGAAGAAATGAAATGATCAAAACCATTGCAGAATCTTCTGTCCGTGACGGAATTGCGATTTTTTAACCTAAAAAACAGAGTGATGAACTTTTTAAAAGCAGAATGGCGAAAACTGGCCATCATCAATTACGAGATCAATCCTGAAGTTTTGCAGCCTTACCTTCCAAAAGGAACTGAACTCGATTTTTATAAAGGCAAATGCTACGTAAGTCTGGTGGGATTTATGTTTTTAAATACCAGACTTTTGGGTTTACCGATCCCTTTTCACCGCAATTTTGAGGAAGTGAATCTAAGATTTTATGTAAAGAAAAAAGAAAACGGAATCTGGAAAAGAGGAGTGGTGTTTATCAAAGAAATTGTTCCAAAACCTGCTTTAAGTCTGGTGGCCAATTCCATATATAAAGAAAATTATCATACCATGCCGATGAAAAATCAGATTGATGAAAAAGGAGATGAACTCCAGATCCGGTATTCATGGAAAGATAAAAGCTGGCATTCTATCCAGATTACAGCCGAAAATACTGCAAAACCAATGGAAGAAAACTCAGAATTTGAATTTATCACAGAACACTATTTTGGTTTTACAAAAAAAGACGATACAACTTCAGAATACGAAGTATGCCATCCAAAATGGGATTGTTACCCTGTAAAAGAACATCATTTAGAAATTGATTTTCAAAAGATCTATGGAAATGATTTTACATGCCTGAATCAACAAAAACCTATTTCCGTAATGCTTGCCGAAGGCTCAGAAATACAAGTCAAAATAAAGAAATACATCAGCTGAAAAATGAAGAGATTAAAACATCTTGTCTATTCATAAAAATCTGTGAAAATCTGTGCATTCTGTGGGAAAAAAAACGCTCTCCAATAATAGTTGTGACAAATTATTTTAAACACAAATATCACCAATATTTTCACAAATATGCACAAGGAAAATACAACATAATCATCTGTGAAAATCTGTGAAATCTGTGGGAAAACCTTAAACATTGAACTCCAAACTTTAAACCTTAAAAAATGAAAATAATCATAGCCGGAGGCACCGGATTTCTCGGCGAAAACTTAGAAAAACACTTTACAGAAAAAGGAAATCAAGTTTATATCCTTACTCGCAATCCCCAACATAAAAATGAAATCCTTTGGGATGCCCAAACGATAGGTGAATGGAAAAATTACCTCGAAAAAGCAGATGTTCTCATTAACCTGACAGGAAAATCTGTGGACTGCCGCTATAACGAGAAAAATAAAAATGAAATCTACTCCTCAAGAATCGAGAGCACAAGAATATTACAGAAAGCCATAGATCAATGCTCTGAAAAACCCAAAATTTGGCTGAATGCCAGTTCGGCAACTATTTATGTTCATTCTGAAAAACATATCAATACAGAAGAAAACGGAATTATCGGTGACGATTTTTCTATGAATATCTGCAAAAGCTGGGAGACAGAATTTTTTAAAGTTGAAAATGAAGAAATACGAAAAGTTGCTCTCCGGACTTCTATTGTTATGGGAAAAAATGGTGGAGCTTTTCCAAAACTGAAAATGATTACAAAACTGGGCCTGGGAGGAAAGCAGGGAAGAGGCACTCAGATGGTAAGCTGGATCCATATTGAAGATTTTTGTAAAGCAGTGGACTGGATTATTCGGCACGAGACTCTTTCAGGAACAGTGAATATAACCGCACCGGCTCCTCTTTCCAATCAAAACATGATGAGAAAACTGAGAAATAAAATGAAAATGCCTTTTGGACTCAATGCTCCTGTCTGGCAGCTGGAAATTGCATCTCTCTTCATGAAAACAGAAACCGAATTACTCCTAAAAAGCAGAAATGTGTATCCTGAAAAACTTATAAAAAGCGGATTTAAGTTTTTATATCCCGAATTTGATGAAGCGATTCTTAATCTCTTGGAATCCTAATGTTTGCGGGTTTCCCAAAGGATAATTAAATTAGCGGAAAACTATTCCATATGCTGGTTATATCCAAAATAAAACCCTTTTTTCTTTCATCCTTTTTAATAAGTTCAATCGCTTTTTCACAAGTTCATAATGTATCAGAAGGCTATCAGAAGCCCACAGACCCGTTGGTAGTCCAGAATCTGGAGCAATGGCAGGATATGAAATTCGGGCTGTTTATGCATTGGGGAACCTATAGCCAGTGGGGAATTGTTGAAAGCTGGAGCTTATGTCCGGAAGATGAATCATGGACACAGAGAAAACCTGAACATGGAAAATCTTACTACGAATATGTGAAGAATTATGAAAATCTTCAGACAACTTTCAATCCAACCCAGTTCAATCCTCAGAAATGGGCGGATGCCGTAAAAAAGGCTGGAATGAAATATGTGGTTTTTACCACCAAGCATCATGATGGTTTTGCTATGTTTGATACCCGGCAGTCAGATTATAAAATCACTTCTTCCAAAACCCCTTTTTCAAAAAATCCAAAATCTGATGTGACGAAAGAAATTTTCAATACGTTCAGAAAGGAAGGCTTTAAAATCGGAGCCTATTTTTCTAAGCCAGACTGGCATTCCGATGATTATTGGTGGTCTTATTTTCCACCCAAAGACAGAAATGTCAATTATGATCCAAGGAAATATCCGGAAAGATGGGAGAACTTTAAAAAGTTCACCTTCAATCAGCTGAATGAAATTACTTCCCGTTATGGGAAAATAGATATTCTTTGGTTAGACGGCGGTTGGGTACGCCCTTTTCACACCATAGACCAGAAAGTAGAATGGCAGCGCACCATCAAAGTAGAACAGGACATTGATATGGACAAAATAGGAACAATGGCGAGAAAAAATCAGCCGGGAATAATCATTGTAGACCGCACCGTTCCGGGAAAATGGGAAAACTATGTCACTCCTGAGCAGGCAGTTCCGGAACATGCTCTTTCCATTCCCTGGGAAAGCTGCATCACCATGGGAGATTCTTTTTCTTACGTTCCCAATGATAACTATAAGACCTCCCAGAAGATCATTGAAACCCTGGTAAAAATCATTTCAAGAGGTGGAAATTACCTCATGAATATTGCACCCGGACCTAACGGAGATTATGATGCCATTGTATACGAAAGATTACAGCAAATTTCCGGCTGGATGGAAAAAAATCAGTCCGCTGTTTTTGCAACCAGAAGCATTGCGCCTTATCACGACGGAAATTTTTATTATACACAAAGCAAAGATGGAAAAACAGTGAATATTTTTCACTTGGATGAAAAAACAAATTATGAATCTCCATCAACGTTAAGTTTTACAATTCCTGATCATTTTAAACCAAAATCTTTGAAAGTTTTAGGCTTGTCAAAGAAAATTCAATGGAAAAAATCAGGTAATTCAATTGAAATTAATTTGCCGAAAGAAAGATCTCAGTTAAAATATTCAACTGTAATTCAAATCGTTCAATAATGAGATGCATTTGTTTTAAACTTGCTGGAGTCGCATTATTGTTGAATGTTGTGATTACTTTTGCCCAAAAACCTCTATATAAAGATCCCAAACAACCCATCGAAGCCAGAGTTCAGGATCTGTTGAAGAGAATGACTCCGGAGGAGAAGTTCTGGCAGTGTTTTATGATTCCCGGAGATCTGGATAACGTTCCGAAAGGACAATATTCCCACGGAATTTTCGGATTGCAGGTAAGCGCAGGAAATCAGGGAGGCGGAGCCGCAGGACAGCTGCTGAAATACAATGCCAGTGAAGATGCAGAGATACTTGTGAAAAAGATCAACGCCATTCAGAAATATTTCGTAGAAGAATCAAGGCTGGGAATTCCCATTATTCCTTTTGATGAAGCGTTACACGGATTGGTTCGGGAAGGTGCTACCGCTTTTCCGCAGGCAATAGGTCTGGCTGCTGCTTTCAATCCTGAATTAATGAATAGGATTTCAACAGCAATTGCCAGAGAATCAAAATTAAGAGGAATCCGTCAGATTCTGACACCAGTGGTCAACCTTGCAAATGACGTGAGATGGGGAAGAACAGAAGAAACCTACGGTGAAGATCCGTTTCTGGCCTCCGTAATGGGAGTCAGCTTTGTCACTTCGTTTGAAAATATGGGAATTATTACCACGCCTAAACACTTTTTAGCTAATGTAGGAGAAGGTGGAAGAGATTCATACCCGATTCATTGGAGCAAAAGATATCTGGAAGAAACTCATTTGATTCCTTTTTACAACGCTTTTACAAAAGGAAAAAGCCTTTCTGTGATGACTTCTTATAATTTGCTTGATGGAAGACCGTCAACCGCCAATCATTGGCTGTTAACTGAAAAATTAAAAAAAGACTGGGATTTCAAAGGCTTTGTCATTAGTGATGCCAGTGCAGTGGGTGGAGCAAATGTTCTGCATTTTACGGCAAAAGATTATGATGATGCCTCTGCACAGGCTATCAATGCCGGACTTGATGTCATTTTTCAGACAGAATATAAACATTATCAACTCTTTATTCCTCCCTTCTTAGATGGAAGAATTTCTAAAGAAAGAATAGACGATGCCGTCTCAAGAGTATTGAGAGCCAAATTTGAACTTGGACTATTCGAAAATCCCTATGTTTCTGCTAAGGAAATTGAAGAATTAAAAAAACTAAATCATAAACCTTTGGCAGAAAAAGCAGCTGCAGAATCTTTTGTTTTGCTTCAGAATAATAATCATACACTTCCTGTTCCTGAAAATGTTAAAAAAATTCTTGTAGTGGGAACAGATGCTGTGGATGCAAGATTAGGTGGTTACTCAGGGCCTGGAAACAAAAAAATAAATATTCTGGATGGTCTTAAAAATTATGTAAAAAATACAGATACTGAAGTTGCGTATTCAAGAGGAATTGACTGGAATGTAAAAGACTTCACCACAATTTCAAATGAATATTTATCTTCTGAAAATAAAAAGGGATTAACAGGATATTATTTCGCTAATCCCGATTTAAAAGGTAATCCGGCTTTTGGAAGGCAGGATGAAAACCTCAGTTTCAAATGGACTTTATACTCTCCCGATCCGGAAAAACTGCAGCCTGATCATTATAGTATTCGTTGGACAGGAAAACTGGAAGCCCCGGATTCCGGGAAATATTTGATAGGCTTGCGTGGAAATGATGGTTTCAGGCTATACCTGGATGGGAAATTAGTGATTGATCAATGGGAAAAGCTTAGCTATTCTACAAAATCAATACCTGTGGACTTTATAAAAGGAAAGAAATATGATCTTAAGATTGAATTTCATGAAAATCGTGGAGAAGCCAATCTGGAACTGATCTGGAACTATGGTTTGTACGATTATCAGAAAGATTTTAACGAAGCTTTAGATCTTGCCCAAAAAGCAGATTACATTCTTGTAACAGCCGGAATTCATGAAGGCGAATTTCAGGACCGCGCATCACTGAGTTTACCAGGCAACCAGGAAGCGTTTATTCATGAAGTTTCAAAATTAAATAAGCCAATTACCGTTCTTTTAGTAGGCGGATCGGCCATTAAGACAACAGCATGGAAAGATAAAGTAGGAGCGATCTTAGACATTTGGTATCCGGGAGAAGAAGGCGGAAATGCCGTTGCAAAAACACTTTTTGGCGCAGAGAATCCTTCAGGAAAATTACCTGTAACATTTCCTGCTGAAGAAGGGCAGCTTCCTTTAACTTATAATCATCATCCAACAGGAAGAGGAAATGACTATTATGATCTGAGTGGTGAGCCATTGTATCCGTTTGGTTTCGGATTAAGTTATACCTCTTTTGAAATTTCTGATCTGCAGCTGAACAAGGCTCAATATTCAGAAAACGAAACCATTGTGGCTAAAGTCAATGTGAAAAATACAGGGTCAAAAGCGGGGAATGAAGTGGTTCAGCTGTATGTAAAAGACATACTTGCTTCCGTTTCCAGACCTGTAATTGAGCTCAAAGGATTTCAGAAAGTAGAACTGCAGCCCGGGGAATCAAAATCTGTTACTATTGAAGTTCCCATAAAGCACTTACAGTTTCTGAATGAAAAAATGAAATGGGCTGTAGAAAAAGGAATCTACAGGATCATGGTTGGTAACTCATCCAGGAATCTTACACTAAAACAAAATATTGAAGTTTTATAACAAAAAAAGAGCAGAAATTTCTGCTCTTTTTGTATATCTTTATAATATTAGTATTTTCTCGCCAATAGGACATTCAATAAGAATGTTCCCGCCCAGTTACTGTTATTGGTTCCGTTTGTACCGATAAAGTCTACACGGGCTACAGATACGGTAAGTCTGGTTCTGCCTGCTGTACCGTTATTAGCCAGGCTTACAAATGATGCGGTAAACACATCGGGAAAACTTGAGTTATTTCCCGCAGTAAGAATAGGATACATATTCGTAACATTAAATGGAGTTCCCTGGTATTCATAAACAAGCGTCATTCTGCTTGTGTTGGAGTAGGAAGCAGTATGAGCCCGGTCCACAGATGTTTTACTCACGATCCACCATCTGTCAGCTGCAGTACCAGAATCATAGCCTGAATTAGTATGATTGGTCCAGTCTGCAGTAGCTGAAATTCCAAGCGCATGAGGAGGAATAAAAAGCTGCGTACCATAAATCTCTACGTTGCTCGGTTTTGGAAGCACTGTAAAAGATAAATCCCACGTTCCTCCGGAAGTATTGCTGTTGTTGACTACTTCAGCATATGCTCCTGTAGGAATTACAAAAGAGGAAACCGGTGTGTTATCTATTCTTAAAGTATTTCCACTGGAAGCCTGTAATGTAATGGCATTCGGAGAAATGTTTTTAATCTTATAAATTCTTCCGGTAAAACTGGTTGTTCCGGTTCCGATTACAGGTAGGGTGAAAGTGGCATCAGCCGTTCCGTTATAAGTGATGTAGTGATCAGTAGCCAGGATATTATAGCTTGTAGCAGTTATCTGAGTATAGCCCGCCCTTAACGAACCATTTACGGCAAGGGTACTGTTGGGTGTTGTTGTGTTAATACCTACTTGAGCATTTAAGGAAACAGCTCCGAATAAAACGATAAAGATGTATTTTTTCATATAATGAAAAGTTAATTTATACAAAGATAAAAAAAACAACCAAAATGAATATTTAAAGCGGATTTTAGGAAAAATCACTTTTATTGGAAGGAGGTATTTTTGATAATTACTTAAATCAATCTGAAGGGAACCTCCAAATCTTCAGTAAGATAATAGCTGGAACACAGTCGGTGATAACCATCTGCAATGATCAATTCATTTTGTACTCTAACTAATAATATAGGAGACGGCTTTTTATTTTTTTCAACCTTTTTCAGATTTTCTTTCACATGAATATTAGTTTCCGGAAGCAGGGTAAGTTTACTGGCTCTTAAAATATCTTCCGACTTCTTTGGTAGAAGCAGTCTTTAATTTTTTTCCGCAGAAGTCTTCATAAGTGCTTCTTTAAAAAGAGTCATAAATGTATTAAAAAATAGATTTTATAACATAAAAAGAACAGAAATTTCTGTTCTTTTTATGTTTATTCTTGAAAATATTAATATTTTCTGGCTAACAAAACATTCAGTAAGAAAGTTCCTGCCCAGTTACCATTATTGGAGCCATTACTACCTATAAGATCCACACGGGCCACAGATACCGTAAGTCTGGTTTTACCACCATTACCATTATTGTCAAGACTTACAAAAGATCCTGTAAATACATCTGGAAAACTTGAGTTATTTCCTGGTGTGAGAATAGGATACATATTGGTGACATTGAAAGGAGTATCCTGATATTCGTAGACAATGGTCATTCTGCTTGCATTGGAATAGGTAGAAGTATGAGTTCCATCTACAGATGTTTTACTCACCACCCACCATCTGTCCTTTCCTGAGCCGGTATCATAGGCTGTATTAGAATGATTGGTCCAGTCAGAAATAGCTGATGCTCCTAATGCATGAGGAGGAATGGAAAGCTGAGTACCATAAATTTCTACGTTACTCGGCTTAGGAAGAACTGTAAAAGATAAATCCCATGTTCCTCCGCTCGTATTACTGTTGTTGACTACTTCAGCATAAGCCCCTGTAGGAATGACAAAAGAAGCAGTCGGTGTATTGTCAATTCTTAAGGTATTACCACTGGAAGCCTTGAGAGTAATTGCATTCGCAGAGATATTTTTAATCTTATAAATTCTTCCGGTATAACTTGCAGTTCCCGTTCCTATGACAGGAAGAGTAAATGTAGCATCAGCTGTTCCATTATAAGTAATGTAATGATCAGTTGAAAGAATATTATAACTTGTGTCCGTGATCTGGGTATATCCGGCTCTTAATGAGCCGTTGATAGCGAGAGTACTGTTAGGATTTGGGGTGTTAATCCCAACCTGTCCCATTAAGGGTAAAGCCCCCAATAAAGGGATCAAAATATATTTTTTCATATTGCGATGTTTTTATACAAATGTAAAAAAAAATATATAAAATTCACTAAATATTGAATAATTGCTATGCATATAATACAATATTTAGTGATATAAAATGAGTGATTAATCTTAAAGCAATCGGCAGAGTATTTCAAGTTATTAACTTATTCCTTTAATTAATACACGAGATTAATGATTAACAAAGGTTTTCTTATTGATAGACTTTCGACCGGCTCAGGTTGAAAACTCCAATACCATCCCAAATTTTTAAGCATTGTCAGGCTCAGCCTGTCGAATCTATTATTACTAAAAGGGATAGGTTAATCAAGTTATGAAGTAAGATAATATCTGCAGGATAGGCGGTGATAAACATCTGCAATAATAAATGTTGGCAGAAATTTCTTGTTTTTTCTTTTTCAGATTTTATTGTATATAAATCTTGGTATGATATATGCAAGATTTATTGTGAACCGGAATGAATTTCATTAAATAATATCGAATTAATTGAAACCATTCAAAAATAGGAACATTATGAAAAAGTTATTAATTTCAACAGTATTGTTATTAGGTTTATCTATGAATGTTTCAGCTCAGAAACATCCAGCACCGCCTCCACATCCTTCAAAAAGTGAGTTGGTAAATATTAAAATGCAGGAACTTACCAAAAAATACAATACTGAGAAAAAACTGATCCTTAATCACCCGCTTGCTACCAAAAAGATGAAAAGAGATCAGATGAAAGCTCTGAATGAAAGATATGCGGCTGAAAAACGATTACTTAAACAGGCAAAATAATACAGTATTTTTGCGGTTATTAAAATTTGAAAAGCCGTTTTTTATACTTTAAGTTTTGATGAGTTTTCAGTATAAGACAAAATTTATTGAAAGAGAATGCGTATTGTATTCTCTTTCTTTGTTTAAAATTGAATAAAAATAGCTTTATTGATGCATTTTAAGATCAGTTTGCAGAAACATTAAACATCCAATATTTTTCCTTAAATTCGCATAAAAATTTTTAAAGTAATGAATTACGATATTATTGTCATTGGAAGTGGTCCTGGTGGATATGTTACTGCGATCAGAGCAGCGCAATTAGGTTTCAAAACCGCAATTATCGAGAAAGAAAATTTAGGAGGAATCTGCCTTAACTGGGGATGTATTCCAACTAAAGCTTTATTGAAATCTGCTCAGGTTTTTCATTATATCAACCATGCGGAAGATTATGGTTTGAATAAAGTGGAGGCTAGCTTTGAATTCCCGAATGTAATTCAGAGAAGCCGTGGTGTTGCCAGCAAAATGAGCAAAGGAATCGAATTCTTGATGAAAAAGAATAAGATTGACGTAATTCTTGGTACTGCAAAAGTACAGAAAGGTAAAAAAGTTTCTGTTACAGATAAAGAAGGAAAAGTAACCGAATATACAGGTACTCATATCATTATCGCTACAGGAGCCCGTTCAAGAGAATTACCAAACTTACCACAGGATGGTAAAAAAGTAATCGGATACAGACAGGCATTATCTCTTCCTGAGCAGCCGAAATCTATGATCGTTGTAGGTTCAGGGGCAATCGGGGTAGAATTTGCTGACTTCTATAACACAATGGGAACTAAAGTTACTGTTGTTGAATTTATGCCAAACATCGTACCTGTAGAAGACGAAGAAATCTCTAAACACCTAGAGAAATCTCTGAAAAAGACAGGAATCGAGATCATGACAAACGCTTCTGTAGAAAGTGTTGATACAACTGGTGAAGGAGTAAAAGCTACTGTGAAAACAGCTAACGGAAACATTACTCTTGAAGCTGATATCTTATTATCTGCTGTAGGTATTGCTGCTAATATCGAGAACATCGGTTTAGAAGAGGTTGGAATCCAGACAGATAAAGGAAGAGTATTAGTGAACGAATGGTATGAAACTTCAGTACCTGGTTACTATGCCATCGGAGATATCATCCCAACTCAGGCGTTGGCTCACGTAGCTTCTGCAGAAGGAATCACTTGTGTTGAGAAAATCAAAGGAATGCATGTTGAAAAAATCGACTATGGCAATATCCCTGGATGTACTTACTGCCATCCTGAAGTAGCTTCTGTAGGTCTTACTGAAAAGCAGGCTAAAGAAAAAGGATATGAAATTAAAGTAGGTAAATTCCCTCTTTCTGCAAGTGGTAAAGCTACTGCAAACGGAAACACAGACGGATTTATCAAAGTGATTTTCGATGCTAAATACGGTGAGTGGTTAGGATGCCACATGATTGGTGAAGGAGTAACAGATATGGTTGCTGAAGCTGTTGTTGCCAGAAAATTAGAAACTACAGGTCACGAGATCATCAAATCTATCCACCCGCACCCTACGGTTTCTGAAGCGATTATGGAAGCTGCTGCAGCGGCTTACGGTGAGGTGATTCACATTTAATCAATTAATTTAGATATATAAAAGCTCAGATTTTTCTGGGCTTTTTTAATAATTAACCATGAAGAAAATATTTTTTTTATTAGCAATCCTTTGTGTTGCCTTCATTTTTTCTCAAGAAAAAGAAAACAAAAGGTATTTTCCAACAGAATATGTTTTAAAAAATTCCGGAGATACTCTAAGGGCTAGGGTGAGAAATACGGGTTATGTATACCAATAAAAAATATTCATTTGCCACTGTTTTATTTAAAATGAAAATGATGGATGAAAAAGGGAATACAACTTAGGTTCCCATTAATGAAGTAAGATATATTAAAATTTTGGATGAGAATCAGCAGAAGCATGAATATTTTGCATCAACAGATAAATTTCTTAAAGAGAAAGGACTGGTTGAAGTAGTTTATGAGGGAAAGAATATAAATTGGTATAAAGCCTTTAATAACTCTATTCTTTCACCAGGTATTCAAATTTTGAATTATTTAGTTGATAAGGATAAAAATATTCTTTATGAAGAGAGTCTTTTAGATAATTTCAGCCGGAATTTAAAGAAGCTATTTAAAGATGATTTAGACTTGACAGAAAAACTAAAGCAAGCCAAAACAGAGAAAGATTATCTTGAGCTTCTACAATTGTATGATACTAAACTAGAATAAGATAAATATAAAATACAGATTATATGTATTTTTTTAAATTAAAGAAAAATAACCTAACAGGTTTCAAAAACCTGTTAGGTTTATTCTCTGTTTTCTTAAGAGATTTCTGATGAAATTGTTAGCTTAAAATTTTTAAAACCTATTAGGTTTAATGCACATCTAATTGATAAGAATAGAAATGAGCTTCAGGATTAATCATACAACCACAGATTTTCATCTGTGGTTTTTTATGGAAAATGATTACTGTTTATACCATATTCACGTCAGAAAATATAATAAATAACCCAGTAACGCTCCTCCGATAACCACAAAAGCACTGTTTAGTTTTTTAAAAACGAACAGGATAGCTATACTGACACAGGCAATAAGAGTTGTTTTCCAGTCGGTAATGCTGTCAATTCCCATAGTGATGCATACAGAAATAATGAGAGCTATTGAGGCCACATTTACACCATTAAGAAAAGAAGAAAATGTTGAAGAATTTCTCATTTTATTGACGAAAGGACCTGTTAAAGCAACCAATATGAAAGAAGGAAGGAATATAGCTAACGTAGATACCAGAGCTCCCGAAATCCCATTGATCTGATATCCGATAAATGTCACTGAAGAAAACACCGGACCCGGTGTAAACTGGCCTACAGCGATAGCATCTATGAGTTCCTGGCGTGTAATAATTCCTTTGGAAACAAGCTCTGTATTCAGAAAGGCGAATAAAACATATCCGCTGCCGTA
This sequence comes from Chryseobacterium candidae, assembly GCF_004916905.1. Taxonomy (GTDB): domain Bacteria; phylum Bacteroidota; class Bacteroidia; order Flavobacteriales; family Weeksellaceae; genus Chryseobacterium; species Chryseobacterium candidae. Next base: position 51,513 of record NZ_SDLV01000055.1, read on the forward strand.
TAATATGGCGCCCACCTTCAGAAAGATCCAGAATAATTTTAAATTGAGAAGAGAATAAACATCGGATAGTAAAAACTGCAGCGGCCCAATAAAAATTAAATTGTTCAGTCTTTTTACATTGTTTTTTTGCAGATAATCTATTATCAATAGTAGCAGACCGGCTCCGAACATTAATCCTATTTCATTGATTTTAAAAAAAGAACATATGAGAACAATTACACCAACAGCTGCTAATCGGAAAGTTTTTACTGATTTTTTTGCCAATGGGAATACAGCGCCTAAAATAATAGCTATAATAGCAGGCTTTATTCCATAAATGAAAGGGTATATTTCGGGAAGCTGGCCATATTTTTTGTACAGCCATGCAAAAGTACCGGTAATAATAACGGCGGGAAGGATAAAACAAAGCCCCGCAACAATAAGCCCTTTCCAGCCTGCTCTTTCACGCCCTATATGAATTGCCATTTCAGTACTGTTAGGACCTGGAATGATATTGGTAGCTCCAATAAGATCCAGAAATTCCTGATCTGTCAGCCACTTTTTTTCAACTACTACTTCTTTTTGCATCATAGCGATATGGGCAACCGGACCTCCAAATCCAATGATTCCCAGCTTCAGAAATAATTTGGCAAGGTCTTTTAAGTCATTACTATTGTTCACTTTAATTTAAACTATTGTTTTACAAGGATCATTTATTATAAATTGATTTGATAAAAGTAAAAAACTATGGTATATATTTAATATCTGCATGATCATTTTTACATTAATTTTTGAGAAGTATAAGCTTTAATAGCAGATTGAAGGTCAGACTGCTTAAGGAGTTAAAACTGTTTTGATTGAATTTTGATATGATTACAGTGATTTTTCTTAAAATAATTTTAAAATCAGCATATTTATAAAAATTAACTTAATTATTTCAGACTGTTTTCTTACATTTATTCAATGAATTTTGAGAGAGTAGGACTTGTTTTATCAGGAGGCGGTACCAAAGGAATCGCTCATGCAGGAGTATTAAAATTCTTACAGGAAAAAGGGATTGAGATAGATATCCTTTCCTGCTGCAGTGCGGGATCTATCGTAGGATGTCTGCACGCTGTCGGAAAAACTCCGGACGAAATCCTGGAATTCTTCAATTCTGTGTATTTTTTCAATTGGAAACACTTCACATTCAATCAGCCGGGATTGGTTTCTTCAGTGATCTTCAGGAATTATCTGAAACCTATTTTTCAGGAAATGAAATTAGGTGATCTTGATATTGAAGTGAAGATTGTAGCAACAGAATTAGTTGCCGGAACCCAGAAGATTTTTGATAAAGATTTTGAAATCGTAGATGCTATTATTGCGTCATGCTCTATTCCTGGTATAACCACTCCTTACATCATTGGAGATGAAATGTATTGTGACGGAGGAGTATTGAATAATTTTCCAGCGGACATTATCAGAGAAGATTGTGATAAATTAATTGGTGTTTTTGTATCACCACCCAATGAAGCTAAAATTAAAGATCTGAACTCTATCAAAGCAATTGTTTCCCGATCTTACGACCTTCTTTCCTACAGGATTGAAAAAATAAAATTTGATTATTGTGACTGGTTCATATCTTCCCAGAAATTATCTTCCTACGGAACTTTTGAACGAAGAAAAGACCGACTGGAGGAAATTTTCAATATCGGTTACAGAGCAGCTAAAGAAAGCTACGAAGAAAGCTCCCTTTTTACAGAATTAAAACAATCCGGAACATAAAACAATCCCGCATATATAATTTGATGCAGGATCTTTATTGTATAAGAGAGTTGGAAAGACTGTAGATTCTAAAAATGAGACTATCAACTTCCAGCCTCTCTCTTCCATCTTCCAGCCTATATACTCTTAATTTTTCACCACATAGCCATCCTGGCGAACGATTTCCCGATCATTAGCATCATTTACAACCAAGGTGTAAGGCGCTTTTTTCGGAGAATCTGTAAGGTAATTTCTCCAGATCTGATAGCTGTGTCCTTCATTATTGAAGTTAATGTAATAATTTCCTCCCGTGCCGTCAGGGATCAGTTCACCATCGCTGATGATCATACTTGGCTTAGCGGTGATCTTTGCATTGGCATTCCAGGATTGGTAAAGGTACTTGCCATTCGGCTGCTTGTCTATTCTGATCTTGAATTTTTTGGTTTTGATAATAACAGTCTTCGGGACCTGCTGAAGGATAGAAGAGGTTATAAAACCTTCTGTTTTTGGAGTAGGAACTTCGTTGGCATAAACGAAAGAAAACTGGACTAAGCAGAAAGTTCCTAATAAAATATGCTTTATCATATTGAGTGGTTATTGGTTAATATTTCAGACTCTATCAAATATGAAGCCATTTTTCATTAACGAGAAGACTTATCGTTCTGAAAAAGAAGTTCTTAAGACTTTTGTATAGACGCTCTTAAAAATAATGATGTTGATTTTCAGTTAATTATCATTTTGTTTGTGAAATATTATCAAATTCTGAAACAACTGAATACTTTTCTTATGTACATTTGTACCATCAAAGGATCTCGTTCCTTTATTATCAAAATGGAACTCATTAATTTTAAGTTTTTCGTATTAAAAGTATCAGAAATCATCTTCACGATTTTTAATACATCTCCTCCCTCAATTTCTTAATTTTTTCGAAAGAATTATTATATAATTCGTACTCTGCTTTTTCATATTCTGAAGGATCAGAGCGCAATCCCTGTTTTCAAATTTAATCAAAAAAACAAAAAACAAATTATGGAATTAGTTTTTCATGGCTGGATGGTTCCGGCTGTAATGGCACTTTTGTGCATATTTTTTTACAAATTCATTTTAAGAATTTTCTTTGGATTGATCATTGTTCCCCAGGACAAAATAGGATTGGTTACCAAAAAATTTGTGCTGGTAGGAAAGCAGGAGCTTCCGGAAGGAAGAATTATCGCAACCAACGGTGAAGCAGGTTTTCAGGCTCAGACATTAGCTCCGGGAGTCTATTTTGGAAAATGGATCTGGCAATATTCTATCGACTTTCAACCTTTTACAGTAATCCCGACCGGCAAAATAGGGTTGTTGCTTGCAAAAGATGGTATAGAACTGGAAACAGGAAGGATTTTAGCCAGAAAAGTAGACTGTGATTCTTTTCAGGACGCCGAAGCTTTTTTAAAAAACGGAGGAAGAAAAGGCCGTCAGACTGCGATTATTGCACCGGGTTCTTACAGAATCAATACGCTGCTGTTTGAAATAGAATTAACGGATATGACCCAAATTCCTGACAATGCAGTCGGAATTATCACCACAATGGAAGGAAGTCCTTTGGAAGAAGGTCAGATTGCGGGTAAAATTATCAATGATCATAATAAGTTTCAGGATGTTGATACTTTTTTAAATAACGGAGGATATAAAGGACTTCAGGAACAGGTAATCCTGGCAGGTTCTTATTTTCTGAATCCCTGGTTTACCAAAGTGGAAATGGTAAAAATGACGGAAATTCCGATTGGTCATGTTGGCGTAATCATCAGCTATGTAGGAGAAGACGGAAAAGATTTAAGCGGGGTTGATTTTAAACATGGAAATATTGTAGAAAAAGGTCATAAAGGTGTTTGGGCGGAACCCATTGGCCCCGGAAAATATCCTATCAATCCTTATATTATGAAGGTTGAGCTTGTTCCTACTACCAATTTAGTCTTGAACTGGGCTTATGAAAGAAGCGAATCTCACCAACTTGATAAAAATCTTTCAACTATTACAGTAAGAAGTAAAGATGGTTTCCCTTTCAATCTGGATGTTTCACAAATTATTCATATTCCTACCTATGAAGCTCCTAAAGTAATTGCGCGTTTTGGAAATATGATTAATCTTGTAAGTCAGGTTTTAGAACCAACTATTGGCAATTATTTCAGAAACTCAGCGCAGGACAGTGATGTAATTGCATTTTTAGGAACCCGAAAAGAAAGACAACAGTCGGCCAAAGACCACATCAGCAGTGTTTTGGAGCAATATAATGTAAATGCTGTTGATACTTTGATTGGAGCTATTGTTCCGCCGGAAAGTTTAATGAAAACCTTAACAGACAGAAAACTGGCAGAAGAGCAGAAAATTACTTATGAAACTGAAATGCTGGCTCAGGAAACCCGTCAGGCTCTGGAGAAAGAAACGGCTGTTGCTGATATGCAGAAGGAAATTGTAAAGGCAGATCAGGGCGTTGTGATTGCAGAAAGAATAGCAGATGCATCTGTGAAAAAAGCAACCGGAGATGCCAATTCTGTAAGATTGCAGGCCAACGCAGAAGGAGACCGGTTGAAGCTGCTGGCTACCGGAGAAGCCGAAAAAACAAGACTTTTGGCAAAAGCTGAAGCCGAAAAAATAGAATTACTGGCAAAGGCAAGCGCTGAACAGATTTCATTAACCGGTAATGCAGAAGCAGAAAAAATTCTGGCCATCGGTAAATCTAATGCGGAATCTTACAAATTGTCTGTGGAAGCAATGGGCGGCAATAATTTTACACAATTAAAAATAATGGAAAATATAGCCAGTCAGAATGTAAGAATAATGCCTGAAGTATTAATCGGAGGAAACGGGGATTCTGCCAATGGAGGAATCAGCGGACTTTTGGGACTTCAGCTGTTGGAGCAGGTTCAGAAGAAAAATGTTGAAACTGTTGCTGTAACAGAAGAAAAAACAGATAACAATTCTTAACTTAAATTTTAAGGTTTTAAAATGATTTATATTGTTCAGCTCATTATAACACTTTTGGTAATTAGTTTTTTTATTTTCTCCATTATTGAAATCTATTGTAAGATTGTAAGAAAAGAATCCAGAGCTTATTTTGGAATGCTTATTAGCTTAATTTTATTTTTTTTAATGATTACAGTACGCAATCATTTGGTTAAAAATGAACTTGTAGAAAATATAAAAACTTCAAAAATAGAACAGGAAAATTCATTTTTCTCAAAAAAAGAACTGTCAGATATTCATATTGTAAGTGAGAAAATAAGAGTGGTTGACAAAGATATTTTTGTAGTACTTATGCCTCAGAAAGATACCCTTTACATGAATCAGGATTTTCATGATAAAAATAAATTCTGGGTTCACTATAAAAAGTACGAGATTTTAAAACTTACAGCACCTGTAGGATATATACTAAAAAACTAAAAAAAACCGCCCGAAAAACTTTCGGGCGGTTTCATATTTTTTATGCGGTATAGCTTGCAAAAGCATCTTCCAGGCTTTCAAATTTGCCTTTAAACTCATCAATAGGGCAGTCCTGAAGAATATTTCCTTTATGGATAAGAATTACTCTTGAACAAAGCGCTTCTACTTCCTGCATGATGTGCGTAGAAAGTAAAACTGTTTTTTCCTGACCAATTTCTTTTACCACATTACGGATTTCAATAATCTGGTTAGGATCCAGACCATTGGTAGGTTCATCCAGAATCAGTAAATCCGGCTGATGAATAATGGCCTGTGCCAATCCTACACGTTGCTTGTATCCTTTAGACAGCTGTCCGATCTTTTTTGATTTTTCCGGAGTAATTCCTACCAGTTCAATCACATCATCTACTCTTGATTCAGAAATTTTGTGGATATTGGCCACAAACTGAAGGTATTCTTTTACATACATTTCCAGATAAAGCGGATTATTTTCAGGAAGAAAACCGATTTTCTTTTTGCTTTCAATCTCATGGTCAGCAATATTCATCCCATTGAAAATAATTTCTCCCTGATCAATTTTCAGTGCACCGACAATAGATTTCATCAGGGTAGATTTCCCGGCACCGTTTGGACCAAGAAGACCGATGATCTCATTTTTATCAATAGAAATGTTGATGTTGTCAAGGGCAGTCTGTTCACCAAATTTTTTGGTTAAATTGATTATCTGAAGCGGCATAGGTTTTACTATCTTTATGCAAAAATAAAATAAAAAAACTCATCCGGTAGAACGAGTTTCGCAATATTTTTAAAATATAATTATTTTCTTGATTTTTTCTTGGTTCCGCCAGATGCAGGAACTGCTGTAGAAGCTGTATTGGTGGTTCCTTTTACTGCTGCCGGGTTGATACTGGCGGGTTTGTCATACATAGTATATTTACCGTTGGTTCGGCCAAAGATTTTTTCCACCTGTTTTTGGGTTAAATACTGTGACTTGCCAATGTATTTTCTATTTTTGTTGATCACCTGAATAAACTGCATGGTCTGCTGCCCGTAGTTTTTTTCATAATGAAGTTCTATAATATCATTGGGCAGTTCCAATACCACATTTTCTTCTGGAGCGGAAATAAAACCATCCATAATAAGTTTATATAATCCGGCAACATCTCCATTAATGTTCTGGAATGAAAAAGATCGGATTGTATTCAGGTTGCTGGTGTTCAGATCCTGGTAGTTAACTGTAAATTTATCTTCCTTTTTATAGAGACCAACGGAATTATCTTTACCAATTTCCACCAAACTTTCATTTTTCAACACTTTGATCTGTGAGAAAACTGAAATACCGAACATACATGTAATAAGTAGAATTATTTTTCTCATGGAATGAATTTTAATGTTTTATAACTTGGTGCACATAAATTTACTCATAAAAAAGCTTAAAAACAATTTTATTTGTTAAAGCAAAAGTAACACTTTTTTTTAATATTTATAAGAGATCATCTACTGATGCTATGGATTTCATTGTTTGTGTAAAGAATTGTGAATCATGGTTTTGATTCTGTTTTCCAAAAGGACTGTTATTTTTCTTTAAATCAGGTTTATAATTCTGGATATCGTGTAAGGTGTTGAAAAACAGATTGGAAATTACTCAGGTATGGCTAAATTAAAAATTTATTAAAAATAAATGTTAAAAATGAGCTTTTGTACACTAATTAATAAAAATATCAATGGGTAGCTATGGCTTTAATAATCACATTCTTTATCGCAGCTTCTTTACCACTCCAGTATTCACTGTTTTCAGGCATCTGATTTTCAAGAATAATGAGGGTAGTATCTGTGGAAGGAAAATAGGTGTTAAGGCAGGTGAAACCATCACCAAGACCTGTCACCGCAAAATAATCCAGCCCAGCCTCTTTGATAAATCTTACATTATACCCGAACCCCATACTTTCTTTTCCGAAAACATTGTGCTGGGATTGGGTAGAAGGCGTCAGCATCAGCTTTTGAAATTCAGGAGAGAGAAGTTTCCCTTTAAATAAGGCCTGATCCCATTTTGCAAGATCCTGCACTGTGGAAATGATACCTGCAGCAGATGCTATTTTATCATTCAGAAAGGTTTCCTTTACTTTTTCAAACCGGTTATTTTTGTTCATATAACCAGGAACGAGAGATTGATTATTCTTTGTATTGTAGACGAAAGTTTTATTCATTCTCAGCTTTTTGAAAAGGGTATTGGCCAATTCTGCGAAACTTTTCCCTGTTGTATTTTTAAGGATTTCCCCAAGCATCATATAGGAAAGATTACCATATTTGAACTGTGAACCGGCTTTGAAAGCTGCAGGTTTTTCCGGATTGGTAATCCCGTGGGTATGGTTCAGAAGATGATGGATCGTAACCGTATCGGCCCAGGTTTGGGTAAGAGAAGGAAGGTATTTTCTGATAGGAGTATGAAGATTCAGTTTCCCCTGTTCGGCAGCCTGTAAAATTAAAACGGCAGTCATCTGCTTGGAATTTGACATGATTTCAAACTGATCATCTGTTTTTAAAGAAATCTTCTTTTCGAAATCTTTGTAACCATTGGATTTCAGATACTGTATTTTTCCTTTTTGAGCTATCAAAACAACTCCGTTGAATGCTATTGGGCTGGCAGAGATGATAATACTGTCTACTTTTCCCATATAGCTGTCTTTCTTCTGAGCTGTTATGATAACGGATAAAAGAATAGAAAATACACCTGTTAAGAATAATTTTGTCGAGGTCATTATGTTTTTTTGTATTGAGAGACTAAGAAATGGATATTACTTTAAAATGTTTCCAAATATATGTATTTCCTCTTTTGCTTTTATTTCAAATATTTAATAATTTAGTTTCCCATGAAAATAAAAACCATTAGTCTTCTCATCCTTCTTTTGTCTGTTATATCCTGCAAAAAAGATAAAGAATATCCTAAATATGCTGAACTGGAATCTGGAAATGGAACCTATTCACTTTATATAAAAGACGGAACCTTTGAATTTTTAAAGACAGAACATATAAGCTATGATCAAATTGTAACAGCACCTTTCTCAGAAGGGAAATATGAAATATCAGGCGATGAGCTGATTTTAAAGAGTAATCAAAGAAAAAAATATATTTTCAAAATCGGGGAGGAATCTGAGTTGATCCCTGAAAAAATGGATTCATTAAAGGATCTAAAAGGATTATTTCCGATTCAGATTCTTCATAACAATAAAATGCCGAAGGAAATAGGACGAATAGATTCTCTGGGAAGAAAAAATGCTTTATGGCTTTATTTTAATGAAAAAGGGAAGGTGATTAACCAGAGACTGTATAAAAATGGCGAGCTGGTGAAAGACAATTATAAGTCTGACATTATTATAAAATAAAGAATCTGTTGATTTCTTTTATCTCTCACAGATTTTGCAAATTAAGCAGATTTTTATGCAAAACTTGTTGAAATCATGAGAAAATTTTAAACATTCTCTTGCTAAAATTTTTGACTTTTTTTGCGCCTTAAAATTATACTCAAAATTTAGAAAAACTTTGCGTCCCTTTACTTTTTCCTCTTTTGGTGTTCACAATAATCACTCCATTGGCTCCTCTGGAACCATACAAAGCATTCGAAGAGGCGTCCTCAAGAAAAGAAATACTTTCAATATCTGATGCCGCAATACTGTTCAGGTTTCCGCTGTACGGAATTCCATCCAGTACAATCAGCGGGGTCGCTGGAGGCGTTGATAGAGCCTATTCCTCTCATTCTGATCGTAGGCTGAGAACCTGGCTGGCCGGAAGAAATTACCTGTACTCCCGTCACTTTTCCTCCAATTCCCTGAAGAATATTTCCGTTTTGAAGATTAGAAAGATTTTTAGCCTTCAATGATTGTACAGATCCTGTAATCTCTTCTTTTTTCTGTTTTCCAAAGGCTACCACCACTACTTCTTTGATGGAAGTTTCCTTGGAAAGGCTGTCTTTACTTTGTGCAAAACCATATTCCGCGAATAGCAGTAAGGCCAATACACCAAGCTTGCATTGTTTCTTTTTCATTATATTAATCTAGGTTTAAACTGAATTGTTTATTATTGCTGATCTCCCGGTAAAAAGTGTGACTTTCCGCCTCCTTTTTCAGGGAGGTTTTACAAAATAGAAAAGTAAAATTTACAGGAGATGTACCCGGATGAAAGAAGCCTTGAACTTTTTGGCTTTAATTCCTACAGTAATGAATGTATCTCTTAAAAAGTTAGCACATCATTATCATGCCCATCATATCAGAGCACATGTCTTGAGAAATACAGTTGTGCTGTGAAAGGGCAGGCATTCCACAACAATTTTGCTGTGCAGGAGCTGCCGCCGTAATGGTGCATAGGTAAGAATTAAAGGTATTCTTATTCATGAGAATAAAGTTTATGATTTTTTTAACTGGTCAAAATTATTTAATAATTGACAAACCCCTGTAAAAGGAGAGTATGAGATAAATTATATTAGTCTACTAAATTAGTAGGTTAATTGATTTTAATTAAATTATTAAATCGTAAATATTTGATTTTTAATCTGTTGATTGCTGTTTTGAAAATCTTAAAAATGATAAAAAAGTTAATTTTCAAAGGTGAATTAAAATTAAAATCAGAAGTCTATTTATTTTGTAGACTTTTTTGTTTATTTTATAGCTGTATTCAATGAAAATGAGCATTAGAAGCTTTATCCTGCTATCCGCTCATACTCCTCACGCCTGGCTGTCACCCTCAGCTTAGCCGAAGACATCAACGCTTGTTGCGGGGTAACCGCTGCTATCAGGGCTAGAATAGAATTATGAATTATGAATTATGAATTATGAATTGCGAATGAAAGAAATATACTCAAACATCTGTGTTGATCTGTGTAATCTGTGGGAAAAATGAAAATATTCAATAGGAACGGGCTTTAGCCCGTTTACCGAAGATTAAAAAATTCATCAGGCTTCAGCCAAAACCTAAAAAAAGAAGCCTACCTTTCGGTAAACTTCTTATGAAAACAAGATTAAAATATGGATTTATTCTTTCTTAATATCCGGAACTTCCAAAGGTGTCTGGTCCCAGCCGCCACCTAAAGCTCTGTAAACAGCAACACTCGCTTTAAGTTGGTTCACTTTCTTTTCTACCAGCTCAAATCTGGATTCCAGCGCATCCCGCTGAGTCAGTAAAACTTCCATATAATCAGCACGGGCATATTTGAACAGATCGTTGGAAATATCAATAGACCTGGTTAAAGCATTCACTTCTTTCGTTTTGATATTCACACTTCTTTCCAGATTATGAATTTTAGATAACTGGTTCGCTACCTCAATATAAGCTCCCAAAACAGTCTGCTCATAATGATACACTGCCTGAATCTGTTTGGCATTGGCATTATTATAAGCCGCTTTAATAGCTCTTCTGTTGATCAGAGGAGCGGTAAGTTCTCCCGCAAGAGAAAACAGAAACGACTGAGGTTTGATGACATACAACGGATTAAAAGCCTGTAACCCGACTCCTGCAGAAAGATCAAGAGAAGGGTAGAACCTTGCTTTGGCCACTTTAATGTCAAGCTTGGCAGCAGCCAGTTCATATTCAGCCTGTTTGATATCCGGACGGTTTTCCAATAGTTCGGAAGGAATTCCTCCATACACTGCTTGCGGAACAACAGAATCAAAAGAATCCTGACTTCTTTCTACTGGTTGAGGAAATCTTCCCACCAGATAGTTGATCTTATTCTCAGTTTCAACAATCTTCTGCCGGATGTCATACTGCATGCCCTGAGTTTTCAGTACCTGAGCTTCAAATCTCTGCACAGCTAATTCATTGGATCTGGCATTCTTTTTTAACTCTTTGATGATATCCAGCGCATCATTCTGAATTTTGATATTCTGATTCAGAATCACAAGCTCATTATCCAGCGCCAGCAGTTCATAATAAGAATCGGCAATCTCAGAAATAAGATGAGTTGTCATAAAGTTCTTTCCTTCAATACTGGCAAGATACCGCTGTACCTGTGCTCTTGTGGCATTATGAAGCTTTCCCCAGATATCGGTTTCCCACTGTGCCTGAGCGCCAACGCCAAAGTCAAACAAAGGTTCAGGCATTTCTCTGCCCGGTTCTATTTCTGTATTGGCTTCCATAGCCCCGATATTGGTGTATCGGCTTACTTTGTCTGCACCAGCTCCGGCTTTTAAACCTACAGATGGAAGATATTCTCCTTTTTTGGCTTTGATTTCATTTTTAGACATTTCAATTTCCTGAAGAACAATATTCAGTTCCTGGTTATTCTGAAGGGCCTGACTAATAAGCTCCTGAAGATGAGGATCACTGAAGTATTCATTCCACTTCATTTTTCCTGTATTGATGGTGTCGTTTTCTGCAGAACCGTATTTTTCAGGTACTGTTTTATTTTCAGTACGCTGTACGATTTCGATAGGTTTACAGGCAGTAAGACTTAATAAGACGACTGCCAGACCTGTATATTGATATATTTTTCTTTTATTCATAATGGATCATGTCTTCGCTTAATGGAGATTCATCTTCGTCTTTGATCATTTTTTTACCATCAGACCATTTGGCAAATATGTAGTAGAGCCCCGGAATTACAATCACTCCGAATAGCGTTCCTATCAGCATACCTCCCAGTGAAGATGCCCCAATGGTATGGTTTCCGATCGCTCCGGCACCTCTTGCAAAAACAAGCGGAACCAATCCTGCAATAAAGGCAAAAGAGGTCATCAGAATCGGTCTGAAACGGGCTTTTGAGCCTTCTACAGCCGCTTCAAGAATAGAATCTCCTGCCTGACGCCTTTTTACGGCAAATTCTACAATAAGCACCGCGTTTTTACCCAGTAATCCGATAATCATGATCAATCCAACCTGTGCATAGATGTCATTTTCCAGACCCATAGCTTTTAATAATAAGAAAGACCCGAATACTCCCACCGGAAGTGAACAAAGTACAGCAAACGGAATAAGAAAACTTTCATACTGAGCGGCCAGAACCAGATACACAAATACCAGAACAACAAGGAATACATAGATGGCTTCATTACCACGCTGTGCCTCATCGTAAGACAATCCTTCCCATGCCACTTTGTATCCGTGAGGAAGTGTTTTGGCAGCCGTTTCGTTGATAGCCTGAATAGCATCAGCAGTAGTATACCCTGCAGCCGGAAGTCCACGGATTGCTGCGGAATTGTACATGTTGTAACGGGTGATTTCATTAGGTCCCTGTGTCTTTTTCATGGTCATAAATGCGGAATAAGGAACCATTTCATCACGGTCATTTTTCACATACAGATTCATAATATCCGTAGGAAGTCTTCTGAATTCCGGAGACGACTGTACATATACTTTAAAGAACTGTCCGAAACGGATAAAGCCCTGTTCATAGGTACTACCGATCAGAATGTTGAGGTTGTCCATCGCTTTTCCGATAGAAACTCCTTTCTGCATTGCTGCATTATTATCAAAAACCAGTTCATACTGTGGATAATTAGCCGCAAAGAAGGTGAAGACTCCTGAAAGTTCCTTACGCTTTTTAAGCTGGGCGATGAAATCTTTATTGGCTTTGTCAAATTCCTGATAATCAGTCGTTCTGTTAAGGTCAAGAAGCCTCATAGAGAAACCTCCCGAAGATCCGAACCCCGGAACCGCCGGCGGTTCAAAGAACTCAATGGTAGCTCCGAGGTCTTTTGATTTTTCTTCCAGCTCTTCCATAATTTCCTTTACAGAATGATCACGGTCGTTCCAGCTTTTAAGGTTAATCAGACAGGTTCCTGCATTCGAACCACGGCCTTCCGTCATGATTTCGTATCCTGCCAACGATGATACAGATTCCACACCATCTACACCCATACAGATTTTCTGCAATGTTCTGGAAACCTTATTCGTCTGTTCAAGGGTAGAACCCGGAGGAGTCTGGATAATAGCATAGATAGTTCCCTGGTCTTCATTCGGGATAAACCCGCCCGGAAGTACTTTATTGATCATCACAATTCCGGCACAGAAAGCAATCAGAATTCCCCATGTTACCACCTTTCGGCTCACGATTTTTCTAAGGAATGAAGCGTATTTTCCTGTTATTTTATCAAACCCGCTATTGAATGAGTCTAAAGCTTTGGTGAAAATATTTGTTTTTTTCGGCTTTCCATGATGGTTTTTCAGTAACATCGCAGCTAAAACCGGAGTCAGAGTAAGGGCTACTACCGCAGAAATCACAATAGAACTTGCCATGGTAATAGAAAACTGACGATAGAAAGTTCCCACCGGACCTGTCATAAATGAAATAGGAATGAACACAGCTACCATCACGGCCGTAATAGCAATAATAGCACCTGCAATTTCACCCATTACTTCTTTTACGGCTTTGTAAGGCGAAATATTACTGTCTTCCATTTTGGCGTGAACGGCTTCTATTACTACAATCGCGTTATCAACCACAATACCGATGGCCAATACCAATGCGAAAAGAGTAACCAAATTGATGGTTAATCCGAAGAACTGAATGACAAAGAAAGTTCCGATCAGGGAAACCGGTACGGCAATAATAGGAATCAAAGTAGAACGCCAGTCGCCAAGGAAAATGAAAACAACGATGGCTACAAGGATAAATGCATCTCTCAACGTGTGCATTACCTGTTCAATAGAAGCATCCAGAAATTGTGAAACGTCATAACTGATTTTGTAATCAACACCCGGAGGGAAGTTTCCTTTCATTTCTGCCAGTTTTGCTTTCACATCCCTGATCACGTCATTCGCATTACTTCCGTAGTTTTGTTTTAAAACGATAGAAGCGGAAGGATGGCCGTCAAGATTGGAATAAATATCAAAGAATTCACTTCCAAGCTCTACTTTGGCAATATCTTTCAGCTTCACATTTTCTCCTTCAGCATTGGAACGGACAATGATGTTTTCATATTCTTCCGGTTTATTATATTGTCCTTTATACGTCAATACATATTCCAGCGACTGTGCTGCAATCCCGGAACTTTGTCCGATTCTTCCCGGACGTCCGATGATACTCTGCTCGCCAATGGCTTTCATCACCTCATCTACAGAAATAGAGTAAGCACGCATACGGTCAGGGTTCAGCCAGATACGCATGGCATATCTACGGCTTCCCAGAATCTGAGATTTTGCAATCCCGTGGATACGGTTAATTTCCGGGATGATATTCACCATAGAGTAGTTGTAGAGGAATTTTTCATCCATACTTTTATTTGTACTGTAAAGGTTTACATACATCAGCATACTCGGCTGAATCGGGTTTACTACAACTCCTTCTTTCTGTACAAGTTCCGGTAATAAAGGCATTACCTGATCTACTCTGGTTTTTACCAGAACCACCGCTTCATTGGGATCGGTTCCGGGATCAAAGACAACGTTTACCGTAGCTTCTCCGGCACTGGTGGCATCAGTAGTGATGTAACGCATTCCCTGAACTCCATTGATAGCATTTTCAATCGTAATCAAAGATGATTTTACCAATACATCTGCACTCGCTCCCGGATAGGCAATAGAAACAGCTACTGTGGTTGGGGCAATTTTTGGAAACTGTTCTGTAGGAAGCTGCTTCATGGCGATACCTCCCATAAACAGGATCACAACCGATATCACAATGGCGAAAACCGGTCGGTGTATTACTTTTTTAAACATAATGCTGCTTTTGGGTTACTCGGCGTACAGATCCAGATTCGACATTACTTTTTCAGGCTTTTGGTACTTTGAGCTGATCTTCTGGTTTTCCTGAACCATTCTAAGACCCTCAAGCAGGATTCTGTCATCCTTTCCAAGTCCTGAAGAAACTACATAAATGTGAGGTAATTCGGCAGCTACTTTTATTTCTCTTGCATGTACTTTGCCATCTTTACCAATCACATAGACATATTTCTTTTCCAGCTCTTCGAAAGTAGCTTTCTGTGGAATCATCATCGCATTGGAATAAGGGGAAGTAATAACAATGTTTCCGGTTTCTCCATATCTTAACAGTCCTTTTGGATTCGGGAAAGTAGCCCTGTAAGCGATATTTCCTGTTTCATTGTCAAAATCAGACTCTATGGTCTGTACGATACCATCTTGGGTAAACTCTTTGCCATTGGCCATTCTTAAACGTACATGCAATGGGTTGTTATCTTTTTTCGCATCCATCTGATTAAGATATTCAGCTTCAGGAACATTGAAGTATACCCACATTTTGCTGTTGTCTGAAAGTTCAGTTACCAATTCACCTTCATCTACAAGGCTTCCTTTACGCACATGTAATTTTCCTACAATTCCGGCAAACGGAGCACGGATTTCTGTGAATCTCAAATGGGTATTCATTGAAGAAAGCTCGGCCTGGGCTTTTTCATATCTTGCTTTGGCCATAGCCATTTCCTGGGGAGCAACGATGTTTTTGTCGGAAAGGTTTTTGGTATTCTGATATTCAATTTCTGCGTATTTGGTTTCCGCTTTGGCACGGTTTACATCAGATTCATAAAGATTGGGCATGATTTTGAACAGCAGCTGTCCTTTTTGTACAAACTGCCCTTCATCTGCATAAATAGACTGGATGTATCCTTTTTCCTGAGCTCGAAGCTCAATATGATTAATGGAACGGATTTGCGCAACATAATCTTTGTTCACCAATGTATCTTTTATAAGAGGGCTTGTAACGTTGAATGAAGCTGCTTCTGTTTTTTCCTTTTTTTCAGATTGACAGCCTACAAACAGTAGAATAAGGCACAAGTTGATATACATGAGACTTTTCTTGACCATGATAAATATTGTTTTTATAATAATTTATAATTGAAAAAATAGAGTTACCGGCTCTCATAGCAGAGTATGAAAGCAGATAAGATTTTCGAAAAAATTAGTATAAAATCACAGTCGGATGACCCTGTACTGGATGTACAGATCATCGTCTAAGGTTTTTAAATGTTCTGATTGAGCAAGAGAAACAGCAATTTGTCTGTTGTGAAATGTAGTGACAAAGCCTGAAATGAGATGCCATAAACCATCTTTAAAAAGGGCAAGAAGCTGGGTAGAACCTGAGGTTTCTACATTGTCGTCATTTTCATTGTCATTTTCAGAAAGATTAGCTCTGATTTTGTTGTATCGCGGATGGCTGACATTGTAAGTATCATTGGCTTCATTATTTTTAAGAAATGCAAAAGATTCTTTGAAGCTCTTTTTCTTATGAATAAGAAGATCAGTGGTAAAATGAATATCGGAAGGAATATCCGTTGAAATATACTGTTGAATTTGCCCGTAATACCATCCTACAATGGTAAGCATAGCAAATAACAAGCTGTACAAATATTGATAAAATCTTTTCCGCATCCCAGTGACAAAGGTAGGTAAACTTCAAAATAAGTGCAACCGTTGAAGATTAAAAAAGTGTTAAAAGTAGTTTGTTGACTAAAAAATAGATCTGTTTCCCTGATTTTCCTTTTTGGCTAGGAAGAAGATAGACCCGAAACATATAAGGAAAGTGAATATTGTAAAGTTTTTCAATATAAAAATTAATCTTTTTTTGAATTAGCTTTATTTTGCACAATTTTTGCTGTAAAAAGCTACTTTTAAAGGTTAAAGCATAACCGATAGTACAAAAAAATCCTCCAATATTTATATTTATTATGATGAAAAAATACCTTATTTATATATCACTTTTTGGGGCACCCTTATTCTGGGGCCAAAGTAAAGTGACTGAAAAATCTGCTTATCAGCAAAGCCTGACGCTGTCAGAGACAGAAAATGCAGCAATGGCGTTTGATGCTGATATAAAATTGTCCGATGCGGAAATCGCTTTGGATAAAAAACTATTCCAGCTTCGTGAACAGTTTCTGAGTGATTCCGAAGCAAAGAAAATATCTTTATATAACAGCTCTTTTAATGAGTTAAAACCATTAATAGAAAGCAGCAAGCTGTTTGAAATCCTTCAGACAATGCCGAAAGGAGGTCTGCTCCATACCCACAGCGGTGGAATTACAGATGTGAGATGGATTATTTCAACAGCCAGAAAATATCAGGAATGCTATGTTTACGATCAGAAAGATAATGATCAGTTTATTTCCGGACAGCTGGGATTTTTTGAAAAAGGAAAAATTCCGGACGGATTTGTAAACCTTGATAAAAAACTCACTTCAAATCCTGATTTTGAAAAAAAACTTCAGGATCTTCTTACGCTGAAACGTGATAACCTTTGCTCTTATACAGATTATTGGATTGAATTTGAAAAACGTTTTAAGCGTATCAGTTTACTGCTTCCCTACCGTCCTTTCTTTAAAGAATATTATCTGAAAGGATTTCAGGATTTAGTAAAAGATAAAGTACAGCATGTAGAAATCAGATATATTTTTGATGAGCTTTATGATTTTCAGCATGGAAAGTATCCTTTGAAAACTTCCATCACAGATCTGCAGGACATTCTTAAAGAAGTACACCAATCAGATCCCCGGTTTACTCTGAAACTGATCTATTCAAGCTTTAAATTCTTAGATAATGAAAGTATTGAAAAACAGCTGGAAACGGCATTCGAAATGAAGAAAGAATTTCCGGATATGATCTCAGGCTTTGATCTTGTGGCAGATGAAGCGGCTGGGCATAATATCAGTTTTTTTGAGAAAAGCTGGGCCAAAATGAGCGGACTTAGTAAAAAGTACAAAGTGGAACTGCCTCTTTTCCTTCATGCCGGCGAAAGCAATTCTATTCTGAATAAAAATATTCTGGATGTAGTGCTGCTGAACAATAAAAGAATTGGCCACGGACTGAATCTGATTTACTTCCCAAAAACAATGGAACAGGTCAGAAAACAAAATAAACTGGTGGAAGTAAGCCCACTCAGTAATCAGATCTTAGGATATGTAAGTGATCTGAGAAATCATCCGGCAAGAGTATTATTAAGTAATGGAGTACAATGTTCCATCAACAGTGATGATCCATCAGTGTATGGATATACAGGTTTGAGCTATGATTTTTGGGTTACACTGGTCTATTGGGAACTGGATGTGAAAGCCCTGAAGAAGCTGGTCTTCAATTCCATTACTTATTCTTCTTTGAATGATAATGAGAAAAAGAAAGCTGTTGATTACCTGAATCTGCAATGGAATGACTTTGTTCAGAAAGCAAATCTGAAATTAAATTAATTATCATTTTGGTAAAAGCAGTATCCGGTTTTCAAAGACATTCAGAAGTGTCCTGACAGTTGAATCCGGTCTTAACTTTGCATAAAATCAGTCCGGGATCAATATTATCCCGGACTATATTTAGGCATTTGTGTTTTTGAAGCTGTGGGGTATAAAAAAATACTTCTTTAAGATATCTTATATAAGGAAGACAGGAACAAAAGCTTATTGGACCGTCTTTATTTTGATCTTATTATACAATAGTAACCTGTACAGCGATCCACCTAACGCCGTCACTTACTATTTTTACTTTAGGATAGTTCTCTTGTATTCGGTAATCGCCTCCGTTACCTGTTGTATAGTTATTACTTATCCCGTTGATATATGTTCCGTAAATAGGATAATTGGTATATGCATGTAACCCTGAAGCTGTTCCGTTTGCACCATCGGAATCATTAATCAGATAAAGTTCACGCCCGGGGAAAAGCTCAGGATTCGGTAACTGAATATTATAATTCGTATTGATAAAATCCGGAGCAGATCCGGAATTGGTAGGCCCTGAGATGGTACCGGACAGTCTTATAAAAACATAATAATCACTATCCTGTACAATATACGGATTGGAAGAGGTCCTGCTTCCGGTAACAAAGGTAATATTTTGAGTAATTCCCGCTCCTAGACTGAACCTTCTCCATCCTGTTCCGTCCCAGTAATAATATCCGGGCGAGAGATTTGTCCCTATATTGTAGACAAGAAGACCGGTTGCCTGGCCGCTTATGCCGTCCAGATCCATTGTGTAGGAAGTAAGATCTACTCTTGGAGGAAGAAATCCCTGGCTGGATGTGCTTATATCAAGCTTTGCAGAAGAATCAGGTGAAATAGTCCCTATTCCTACAGATCCGTTGGCGGTCATAACAAAATCATTGGCTTGCTGCGTAGATGTCGGACTACCTGATGAAGGGTTATCTTTTGCTGCATCAATATGGAATGCTTCCAATGGAGTAGATGTATTAATTCCTACCTGTGCAAATAAAGTTGTGCATGTAAAATACAGTGCCATCTGCAGTAAAATCTTTTTTTTCATTTTTTGACTTTTTTTTTTGTGTGTTTAACGATAATGGTTATTATGAACGATTAATACTTGTATTCACAAACTTATTGTCTGCGCAAATATAGACGGAATAATAAACTGAATATGATAAATTGATAATGTTTATAAAGGTGTTTGAATTAAAGTAAATTTCTATATATTAGTAACTTAATTAAGTTGATTTATGAAAATATTCTATGAATAATTTATTATAGGTTGAAAAATGATTAATTTAGTATAAAACATAAGCGTTATACTCATGATGAAATTAAATGGTATCAAAGAAAATGAAGATTACAATATGTCTTCCCTTAATAATCTTTTCAAAAGATATATTCTTCATTATAATTTAATATTAGTAACCGTATTACTCATTCATGAAACTTTCTTCTATTTTGAAGGAAATACCAATATTGCGATGGTGATGTTCAGCTTTACACTTTTTCTTATATTGGTCACTGTGGTAGTTTATAAACTGGATTATTTTATTCTCAGATATCTGATTACCTACTATATTGTGGTTCATATAACCCTTTTGAACATTCTGATTTTTGCTTTCTTGAAAAATACTCCTGAGGTTTCTGTATTTATTCTTTTAATTCCTTTTGGAATTTATAATTTTTATAGTTTCAAGACAGTTATATACTGCATTGTTACTATAATGTTGTCCTTTTTGACTATAGTCTCACTCCCGGATCCTTATTATCCCGATGTTCTGCAGGTTCATTATAGTGCTTATGTAGGGACAATAAAAATTATTTCTACCTTTTTTATTATAGGAATATTTCTTCTCTATTATAATATTTTGATTTCAAATGAAAAGGTTAAAATTTATTTGAGGAATAGTAGTATTATGCATAAAAATGATACTACTTTAGATGAGGAAGATTATACAGCTGCTATAAATGAAACTTATACAGCACTGTATGAACAGATTATTGATCATTTTAAAAGCGAGCCGTGGAAAGACCCTGATTTTTTGGCTCAGGACCTTGCAGAGAGCCTTAATACGAATACAACATATATTTCCAGAGCTATCAATATCAATACGGGAATGAATTTTAAAACTTTTGTAAATAGCTACAGGATCAATTATATTAAAGAAGAATTGAAAAAAGATAATAATTATAACCGGTACACCTTGATGTATATTTATACTTCAGCCGGTTTCAGACATCAGTCTACATTTAATAAAACATTTAAACAGTTTGAAAATATGACTCCATCAGAATTCATCAATTCTCTACTTAAAAGGGAGATGCCTGATCCGATAGAAGAAATGAAAGTTATAAATTCCGCAGAATAAAATATTCAGATCACGCTTACCAATAAAAGAGGTCTTAAATTGAAAAATTTAAGACCTCTTTTATTTAAGATTTTTTTGAATATCCGCAAATAGCCTAATATGTGGTTTAATCTGAAAATCAAAGATTTAGAATATACACTTCGACAAACTCAGTGTGATAATTCTAACGCTAAATGCTTGATTTTTAGTGATGTAAGACTGATCCTGCCGAAGCCTTAGGTTGATATACGGACTATCAAAAATATTTTATATGCTGTTTATCGTGATCTGAAGCTGTCGTAAATACTAAAGCCTATATTGGTGGATGGACTTGTATTTCTGTAGGTAATACCTGCAGCTGTTTTTTCAAGAATAAAGTCTACACCAAGATCAAAATCAAAAGTAAGAATATCTGTACCTTCACCGCTTACAGTAAGGTTGTTGGTTCCTGTTCCTGGTGCCGATCCATAATACCTGCATTGGAATTTATTAGTAGGAGACCATACAACTTCACCATACACTACAGCACCAGAGCCTGGAACACCAAATGCAAATCCTGAATGAACGGTGAATTTTACAATTGATCCCTGGTTAGTCGTTACTAAGGTCTGAGCAGTAGGGGTACTTGTATAATTACCATCAAAAGTGAGTGCGTTAGTGCTGCCTGACGTTATACTGAACTTGGAAAAGATGTTTCCATTATTGTCAGCATGCAAGGGGAGCGTTCTATTGTAATTGATGGATGAAGCTGTTTTGTTATTGCTATTGCTCAGCCCGATCAGTTTAAGAATCGAATTGGTATTTACTGTATTGATGGTAACCATTGCACTGTTGTCAGCGGAGCCGATACTGGTTCTCCCATTATCTGCCACTATAAATTCAGTGCCCGCAGGTCTGGATGTTGTGCCGTCTGAAAGTTTCCCTATTTCAATTTTACTGCCTGAAGGAACATTGGTCCATTCATCATTGGTCTGATCGAATGGGCCGGCTGCGATTTTGATCCATTTATTGATGGTAGCATCACCATTAAAATAATAATACCCCAAAGAAACAACATCCACTGTTTGTCCTGAAGGGGAAGGGTCAGCTGCTGTAACATATACCAGCGCTCCGGTTTGTTGTGCAGTGTATGTTTTTGTTTTAAGATCTGCTCCTGTAATTCTTGGAGCAATAATTCCATCAAATATGGAAGGGTCAGATGGTTTTCCTACCACATCTAGAGTGGATTTAGGAGTGTTTGTATTAATACCTACCTGGGAGAAAAGCATGCTGCAAAATAATATATTCAGCACAGTTAAATTTTTTTTCATTTCAGAATTATTTTAAAGGGTTACTATAAATACTTTCTAAATGCAATTTAAATTATAATTTATTATGTGAAAAAATATATATAAGCGGATTTATAAATTCGGTTAATAATAGTAATTGTGTTTTATATGATTCTGATTTTCATTTGTTAATGTCCTGTTTACTGAAGCAGTGTTTTATTTACAGCTAAGAGTGGATGTCCTGTTTTCAGTTAATTAACAATGTTAAAAAAACAAATCCGTAGCTGATCTTTTCAGCTGAGGATTATTTTGACCATACAACAGATCACTTATTGAAGTGATTAGTGCGATTTGTCTTTTAAGAAATCTTACCTACTTTTTAAACTTTAATCCTGACAATTCTTTTTTTACAGGGATACTCAACTTTGACGGACTTATTTTTGTCAGAATCAAAGATTCACAGTTATTGAAAACGGCAAAACGTTTTACTGTTTCTATGAAAGGGTTCAGCCATAACTCTACGTCTAGAGTATGGTTTTCAATATGTAAATGAATAAGCTCCAGCTTTTTTTCTTTTCTGTGAGCTTTACAGTCTACCCTTCCTATAAACTGATCTCCAAACAGGATAGGCAGACAGAAATAGCCGTACTGCCTTTTTTCTTTTGGAGTATAGCATTCCAGCCGGAAATCAAAACCAAAAATCTGTCTGATTCTATCCCGATGGATGATAGCGTTGTCAAAAGGAGAGAGCAGCCGGATATTGGAATCTTTAAGATCAAATGTCTTGTCAAGAACATCGTTCCGAACAAAGACGGAAGAAAATCCTTCTATTTTGCCCTGAGATATCAATCCTTCTTCTAGCATTGTTTGTAAAACCTTATTAACGTTATTCTTTAAATCATTTCCCGTCCTGAGATGGGTAATCTGCTTTAATGTCGTAAATCCATACGCTCTCAGATTGGTTTTTACCAGATATTCTGCAAACTCAAGAGGAGTAGGTTCTGTAGTGTTAATGAAAGATGGCAGAACTCTCTCAGCGAGATCATAAGTTTTCTGCATTCCGGAGCGTCCGCTGATCATCAGATCTCCCTGCATAAAAAGTCTTTCAAGAGCTAGTTTGGCAGGTTTCCAATTCCACCAGCTTCCTGTTTTATGGCTTTCATTTTCAAAATCTCTTGCTCTTTTAGGCCCTTCATTACGGATGGTATCTGTCACGTATTCCATCACTTTGGGGTCAGCATTGTAGTAACGGGATCCACCTCTTTTAATTGTCAGCATTTGGGGTAAAACATACCGGAAATCTTGTATGGGAAGATAGGAAGCAGCATGAAACCAGTATTCAAATACTTTACGTTCCTCTACCAGTTTTTCCAGATAATCTGCCTGAAAATCAGGGATTCTCACCCATAACGTATGATGATGGGCCCGCTCTACCATAGATAAAGTATCAATTTGTATATATCCGAGATGCTCCAAAGCAGTAAGAACCGCATTTTTTCCGCTTCCGAAAGGGGTGTTTTGTGTTAATCCCTGGCTGTCTAATGTAGCAAGCTTTAAGTGTTCCGGTATCAGCTTCTTTTCCATTTTTAATTTGAAGAAAACAGGTTTGATGACGTTTGTTCAAATATAATGATTTATCAGAAAAGCATTGAAGAGTATCTGTTTTAAGTATCTTGGGTAAGCTGTTCAAAAAATCAGTTGTTTTGACGGTTATCTCTTTTCAGTTCTCTTTCGATTTCATTCACATAGGGAAGGGGAGTGAGATAGCTGTCTTCAATATATTTTGTGATACTTTCATCTGTTTTTTTATTGACCTTTCTGATGAAAAGCTGATTCCCGGATTTTAAAGACTGAATGTAGTTGAATGTATTCTGTGTATTTTGAAAGAGAGAGGTCTCAAGTACCGCTCTTTTATCATCATTGATAATAATATCACTGAATGATGTATTCATAAGAACCGTCTGAAAAAATGATTCTGCAGGTAAAAAAGTATGAAGATAATAGTCTTCAAAATCCATTACCGTTTTGTTGTTGGTTAAAAATAAGCATGTTTCTCTTGTGAAAATGAACCATTTGCCCCCTATATAAGGGATTACATTTTTCATAAAAGATCTTTTGTAGATGAGAGATGAGATTACATAAGCCAATTCTGTAAAGTGATTTTGTATTCTTTGCAGGGTATCAGGTCTGTAAAACTTCTGATCATAATAAAAAAGATAATTCCTGCCTTTATTGGCGGTAAGAAATTTACGGATAATATTTTGTGACTTCAGCGGATAATCTTCACCGCTCAGATTAATAAAATAATCCCATTCTTTGCTAACATTGAGGAGGAATTCCATAGCGTTCAATTCTGCCTGAACGATGTTGAAGCCTCCCGAAACTATATTCATACTGTCCAGAATATAGACATTGGGAAAATGAACGATATAAAGCTGTATTTCTTCAATGAAATCTTGTTTCGCTTTTTTATCAATATGGATAAGATAAAACTGATCCCTTGTATAGATCTTCTGAAACATCTTTTTAAATATTTCAGGTCTGTGATGTATCATGATGAAATAAGCAATTCTTACATGAGGGCCTGTATGTGATTCTAATGTTTGGGGAGAAGGGCTGGGTATGGCGGAGGAAGCTTGCATATTCCGGAGTTTAAAATCATCCGCGTCAGCAAATAATTCGGTTAATTTTCGGAAGGTACGAATAAATTTTTGATAATCAGTTAATTAAATAAAGCGGTGTTCGGTTTTTTTATCGTAGGTTTGCAGAACATTTATAAAACAGGTCACTGCCTTTGCTATTCTGTCATAGTTTAAAATCATTTTTTTCTTTCAGTTTTGCTTTTTCAGCTACCAATTTATAGTCTTTGTTTTCATAAAGGGAATAAGAGATTGTAAAGTTCTATTGTAGATAAGAGCGACGCGTTATTGCCGGGTATCAGTAATATATTTAAGAATATTATTGTAGCTGAGGCAAGAAAAAGATGAGCAGAAAAGAATACTCTTTTGTTTATCATTATAATAGACCAATTCAAATTCTGATCAACAGATTTGTTTGTAAAATACCGGGAAAAAACCGGAATTTATAATGAATTTTAAAAATTTAAATCTAATTAATCCTATTATCCGTGCAGTAACAGAAGCCGGATATTCCAGACCTACTGAAATACAGTATTCTGCAATTCCGCATATTTTAGCAGGAAGAGATATTGCAGTGTCTGCACAAACAGGTGCCGGGAAAACAGCTGCTTTTGCTATGCCCATTTTACAGCTGCTGAAAAGACAAACTCCGGATCATAAAGAAATACGGACTTTAATACTTACCCCAACTCAGGAACTGGCAATACAGATAGAAGAGAATTTTAAAATCTACAGCAAGTATTTACCATTATCCCAGCTTTCCATTTATGAAGGGGTTTCCATTGGAAGCCAGCTTGCAGCACTGAGAAAAAGAGTCGATGTTCTTGTGGCAACACCTGGAGGACTGCTTGATGTAGAAAATCAGAGACATATTGATCTTTCTAAAATTGAGTTATTTGTTTTAGATGATGCAGATAAAATGCTTGATATGGGATTCATTAATCATATAAAAAAAATATTGAATCTGGTTTCTCATAGAAGACAAAATCTGATTTTTTCTGCTACAATGCCGGGAAGTTTAAAATATTTTGCCAAAACAATCCTGAATAATCCTGTAGAGATTATTGCAAATCCGGCTTCTTCAATACAGCAGACGGTGAAGCGTCCGGACCTTAAAAATATTCAACCGCTGGTGGGATGCACAATGCCTGCCGGAATATCATAAATAAAATCTGTAGCGTTTACAGATCATAATAAACAATTTTTTAATAATAATTACAATGCAAGAAGGCACCGTAAAATTTTTCAATGAAGCAAAGGGCTTCGGTTTTATTACTCCAACAGACGGAAGTAAAGATATATTTGTACATTCTTCAGGATTAAACACAAGATTGATCCGTGAAAATGATAAAGTAATTTTTGATGTACAAAAAAGCGATAAAGGGTTAAATGCTGTTAACGTAAAGTTGACATAATAAAAACCTCAATTGCGAATATGTTATAATAGCATTCATTGTCATATTAGTCTCATATTTTTATATTTTTTCCATTCAAAATCCATGAAACTTCAGTATCTGGATACTTTGTTTGAAAGAACATTGATGTAATGTAGATTATTTTTATTTTCATTATGTTCATAAGCCTCTTACTTTTTAGGTAAGAGGTTTTTCAGGAATTTAATAAAAGAAGGCGGCAATTGGTCTGAATATTGACAGATTAAGACGGAAGCCCGGAAAATAAATATGCAGACCTGATATCCACTTACTATAGTGATGATTGAGCTGAACATATTTTAATCCCTAAAAAGGGTGTAGAAAGGATATGATTATTATTAATAATTTTAATGAGTATAAGTCTCTTGAAGGACAGATGTTGGGAGATTCTGCCTGGCATACAATAAGTCAGGATCAGATCAATAGATTTGCAGATGCAACCCTTGATCATCAATGGATACATACGGATCAGGAAAAAGCAGAGAGAGAAGGTCCTTTTCACTCAACCATTGCTCATGGATACTTAACAGTGTCTTTGATTCCTTATCTCTGGAAACAGATTGCAGATGTGAGAAATGTAAAAATGGAAATCAATTACGGAATAGAAAACCTTAAGTTTG
Organism: Chryseobacterium candidae; assembly: GCF_004916905.1. Taxonomy (GTDB): domain Bacteria; phylum Bacteroidota; class Bacteroidia; order Flavobacteriales; family Weeksellaceae; genus Chryseobacterium; species Chryseobacterium candidae. Next base: position 78,090 of record NZ_SDLV01000055.1, read on the forward strand.
GAGAAGCAGTTCCGGTAAATAGTGATGTAAAACTGCAGGCAACCGTAAAATCCGTGACTGATCTTAGAGGTACTGTAAAAGCAGTCGTGGAGGCCAGACTCCTAATTAAAGACCATGTAAAACCCGCCTATACAGGGGATGTGATTTTCCTTTATCACTTTAAAGATTGATTTGCTTTTTATTGGGCAAAATATTGATATTTAACATCTTAAAACTGAAAGCATCATTGAATATAATGATGCTTTCAGTTTATATGACCTGTTTGTAAAAAACGATTGTGGTTTTGTGGTTTTCTTTTCCAACGGATGACACAGATTTCCCCGATTTTTATGGTTAAAATATTTGGTATGGTTCTTTACACGTACAAATGCCTGTAAACTCCAGTACAAATACTGGGCTTCAAAATCGGAAATTTATACCTTAAAATTCACTCTTTTTTCGCCGTTACTTTGGTATGTTCAAAAGAAGCTTCAAAACCCTGAACAACGGCAGCATCCGAAAAGCCAGGAAAAGAGTAGGAACCATATCAAATATTTTAATCATGAAAAATCCAGAAAATGTTGCTCCCTTTGTGGAAGCATCACAAATTATTACAGAACTGAAAGACAGAGCCAATGATATTCTTTCCAGTGTTTTAAGTACAGACCTGTCTGCAATCACTATTAATGGAAAAGGAAATTTCCCTTATTACTGGCAGGATCCGTCTAACCTGAAGTTTAATAAAAAAACTTACGACTGGATCTCTTCCAATCTTAGAGCCAATACTGAGCCGGTACAGCTTGATCAGGTATTTACCAATTACTTTATTGATGCTTTCTCAAAAGTCAATTATTCCTTATCAGTAGAAGATACGGCTGTACTGAATGATGCCCATACAAGGGCTACAGATCAGCAAATGGCTTTACTTAATGCCTGGGTAGCGGCTTATAATACGCTTCCTCCAGCTACGGATACCATGCAGCCTATTGATATCATTATGGATAAAATTGCTACAGAATGGGCTAATCCTTCCACTACTTTGTACCAGATTCAGAAGAGTGATAACCTTGATGCGTTACTGAATAAGACACCGGCAAGCGGTAAACCTATTCTCCCTGTCTTAGCCAATTATCTGGATGCGTTGGGTGCCACAATATCTTTACAGAATAATGTGACAATGAATAATGGCTACCTGTCCAAAGCATTGAAGAATGTACAGAATCCTAAAAAAGAAAACGGCGGACTGCTCCTGAATGACGACAGTATTTTACCTGCTTTTGAGGTGACCACTCCGCTCAACGAAATTTTAAACGGCCTTAAAAATACTTCTCAGACCGCTCAGATCGACATGGAGGTAAGCCGTGAATCCGAAAGCCGTTTCCGGGTTTCCGTAGAAGGGAAAACGGGTTTTTCTATTCCTATCTTTGATTTCTTTACCCTGGGAATTGGAGGGAATGCCAATTATTTCAGTGAAGATATTGCGATAAGTAAAAACTCTATCAAAATATCCATGATGTTTACAGGGGTTACTCTTGTGAACTTTGGACCAAAAGACTTTAATATTGCCAGCAATATGTACTGGGCATGGTTTGACCCAATCCGTAAAGCACAGATCAACAGCAGGGACAAAGAGGAAGAAAAGCATATCTCAGGATATAAGTTTTCTCCGGATCCGGGGATGAAATTCGGACCAGAAGGGCCTTTCGGATTACTGAACGGAGTAGCAATTTCCAATTATCCTACTGTAGAAATCACGGTAACGGGTGAAGATTATAAAAGTATTCAGAAAACCTTTGAACAGTCTTCTTCGGCTACGCTTTCTTTCTTGGGAATTCCGCTGGCAAGTGTTAAAGAATCTACTTATTCTTCTTCCTTCTCAGTAGATCATTCAAAATCATCAATCAAAATTACACTCAGTCCTCCGCCAAGTCTGGTGGCTGGTAACAACAGAGATTCCATAGCATGGGTTCTGGGTGCGGTTGTGGATTATCCGGCAGAAGTGAATGATGACGTTGTACTTATTAGTGATGAAGAATTAGTCAGTAAAGGAGCTTATCCTAACTATCAGCTGTATAAAGATAACTTCGGAACTACTTATTGTTCCGTAAAAAAAGTAAAATCTCACGCCGTGGGTGCCACATGGGTAAGTGAATGTCTTGCCGCCCATCCGGGAACAAGTGCTGCAGGAAAACCATGGACAAGCCCTAAACAATCCGGAGTGATCTGGCCATAAACCAACAAAAAAATAAGTAGTAAAAAATAGACTGTCTGAACAAGACAGTCTATTTTGTTGGATTTTATTTCAAGATCTTCTTATTCTGTCAATTTTCAGAATTTTTACTGGTTCGAACCAGGGAAACTTTGAAGAATAGGATATTTTAAAAAACTATTTGACCAGAAGATAGATTCCGACACCAATAGCAGCATAAGCCGTAACAGTAAGAATGTCAGCAATGGGCTGTGAAAAGCGTTTTTCTGCAATTCTCTCGCTATTGATCTGGTTCTTATGGAACTTCAGACTTTTTTTGGCATTTCGAACAGGATGTGCTACCAGGCTGTCTCCTTCCCAACGGTCAACAATTACTTTATAACTTTTGTTGTCTACTTCAATTCTGACATTTTTACCTGCAGCCAATTTTTCCTGAACATTGATAGGAGCAGGGGCGGGCTGTGCACTCAGAATTGGAGCTGAAGTGCTGCTATCCATCATTTGCTGGGAAGTATTATTAGCTACAGCGGTATTCTTTTTAGGACCTTGATTATTGTTGGCAGCCGGATCTACTGGCTTTTTTACCTGGTAGGTATAGCAACTGGTAAGCATACATAATATAATGATGAAATAAAAATTCTTTCGCATAAGCCAAATTTAAGAATTAAACGGAATATTTGGGACTTTCTTTTGAAAGATGATGTTTTTTTTGAATATTCTCCATTGTTCCTGACGTAAAAAGTCTCAAAATATTAGTACGGCTAAAGTAAAAAAACAGTGTCTTGTTTTTGCCAGTACAATACAACTTTTGGATAAAAAGATGTATATGCTATCCTCGTCAGGGGTTAAAGCTTTGACAAAGATTTTTTTTCATATTTATATTGAGAGCAAAAGGAAAAGATATTTTTAATATATCCCTTACGTATGACATATGTAGTAGGTAAATGAGTTGTTGATGTATGAATAATTTGTTAAAAATGCATTTTTGATGTATGCGCATATTGTTGGTATATTTCTTATCTCCTTACATTTATAAAAACAAAATGATCAAATAATGAAAGGAAAATTTCTATTACTTGGAGGCTTTATGCTTAGCCTTCAGGTGTTCTCGCAAATAGGTGTTAATACACCAAATCCTCAGGCCAGCCTGGATGTAGTAGGTAAGCCCACCTCTACTAATGTATTCGATGGTATTATTGCTCCCAGAATTACGGGAGCACAACTCAGAGAAAAGACATATACCCCAAAACAGCAAGGGGCAATGGTGTATGTAACAGCTGCTGATACAGCTCCCGGCGGGCAGACAGCAGAGGTTACCAGCACAGGGTATTTTTATTTTGACAGCAACCTGAACCGCTGGCAAAAACTGAACTCGGGAGCTGTCACCGTTGGGGATCCTACAACAGATGCTTTCATTGATGATCCGTCCAATACAATGGTAAAATTAGGAGCAGCCTCTACCGGAGCCGCCAGATCTTCCAACACCGATTTCGTTATTAAAGACAACGGAAGAGTGGGGATAGGAACTGAATTACCTGATACAGCCCTGCATATAAAAGAAAACGACAACGCTAACAGTAATCAGCTGAAGGTTCAAGCAACCAATAGTTCTCCGTTGATTAATCTGGAAAGAACAGGAAGCACTAATTTATCTTCCGGAACAGAGCTTGGAAAATTATCCTTTAATGGAAAGATTTCAGGAGCTAATTTTCCATTAGCAGGGATAAAAGCTAATTACTGGGGAAACGGGACAAGCAATTCTTCAGCTCTTACATTTTCTACCAGTGACCGGCCCGCTGTTGTAATTAACGAGAACGGGAGTATGGGAATAGGGCGTTCCGATGCCAATTATGCAATGTCTCCCACGCAAAAGCTGGATGTAGACGGAAATGTAAGATTCAGAGATGTTCCGGCATCCATGTTGAATAGTACGGACATGTTAATGGCGTTGGATGCTAACGGAGTTGCTAAAAAAGTAGACATCACAACACCGGCCAGTGTTTTGGTTGCTACAAGAACAGGTCCTTCCGCTAAACCGGGAGATGGCTCCTCGGCCATCATGTGGTTTGAAAATACCCGTCTTTCTGATAATACCTATCTGACGAGAGTTGATAACGGCACGTTTAAGGCAGTCAAGACAGGATTATACACCATAAATATCACAGCCCACTTTGACCAGGTTCCTGAAGGGACATTGGCACAAAACCACTACAGAGGAGTAACAGTAGGGGTAAGGACTACAGCAAACAAACTTACCCAGCATTACGGATCTAATTATATAGGAAATGGATATACCAATATTACTGCTGTTTTTATATTAAATGCAGGAGAAGAATTTCATGCATACAGCCAATGTGATAAAGGTAGTACATACAGACAGATGGAAGCTACCATGTCCGTTGTTTACACACCTTTATAATATGTTAGTATCATTTTATATAAAAAGACAAAGAACTGTTTTTGCATGCCCGGTAGGTGTTTCAGACAAAGAGACTTATGTTTTGGTATCCTTGTCAAGGTTTTAAACCTTGACAAGGATATTTTTATTGTTTTTAGAATGCGTGATTTGTAATCGTAAAAGCCACATGAAAGGATTCGTGAGGCAGCAGGGCATTCTGAGAACCTTCATAACGTCCAGTTCCCACCTTCCAGCCTTACACATATATGATAGATAAAAAAATCAGACAGTATCAATCAAATTTTTATATTTGCATGGGTTGGGGCAGGGCTCTTGGAAGACTGCCAGAATATCCATAAAAACTTAAAAATATAATAACCCAAAACAAAGAAAGATAAGGAATGGATAAGAGTAATTTATTAATTATTATAGCTTCGGTTTCTATATTCATTTCTGTACTTCTTGCTGTTTTCCTCCTTACTGTAAAGACCAGACACAGGGTAAGCAATGTTCTATTTGCTGTTTTTCTCATCCTGAACGCTATAGATATTTGTGATCCTTTATTTTATGGGATGGAAGGTGGGCCGTCTAATCTGGGAATGTTCAAAAACATGTTTGTTTTCCTGCAAATTCCGGTTTTTTATCTCTATGTATTATCCGTTTGTTATTCGGATTTCAAACTGAAACCTCAGCACCTGCTGCATGTGCTTCCGTTTATCATTACTAATCTTACTTTAGTGCCTCGTTTTTATGGTGTAGATACTGAATCCAAAATTTTCTTTATTGAAAACCGGCAAAATATGATAGAACTGAAGTTTAATCATATTCTCCTCCATGTTCAGATGATCATTTATTTTGTTGCGGTTTTCAGGGTATTGAGAAAATCGAAGACGCTTTATCTTGAAAATTATGCAGGGAAAAGTATAAGCTCCTACAACTGGCTGTTTCAGTTTACGGTTATATTGTGCATTGTATATAGCATTGCTCTTTTAAAGAACATCCTGAAATTTTCAGAGTATGTTCATATTTCAGAAGGGATAAAGGCTGGACTTTTATTATTATCCCTTTTTATTATCTGCTGGTATCTTTTCAAAGCACTGAATCATCCTGAGCTTTTCAGAAATGTGGATTCAAAATTGAAGCTGGTGTCTGAGCTGGTTTCGGAAGAGAAAGGCAATGAAGAATCTGCGGTAAGCGACATAGAATATAATGAGAAGCTTTTGAGATTAAAAAACTATATGACTGAGAAAAAACCTTTTCTTAATTCTTCTCTCACCATTCAGGATGTGTCCGGTGAAATTGAAATTCCTGTGCGCGAATTGTCTCTTTTGATCAATCACCAATTGGGGCAGCATTTCTATGATTTTGTAAATACCTATCGCATAGAAAATGCAATGAATATGTTAAAAGATGAAACCAAAAGTAAGGTGACGATCCTTGAAATTCTGTATGAAGTGGGATTCAATTCAAAATCTTCTTTTAATACAGCCTTCAAAAAACATACGGGGACTACGCCTACGCTTTATCGTAAAAATTTGTAATACAGTAATTTGTAATTACCCGTACGCTTTTTTAGAATGATTCGAACGTATTTTTCTGATCAATCGGGACGATTACTTTTATTCGGTCGCCTGTCTTGAGGAGCTTCCACATCTTTGTATCGAAATTAATATTTAACATTAAACAACGATACAATGAAAACGTCATTTCAATTTTTAGCAGTACTGTTATTCTTAAGCAGTTTTTCTTTCGGACAAAAAGTTTCCACAAAAATCGATTCTATCATCCGGGATAATTATAAAAAAAATCCAGAGGTAGGAATCAGTGTTGGCTTTATCAGTAACAATGAAGAATACTATACTGCATATGGGAATGTAAGTAAGGAAAGTAAAGGCAGAATCGACAAAAACTCTCTGTTTGAAATTGCTTCGATTACTAAGATTTTAACTGCCAATTTAATTGCTCAGGCAGTGATAGACCACAAGATAAAACTGGATGATTATATAGATCGTTTCCTTCCCAAAGAATACGTTTTGCATCAAAATCTTAAAAACAAAATCAGAATTTCAGATCTCGCATCCCATCAATCTGGTTTACCTGACATCGACTTTCCAAAATTAATAGAACTGAATCCTCAGCAGCCTATAAGCAATGTTAACCAAAATACCTTGACCACTTTAATCAATACCTGCAGTGAGCTGAAAGATTATGGTAAATACCGGTATTCTACCATTGGCTATACTTTATTGGGACAGATTCTGGAAAAGGTATATAGGAAGAGCTATGATGCCATTGTAAGAGAAAAACTAACAGCTCCCTTGAAAATGACCACTACATTAACGAAAGATTTTAATGTGAAAAACAGAACAACCGGCCATAATCCGGATGGAGGAATACAGGAATTTTTCTATTGGAATGTGACTGCTCCTGCGGGATTGTTAAAATCTAATTCAGCCGATATGATCAGGTTTTTAAAGGCTGTACTAAATGATAAGACCCAAGTAGGGCAGGCTGCCATCATAGGGGAAAAAATCTTTTACAAAGATGACAAAAGAGAGATGGGATTAGGTTTGAATATCTCAACGGATGATCAAAATACGCTCTATTTAAAATCCGGAGATTCTATGGGACAATCTTCCATCATATGTTACAACAGGGCTAAAAAATGGGGAATTATTATCCTTCTTGATCAGAGAAACTCTAAAATGAGACAGGATCTTCTGAATACAATTTATGATACCGTTCTGAAATAACGTTAGTATTCCTGTTTATTACATCAATATTCATTTTAATAAAAAGGGACAAGCTCAATATAACTTGTCCCATATGATTATTGTAAAACCTGCTGGTCATAAAGAAGATTATCGTCTTCATCAAAGCTTATGATCAACACTTTATATTGTTTTGCACTGTCATTATTAAAGAATTTGATTCTTGGAGGAACATAGTCGCTGTCAAATAAATTAGGATTCCAGTACAGTGTTTCGCGGGTATCATTTTCAATTTTTTCCGGAGCATCGTCATCTATCATTTCAATAGGGAATTCAGAAGGTTTATCATATCCTTTGATGATGGATGAGTTGTTCTTCCTCGTTTCTTTTTCATTACTTTTAGATTTCATATTCCCCTTCATCGTGTAGATGGCTACGGCATCACCTATTAATCCGGATCCTTTAATGATTTTTACCATCGCAATATTATTAACCGGAAGACTGGAAATCATGGTAGGATCAGTAGGTATTTCATCTAAAAATAGTTTAGCTTGCTGGCCTCGGATATAAGGTACGCTTGCTCCTGAGTTGTTTTTCTGAAATGTTAAGCCCGCAGCTCTTCCCTGCAGCCAGTCTAAAATATTGCTTGATCCTGATATATGCTGATCTTCATTAACGAAATCAAATACAGTTGAATTTAAGGAACTGAACATTCCGCTGGACAGCTGTTTTTCAAGCTCTGCTTTCGGATCTTTCTTTTTTCCTACTAAAGCTATTGCCTGGATTTGTATATCATTACTTTCTTTCTTTTTAATGTTTTTCTGAGTGTTGATAGCTCTGGAAATTGTTGAAGGCAGGTTTTTATTTTTGTCCGTTTTTACCAATGTATATTGAGTTGCCGGGAAATTGCCTTTAAATTGAGAGGGAGTAACTAACGGTTCTATGGTGACATATAAATCATCATTTCCTGATTCTTTATTTTCTGAATTGACAAAGGCTGTAATTTCCAGCGGTTCATCATTATTGAGGTTATTTAAATAAATATATCCGTTTTGATCTGTTTTGAATTGGCTGAATGCAGGCTGGTTTTGGCCGGATTTTGCTAATAAATTGACATTCGTATTGGGCAGAAGAGCATTGTTTTTAATGGGTTTTACCCTGTAAGAAAGGTATTTTTGTGATGGGGTTTTAATGACGGGAGCAGTTCCGCTGAGTACTGAACTCCAGTCGAATCTTTTCCAGTTTTCAGAAATAAGCAGAGCGTCCAAAGCTTCAGTATTGGTATTCTTGGAGAAGTATTGGGCCGGGCTGTCTATTCTTGTGGTAAAATCTCCCGTTAACCAAAGTGCGCTCAGAATATTATCTGCTTCCGGAGTTTGAGTCCCGTTATCTTCACTTACCAAAACCGTATAGTTTTTGAAATAAGATTCCGGAGAAAGATCAATACTGTTGAAAGCTCTTGGCGTTGTTTTTAAGCTCTGACCTACTATTTCCGCTTTCTCAATCTTTAAATTACCAGGTTTTATAAAACAAAGCCTTTGTGCAGCCACATTATCCTGTTCATCAAAAATAACCAATTGCAGAATACCGTTAGCGCCATTACTGATTTTCGTGGGAATAAGACTTGATGCTTCATTGGTAAGATGGTTGATATTGGCTCTGTAAGCAAGATGATTATTGATGAGTCCGATAATTTTATAACCCTGAAGCTGTTGTTTTAGATTAACACCTTTTAAGTTATATTTTATCCCTTCTTTGGAACTTGAAACTTCTATATTCAGGCCGCTGTCTGCAACTTGTGGCAGATCTATTGTTTGGCTTTTTCCTGTATTATCCTGAATAATGGCCTGATATTTCTTTCCTGATGCCGGAGTTATCTTAAAAGAAGCAACATTTTTATCAAAAGACTTGAATGTGGTAACAGCAGTGTTGGGATTTTGGCTGTCTATAATTTTTCCGGACCAGTTTTCCGGCAGCGAAGAATTGGAAGATAACCTTACCGCAAATTTTGTAGGCATACCGTTAATGAAAGTTCCGCCTTCCGGAAAAACTTTGGCAGACCAATCGGAGCTTTTTGCAATGACCAGGGATTCCAAAGAGTTTGGATTATAAACCGGAATTGTTTTGACAATTTGGAAATCTTCATTAAAATTGGTCATGTAAGGAGTATAAGCTCTTACAAAATATACCTGTTCAGGAAGATCTTCTTTCAGTTGAAAATCTCCGCTGCCTTCACCATTGGTAAGGAGTATTGTTTTCCAGTCTATTAATTTTTTATCAGAATTATACAGCTCAACAAACAGAGTAGTGGATAATGCGGAACGGTTATAACCGTCAAACACAAAACTTTTGAACCAAATCTTATCACCAGCGGCATATTGCGATTTATCGGTAAGAACATATACTTTTTCCTGTTCGTAATTATTCTCAAGATTAGTAATTGCTTTTTCTAATTTGGTTTGTGCCAGTACAGGCTGTACCATTGAAAGAAGCAATACACAGAACATATTTTTCATAGAAATCTCAGCGCATTTTAATTCTTTGCTAATGTAATCATTTAAAGGCTTCTGGAGTTGAATTTAATATGTTATTTCACAAGAAAGAAAATAGCTTGATGATGGTTTTCAGTTAAAGATTCATGCATGCATTGTCTGATGCTGTATGGCGGTTATCAGGTTGTAATTGTGAATTAAACGGGAACGTACTGTAAATTAAAATTTTAGATATTGAAATTTAATCAATATTTAGTGATAAAAAATATTTTGAATGAATATTTTTATTATTTTTATAAAATAAACTAAAACATGAAAATATATGAAATTTATTCACGTTCCCGAATTCAACCTGACATAGAACCTTAAAAAATCCTTTTCAATTTAAATGACAAATAAGCCTCACCTGATGAGAGGCCTGTATTTCTATGTACATCAGGATAGACATAATTAAAAATTGATACAAGCAAAATTAAGCTTAAATAAATCCTTAAATCCAATTATTCCTATGGAAAAATCACACAATCACACCCATGGCTGCACCCATTGCTCTTGCCACAATCCTGTTTTGGATGTTCTTAAAGAAGAACTTTTCAGTGCAGAAAATATGACAAAAATAAATCCGGGTTCCGGAAAAGCCATCCACGAAAAACCACAAACTCTGATGATAAGCGGAGGAATCATCCGTCCTATGATTGGAGGATCAACAGATACTGTTGAATCCGTTGGAATTGCTGATGGAAAAGTAGTGGTAACCGGTACAAAAGATCAGGTAGAAGAATATATGAAAGAGAACTGCCAGGGATTTCAAAAAAAAGAATTAACCGGTACTCAAACTTTACTTCCCGGTCTGATAGAGCCTCACGTTCATATGGTTCCAACTGCAATGATGCAGGGCTGGCTGGATCTGAGTCCTTTTGAAGGACAGAATTTGAAGGCTGTATATGACCTGGCATCTGTGGGAACAATCATCAACAGTCACATTCCCAAAATTCCCGGAGCTGTTATTTTGGGCAGAGGATTGGATCCGTCTTTAATGCCTTTTAAGGAAAAAGAGGGCAAAAAAGAGCTGATAACGATTGATAATGTAATACTTGATACCATTAATCATGATGTTCCCATGATGCTGTTAAGCGCCTCTATGCACACCCTTTATCTGAATACAAAGGCGCTGGAGTATGTATTTAATCATAATCCTGATATAAAAAGCGAGTATAAAACGGTTGACAAATATATCAGTGAGACAAAAGGCCAGCTGCAGGAAGGCTTACAAATGACTCCGGCACTGAAGACAGTAAAACTTCAGATTATTGCGATGAGTATAGAGATTAACCGGTATCTTACCCATCTTTTCAATACTGCCAATTCAAGAGGAGTTACTTTTATGTATGATGCCGGACTGAATAAAGGCTCAGAAATCCTTTTAAGCAAATATTTCGAAACTCACCCTGAACGGGTAAGAACAGGCGGGGCATATCTTTGTTCCAGCCAAGAAGATGTTGATCAACTGGAGCATTATAAAGAGCCGGAACATTATAAACCTGTCTATTACGGTCATATCAAAGTAGTTTCAGATGGCTCTAACCAAGGTTTAACAGGATATCAGAGTACTCCTTATCTTTGCGATCCAGCAAACAATACCGGAGTATTTAATTTTCCGCAGGCAGGTATTCCTGCCCATACAATTCCGCCAGGCTATAATACATTAATTAATAGCGTGGTAGCTGTAAAAGGCTGGCCGCTAATGGTTCATGCCAATGGAGATCAGGCGGTAACATTTGCCATTAATGCGTATCAACGCAGTTTAGCTCAATATAGAGGTCCGGAGCTTCGTAACCGTATAGAACACTGTTCACTGCTGACGGCGGAGCAAATTACCAATATGCTTCAAATGGGGGTTTCCCCAAGCTTCCTTATCGGGCACGTGGGCTACTGGGGCTACGCTTTTAAAGAAGTGATCTTCGGTGAAAAGGCGCAAATGCTTGATCTTTGCGGTTCTACACTAGCTGCCGGTATGAGAATTACCCTTCACAGCGACAATGAGGTAAGTCCATTGGGACCATTAAGAATGATGGAACAATCAATTACCAGAATCATGGAAAAGAACCCTAATGATATTGAAGTGTTGAACACGGCAGAACGTCTTACCCCGGAACAGGCTTTGATTGCCGTTACTTATGATGCTGCCTGGCAGTGTTATGCTGATAAATGGGTAGGTTCCTTAAATAAAGGCTTCTTTGCAGATTTTGTTATTTTGGAAAAAGACCCTCTTTCATTAAATACCCCTTCATTGCAATATATGAAAATGAGAGACATTCCGGTACTGGAAACCTGGGTGGGTGGAATACCTATGTATATAAATGATAAAGTAACAAAACCTGTCACTGAAAAAGATATGCTTTTTTCAGATAATTCATAGCAGGATTTTAAATAATTGCTAATCAAATCTTAATCAGAGTAGGGAACCATCCACTCTGATTTTTGTTTTTATAGGGGGATTTTATGATGGGATTTTAGCAACTATTTATTATGTTTTGAATTCTGTTGAGCATTTTAGTTTGTATCTTTCCTTTTCTAATCCAGGAAAAAAGATATTGGCTAATGGAGCTGGATTCACATAAATTTAAAAGCCAAAAAAGAATGACCATAAAAATCTATAGACCTGAAAACCCTGTACTAAAAAAATATATTGAATGCTTTTATATTCTCGAGCAGACCTCTGAAGAACCCTCAGCTGCTTATTTTACCTTTCCGAGTATCTATACCATTGTCACTGCCAGTGAGAAAACAGAAACCCTGGTCACCAAAAATAAAATAACAACCAGGTATTGCTCGTCCAACCCAATTGAAACAAACCTGGTAAGCGATTTTAATGAACCGGTATTGGTTAGCTATGAAGGCGTAATCAATGAAATTACTACCTACTTCAAGCCATTGGGGATCAATCCTTTTATACCGAATAATCTGAGATGTTATTCCGAGGGGAGCTTTCCGGATTTTAGTCCATATGAGGATTATAAAGAAACCATGGCTGCTATTCTTTCCATAAAAGATCCTGAAGAAAAAATAAAGGCGTTGGAATCATATTGGCTTTCAAAATTTCGTCCCTTTGAAGATGTCCTGCTGACAGAAGTACTCACAGAAATGTTCCATACAGATAATATCAACCAATCTATGACGAAGCTGTCTTATGCAACGGGAAGGTCACGAACAACGATCAACAAACATTTTGATCAGCATATTTGTAAAACACCCTCTCAGTTCAAAAAAATCATCAGATTCAGGGCAGCAGTTCAAAGCCGGCTTGACGACAAAAACAGAGCGGGTTTGTCTTATAGTCTGGATTATTTTGACCAGTCACACATGATCAGGGATTTTAAAAAATTAACAGGTTTTACGCCAAAAGTCTTTTTTTCAAAAATAACAACACTTGAAAAAGGATTAATAAAATGGATGTTTATTTAGCAGGGTTTACAAAAATACAATGATGATGATGGATTAAGTAGTAACATTGCAGCTTAATCATGTCATTCAAAAGTTTATGAAGCCAATCCTGATAATACTTTTATTCCCGGTTTTTATTTTCGGGCAGAAAAATGGGTCAGCAAACCTTGCGAAATATATGCAGGCTCAGGTTGAAATAAATAATTTTAGCGGAGCTGTTCTTGTATCGAAAAATGGCCGGGTTTTACTAAAAAAAGCGTACGGTCTGGCAGATTATGAGTGGAATATTAAAAATACCTTAGATACTAAATTTCAGCTGGCCTCAGTAACAAAACAATTTACCGCCACCGCTATACTTCTGCTGATTGAAAAAGGGAAACTGTCCCTTGATGATAAACTGAGTAAATTTTTACCAGATTACCCAAAGGCTGATAGTGTTACAATCCATATGTTATTATCGCACAGCTCAGGGCTGGCTATGGGTTTTAAAGAAATAGCTTTAAGCTCAATGGATAAAGATTCCGCGTATGCCAAAATAAAGAAAATACCTTATGAATTCTCCCCGGGAACTAAAAGCGGATACAGCAATATCGGCTATTATTTATTGGCTAAGATCATTGAAAAAGTGTCGGGCGAGAAGTATGCTGTTTTCTTAAAGAAGAATATATTTGAAAAAGCAGGAATGAAAAATACAGGCGTTAGTAATAATGAATCGATTGTTGAAAAAAAAGCAAAGGCTTACTATCAGGCAGAAAGCGGGCTTATTCATAATCCCTTTATCAACTGGGAGATTAATGTAGGCCATGATGGTGTTTATTCCACGGTTGAAGATCTGGCCTTATGGGATAAAGCTTTATATGGAACAAATATTCTTTCTGCACAGATGAAGAAACTCATGTTTAGTCCATACGGAGCTGAAAATTGGGGCTATGGCTTTATAATCAATCCGTTTTACAATCATGGGCATCAATTAATTGCTCATGACGGAGGTTTTTTCGGCACAATGACTTCCTTTAACCGCTTTACAGAAGACAAACTCTTCGTGACCGTACTTTCCAATAATGAATCATTTTCCTATATTATAAGTTATGGACTTTCCGCTATTGCATTGGGAAAAGAGGTGGAACTTCCTTATAAACATCACAGGGTTGAAATAAACCCCGATTTATATGATCAATATATGGGTACGTATGATAGAATTGACATATTGAAAATTGACGGTAAGCTTTATTTTAACAGTGTGGAAATGGAACTCATCCCAGAATCTAAAAACAAATTTTTCAGAGCAGATAATAATGACAGAACCATTGAATTTATTCCGGACAGTGCGGGCCTTTACAATTCTATAATTCTGACAAAAGGAGGCGTAAAAGAAGTTGTAAGAAGAAGTAAATAACCAAAATGGTCTTAATGCGTCAGAAATATAAGTAATCTGTGTTTTATCATCAAACTGTTTATTGGGATAAGGAGCAGAATTAACATTTTTATAAAATAGAATCGGCAGATCCAGGCATATGATGCCATAATTTTTTCTATATTTAGAGGAAGTTTAATAGGATATAGGTTTTAGTGATGTTTAGAAACAGGGCTTGTGTTTTTATTTTGCACGCAGCCTTGCCTGTAGATACCAATATAAAAAAAGACAATGCCGATAAACCTGATACCTCCGGACGGAGGCCTGTTATACAAAGAAACAGATATGACTCAGTTGTTCCCTGAGCCATTCAATGCAATAACTGCCCTGTTTTTTTTAACCATAGCCGTTTTCTGGACGCTTAAATTGAAAGGTCATTACAAAGAATATCCTTTTTTAACCTACTGCCTGGTTTTATTATACATTGGTGCTATTGGGGGAACGGTTTACCACTCATTCAGGCAATGGCCGGTATTTATTATGATGGATTGGCTGCCTATTATGCTGCTCTGCCTTTCTGCCGGATTTTATTTTGTAGCGCAGAGTACCAGATGGTATTATGCGGTTGCAATGGTTCTGGGATGTCTTATATTGATGCTGGGTTTGAGAAACTGGATTCTGATCGGTAATCCTTCTCTTTTTATCAATGTCAATTACGCCATCATGGCCTCATTTGTAGTTTTTTCGGTACTAAGGTATTTGATCTATACCCAATGGAAAGCGGGCAAATGGGTAGGATTTGCCGTGTTGTCATTTGTTTTTGCACTCACCTTCCGCATCGCTGACAAATGGGAATGGTTCAGTTTCGGAACTCACTTTTTATGGCATACTTTCGGGGCGATAGCAACGTTTTGTATGTTTAATTATATCTATCTTACGCGGAATGTAATTAGGAAGAGATAGGTTGTTAATTCTCTTCGCAAAGTTTCAAAAAAGGATTTAGGATATGTATGCTTAAAGCCAAAAACAAAGCTTGAAAAACATTATATGCGGCAATATGGATTACAGTCAACCAAAATATATTTGATCACTGAAGGAGAAAATTCATTACAATTAATTCAGGAATATTATGAAGACAAACAGGAAGGAAATTAAGGAAACAGATTTTTCAAAATTTACAGGTGAAGAACTTGCGGATGCTTTTGTCTTTCCTGCTGATCAAGTTTTGAATGCGAAGGAGAAAAAAGATGAGGAAGACTTCTGGGCAGTTCGCCGGAAACAATTTGACAATCGCACTCACAGTCAGAAAATGTATTCAAGATTGTTACAGCTAAAGTTTCAATTGGAAGACTATATAGATAGCAGCCAATATCTGGAAGCGCTTAGTTTTGGATTTTTTTTAAATGAGTACGTTAACAGACAAGACAAAAAAGATAAAGACTTTGCTGTTGAGGTGGATGTGAAGCCAGCTGTACTTAGCCAATATATTAATAACCATCGAAAGCCGACAGATGAGTTCATCATCAGGCTTGAATTACATTCCAACGGGCTGATTCCCGCAATACATTGGTTTAAGGTTATCCAAAAAAATAGAGAACATGAGATCATGACCAATCAGAAATTAAGAGAGGAAGAAAGTAAACATGTTAAAAATAGACTTGGATTTGCTTATTAGCTTTCAGCTCCCCCAAAAATTGCAGATAATAGTTATAAAGAAGGGAAAGGTGTAAAAGCATAGAATAGAGCTAGTAAAAATAAGGTTATTGCTTTTAAGTAATATTTTTATTACTGTCACTTGTTATAGCCTTTTTATTTACATTTTCATAAAATAAAAAATTTCCACCTCCTTGCCAGTTTATCTCTTTACTTATTCCTCCACTTTCACCTTCAATAACTAATTTCATCCTTTCCACAACGACATCAACGATATGATCACCTTTTTCAATACCAATATATTTTCTATTTAGTTTATGTGCAGTAGATATTGTTGATCCAGAACCTAAATAGCAGTCCATAATAATATCTCCTTCATTTGAGGCTACGTTAATGATTTTTTGGATTAGCGTTTCTGGTTTAGGAGTGTCAAAAATTTTATCATTTGGAAATAATTCAAGGAGATGCTTTTTTGCCAATTTATTAGTTCCTGCAAATTCTGCGAGCCAAAGTGTCTCTGGAGTTAATCCTTTTTTCTGACCATTTAGAAATTTTTTTACACGTGGAACCCCATTCCCATTTAAACCAAACCAAATATTATTGTTAGCAATTTCGTCTTTCATTCTCTCTTCATTATAAATCCAGCATCTTCCATTTGGTGGCAAGTGTTCTTTGCCATTTGGTGCGACGATTTTATAAAATTGATTTTTTACAGCGTGTCCATCTTGTACATTAACAGAGACTGATTGCCAATTCCCTCTTGGATCATTGTCAGGGTTTTTATATCTATCTAAAATTTCTTTGGTTAGCGGTATAGGATTTCTTGTTTTCTTAAATTTATCAGGATTTATGGCATAAACGAGTATATACTCATGATTATTTGAAAATACACTTCTATTTTCCCTAGATGTTCTTTGCTGCCAAACAATAGTTGTAATAAAGTTGTTTCTTCCAAAAATTTTATCTGCAGCAATTTTTAAATAGTGCATTTCATTATCATCAATTGATATCCAAATGCTACCATCTATTGTCAGATAAGGTTTTAACAATTTTAAAGTAGTAGTAATTTCATTTAACCAATCTTCATGATCTCGATCATTATAATGATGATAGTTTTCTCCGTTATTATATGGAGGATCTATGTAAATGCATTTAACTTTACCATAAAATTCAGTAATAGAGTTTAAAACCAATTTGTTATCTCCATGAATTATTAAGTTGTCGGTGATAGCCGTATCTCCAATAGAATATTTATCAATAAATTTAAATTTGTCCGAAAGCATATTAAATGTTCTAATTAGTCAATAACCTTTTTATCTTTGCAAAAGTAAAGCTAAAATTTAAAATAACTCTATACTTAAATACTTAAAAATTGTCAAAAAATACTAAGGTAAAAAATTCCGATAATCAGGAAGTATTCAGACCTATTCATTATCTGGGAAGCAAATTAAGAATTCTTGATTTTATTGAAGATACTATAAATAATATTGATCTTGAAAGAGGAAGAGTATGTGACTTGTTTTCTGGATCAGGAAGCGTTTCATTCAAGTTATCAAGAACAAGACCTGTAACATCCGTTGATATTCAAGAATATTCTACAATTATTTGTTCTGCATTACTAAATCCAATTAAAATGGATCAAAAGTTTATTGATGAATTTCTCCAAAAATCTTTGAATTCTAAGCACTCTATAGGCTTGATAAATTCCTTAGAATCATTAATTTCCTACGAAAAAGAATGCATATCTAATGCGCTAAATCATAAGAAGGTCGAAAAACTTTGTGAAATTCTAGAAGATGGTTCATTAATAAGTTTTGAAATATTAAAAAAAGATAATTTAAATTCCAAATTGTCAAAGCTTTTAAGGAGTACATTAACAGAGTTTAAAAAGAAAAAAATTCTAGATTATCAGACACTTGCCATTAGATATTTTGGTGGGATATACTTTTCTTATGAACAAGCACTTCAGATTGATATTTTACTAGAGCAAATTGAAGATTCTCCTAAAAAGTATAAAAATATGCTTTTAGCAGCCCTTATAAGTACTGCAAGCGATTGTGTAAACACTGTTGGAAAACAATTTGCTCAACCTATTAGACCAAGAAAAGCGAATGGTGATATAAAACCATCGTTAGGAAAGTCTGTTAATAAAGATCGTTCATTAAATGTTTTTGATGTATTTGGAAAGTGGGTTCAAAAATATAATTCAATAACAGACAAGGATTTTAAAAATGATATTTTAAAAATGGATTTTAGTATCGCATTAGACAATCTAACTAATGATACTACTGTTGTGTATGCTGACCCACCTTATACAAGAGAACACTATAGTCGGTTTTATCATGTTTTAGAAACTTTAGCACTTAGAGATACTCCAAAAATTTCTACGATGGTACTTGGTGGAGAAACTCTTTTGAGTAGAGGTTTATATAGAGAGGATAGACATCAATCACCTTTTTGTATCAGAAGTACTGCACCTGAAGCTTTTGAATTAATGTTTTCTAAAATTAGTTCTAAAGGAGTGAAATTAGTCTTGTCATATTCTCCTTATGATGAATCGAAAGGATCGCATCCAAGAGTTATAACAATGAATAAACTTATTAATATTGCTAATAAATACTATTCCAATGTTGAGGTTTTATCTCCTGGTACGTTTGTACATAGTAAACTTACTAACTCTGAAAAACACTTAGAGGCTTCTGAATTTGCTGAAGTTTTAATTGTATGTACTTAGTTTATATGCTTATACTTGGACAATTTGTACGAATATCCGAAACTGTTGTAACTTTTCTTCTTAGTGAGTTTCCAGTTTTAGCCCCTAATAAAGTGTTTAGTTCATTATAGATTTGGGAGCCATTTGTTTCAAGATGATATATAAAATGGGTGGTATTTATTTTTACAAAGAATATAATTGGTTTATTATCAAAATTGTATGGCGTATTGCATTCCCTGGTGGCTAAGGGTTCTAAATTATAGTTTTTGCTTTTTTTTACACGTGCAGAATTACATTGTTCAACATCATCTTGAAGATTCCCATCAGTATCAATGTATTTAAGATTAATTTGTCCACTACTTCCAACATCTATCGGTAAATTAAAAAAAAGTTGAAAATTTTTCTTCGTAAATGAAATCTGTTTCCAGCGAGTAGGGGTACCGATTTCCGCAATTAAGACTTCATTTTCATTTGAAAAATCCCAGTTCAGATTGTGAGTTAAATCTAAAGGTGTTTGCTCTTCCAATAGAACAGGTGCTAAATTAGGAGGTCTATTTAATCTTCTTGGGCTAAAACCTGGAGGCAATTGTTGTATTTGCAACGTAGGAAATGTTATTGCAGCCTCATTCGCTTGTATATATGGGGCATTTTCAGATTTATTATATAAACTTCTTCTTTGACTTTCTGTAGGAATTTTACCTTCAATAAATAATCCCTCAATAAGTTCGTCAGTAAGTTGTTTTAAGTTTACATGAGGGCCATCAATTATTGGATTATAATATGTTTTTATTTCTTCAAAAAACCTCATCCCTTGTTCATCTTCCTTGGTAAAAGAAACTTCAATTGAACTTTCAATATTTTGTGATAAACCAGTTTGCGTTAAATTATTTGAGCCAATTATTATTTTGATATTATCGTCACCTTCAAATATGTAAATTTTTGGATGAAATATGAAATCTGAGCTTGTATTAAATATATATGAATCTACCTCCCATTCTAATAATGCTTCTAAAGCTTCTTTTGATGTACCGTTCTGATCAATGCCTATTATTACTCTAAACTTTCTTAAATGATTACGTGAGTTATTTACGTGGTTTGTTAGACCTGTCACTCCAGAGTAGCTTGCGAAAGCAACTAAACAAACAAATGAGTGATATATTTCATTATTGAATGAGGCAATTAAAGTTTCTGCTACCGATGTTCCAATTGCAGTATTATAACCTTGACCTATAAATCGTAATTCCATATTTTGATATATTTAAATTCAAAATCCTCATCAGAATTTTACTTGTTTATTTCTCTAAAAAACTCTTCCAAAGTAATTTTTTTCTTTCGACAGATTTTTGCTAGTGTTTTTATAGACATATTGTAGTCTGTCTTTGCCGTTCCTAGGGCAATATTTTTAATTTTCCTAACAGTGCTTTCTTCAATGTCACATTTAGATGCAAAGTCTCTCTGCGATTTTGCTTTCGAAACCCAGTTTGTATAAATGTACTTGCAGATTGTAACAGTTACTTCGTTTTCTTCGTCCATTAAAACAAATTACGAGAAAGAGTAAAAAAATAATGCGGTTTTTTGTGCGCAATGATCAAAATATTCTTACATTTGTAAAATAAGCTACAATAAAGTAGCTTTGCGATACTTCAAAGAATAATAGAAGCTATTGCTTAGAATCTTGTCATTGAAAACTGGTAATTTTTAGACACACAAGACAATAAGCGGGATGCTCACGACCTAGGCGTGGGCTCTCTTATCTGTGTGCAAGGTATACCAGTGCCTCAATGACGGATATTGTAGAGTTTCATGCCGTTTTTATTTCATGCTGTTCTGCTTTTCTACAATTATCTTTTCTAAGCCGCTTCACCACATAAAGTATCAGAATAAGATACAATGGAGTGTACAATCCATTGCGGCTTCAGGGCTTTCACGGGAACACAGATTTTATTTCTATTCATCATTTATCATAAAACTCAGCGTACATTGGTAGGCTGGTGGTTTCACGCATTCTAAAAATAAAAACACATGAAAAAAAGCAGAAACTTTAATACCCGGTTTCAGGCAGATAAAAAAAACTCCGGGTTGCAGCTGATGGAAACATTCTTTCAGTTCAATGAGCTTGATGTTTCCAAAGAAAGGCTTAGTAACATTATGAATTATGCGGTAAAGAGAAACAGCTGGATCCATGAAGATCCGGCAGTCATTTTTGAGTTTCACCAGTCGATGAGGTCGTTAATCCGCGCAGGTTACCTCATGATGCTGAAGGAAAGAAAATGGACGGTTGATGCCGGATCGGAAAAGATTTCCCCGTGGGTTCTTGGTCTGCTTTCGGAGAAGGAATACCGGAATCCTCTGCTGGTTTTCAAAAAAGCATTCAGCGCATACACCATCAAAGAATTTGATTATTTTATGTCCGGAATTGTCTATTTCTCAATGGGTGTCTATGAAAATTTGCCGGAAAGGAATATGGTGATGCCTTACATCCATACGGTGAAAATGTTGGATGCCGCACATCTTATTCTTCAGAGAAGAAGAGAAAAGAAAATGGCTGAGACCAGTTCAGAAGAAGATTGAGTGTAAATAAAAAGCAGGGAGTTGTGGATACAGGTGATTAATCTGCTATAACCTATTTTTCTGACGCAAAGATTTCTATTTTTTGAAACTGTTGGTGATAAGATAGCAAAGCATTGAATCAACTTCTTTGCTTCGCTGAAGCTTATGGATAAGCGTACCACTTGATAAGCGACAAAGTCGCATTGCTTTACGCTTAATGAAAGCAGAATTATTAATAGAAACTTTGCGTTACTCTTTTCAAAAATGATTTTATAAATTCCTGAAAGGTAGCGCAAAGTTTCTGTATAAAATAGACCTTGTTTTATTTGTAATGAGCTGGGAAACAGTCTATTTATCAATCGGTTATGATAAAAGATATGAATAACATCCGTTTCATAGCGCCTGTCTTATTATTGTGCTTTTACCTGCTCCAGCTTTATGAATATTTTAGAAAGGTTGGGCTGGGCATTACCTGAAGTGGGAGCTCCTACCATAATGGTTGCGGTATAAGCGGTTTTTGAAGAAGCATTACTGTCTATCCAGGTATATCTTCTATGTTCAGGTCCGCCGCCGGATCCGTCTATAATCCCTATATTCCCCCAGTACGCGTTCCCCATTGCCCCTGTGCCCTGAGGGAACCAGCTGGTTGATGAGTCTGCCATACCACCCCATACACCTGAAGTAATATTGTTTGTGGTTACAGCTGAACCAATATAGCCTCCATATTCGGTATTATAATTCCAATACAGACTAACGGTGGAACCTGTATTATTAAATAATTGTACGTTAGGATTGGCAAGGGTTGTACCACTTGTAGTATCAAATATTACCCTGATAGAATATTTACCATCCGGGCTGGCAAGAGGTAAAGTATAGGCTTGTTTCCCGTTGGGGTCGGTTGTTAGGGTAGGGTATCCCATCACAGCTACAGATGAAATGTCGGCACGGCTGGTATTTCCTACTGTAGCGGTACAGTTTTGTACTGCTGTTAAGAAAGGAACTGCAGTGCTGGTTATAGGAAGACTCATGTCATTGTTGGTGGTAGGAGTTCCACTCACAGAGAAAACCAGTTCGCCACCACCAAATTCCAACGTTCCGGGTCTTAGCTGAAACGTTAATCCGTTTACTGTAAAAGGAGTACCGGAATTATACGAACCTCCGTTTCCTCCGGTATAAGTAATTCTCAGGTTTCCGCTGTAAGGAGTACCGGCAGTATAAGTAGCGGGGTTTAGATAAGCTGTACTACATTGTAATGCTGAAATGGCGGGAGCGATGGCATTGGTTGCCTGTGTCAGTCTCTGCCATACTGTTCCATCAAAGTAATAATAGCCAGTAGCAGTAACATTGATACGCTGTCCTGTTGCATCTCCGCCAGTGATATCGGTAATATAAATTAATGCTCCGGTTTGATCGCTGCCATAGGTAGCCGTATTGGCGGTAAGCTCAGCTCTGGTAAGCCTTGGAGCCTGTAATCCGAATGGTTGTGTGTTATTCGTAATCAGTCCCGAATTATCTCTTGTAGCAGATACATCCAATGTTGTTTTGGGTGAGGATGTATTAATACCTACTTGGGCAAATGAGATTCCGGAAATAAAAATAGCACTGAATTGTATAAATTTTGTTTTCATATGGAGGCGTGATTTTGTATAAGTCAAATGTAGCTTTTTTTTATGAAAAATTAATAAAAAACGGCTTTAATTAATAAAAATTAATTAATTAGTAATATTATGTTTTATTTTTGTGTTTCATATTGGTTTAAAGTTGTCTATATCAAATTCTATTTTTTTTCTCTGCATCACATTATTTTCTGACGCAAAGCTTACATTTTTGAAACTGTTGATTATAAAAGAACAAAGGATAAAATTAACGAAGTTGCTTCGTTGAAACATACGTATAAGCATCCCGCTTCATTATTAAGTCACAAAAGTTATTATTAAAGTTTAAACAACATCATTGTTAATGCTTTAGAGAGTATAAGAAAATACAACACCATTACGTTCACATATGATGAAGATCTTTGATTATCAACAAAGCTTCAGGGTACTTCTTACAGACAAAGTAAATAACTTAAATATTTAAAAGCTTTTGTTGCTTTTGTAGTTTAAAAAAAGTTAAAACAGCTTTTTTGTGAAATTTACAGTCTGATTCTTTTATGTTTGAAAGAAAAACGATTTACTTATATTTGCTCTGCAAAGCAAATTCAAATGTTCAAAAAAGTAATTACCGTATGTGTCCTTAGCTTTTATTCGGTTTTTTGTTCGGCTCAACAGGTTCGGCCTTCCAAATCATCTGAAATTTACCGCGAACTCAAAACCCTTAAACACCTTCCTAAAGTTTTATACCTTGCGGCTCATCCCGATGATGAGAATACAGGATTGCTCTCCTGGTTAATCAACGATCAAAATGTAGAAACGGGCTATTTATCTTTAACAAGAGGAGATGGAGGTCAGAATTTATTAGGTACAGAGCAGGGAGCTGCATTGGGGTTAATCAGAACACATGAGCTTTTGGAGGCAAGAAAGTTAGATGGCGCCCAACAGTTTTTTACCCGTGCCATTGATTTCGGATTCTCTAAAAATACTACTGATACTTTTAAACAGTGGGATGCAGGCAGCATTACTGCGGATGTAGTTTGGGTAATCCGTCAATTCCGTCCTGATGTTATCATTTGTCGTTTTCCTCCTACTGCTGCTGCGGGCCACGGACAACATGCGGCTTCTGCGGTGGTTGCGGAAAAAGCTTTTAAGCTGGCAGGCGATAAAACGGCTTTCCCGGATCAGCTGAAATATGTTAATACATGGCAGCCAAAACGCGTATTGTGGAATACTTTTCGGTTTGGCGGGGTTAATACCACCGCAGAAAATCAACTGAAAGTTACCGTTGGGCAATATGATGCTCAGCTGGGAATGGGCTATGGTGAATTGGCAGGAT
This sequence comes from Chryseobacterium candidae, assembly GCF_004916905.1. GTDB lineage: Bacteria > Bacteroidota > Bacteroidia > Flavobacteriales > Weeksellaceae > Chryseobacterium > Chryseobacterium candidae. The sequence continues at coordinate 102,524 of NZ_SDLV01000055.1, forward strand.
TAAGCAGGAGTTTACACAAAAGCCAGGGTGCAGGAACACAGTCTGTGGCCGGCATCAGAACTGAATATTTTTCCCACGTTATCGGTGAGCCCGCAAAAGCAACACTATTTGATGGAGTAACAAAGACGTGGACCTCGCAGGGAAACGCTGATATTGACCAGGCATTGGATAAAATTATTTCCGCTTTTAATTTCAATAATCCTGATCTTAGCTTACCTGCTTTGCTTGCTTTGCGAAAAAAGGTCATGGCAATCAAAGATGCAGACCTGAAAAGGGATAAAATGAAATCTCTCGACAATATCATTGTAAGCTGTGCCGGATTTATGGGAGAGGCAGTTACCAGCCAGGCTGAAGCTGTTGCCGGCGAGCATTACAATTTCAGGTTAAATCTGATTTCAAGAACTGCAAATCCTGTTGTTTTAGAAAATGTAAAATGGATAAGTCAATCAGAGAGTTTTAATAGAGAACTATCAAAAGATTCTTTAATTACCATTCAGCATACCATTCAGATTCCTGCTGATGCATCACTCACAGAACCTTACTGGCTTTCAAAACCACCTGCGGACGCAGCCACTTTTTCTGTTCCCAATGATACGTTAATCGGTTTGCCTGAGGCAGAATCACCCCTGAATGTTTTGCTTGGTTTAAAAATCGGTTCAGAAAAGTTTCAGGTTAAACTTCCTTTATCTTTCAAGAAATTAGATCCGGTTCGTGGCGATGTGGTTGAAGCCTTGCGTATAGTTCCTGCCCTGGAACTGAAATTTACACAACCACTTTATCTTGTCAAAGAAAATGAAGATTTGCACTTGAGTTTAAATGTTAAGGTGAATTCTGACAAACAGTACAATAAAGGTACTCTGAATCTGATGTATAACGGAGAACGGTTGGGCAGCGCAGACATAAATTCAGCAAAAGGTAAAGATTTTACCGTGGATTACGTTATTCCAAAAGCTAAGCTGGCTTCTATACACTCATCTCGTTTGCAATTGGATGCCGGTTTTCTTGCGGATGGAGTAACTTATAATAAAAAACAGATATTAATTCAATACCCGCATCTGCCTTCCTTGCAATATTTTGCTCCTGCAACCGTCGTTGTAATGAAAGGAGATATTCAGGCTAAGGTTAAAAAAGTGGGTTATATAGAAGGCGCTGGAGATTTCATTCCTGAGTTTCTACGTATCGCAGGAGTTCAGGTAGATGTCCTTAAAGACGAAGATTTTTATGGTAACTTGGATGAGTCTGCTGGAAACGGCAGTCCAAACAAGCTATCGCAATATGATGCCATAGTGCTGGGTGTTCGTGCCAATAACACAGAAAAAAAACTGGGCCGCTGGATGCCTTTTTTATGGTCTTATGCAAAGGGTGGGGGGAATCTGGTGATGCAGTATAACACCAATCAGGATACAACCGTTAACCAATTGGGAATGTACAGTTTCAGTATTGCCAATAAGCGTGTTACTGAAGAGAATGCAGCCGTTACGTTTTTAAATCCCAATCATAAATTACTGAACTTTCCGAACAAAATTACTATGGATGATTTTACAAGCTGGGTACAGGAACGTGGCGCCTATTTTCCTGCTCAATGGGATGCCGCATATGAACCGCTTTTTGAAATGCATGATACTGGTGAAGAGCCTCTGAAGGGATCAACTTTATATGCCCGATACGGAAAGGGTAATTTTATTTATACATCGCTGGCATTTTTCAGGCAACTGCCTGCGGGAAATGTTGGGGCGGCACGTTTATTTTTAAACTTTTTATCTGCGCAGAAAAACTGATGAACAAGCAATTTAAAAATTGGAATACCTGGTATATACTAATGGTTGTTGCATTAGTATTGCAGATCGCATTTTATTATGGGTTTACTAAATTCTGGGCATGAGTACTATAGATTGGACAGTTCTTATTGTTACACTTGTTGCAGTGGTAGTTTACGGCGTATTCATCGGTCGTGGTCAGAAAAGCAACGAATCCTACCTGAAAGCAGATAATAAAATGCCCTGGTACATTGTGCTTATCGGTATTATGGCTACGCAGGCAAGTGCCATTACATTTCTTTCAGCACCGGGACAGGCTTATACAGACGGAATGCGTTTTGTGCAGTATTATTTTGGTCTGCCTTTGGCGATGATTGTGATCTGTATTACTTTCATCCCGATTTTTCAGCGCTTGAATGTGTATACGGCCTATGAATATTTAGAAAATCGTTTTGATAAAAAAACAAGGGTACTCACTTCACTGTTATTCCTTTTTTCCAGAGGTTTATCAACGGGAATCAGCATTTACGCTCCAAGTATCATCTTATCAAGCGTTTTAAACTGGAATATTTATTTAACGAATGTCTTAACAGGGGGTATTCTGCTGATTTATACCTATGTTGGCGGAGCAAAAGCGATCGCTCACACCCAAAAATTACAGTTTCTGATTATTCTGGGAACAATGGCTTTTGCAGGCTATCTGCTCATTCAGAATATGCCGAATGGAATTGGCTTTAATGATGCACTTTATCTTGCGGGGAAATCCGGAAAGCTGAACGTAATTACTACAGAATTCGACTGGAAAGATAAATACAATATTTGGAGTGGCTTAATTGGTGGTTTTTTTCTTGCCCTTTCTTACTTCGGTACAGACCAGAGCCAGGTTGGGAGATATATTACCGCGAAAGACAATACCAATGCGAAAATGGGTCTGCTGTTGAACGGATTGGTCAAAATTCCGATGCAGTTTGCTATTCTTCTTATCGGTGCTTTACTTTTCGCTTTCTTTTCTCTTAAACCGGCTCCGATTTATTTTAACGAACGTTCCTATCAATACTTAAAGGAAACAAAACCTGAACAGGCTGCGGTTTTTGAAAAAGAACATCAGGATTTACAAATAAAATTTAATGCAGAATCGAAAGAAATTTTAAGGCTTAAAGAAGCTCATTCTCCTCAGCTTACAAAAACAATTCAGGATTTTAAAAATACACAAACAGAAGTAAAAGCACTGCACGGCAGGGTAGAGGAAGCGATCAATAAATCAAACTATAATGCGGAGAAAACGGATACGAATTACATTTTCCTGTATTTCGTGAAAAATACTCTGCCTGTAGGGATGATCGGTTTACTGTTTGCTGTCATTTTTCTGGCCAGCTGGGGTTCCATTTCGGCAGCACTGAATTCCCTTGCCGCCTGCTCATTAAAAGATGTTCATTTGATATTCAGCAAAGAAATTCCTGATGAAAAAACCGAGCTGAAGTACAGCCGTCTGCATACGTTGGCCTGGGGTATTTTCTCAATCGGAGTAGCCATGTTTGCCACTCAGATGGGTTCCCTCATTGAGGCGGTTAATGTATTGGGTTCTCTTTTCTACGGCCCGATATTGGGAATTTTTCTTGTCGCATTTTACTATAAAAAAATCAATGGCTCAAATGTATTTATTTCTGCAATTTTATCAGAAATTACAGTTATTGCCGTTTATCAGTTTGATATCATTTCATTCCTTTGGCTTAATGTAATTGGTGCAGCGGCAGTTATTGTATTTTCGGCAATCATAATGCTGTTTTATAAACAGAAAGTAGTAAATTCGTAAACAAACAATAACAAAAATAAACAAATAAAAATAGTATGAAAACAATGATTAAATCTGCTACCGTACTTTTTGCTGCCGTAACACTTTCAGTGAATGCCTTTGCACAGGAGGCTAAAAAACCTGCCAGCCCTCCGGCTACGGCTACGGGAAAAATTAAAGATGCAACTATTACAATAGCCTATAGCAGTCCTTCTGTAAAAGGACGTACAATCTGGGGCGGTTTAGAAGCTTATGATAAAGTTTGGCGTGCGGGTGCCAATGAAGCAACTACTTTTGAAACGGATAAAGATATTACTGTTCAGGGTAAAAAACTACCTGCAGGTAAATACAGCTTTTTCTTAATCCCTAAACAGAGCGGAACCTGGACTGCGATTTTTAATAAAGAACCAAAACAGTGGGGCGCTTATAAATACGAACAAGCTAAAGATGCTTTACGTGTAGAGGTAAAAACAAAAGCTTTACCAGCCACACAGGAAAATCTGGTGTATAAAATAAACAATAATGGATTCACTATGGATTGGGATAAAATCTCAGTTCCTGTAGAGATAAAATAAATAGAAGAACTGAAAATCCCGGTTAATCCGGGATTTTTTTTGTTTAAAGTTTTGAATTGTATCAAAGATTACCATTGAGACCGTTCTATTTCGTTTATTTAAACAGAATAAGCATTTTGTCTTTTTAATTGAGTCAACGGGCATATCTTTAAACACTTTTATAGATGATTTAATTCTTTTAAGCTTAATTAAACAGGAATTAGGGATCCTCAATAAAGCCTTTTAAGAACCAGACAATTCAAAGATTTTGTCAATATCTAAACTTCTGTATTCTGAATATACATGTGAATGAAAATCATTCAATTTTCTGAGCAATTCTAAAAGTTCTGCTTTTTCTTTATTTTCAAGCTTGCCTGCAAGAATTCTGGACGTCATATTCACTTTTTCAACGGAACGGTGGAAATAATCTTCTCCTTTTTCGGTGATGTTGAGGCGTTTACTCCTTTTATCCTCAATATCGTTCTTTTCCTCGATTAGGTCATATTCCAGAAGACGTTTGATAATCTGCGTTCCGGTCTGTTTTTCGTGTCCGTTTCTTTCAATCAGCTGAATTTTAGTGAGATTCGGTTCGTCTTTCAGCCGGTAGAGATAAGTGAATTCTTCATTGGCCAATTCAGGGAAATTATGAAGGCCTTTTCTGATCAATTGTTTAGAATACCGTCCCAAAAGTAAAACCTGTTTGCAGATTTCATTTTCTGTAAAAGAAACCTGATGCTTTTCATTTTTAAAAAGCTTTGTCGGGCTTTCCGTTCTGTATTTTTTATCATTCAGCCACAAGCGGAAATCCTCAACAGTGGAGTGAGGTTTATAGGCTTCGGAGCTTTCAAATTCTTTTACCTGATGCAGTAAATCAATGAAAAAGTCAGTATTCATAGCGCAAATTTAAGCTAAATATTTTTTCTGTAATTACAGTTTTACACTTCCCATTCCGCCGTCAATTCCAATAACCTGCCCTGTGATCCAGGAAGATCTGTCCGAAACCAAAAAAGCCGTAATTTCCGCAATTTCTTCAGCAGTTCCCACTCTCTGTAACGGATGTCTTTTCGCAGAAGCTTCTCTTTTTTCCGGGGTTGATAAAAGTTGTGATGCCAGATTCGTGTCCGTTAAAGAAGGTGCAATGGCATTGACCCTGATTTTCTGGCCCGAAAATTCTGCCGCTAAGCTTTTCGTAAGACCTTCCACAGCATTTTTACTTGCCGCAATAGAAGCGTGAAAAGGCATTCCGAGTTTTGCCGCGACCGAACTGAATAGAACAACCGATGCACTTTCAGATTTTTTAAGATGGGGCAAAAGCTTCTGAATAATTTTAACTGCTCCTAAAACATTGATTTCAAAATCATTTTTAAAATCATCCAAAGAAAGCCGGTTGAAAGGTTTCAAATTAATGCTGCCTGGCGCATAAACCAATCCGTCAACAACATCAGGAAAGCTGATTTCATCTAAATTTCCCGAAAGAATGTCCATGGTATGGAATTCAATATTCGGATGATTCAGTTCCGGATTTTCTGTTCTGGAAACTCCGATGATTTTGTTTTCTGGTGCAAGATTTTTTGCCGTTGCCAGTCCGATACCTTTTCCACAACCGATGATGACGATATTTTTCATATGCAGATATTTATTGTTTTTTAAGATCACATGGAATCGCTGTATCTTCATTGGTGTTTGAGCAAGCTAATAATGGCGATTTCATAATGATTTATTTTTGATATTTTAACGCTATGAGCGTAGGCTTTTTTAATTTGAGACACTTCTACCAGCTCAGTGTGACAACTCTAATACTTTTCGCTTAATTATTTCTCTACTGTCAGGCTGAGCTTGTCGAAGCCATTTACATCAAACTTTTATGCTCTTTTGAACAACTAACTTATTCGTAAACTATTCTTTTATGGTAGGATTAATTACCTTTTCGATATTTTATTATTACTGATCATCCGTTGTCTGCTGCATTTAAAGCGGTTGATTTCTTCGCTTCTTTTTTTCAGATGTTTCTGGCTCACTCCGGAGTTTACTCTTTTTCTCCACAGCTTAAAACTGGATTCTTTCAGCTCCGAACGCATCAGTTCAATCACTTCCGATTCGCTCATTCCAAACTGAAATTGTATGGCTTCAAACGGCGTTCTGTCTTCCCAAGCCATTTCGATGATTCTGTCGATTTGTTGTATGTTGAGGTTTTTATTCATTTTTTTGTTTTTTTAACTGAAATAGTTCATGATGATATCTCTTATACTAACTTTTATTCTGCTTTGTCAGGCTGAGCTTATCGAAGCCTTTTTTTCTTTTTCAGGATTTATATTCAAACATTTCTTGCGTGGCTAAAAGAATCATTTAACATTCCCAATAAACTTCTTTGCTGTTTTAACATGCTGCTTTCTCTTTTCTTCCGGCATCTTCTCCAGCGTTCTCAGCATCATTCCCAGTCTTGGATTTTGGGCAAAGAAATCCTGATGGTCATTAATAAAATTCCAGAATAGGGCATCCCATTGTTCCGCCCAGTCTCCGTTGCTGTAATCACTCATCTTTTTAATGTAATTGCTTCCGCTGATGTAAGGTTTGGTGCTCATTTTTCCGCCATCCGAATAGCTGCTCATTCCATACACATTCGGAACCATCACCCAATCGTAAGAATCAATGAACATTTCCATAAACCACTGATAAACCTCATCGGCACTGAACTGACAGAGATTCATGAAATTGGCAAAAATCATCAGTCTTTCGATGTGATGGGCATAGCCGGTTTTCAGAATTTTCTGAAGTGTACTGTCAATCGGCCGGATTCTAGTTTGGGCAGTATAAAAAGATCCCGGAAGTTTCTGCTGATGTTTCCAGTAATTTTTATTTCGCTGATACGTTCCCTGATAAACATAAACGCCCCGTACAAATTCCCGCCAACCCAAAATCTGGCGCACAAAACCTTCCAGAGAATTCACCGGAATATGATTCTCCTGTGCAAATGATATTGCTTTTTCCAGAACATTTTCAGGCGTTAAAAGTCCGATATTCATCAACGGAGAAAGGACGCTGTGATGGAGAAAATGTTCTTTTTCCACAATGCTGTCTTCATAAATACCAAACTCGTGGAATCGGTTCTCAAGAAACTGTTCCAGCCATTGCTCAGCTTCTTTAAAAGTGGTCGGGTAGAGCTGCTCATCGCTCAGGGTCCCGTGATTTTTGGCGAAATGTTTCTCAGTATATTGTTTCGCTTCTTCATAAAAGTCATTGTTTCGCGGGAAATAAATAGCAGGAGCTTTTTTGTTCTTCGGATATTTTTTGCGGTTTTCTGTGTCGTAGGTCCATTTTCCGCCCAACGGTTTTCCGGCTTTCATCAGAATATTTCGCTTGATTCTCTGCTGTTTGTAAAAATCGGTCTGATGATAAGATTTTTTGTCTTCAAAATAATCTTTCAGATCTTCTTTGGTATTGATGAAAAGCGGACTTTCCAGCATTTCGAGTTCCAGTTTTGTCTTTCCGAGCCTTTTTTCCAGCCAGTTGTCGCAGACATCAGTTGTTTTTATGGTTTTAAAATCTTCTTTTTCAAGCTTTTGAATTAAATTTCTGAGGTCTGAAAATTTCGATGAGCTTTCGATATATTCAACTTCAAAACCTGCTTTTTTCAGCTCATTTTCATAAAATTTCATGGTTGCCCGGTGAAACGCAATCTTCTGTTTATGAAAAGAATATTGTTTAAAAAACAGAAATTCCTCTACCAGAAATACAGGCTGATTTTTATCCAGATAATCCACATCCTCAAAAAGCTGATGTGGAAAAATCAATTGAGCGGTATGTTTTACTGTTTGATCCATAATCTTCTGAATTCCTGACGGGAATCATACATTTCTGCCTGTTTTTCGGGATTGAAAGTTCTGTTACGGTTATCATTTCCGACTCCGGCGAGATACATCCAGTTGCCATAATTGCTATGAACATCGTAATCAATAAGCATTTCCTCAAAATAAGCCGCTCCAATTCTCCAGTCCTGTTTCAGGATTTTGCAGAAGTAGGAAGCCGCATTCTGACGACCGCGATTGCTCATCCAGCCTGTATTTTTCAGTTCAAGCATATTCGCATTCACAAAATCGGAATCAGTTTCTCCATCTTTCCATTTTTGAATCAATATTTTATTTTTTTCGGCAAGATAACTCTGATGATTGATTCCGTTTTTTTGGAAAATTAAATCTTTGTACTGTAAAGAAATATACCTGAAAAAATCCCGCCACAGCAGTTCAAAAACCAGCCAATACGTTGAATCATTAGCTCCGAACTCTTTTTCATATTTTTTAATTTCATAATAAATCGTTACCGCAGAAAGACTTCCGTCCGAAAGCCATGCTGAAAATTTTGAACTGTAATCTGTTCCCGCCAAACCGTTTCGTGTGTCTTTATATCTGCTCAGATTCTGTGTTTCCGGGAAATAATAATGTAATCTTTTCAAAGCTGCATTTTCTCCGCCGGAAAAAGGGAAGGCTGTTCTTTTATCGGTTTCAAAAGCTTCAAAACCTAATATTTTCAAAGAAATTTCATCACTTTTCAGGTGAATATCTGCTTTGTCATATATGTCATTTTCCGATGCAAATTCAGGACGAATCAGGAGATTTTTTTCAATTTTCTGTCTGAACGTTGTGAAAAGCAACGGAATGTTATCCAAAGCTTTAAATGCAAAAAGCGGATGTACCAAAAACTGAGAATACGATTTTTCCCAAATTGCAGACGGAACAGCTTTTTCAATTTTAGCCTGTAATTCAACTTCCTCTTTTGTCCATTCTTCCTGACAGAAAATCTTAACTACTTCAAATTCTTTGGAAATGTCTTTGAAAATATCTGCCGTTTTTCCGTATTTAACTAAAAAAGAAATCTTTTGTTTGGCTAAATTCTGTTTTAAATTTTCAACCGTTTCTAGCAGGAATTTGGCTCTGAATTTAGCAATTCTTCTACAGCCGGACTGCTTTTGAGCAAAAAATTCACAATCAAAAACATAGACGGCAAGAAAAGGTAGATCTTCCTGCATCGCGTTGTATAAGGATTCTGAATCTCTCGTTCTTAAATCTTTGGTGAACCAGAGGATGTTGATTTTTTGTTTTTCCGGCATCTTTCGCTGCAATATTTTACATCGTCCCAGTTTTTCTTCCACTTTTTCCGCCAGCTGAAAGGCAGTCCGCAGACTTCACAGATTTTGGACGGTAATCCTGAAGGCATATTTCTATAGTTTTTATTTTTGACTTCGCTCTTTCCTGATTCTGCTAAAGACACTTTGATAAGCTCAGGGCGGCAACTCTAATACTTTTCGCTTCATTATTTCTCTACTGTCAGGCTGAGCTTGTTGAAGTCTTTATTTATTCTTTAAAAAATTACTTTAAGGAGTTTTTAAAATTATTAATTACCACGTCTTTCGATTTCAAATCATGCATCATGTTATACAGTCCGAAAAACGTTCGGTTCAGGTAAATGAAATGTCTGGAACCGCGGTTGGTGTTCATTCCTTTCATATCACTTGCTTTTGCGTATTTTTGTCCCAGATCGGCGATTTCCTGGAAGAAAGATTCATCAGAAAAATCGAATTTTTCCTTGTTAAAAGGTCTTGTAAATAATTCAAGCAATTCATAGAAAAGTTTAGCAAAAAACTCTTTTTCCTGCGGAGAATCTTCTTCGCGGAGAATTTCCAGTGTGAATAATTTTTCACGGAAAATTTCAGGATCTTTAAGATTTTCTTCTTTAGCCAATTCAAAATACGGAATGTAGAAATCTTCCGGAATCTCTTTGATACAGCCAAAATCGATCACCAACAATTCCTTATTTTCCGAAATCAGGAAATTTCCCGGATGCGGATCTGCATGAACTTTTTTCAGGACATGCATCTGATACATATAAAAATCCCAAAGGGTCTGTCCGATTTTGTTCAGATCTTCCTGCGAATTCTGTCTTTTGGTAAATTCTGAAAAATGAATTCCCGACATCCAATCCATAGTAATGATTTTCTCACAAGAATATTCGGGATAATAATGCGGAAATTTTACATTCGGAAGATGACTGCATTCTTCTGCGAAATGCTGACTTCTTTTAAGTTCCAGATTGTAATCGGTTTCTTCAAACAATTTGTCTTCCACTTCCTGAAAGTAAGATTCCGAACCTTCTTTTTTGATATTGAACATTTTCATCGCAATCGGTTTTACCATTTTAAGGTCACTAGAGATACTTTCTCTTACGCCTGGATACTGGATTTTAACTGCCAGTTTCTGACCTTCCTTTTTTGCGGTATGAACCTGTCCGATACTTGCTGCATTGACTGATTCGGCGGAAAATTCATCAAAAATATCTTCCGGATTTTTCCCGAAATATTTTCTGAATGTTTTCTTCACCAATGCGCCCGACAAAGGCGGAACGGAAAACTGTGAAAGCGAAAATTTCTCTACGTATTCTACCGGAAGGATATTTTTTTCCATACTCAGCATTTGTGCAACTTTGAGCGCTGAACCTTTCAGCTCTTTCAGAGAATCGTAAATATCTGTTGCGTTGTCCTCATTTAATATCTTACGTGCTTCATCTTCGTCTTTTGTTATTTTGTTTCCGTAGTATTTCAGGTAATTGACTCCTACTTTTGCACCAGCTTTCAAGAGACTGCTCGTCCGTTCAATTTTTCCTGTGGGGATTTTATCTAATGTTTTCATTTTTACATTTTGTTTATTGTGTTTTTAAGCGTAAAGGCTTAAATATTCAGTGTCTGGCAAGGCTTATCGAAGTTTTTTTCTGTCATTTTTATTGCAGCCCGACCTGAGTGGAGCTCTTTTTGTACGTTTTCGGAAAAGTTTTGGCACAAAAAAGCGGGAACGGAGGGCGGAAATAGCTGCCCCAATCATGAATAGTTATTTTTTGAAACCGAATCCAGATCTTTACTTTAGCTCATTTTAAATTTTTCCTTCCAAAGGAATTTTCCGAGGTCGAAAACTTTTCTCAAGGGTTCGTTGTCCATCAGTTCAAAGCCAGTGTCTATAGTTTTTTCGATAAAAATATCGGTCTTTTCAAAATCGGGAGAAGTATCTTTTTTCCAAAAGTCAATTGATGAAATAAGATGCAGCCAAAGCGCTTCCTGTCTTGATTTTTCGTTGAACTTTCGGAGGTCTTCTTTCGCTTTTTCAATCATTTCCCATTCGTTGAAATCCAAAGTGTTGACAAACTGTTTGTGGGTTTCCCGAAGCTTCTGAAGCGTTTTGATATTCTGGATTTTGCTGCTTCCCAGAATGGATAACACCAGGGAACGGTTCATCGTCAGATTTTCAAAGAAAATATAATATACATTCAGGAGTTTTTCCTTGGCTGTTATTTCACTTGATGAATTAACCTCCGAGGCGAGTTCCAGCGATTTTGTGAAAAGATGATTAAGCATTTCTCTTTCAATCTGCTCAAAACCTGAAAAATAATGGTAAAATTCTTTCTCTTCAAAGTCGTTTTCTTTAGCAAAGAGATAAACGTTTTTCGGTTTTTCTCCGTGATTCAAAAGATAATCTCCATATAATTCAAATATTTTTTCCTGCGTGATGTTGGCTTGTTCTTGCATAATAGGATTTATTTACCAACAAATTTAGTAATTAATTTTATTTTAAATTATAATAAAGTATAAATTTATACTATATAAGCGATTTGATTTTTGAATTATTTAAAGATACAGTCACAATATAATAAGCCTGCAAATTGTGTAATGTTTACTGTTTATGCGTTTTCAGAATACGAAGATGGCGGGAATCCTAATTTGGTTTGGGTAGTAGAAAAAAAGATTTCAGGAAAATATTGAACGTCAGTTTTCATTCGGAAAATATCCCAGAAGAGATTTTTCATTCTAAAAAATGTTAAATGAGGTGATTAACAGTGATTTATTTCAGGGCAGGACAAAAATGCAGATCCAAAAACAGATACGTTATTCTTAAGATTCTTGACAAGAAAAAATCAAGTTTATTTCAAAAAAGTGGAAATCTCAAGGATAGTATTTAATCAAATCTGGTATTTCTCCTGCTGTAAGTATTCTGTTGCTGTACAGCCGGTAACCTGTTTAAATACTCTGTTAAAACTTGCCTGATATGCAAATCCTGCTTTCTGGTAAATGAATGCAATCGTAAAATTTTTATGTTCCAAACGGTCAAAATCATCAAGAACCTGTTTGATTCTATAGCTGTTCAGCAGATTGTAAAAGTTTGTATTTCCTTTTTCTTTTAATGTTCTGGAAAGATAAGTGCGGTTGGTACAAAGGATCTCGGCAAACTGATTAAGAGAAAAATTAGGGTCCTGCCACAGTTTTTTTTCTTCGAGACAGGAAATAGCTTTTTGATAAAGTTCTTCGAATTTATCAGAAGTTACCGATTCAGGGGCATCAGGGTTTTCATGATTAATGTCTGTTGTTTTTACCGTGAATGTCTGCATAAGAGAAGACTTTTTATCTTCATTTTGTGATTTTATAGCTCCATCTTCCTTTATTTTGTGAAATATTTTAATGTAATAAAGATTAAAGCATACACAGAATAGAACAGTAACAAATGTAGATATACTTTGAATAAGATCTTCGGTCTTGCTGAGTTTAAGGGGATGTGAAATGTTAAAATACTTACTTATCAGGAAAGGACTAAGAAAAGAAATAACTATATAGATAGACCATAAAAGCATGATTTTGATATTATAATGGTAATTTAAAAGTAAAAAAATAGGAATATAATAAAGAGCCTGTATTAAAATTGAATTGTATAGAAGATAAAAGCTATACTGAAGGATTGAGTAGGCGAATATATATATGGTTGAAAGGAATTTAAAACTTAGATTTTTTTTTAAGCCTAGAGTCCCTCCAAATAGTACACATAGAAAAAATAAAAAAATGAGTAAATGTCCTATGCCTTCAGGGTCTACGATATAATAGAAGGCTCCCATAAATAAATGAAACGGAGCGGTAAATAAAATAAAATTTTTCATAAACTCCTTTTCCTTTTGGAGTAAAAGATTATTTGTTTGCATTTCTAAAATTATTACTAATTTTTTTAAAAAGACAATGAGTAGAAACAATGGTACAAATAAAAGCAATCAATTAATAAATTATTGTTTTTTTGTTTGAATCAATAATACAAAAATAGTTTTTGTTTTTATATGTATTTAATTGTTAATTATTGTTTTTTAGTTGTTTACTGTTTTTTTTAGTTTTTTTTAATCTTTGATTTAATGTTTTGTTATTAAGATTTTTGGTATCCTATAGATTTGCCAAATACAATCTTATACATCTGTTTTTTACATTGCTGTAAGAGCTTTTTAAGAAATAATTCTAAAAAGTATTGTCTGAAAAGTAACAAGATTTAACCCTTAAAATATTCAACAAAATGAAGAAAAATGCATTACTAGTTCTAATTTCTATTTCGAGTTTTTATACTGCACAGGTAGGTATAAATACACAAGATCCTCAGGGAGTGTTAGACATAAAGAACAAGGCCGGTAGCAAAAGCGGATTGGTTCTTCCAGTCGTTGATGACGCTAATAACACCGTTACACCATCAGGAAGCGCTGCTGCAGAAAGTACTTTGGTATACGACCAGACGGGTCAGTGTATCCGTGTAAAGACAGGTACCGGGTGGTCCAACTGTTTAATTGATCAGTCTAATGTGAGTATTACGGCTTTAGGAAGTACCTTTTGGGTTGCAAGTTCTTTTTCCACATTAACGGAGCCGCTAATGCAGAAAAAGTTCAGCGGAACTCAGTATGCTACGGTATTCAGTAATGCGGCGGATAAAGATTACTCTACAGGGGCAGGATATCCGGCATATGGTTTGGGAGTACCCGGACCCGCGGTAGCTGTATCTCCTGCTAAAAGAGTCTATAAAAGTAATATATTGACAGTAAGCGGTAGTTATCAATCCAGCATTATGATCAATACGGATGGAAAGATTTTTGTTACGGGAGTTAACAGTAATGGAAAATTGGGAACGGGAAATCTTTCAAATCTTGATACATGGCATGAGGTTACATTAACGGGCGCTACCGCAGATGAGAAAGCAATACAGGTACAAATGTCACCTTATGCGTCCATTATTCTTACCAACAAAGGATATGTATACTCTGCAGGAGGTAATGTTTTTGGGCAGACAGGTCTGGGAACTGTAAATGGAAATACAACAAGTTTTACAAAAATACCCTCTTTAAGTAATGTAAAATCCATCTGGGGCGGGGATGATGTTGATGCCAATGATATGTTTACTGCAATTACAAATGATAATAAAATATATGCCTGGGGAAATTACAGTAATGCAGGATTAAGCTCAAGTCTTGGTACTAATGGCGTTAAATCAACTCCTATAGAAATTACATCTTCTTTTGCTGCAGCTACTGCATCTGGTGGTGTTGTAAAAAAAGTAATGATTGGTAATAATGGAAGTTTTGCGTTGCTAAGTAATGGTACCATATGGGCTGCGCAAGCAGTTGGAATTTCAAAATCTTATATCGGGCTGGGAAACACAACTTCAACTTCTTCAGACTTACAGGATATCACAAGTTATATTACAATGGCTGCAGGTGAAAAAATTGTTGATTTTGACTTTAGTGATAATGGTGGGGCAATTATAACCAATCATTATGTGTGGAGGTTCGGAATGGATACATCTTACAGATTTTCAAATGCCGGTGGACAAATTATGACCTGGGCTAAGTTAAACAGTGAGATATATGACGGTGACATTATACTTACTTCTCTTGATTTAGATTATTCAGGTTTGCTTATAGGAACAGACCTGGAAAACTCCAACAGAATAATAGTCTGCGGCTATAATGCCTATCGTCAATTGGGAACAACAAACAATGACAATATTTTAACTCCGACTTATGGCAGATATTAATTGCCATTATCAGAGCCTTTACCTTTAGTTCTTTATTTATAAAACACAATATCTAAATACTGCATTATATGAACAATCATTAATTTCGATTGTTCATATAATTTGTAGATCAGAATTGCTCTCAAAAATTATTATTGAAGTTATAATACCAATCTTATTCATGAAATTTAAAACTATAAATATAGGATCTTTGATCCGGCAAAGAGTGGAAGAATGCGGTATAGAACCGGAGCGCATAGGTAAATTCTTTAAATGTAATGAAGAAAAAATTGAAGAAATGTACCAGTCGGAAAATATGAATACGGATATTTTGCTTAAATGGAGTAAATTATTACAATATGATTTCTTCAGGATCTACACTCAACACCTTATTTTGTTTGCTCCTCAAAATGTAAATCATATTTTACATCTGAATACGGACCATTCTAAAATGCCGGAGTTCCGGAAAAGTATCTATACCAAAGAGTTGATTGATTTTATTTTGGAAATCATCGAAACGGGTGAAAAGAGTATGAGTGATGTGATTAATGAATATAAAATTCCTAAAACAACGCTGCACAGATGGTTATATAAGTATAGTAATAAACAAGCCAGGCCATAGTCTAGGTCAAAGAAAATCAATTTTATAATGGAAAAGATCAACTACCCCAATTATAATTATATCTACATGGATCTTATTAAAAAAAAGTTTCCGCAAAGAAGTGAAGAATTTAAGCCTTTATTAAAAAATAACCTGGATATTCTCAGTGTAATAAAGGTTAATAAAATGTTATTTGGTGAAGAAGACAGATCCGGTAAGCAGACCAGTCAAAAATACCGTTCATATAATAAGGAAGCTATCCTTAGAATTTTAAATTATCAGAAAGTATATGGTTTGAATAACACTCAGACTGCACAACATTTTAATATAAGTAGGAATAGTATAACGAAATGGAAAAGATTGTTCCGAAAATAATATTTTATGATTACCATGTAAAATATCAATAGATCCAGCTACAAAAATGACTTGAATGTATGATGTAAAGTTTAAAATTTTTATCCATGAATAATGACATCAGTTTTCGGACCTATGGTACTGATAACGGTAAAAGATCATAATAAGAGTTAACCCCAGATCAAAATATCCTTATACTTTATGATGACAATATGTAGTCAATGATGAAAAAGGCTTTGGTAATGTTAGATAATGTTATTAGATTTATAATTAGTTCTGAATGACAATATTTTATACACCTCTCTAAATTTATTAATCATGAAAAAACAAATCTTTATCATTGCACTGTCTCTGGTAGCAATAGCCTTAGGAAATCAACAGGCTATGGCACAAAATTCAGAGCAGGTAAGTACATCAGTAAATATTATTTTATCGGACGTTATTGCAGTGGACATTGGTTCTGTTGCTTCTGAAGGCGCTGTAGATTTTAATTATGGGAATACAAATGACTATAATTCAGCAAAAAATGTGACCGTTCCCAATAGTTTAGTCATTATTTCCTCCAAAAATTTTGATGTAAAAGTAAAATCTGAGGGTACACACTTTGTAAGTGGTGCAAACGTAATTCCTGTAGATATAATACAGGTAAAAGCAATACCGGGCGGAAGTTTGGTGGGAACTCTGAATGAGGTTACTTTATCTGCACATGATCAGGTGCTGGTGAGTAATGCAAGTTTAGGCACCAAACAGTCTTTAAATATTGCCTACTCCATTTCGGCGGAAAATGCATCCAGGGTACTTCTCGGAAAACCACAGGGAACTTACACACAAAAAATAACTTATACTGCCACTACATTGTAAGCAAATAACAAATTTTAAATAAAAAGGCCTCAATACTACAAAAGTATTGAGGCCTTTCATATTTATCATATGAATAAACCGTGTAGTTATTTTACTACATGAACTTCCTTTTTCCACTACAAAGAAACTTTTATCACCGCTGTAGATTTGTAATGTTCAAAAGAGAACAATTAAATAAGAATAACAATTAAATAGTATTACCATGACAAAACAAATCGTAATCACTGCCTTCACTATTGGAGCAATGATATTAGGAACTAACCATGTTCAAGCTCAGAATACAACCGCAACCACAACTGTAAACATTACCCTGAATGATGTAATCTCTATCGATGCAGGAAGTACAGCAATTGGTAATACGGTTGATTTTAACTATGTTACTGCAGCAGACTATAACTCTGATCAGACAATTACTAAAGCCAACTCTTTAAAAGTTACTTCCACGAAGAACTTTAATGTTAAAGTAAAAGCAGGAGGTGCTAATTTTATGAATGGAACCAACTTAATCCCTGTCAATGTTTTAACTATCAAAGCAGCTACAGCTGCCGGAACAATGGGCGGAACAAAAAGTGCTGTAGTTTTATCTGCAACGGATCAAACCTTAGTATCCAATGCTCCTCTTGGAAGTGCCTTAACATTGAATCTGGACTACACCATTCCAGCGGCAAAATCCTCATCTTCTGATATTTTAGGTAAGCCAGCCGGAACTTATACACAAACGGTAACTTATACCGCGACTGCTTTATAATAAAAAAACACATCAATATATATGCCCTCAGTATTTTCTAAGTATTGAGGGTTTTTCTGTTTAAACCCAATGAGTAATCCTGTAGTTATTTTACTACGTTAACTTCCTTTTTCCACTACAAAGAAACTTTTATCACCGCTGTAGATTTGTAATGTTCAAAAGAGAACAATTAAATAAGAATAACAATTAAATAATACTACCATGACAAAGCAAATTGTAATCACAGCCTTCACTATTGGAGTAATGATATTAGGAACCAAGAATGTTCAAGCTCAGAATACAACCGCAGTCACAACTGTAAACATTACCCTGAACGATGTAATCTCTATCGATGCAGGAAGTACAGCAATTGGTGGTGCAGTTGCCTTTAACTATGTTACTGCAGCGGATTATAATTCGGACAAAACAGTTGCCCAGGCCTCCGCTTTGAAAATCACTTCAACAAAAGTCTTTAATGTAAAGGTAAAAGCAGGTGGTCCGAATTTCGTTAATGGTTTAAAATCAATCCCTGTAGATGTTTTGACAATCAAAGCTGCAGCAGCTCCTGGAACAATGGGCGGAACAAAAAACGATGTGGTTTTATCTCCAGGAGAAAGAACCTTGGTAGCCAATGCTCCTCTTGGAAGTGCCTTAACATTGAATCTGGACTACACCATTCCAGCGGCAAAATCCTCATCTTCTGATATTTTAGGAAAACCAGCCGGAACTTATACGCAAACAGTAATCTATACCGCGACTGCTTTATAATAAAATTTCTAGTTGGTAAAGGTTCCTTTTGCTATGTTTTCAGTAGTTTTGGAAATCTTTTGTATTAAACTATTTACACCATGTACAAGCTTATTCACCTTTTCATTTTCTGTATCCTCACAGGCTTTTCTTCACTTCTGGCACAAAGTATCTCTATGTCGCCTACACGCTTGTTTTTCACAGGTAATCCGGGACAAAAAGTAACAAAGACAGTCACGCTTCAAAACAGTTCGGATAAGGATTATGTTTTTAACCTGAACTATAAAGATTGGGTTAGAGAAGAAGACGGTAATAAGGTTTATCTTGAAGCAGGCAGTTCAAAAACTTCGAATGCTTCCTGGGTATCCACCTTAGAAAACGCTGTAACAGTTCCTGCGAAAAGTACAAAGGAGATTGTAGTAACCATGCAGATTCCTGCAAACGCATCACAGTCTGCCGTCACAAACAGCATGTTGTTTTTCACCCAACTTCCTCAGCAGGCAGATAAAGCACGTGTTCAGAATGGTATTGGTATTATCACCTTATTTGAAGTGGGACTTCACATTTTTTATACTCCACCGGGAAACCATGTAAAAAGTTTGGATATTACCAATATTTCAGAGGCAGATAATGAGAGTACAGGGAACAGAAAAGTCGCAGTAAGTATCCATAATGATGGAAACACCATCAATGATGCCACCGTTGAGTTTGAACTCACAGACACAGACAGTGGTAAGGAAATAAAATTGCCTTCAATTGCTATCTCCATGCTTCCGGATACCAATCAGGTTGTTCAGTTTTCTTTACCAGAGAACATTTCAGGGAACTTCCTTGGCGTGGTTATTATCAAAATGGCAGAATCCAATGACTTACGCGTAGGCGAAAAAAACTTTAAATTTTAAAATTACGTTTTGAAACCACAGAATGGAATATCGTTATCAATCCTAAGAAGAACAATCTTATTTTTTGTATTTGTTCTTCTGAACTTTTCGTTGGCCTTTGCGCAGGAAAAGAAAGATATTCAAATCCATTTTGAAAATGACAGTGTAGCGGTTGAGAAGGGTTCTACTTTTACTAATTTTCTAATCATTGAGAATAAAAGTTCTGAAGAGATTATTATTCAGAATATCCTACCTAAGGAAAACTATCCGGGATTGCTTTTCTATCCCAAAAATGACTTTACCTTAGGTGCGGGACAGTCTAAAAATCTTCCTGTGAAACTGATCGCCAATGTGGATTTTATGAAGCTGAAATCCAATGAGATTCAATTCCAGATTTCTTACACCACACCAACGGCCACCAGAACTGAAAATGCCTCGTTCTTCGTCGCTAAAGGCGAGAACAAAAACATCGCAGTTTATACCGCCACATACGAAAATTTCATTAATCCTGCTTTGCCGCAGTCC
Organism: Chryseobacterium candidae; assembly: GCF_004916905.1. Classification (GTDB taxonomy): domain Bacteria; phylum Bacteroidota; class Bacteroidia; order Flavobacteriales; family Weeksellaceae; genus Chryseobacterium; species Chryseobacterium candidae. The sequence continues at coordinate 122,170 of NZ_SDLV01000055.1, forward strand.
ACAATTCTGCTGACTGTAGAAAACCAAAGTTATAGTAAACGAACCGTTAAGATTGATTTACAATCTATTCCTGATGGTTTGGAAATTTTACCAAAACAACAAACAGTATCGCTGGAAGGTTTAGAAAAACAAACGGTTGAGATCAAAATTGCGGTAAGAAAACAGAATACACTTTATCCTGAATTTAATATTAATGCAATAGTTACAGACCTGCTTGACAATAAAATTGTGGGAAGCAACACACTTTACTTAGTTGTTTTATCGCATAACAGACAAATTGCCCGGGGAAACGAAGCGGTGAGCGGAAACAATTTTGCAGAAATGAGCTATAATGAAAACAGTTCACGTCTTAATTTTCTTCAATTGAGGGGAAACACAGCATTTCGGGTGACTGAGAATTTGAAATCACACTTCAATATTGGCGCAGATTACTATCTTGAAGACGGCCGTTACAACCTGTATGATACCTGGCTGGAACTGGAGAGAAAAAATACGGTATTACGGGTGGGAAATGTTAATAGCAGCGATTACGATTATCCGGTTTTCGGAAGAGGAGGGAAGGTTTCTACCAAATTTGGTAAAAATAATCAGATTGAAATTCTCGCGCTGGAAAATAATTATAATCTGTATGGTACTTATTTCCAACAAACAGAAGGATCTACCATGGTGGGGGCAAAATATGCTTTTGGGAATGCTAAATCTTTCAATGGGAAAGTGTCCTATATTTTCGACCATGATCCGCGTCTTAACGTAGATACGCAGGTAGCGAACGCACTAACATCATTTTTTATTAACGATAAACATTCAATCCGTACGGAAGTGGGTGTGAGCCATGAAAAAGGCCTTTTGAACAAAGATGAAAACGCAGGAGCTTCAATGGGAGCCAATTACGAAGGGAAAATAGGGAAATGGGATATACAATCTTTTAATTCCTTTGCTACTAAAAGTTATGCAGGGATTAAACGGGGATCCTTTTTTTCAAATCAGCGGATCGGCCGCCAATTTTCTGCTTCTCAGCGCGCTTTCATACAATATCAGAATTCGCAGATAGAACCTGAGTTCCTGAGTTTCCAGAATGAGCCAGTTCAGCCTGGCAATACTGTTAATTTGCGTTATTATTTCAACAGTACAGAAGCTTTGGGGTTAGGGTATCAGTTTTCTTTAAGAAAGTGGAATTTTCTACTGTCTCCAAAGGTTGAAAAGCAAAAAACAGCTAATTTTTACACATCGCAGGAACTTTTTTCTTACCGGTTGGAAGCCAATATCAGTACTACATTAGGTGCTCACGGATTGAACCTGACGGCGGAATATTCTTATTCAAAAGAGAATAATAAACCGGATTGGTTCAACAGTTTGAAAACAACTTTATCTTACAGATATAAATCATTCTCCCTCAACGGAACAGCTCAATGGAACGCAACCAGTGTCTTTGATTTAAATTCTTATTATGATGTAACCCATAATTTCGCCAACTATAATGTTTATGCCTCATATAATTTCCAGATGTTTAATCATAATCTCACCGGATCTTTTTCAGCCGGGACTTTCTATTCGGAACTTTATAAAAATCTAAACAGCAATATCACCGGTAATCTGGAATATAAGATTTCGCCTTCCTGGTCCACCACAGGTTATTTTAATCTTTCAGGTTATAAATCTACGGCTGAATATGCAAGCAGTGGCAGCTATTACCAGTTCAGAGTGGGGATTAAAAAATATTTTACCACAGCTACGGCTCTCGGAAATCATAAAGTGGTGTTTCAGTTCTTTGAAGATAAAAATTTCAATGGACTTCTGGAATCCGGCGAATCGGTACTTGCTAATGAAATTGTAAAACTGGAGAATTATTTAGCGATGACGGATAAGAACGGAAAAGTAGTTTTTCAGAATGTACCCGAAGGTACTTACACACTGAAGGTAAACGAAAGTGCAGGTGCCCGACTGATGATGGATCCTGCTATTATGGTACATAGTAATATTAACCGCAAAGTGGGCTTGGTGAAAAACATCAGGGTAAGTGGGAAATTAACAGAGATTAAACAAGCCTATGATGTTTTGGAAACGGATGTAACCGGAATAGTGGTGTATGCAAAAAGTGAAGATGGAGTGATTTATACTGCCGTGGTTAACCAAAAAAATGAGTTTGAATTTTTCCTGAAAGATGGAAAATACAGCCTTTATATTGAAAATGACAAATACAGTTATACACAACCTACCCAAACTATTCAGGTGACAAAAGAAGGGTATTCAAAAACCGTGGTTTTTGAATATAAGAAGAAAGACACCAACATTAAGGTGAAAAAGTTTTAAATTTAAAAGTATGAAAAAGATGAAGACTTTTCTAATAGGAATTTTTACCGTGTTCTGTGGGGCTACAGTCATGAAAGCTCAGGATGTGTACCTGTCGGTTCCTGACAATACTATTTTTAACAGGAGCGAATTTACCTCAGTACCTATAAGGGTAATGACGAACGCCAACAGAACAAACTGGGATTATGCTTTTTTGGGATTATTTCCCATAGCTCCTACATTTACCTCTGTTTCCGGGCCAAATTTTACTCACTCTTCTTCCTCACTTACTTTACCCAGTTCCACTCTTCTGTGGCAATTAGAAAGTATGGGCGGACAGCTGCCATCTACTGGATTTTCAGGTTATTTGCCAGGTTTTCAGTCATTCAGTACAAGTGCTATAAAATGGTTTGAACCACCATCGATCAGTCTGGCGGGAGGATTCAACCGGGGAAATATCAATTTTACATTTAAAATTCCTGCCTCACAATTTACTGCCAATGCCTTTCGGGCCGGGAATTACTCCATGGATATCACTCAGAATTATAATGATTTCACACCACGTAATTTTAAAACAGTTTTAGTCATTCCTTCATCTATGCGATGGATCACAAACTCGTTAACAAAATACATAGAAATATCTTCTTTGAATGACTACCGCAATACCAGCACTCGGGTATGGGATTTGGGAAATACGGAAATCGCGCATACGGTCGATTTTAATTTTTGGGCGAAAGCTGCTTCCACAAACATTCAGTTTACTTCTTCTAAAGGTGTTCCAGGAACCAGAAATATAGCAAGCATTAAATTGGGTAGTAACGGATCCGGACTCACAACCAAAGCCTTGTCTGCCGATTTTCAAAATTTTTCCGCTGCTAATTTCAGTGTTGTAGCGGGAAACAGAAGCAACTTCATTCCGGAGCTTTATGTATCTGCGGATGATTTTAAAAACTTTTTTTTTGAAGCCGGAACTTACACATTTGAATTGAACTTCAATGCCAGAAGTACAGATAACTCAATTAACAGTTTGCAAAATACAGCTGTTCAGCTAAAGGTGCTTCCTCTGTCGGAGATCACCATCCCCGGTTCAGGACGCAATGTAAACTTCAATTTTAATACTGCAGCCCATTACACTGACGGTCAGTCACAAATGATTCCCAACCAAATTATGTTGTCTAATAATGAAAATTTTGAGCTGTATGTAAAATCGGACGAAAATTATTTCAAGAAAGGCGGTCTGCAGACCAGCATTAATTCAAATATTTTACAAATTGGCGTGGATGGAAGTTCTGTAAATGTTCCCTTATCCAAAACGCCTCAAAAACTCCTCTTTAACGGAACACCGGTTTTGGACCGCGGACTGAACGTAAGATACACCATATCACCTGCGGGTGCACAAAGTTTGGTTGGTAAGGAAAATACCACTTACTCTATCAATGTTTATTACAGCTTTACGGCAATCTAACAATACTTTTTTGAAAATGAATCCTCTTATTGGCTGATGAAAAATTCCTTCATCAGTATAAATAAGGTGAATGCCTTCCAATAATTCGTTTTCTGACAGCATTTTATGGCTGTGGTTTCATCATGTAATTGTCGGAAAATACAAAACTGCCCAAAAGATTTCCTGAAGTATCGCCATAAATACGTTGTCTTACTTTGATGATTTTTCCTTCATCAAACCCCTATATTTTCAATACATGTAGATGTATTTTGGTAGTCTGGCTATCAATGATTGTTACTTCAGGCTGCCATTTTTTATCTTGCATCATTCAGCTGTTTGTGATCAGTAATCTGTTGATACTGTTCTATATTTCACCTTTTCTCTATTTTCGATAATACCGGTCAACAGTCTGGCAGAGTCAAAATTCTCATGGAATCTGACACAGTCATTTTTGTGAGATAAAAAAGGACATGTATTATTTCAGGTAAATCCCATTTGATTTTTTTAAAACTAATATGATATTTTTTTTAACTTGCTGCCTTCTGGAAGAAAGGTCTGAACTATATGTTTTTAGTTGCATTGAAGCAATATAACCCTTTCTGCCTTCTTTCAAAAAAATAATTCAAACAGCTTCTAAAACCGTGATACTTAATTTATGAATGATTTTATCAACGAACTCCAATTAAAAATCGAAAGACTGGAAAACGAAATCAATTTCAAGAACGGACTGATCTCGATATTGTCTCATGACTCAAAAGAACTGTTTGGAACTTTTCTGTGGCTTATAGAAGAGCTGGAGCAAAAAACTTTAAGTGAGGAAGATTTTTTTAAGTTGTTGCCGCAGATAAAACGCGATGCCCGGAAGAATCTGCAAACTACCCAGGACAGCATTGCCTGGCTAAAAACACAATACGGTGAATTTAAGATTAAACCCGTTAAAATGATGGTGATGAATCTTTTTCACTATTTAGAAGAAAAATACGCTGCAAAATTAAAAGAAAAAAACATTAAATTTTATTTTAAAGGTGATCAGAATGTATGGCTTGCAAGCGATCGCCTGTTGCTCGAATATGTTTTAGATAAAATTTTTAACAATGCGCTAAAATACTCCTTTCCGGATCAAGATATTTATTTACAGGTAATTACGGAAAGTGATCAGATTGTGATTTCCATAATTGATTTCGGGACAGGAATGAATGAAAAGTATTTATCTGCGATCTACACTTATGATAATCCCATATTCCTGGGAACTGCGGGCGAGAAAGGAGTTGGATTAAGTTTGAAAATTGTAAAAAATTTTATATCCTTGCTTAATGGAAACATCCAAATCATTTCCGCTGAAAATAAAGGCACTACGGTTTCCCTTTTTTTACGTAAATTTATAGAATGATGGGTTTAAAAGTAAACATTCGCATTGTTGTGGCAGATGATCATGGTATCGTCCGAATGGGTTTGATACAAACAATCAAACGATTCAGACCCGATGCCATTATTTCAGAAGTAGAGGATTATAAATCGCTGTATAAATTAATTCTGAAAGAAGAATTTGATCTGGCCATTATGGACGTTAATATGCCTAATGGTACTGTTCAGGAAGCAATAGATTACATAAAAATTCACCAGCCTGAATTAAAAATTTTAATATTTTCTTCGCAGGATGAAGAGTTGTATGGGATGCGTTATCTGAAAATGGGTGCTGGTGGCTATCTCAGCAAGCTAAGCTCCACTGAAGTTATTGAGACTGCCTTAACGGCGATGCTCAGTAAGGGCCGATATGTAAGTGACAATATAAAAGAAGCTATCTTTTTAGAATCATTAAATGGCGCGGCAAAAAAATCTCCCTTTGAAGCGTTATCAGACCGCGAATTGCAAATTGCCAATAAACTTGCAGAAGGTCTTCCCCTCAAAGAAATTTCTAATCAGCTGAATCTTCATTCATCCACGATCAGTACTTACAAAAACAGGTTGTTTGAGAAGCTGAAGATACGATCTATACCTGAACTGGTGGAGATTCTCAGGTTGTATAATCAGTAAATATTCTATCAAAAAAACGATTGTGATTTAAAAATAAGTCAATTTAGTTTCCCCTGATTTTATTCTTGATCCCAAAACATCTGGATTATTTTGGGATCAAGAATAAAATAAATGGCGCCAACTGTCTTTAGTTTATGCCATTTGGTTTTTTCTCAGCAAGACGGGATTATCTTCAAACACTTTTGTAGATGATTTGGTTCGATGGAGCCAAATTAAACAAGAATTCCAAAACTTATTTTTATCAGATAATTTTGTTTAGTTTTTGCCTAATGCAATATAATCTAAAAACTAATAAAAATCAGCATTGAAATAGAAAGTCTTTATTTTGCTATTGTTGTCTTGTACCTGTAAATGAAGAGACATCAAATATTTAGTTAAAGATTAAGAAAAAATTTCAGAAATTTCTAGAGTTGACATTTGATTTCTCTTTAGAATTGATGTTGGAAAATCTCGGTGGGTTTCATAAATCTATTTATAAAATCCCTCCAATAAGCTTTTTCTTTCGTTTGTTTCAAGGTTGATATAGTCAAAACGTTTGTAAGAACAGAATGACCCCATATCTTTATCACCATTAATAAAAATTGCACCAATTAACACTACATATTTGCAGGGATAATTTGTTTTGCTTACCAAGGTTTCTATACGTTCGTCAATGGCTTCGTACATTACTTCAGTCGCTTCAAATATTTGGCTGTCGGCATTTTTAATTCTGTTAGCTTGTTTCAAAAATATTTGTTCAAGGGTATTCATTTGATAATCCAAATCGGTAACATTTCCTTCTTCAATTTGATTGTTCAATAGTTTGCCCAATGCGCCTTTTGCGGCACCACAACACGCCGAATTTGCGCTTTGTCCAATTCTATGTATCTCGCCAATGGTGCCATCTTTTGTGATACCAATATGAGGTGCGTAAAATACTACAACTGCACCATCTTCGGGAACGTGATGTGCAAAAGCGTTCATACCTGTTACACCTGCAAACGGATATCCATTTAAACCACCCATATGAAAAGGACCAAGCATTTCGTATGCTCGTGGCGGGTATTGTATGGCGTTTACATCGTCACAGCACATACTGTCTGCGTGCATTAGCTGTTTAGGTTTTAAGCCCAATTCGCTTTCAATAACATCTAATAACTTATTGATGGTATCTTCTGTTGTTTTTGCATTTGGATACCATTTTTTTACCGTTTCTAAATTGTTCATTGTATATTTTTTTGTTTGATTAATGTATAATTTATTTTAAAGCACTAGATTATTTTGAGGCTGAATTGCGGATGGTAAATCTTTTTCTCCAAGCATTTCTCTTAAGTCGATTTCTATGTTTCTGGAGATTTGTGTTAGTAGGAATGTCATTGGCATTTCCTTCAAATGGATTTTCGGTACTTTCCCCAATTTGTTCCAAAACCAAAAATACCCAGCCCAATATAATACTGAATGGAATGGTAAGCCATACAATATTTTCCCCAAATTTCTCAATCAATTTTGAAAATTCGCCAATGAACCCCAATGGTAAAAGAATACAAAATAAGTTGGTAAAATAAATGTTGATGCTCGAAAACTGACGTGGATAAGGAAAGTTCTTAATTCTTTCGCACTTGCCTTGTTGGTCGTATAAATCTTTTAGTTGAATGACCAAATTGGCATAATAAAAATCCGAAATTTTACCGCTTTCATTCAGATTTCTTAAAACTGATGATTGGTCTGAAATAATTTGGGTTGCCCTGTTTTTGGTTGATAAAATATATTGTAGCTCATTCTCTTTTAAAAATGGTTTAAGTTCATCTTCTAAATTACTTTCCCATTCCGGAACTTTGTAATATTTCAAATATTCTTTGTTGTAGCTTTTTGTTTTGATATTTTCCCAGCTTTTTGTTTCACGCAATTGGAAACGCAATGCTGTGAGCCAAGCAAAATGACGGTAAATAATCTCTTTATGCAAAGCCTTATCTTCTTCAGTACTGGCTGTTCTTACAAAATCTTTTACCATAATGCCGAAAGCTCTACTGCTGTTGATAATCGCTCCATAAATTTGGCGAGCCTCCCACATTCTGTTGTAAGTTTGGGTATTTTTAAACCCTGAAATGAAGGCTGTTGCAGTACCTAATAATGCAACTGGAACCCAAGGAATTGCCACCCAATTTAATCCAAAAAAATAGAATAATACGGTTGGAACAATGCTCAATAAAAGCATTCTGTAAATCTTTACCCTTGTCCACGGAATGAAATGGGTGAGTTTATAATGGCTTGATATGTTCATTTATGATTTTGTATTAGATGAAAACTTACTTAGTAAAATTCCTACTAAAACTACAGTGTAAAACTGCCCTGCAATACCTACGAAGGAAGTAATGAGCTTTGTAATGTGATGATTGGGTGTAATATCTCCAAACCCAATACTGGTAAAGGTTATGGAACAAAAGTAGACCAAGTCTGTATAGATTGACGCGGGAGAAGAAGTATCAATTCCCTTGAAAGATTGCGGATTTTGGTACATAAAATATTGAAGTAGAAATACCGAAATCTCTATCAATAACAAATAACCGCAAGCCGAAGCAGTGATAATGTCTGCATTGATGTAACTTGGCTTAATTAAAAACCTAAGCAATTCTAAAAACAGAAATGCAAAAAACACCACATAGTTGATGTTGAGAAAGGAAAAATACCAGGACACATCTTTAAAAAATGGAATACAAATTGGCAACAAAAGCACTATTATAAAATGAAGGTTACGAGACCAATGCCGCCAACTGTGTTTACCAGTATACATAAAAATACTACCCAAACCCAATACCAGCATATTTATTGGCCAAATTACGGTGGTGTAAAAATTTAAATCGGTAATGAATACGCCTATAAATAAATGCTGGACTAACGCAAATAACAGAAACTCATATTTATAGTTTTGCAATGTGCCAATTGTTTTATTCATAGCTATTTCGCTTGTCCAATGTCTAATCGATTAAATTTTCCTTCATCGTTGATGGTGAAATTGAAATAGGTTTTAAAATCGCCCCAACTTTCGGTATGAAAATTTCCAATGATGTCTTTGCCATTGTTACTTACTTTTTCTATGGTCGTAAATTTCTCGTGTCCACAAGCTTCTTTTACAAAACTTTGAAAGTTTCGGAGATTACCATCATCATACAATTTTGCATCGGCAGTAAAAAATGATAAAAATGTTTTGCTATCGCCACTTTGCCAAGCATCAAAAGCTTTTTTTACGGTTTCATTTATTAATTTACTTGTATCCATTTTGTTGTTTTTGTGAATTGTTTTCGTTTCTGTTTTTTTTGGTGTTGTTTGCCCGCAAGCCGAAAGACTGATTATGGTGAAGGTGATAATGAATAGGTTGCTTATTTTCATCCTAAATAGTTTTTGTAAATGGATGTTGCAAATAGATAATAATCAGATTAAGCAATAAAAAAGGAATTTCTATTGCCACACCTTTTAAATCTTTATCTGACAAATGAAGGCAGATAATCATTAAAATGCCTGCTGCCATAATGAAATTTCCCCATACAAAGGTTTTTGGAAATAGAATGAGTAAAGCTGCAATAATCGTTACTGCACCATTTACCATTACTGTCGTTTTAGAGAAATTCCATTTGCTAAACATTTCGAGCATTTCGGGTTTACCAGAAAACATTGCCCAACCTTGCTTGAAACCCATAAATACTGCCACGAGTATTAATGCTGAGTTGATAATTTTTAATATCATAATTTTTATTTTATTGGCTTGTCATAACTGATTAATGCGCTATATAAATTACCCTGACTGTATATGGATTGCCGCTCAGCAATTTTATAGATTTTATAATTTTCAAATTGCATAAATATTTTTTTAAGTTAAAAAAAAATAATAGGGTAAGAAACCCATTGATTGGCAATTGAAGTATCGTATTCTAATCAAGTACCATCACCACAATCCAAATTTGAGGTTTATTATATTGTAGGATAGCTTTATTTATCAAATTGAGGCTTCTTGCTGTGTTATTTTCTTATCCGAAAACACTTAGATTTTTCGCAATATCTTTACCTGCATACGGTGGGAAAACGTCTAATTCCAAATCAGGATTACCAATGAGCATTGATTTTGAATTGCTCAACGCGTCAAATCCAGCTTTGCCATAATACTTACCGATGCCTGCATTACCAACGCCACCGAAAGGTAAACTTTCTATCCAACAATGCAGATTGGTTTGGTTGATACAGCCACCACCAAACGAAACGGTATTTAGGAAATAATCAATGTTATCTTGGTTTTTACTGAAAAAATAAGCAGATAAAGACTTAGGCTTCCGTTTGATGATTTCTATAATTTCTTTCAAATCATTGTACACCAAAATAGGAAATACAGGACCGAAAATTTCTTGTTGCATTGCGGGGTCTTCCCACGTACTAGGATATAGAATAGTAGGCTCTACGTATCTGTCTTTAACATTAAATCTACCACCCAAAACTACTTTTTCCGGAATGATGTATGATGCAACCCTTTGTGTATCACTCTCGCTTATCATTCTTGCAAAATCTGGACTTTGACTTGGGTCTTCGCCATACATTTTGATTGTTGACTTTTTAAGTTTATCGATAAATTCCTCAGCAATACTCTCGTGAACATATACATAACCTGGCGCAATACACCATTGACCAGATATCGCCATATGTCCCCAAAGAATACGGTCAACAGCAATATCAAGATTTGCAGTTTCATCTACAATCGTTGGATTTTGTCCGCCCAATTCCAGCACTATCGGTGTAAGATTTTCTGCAGCGGCACGCATTACCACTTTTCCAACAGCAGAACTTCCTGTGAAGAATATAAAATCGAAAGGCAGTTTTAGTAATTCTGTGATTTCCTCTCTGCCACCTGTTACTATGGTTACGGCTTCTGGTTCAAAATATTTTGGAATTAGTTCAGCAAATAATCTAGCAACAGTCGGTGTGGTATTCGCAGGTTTTAATACTACAGGATTACCTGCAGAAAGAGCAGCGATAGCAGGTTCTAACAACAATAAAACCGGAGCATTAAAAGGCCCGATTACTAAAGTGACCCCATAAGGTTCTTTATAAATCATTCCTTTATTGCCTGTTTCTTCCAAACCTTTTGGAATTTCTACCTGCTCAGGAGTCATTAGTTTCTGAAGATTTTCTTTATAATATTTTATTGCGCCCAGTGGAACTGTGATTTCAAATAATTGTTCAAAAGGCGGTTTATTGAAATCGGTTTTCAAAGCTTCGCAAAAAACTTTCTGATTGTCGGTTAAGAATTTCTCTAAACGGGTCAATTGCTCTATTCTCCATTCGTAGGTTTTAGAGGTATCGGTATAAAAAAATTCTTTTTGTGTATCGAATAATGATTGGTAGTTATTCATAATTGTGCATTTATATTAATCTTAAAGCAAAGAACCAGCAGTTTCGGACTGCTGGCTTCTTTTTTTGGGCTATAATTATCTTGTTGTATATCCACCATTTGAGAAGATGGTTTGACCGGTAATCCACCATCCTTCAGTAACTAAGAATGTGATTAATGGAACAATATCTTCGGGGTCTGTTAAACCTGTTTTGCTAAACCCGCTCAATGCAGCCGCAGACTTGTTGTAAGCTGCAGAACCATCAGTTTCTTGACCATAAAAGAAAGGTGTTTCCATTGGACCAGGGCCTACCGCTGTAACTGAAATCCCTCTTGAACCAAATTCTTTAGAGGCAGCACGAGTGTAATGCTCTATTGGTGCTTTACTACCTGGATAAATTGCGTAGTCGGATGTGTAAGCTGCTAGTAATGAGCTGACAATTGTACAGATTTTACCATTGTCAGCTAATTTTTTTCCAGCTTCTTGTAAAAAGAAGAAAGCCGCTTTTGAATTTACTGCAAAAATTTTGTCGTAATCTTCTTCAGTTACATTAACTATTGGTTTTTTAATAACCATTCCGGTAGTATTTACTGCAATGTCTACTTTCCCATATTTTTCAATTGCAGCATCAAACAATTTTGTATTGTTTTCCACAACTGTTAAATCACCTTGTATGGCAAAAGCATCTCCACCTGCAGAAATAATGTCTGCTACTGTCTTATCGGCATCTGCTTTAGTACTATCGCTGTTGTAATGAATTACTACTTTAGCGCCTTTAGTTGCAAAATCTAAAGAAATTAATCTCCCAAGATTTTTTGCACCGCCACCTACTATGGCTACTTTTCCGTTTAAATCTTTTCTCAACATTTGTGTTATATTTTTAAAATATTTTGTAAATATATTAAAATGACTGAATATTCATTCAGTAAAATTGTTAAAAAAAGTTAAATTTTAATTGCGTCCCAAGACATATCCAAAAAAAGTTGGATTGTATCGTCTGTGAAAGGGATTTTTTCATCTTTAGCCCAAAGTATCCATCCGTTAATTGTACTGAAAGTAAATAGTCTAAGATGATGTGCTTTTAAGGGTTTAAATAAATTTTGTTTTAAACCTTCTTCATATAGTATATCAAAAACCAAAAAGGGCTTCATTGCAATGTGGTTAATGTCATCAGTTAAAATATTAGAAGAGGCGAATTGATAGGAGAAATAAAACTCAGTGGGGTTTTCAATAAAATAGCGTGCAACTTTATCCCAGAGATAATAAAACTGTTCGCGAACAGACAAATTAACTGCTGAATAATTTTTGAAAATATAATCGGCTTCGCCTTTTTTTT
>NZ_SDLV01000015.1 GCF_004916905.1 Chryseobacterium candidae
TTGGAGTTTTGGGTAACTTTTCCAGGTAAATTTAGATAATTATATTAGATGGAGGAAATAATTACCAGAACCTGTTTATAAACACAAAAACCACTGCTGTGCAGTGTGGTTTTATAATTATAGCTTCACCACACGATGCAATCGTGCGGGAGCGAGGGGCTGAACGAACTTTCTAAGTGACTGGAAACGGTTTATTAAATGGTTAGCAGGATTTCAGGTTTCTGGGCCAAAAATAAAACCCACCGCAGTTGCAGTGGGTTTATCTTTATCTACCACACGAAAGGATTCGTGCGGTAGCCGGGTAGTAAAATTTATTTAGTATTTATTAAACCTTATCAATATAATTTTTAGCTAATTTGTAATATTCATTTTTTTCATTATTATTGAAGTTTAACATCTCATCTAAAATTTCTGCCTGTTTTTCTACACTGGTAAACATATCAGCACTTTCTCCAAAAGATTTTATAAAAATTTCTTTAGTTTCTAAAGAAGTAAATCCTACTACTGCTATCTCCCAATCTCGTGAACCAATTATTGCCCAATCGTTGGAATCAGAAAACCAAGCAATGTCATCGGAAACTATAGCAAGTTCTTCTGTAGAACGATCCATCATAATTTTACTTAATTCTGCATCTGTATTATTTACACTAATATTTAATATACTATAAGCATTAAAATTTAAAAAAAGGACCAAAAATTTCCACATAAATCTGGATAAAACATAACAATGATACAGGGGATGATGTAATTAAAAACAAAGTGTTATAAAAAATGTTTTTCTTATAAAATGTTTTCTTATAAAAAAACATAACAAGTAAAAATATGCTAAAGATAGACGATAACAATAGTGCTTTGAATTCATATCCATAATTAATAGAATAATCAGATATTTTGGCAAGGTAAATTAAATACCAAACCACCATAATTATCAACAAAACACATATGCGGTAATATAAATATTGCTTCATAATTAATTTTTGATTTTTACTAAAGAAACATCAATTGCCGTTTTATTTATATTTAATGCTTTTTCATCAATATTCTGATGTGTAGTAGTCTTCGATGTTAAATTAGTATTTATTACTGTCGTTTTATTTTTATTATCTGCTGTTAAAGGTTCTCCTTTTGCAGATGTAGTTGGGTCTGGCGTTGTTTGATAAGTATTTACTACCATTTTGGTATTATCTGAAACATCAGTTTTAACAGTCGAATTTTTAAATATTCCGTCTGATGAATCAACAATCATTGATAATTGAACGGGAATATTTTTATCCTTAAGTTCCGAGCCGAGCTCCATAGCATTGTCGCCTCCATAACTATATCCATACGTAATGACAACATCTCCTTTTTCATAATTATTTTCAATGAAGTCTGCTCCTTTAGAAACACTGGAGCTATTAGTTGCACCTGATGCAATAATGGCTCCTTTGAATTCATAGCCTTTTCCTTTCGCATTAGAAGATGCATAATCAAATAATTGCCCTGCTGTTCCTGCTTGTGAAGAAGAGGGTATGGTTTGCGCTCTACCCTGAAAACCACCTGTATAAAAAATTGCTAGCACTTTTTCTAATCCTTCCAATTCTCTAGAATTTACTACACAATTTTCAGAAAAAGCGTAAGTAGAATTATAAGGATATTTTTCAGCAATTGGATCTACATTAAAAAACCTCCCCACATCGGGCATGTAATTTCGCCATTTAAACGAGTAAAAACCAGTCTCCTGCAACTCTTGTCCTTGGTACTTATATTTATACGCTGAATTTCCGGTTAATACATTATATCCTTCATGCTTCAATCCAAACGGATAATAATTACTTTCTTCAATGATCTCTGTTCCTGCTCCATTCTTAGCATAGCTTAACCTGACATTTCCAAGATGGTCCGTATAGTTATAAACATACTTTCCGGTTTCAACATTAAAATATCCTTCTGCTGTTGGGAAGAATTTTAATGTAGAATTTACATACTGAAAACCATCCAGATAATCGGTTGTTTCTGTACCGAAAACCTTTTTTACTTTAACGCCGTCTGCTCTGTAAATATAATCAGTTACCTTGGAATTCTGGGTAATCTTACCTGGTAAATTTAGATAATTATATTGGATGGAGGAAATTCCTTTATCCAATTGGGTTGTCATGTTTCCATTGATATCATAAGTAATAGTACTTCCTGTACTTCCTGATGCTAACGGATATCCACTGATAGCATTTCCGGTGCCTATTTCTTTAAGGTAAGATAGCTTATTACTTTGTTCCCCGTTTTCATAATAGTATTCCAGATTGTCCATTACTTCAGGGGCGGTATATCCCGGAAGCTGTCTTCCTCTTCTTAAAAGGCTTTTTATATTTCCGTTAAGGTCATAGGTCAACTGCTCGTGGTATTCTCCTCTTTCTAAATTCATGGCATCCCAGAAACGGCCTTCTTTAAGTCGGTTAAGGGCATCGTATTCATAGGAGTAATTCCTCAGCACCGCATCATTTTGGGTAATCCATGACATCTGGGAAATATTTCCATTATATCTTGCTGAACCTGAAAACTGATTGTTAGGATTGTTATAACGCAATTCGTAAGCAAAAAGCTTATTCTGCAGATTGGCAGGATCATTCACTTTTGTCATCCAGCCTCTGATATTGTAGGCATACTTTATACTTTGCAGTGGGCTGCCTATAGTATTTCCTACATTTTTAGTCCGCAGCTGCCCCAGATCATTATACAGATTTTCTGCCAACAGTTCCTGAGCACCTCCGTTTACCTGATTCCAGTGTCTTACCAGTCTTTCCTGGTGATCATATTCAAAAGTTTCTTTGATATTTACTTTGGTATCGTTTGCAGACCTTTTATGTTCAACAAGGCTATACTCCGGTACTCCTGAAAATTTCAGGAAGCTTTCGGTTTTGGTATATCCTCCCAGGTGATTCAAAGAATGGGTTGCAATTGTTCTTCCTTTCTTATCATAGTAGGTAAATGATTTTGTCCAGCCGTCATTTTCGATATTCTTAACATAAGAAGCCGTGGCAAGACTCTTAGTACTTACCGTAGAATTCTGTGTGGTCTGCGGTAAAACTTCCTGTCCTAAAACAGCAGTCACTGCCGGAGCTTCCTGAGGATAGGTATCATAATAATTGACGGTTAGAAGCTTATCAACTGCTGTAGGATAAGAAGTATTTCCGTATTCAATGCTAACTCCATTCAGCGTAAAGCTTCCGCCACGGGTTTCAAAAGTATCGGCAGATAGATTATCAATCGTATTCTGTATGCTATTTCTTGGATTGGTATCCCGGGTAATTCCTGTATAGACTGCTCTTCCGAAACGGTCATATTTGGTGAACAACCATGACTGATCCGCTGAAAAATTGGCAATTCCATTTTTAAGAACAGTATCTCTGGAGAGAATAATCTGATCTTTTTTATTGTAAACCATCTGCTCCCAGCCTTTCCCTGGAAGTTTCTTTTCTACCAGTCTTTTTTTGCCATCGTATTTATACTGATAACAAAGATGTTCCAATGCTGAAGCGGAAACTGCTGCTGAAGCCGAAGCCAAAGGAGGTATCACAAATGCCAGCTGGTCATATTCATTGTAAACGTAATAAGTATCGGCATTTTCTGAAGCACTGACAATCTTTCTTACCAAAAGCGTCTGACCTTTGCCATTTTTAAATTCTACAGTTTTATTATTATCCTCATCGGTTACCGTATTTTTATAAAGCTGGGCATCGCCGTATGTGCCGGATAATACAAGCTGAGAAGAAGTAGCTCCATCCACCCATGTGGTAACAGTGGTAAATTTTTTAACTTCACCTGCCACATTGGCTTCATATCCAAAAACAACAGGTTTGTTCTGCCAGTCAGTTCCCGGGTTTTTCTGGTTCAACACTCTGTCAAGTGGAGAGTTTTCCAGTGTTTTATGACTAAAAGGAAAAGAATCATTAATGCCGTTAGACTGGTAGTAGCTATTGGCACTGCCTTCTACATTGGTCTGGATATTCCCACTCAATGAGTTCATAGGAACCGGAAGCCAGCTGTCTACCTGTCTTCCGAAATTATCATAAGGAATATGCGTTACCAGATCTTTTCCGCCAGGAGTAGATTTAATACTCACAGTCTGCTTAGGTCTTCCCAAACCGTCAAAAAACTGTATACCCTGTATCTGCTGAAGAGATCCGTCTGAAACAGCAGTCGGAACTAAATACTGTCTGGTATAGACATAATTTTCCGCCGTTGGAAGGCTAGACGAATAATTGACTGTAATGGGAGTATAAGTTTCTCCATTGCCAGATGATGATCCTCCAATGTAAGCCCGAAAAGTTCCATTAGCTGAGCTGAATTTAAAGCCCGGAAGCATACGTATACTCTGAGGGTCGGCCACTTCAGTATTCGGAGCGGGAGGAGATGATAAAACCACCTGTCCAAAGTGATGAAGACTCAACAGCAACCCAATGCTTAGATATATTTTCTTATACATTTCTCTATATTAATAGGTTGTTTTGGACTTCATCATAAGGAATTGCTCTTTCAATTGCTTAATTTCGGAGACAGCGTTTTTAAGATCTGAATTCTCTCCTTCTAATTTTTGTATTTTTTCCTGCTGATCTTTTAATTGTCTTTCCTGTTTAATAGCATACAGAGTCAGTTCTTCAATTTTTTGTAATAATTTGATCTGAAATTCACCAACATTTACTCCTTCTTTTTCCATCACTTTGGCAGAAGCTATTTCTGGAAGGTGTTTTTTCTCTTTAATATGTTGGGCTACCTCTTCCAGATTGGGAAGGTTATAGTTTTCTTCAAATACAAAGTCAGCTGTTGGGGTTAAGGTTACTTTGATTTCTTTGGCTTCAAATTTACCCTGTAGTGATGTATTTCCGTTGATATTAATTCTCATGATCTCATTCAGTGTTACAGGAGAATCTATCGCTACCTGCTGTGAAGATGCAGTCAGGAAACTAAATCCTTCATTTCCTACAGTAATAGCTGTTTTTGCAAGACTTGCTTCCCCGCTGCTGGATAACCAACCTACATTTGCTCCGTCCGCTTTTACTCCAAAACTCATATATGAAGAAGATGAACTTCGTAATGATCCCCAGTTATTCAATGATCCTTTTACATATCGTATTGCAAATGCATTGATCCCTAATGCTGAATCTGTAGCACCCGCTACAATATTTCCTAAAACGTCCAGTTTTTCTCTTGGCTGCGGACTTCCCAATCCAACATTTCCATTCTGAAGAATTGAAAATCGTTCAACCATGTTAGTTGCATCATGAACTGCAATAGAAAATTTTGATCCGCCTGTATTTCCACTTTCTTCAGTAGCAGTGATTCTTGCCTTAGGAGAATTAGAATATCCTGCAAATTCTAACGTAGGGTATTTAGGAATGGCAGAAGTACCGCTCCATCCTCCGGTTGAAATCGTTATTTTCCCTCCGTTTTGGTTACCAACTTCCAGATTGGAATGAGGATCGTGAACCCCAATTCCTACATTAGGAGAAGTAGGCGTAGAGGTCTGGTTAACAACACCTGCTGATGTATATAACTGTGCAAAAGACAATTGAGCTGCTAAAATTCCTGCAATGACTATTATTTTTTTCATAATTTGAGTTTTTATTGTTTATAGTTGTATTTAAATTCTTTTAATAGGTTACCTGTCTGGCTGTTTTCCCTGATTTCCTTAAGCCTGTTTGCCGAGTCATAAAGATATACTTCCCTGATTCCGGATGGTGGGGTGATACTTCGTACACCAATTAACGGATCATAAGTGTAAGTGGTAATCTGATAGTTTGGCAAACTATTTCTGAAGGTATTGAATACAGATAAAAGGGACGTTTCATCATTATTAGCTGCAGCTGCTGCATCTGTATTAGAAGCAGTAACAATGGAATCAATTAAAGACTGCTGGATGTCTGTTAATTTGGCGCCTTCTATTTTGGCAATGGGCTGGGTATTATTGTATCCCCAGATGATGGTTGTTGAAATACCTGCTTTGGTAGTGTACTGCTGAAGGTTTCCTTTCAGATCATATTTGTCGTAGGTAATTTCGGCAAAAGAAGAATTACTGTTCTGGAGATCGTACGATAAAACAGAGATGGGTAAAACCAAACCTGCTGTTTTGATATTGGCTTCTGTCTGATTCAAAGGGTAAATGGTTCCTGTTTTTGACAATGTTTTACTTACTATACCTTCTGTTTTGGTACTGATGGTTTCCAGCGGAATTCCAATCATATTTTTTGTGATCATCAGCTGATTTCCCTTTTCATGGGCATAGCTAAAGCTGGAAGTGGTAAGGGAACCTGTGGTGTCAGTAAAAACAAGAGATGTCAACTGGTTATGCTGACTGCTCCCATAAGCATATTTTGTGGTCTCGGTTACAGAAGCAACATTATCTTTGTAATACACATCTTGTTTTTCACTGAGGTAAGGGTTATAGCTGTAAATATTATAGGCAGATAACCTGACCAATTCAGCCATTCCGCTCAGCTGGGTAAATACCCCGTGAGAAATAGGTTCACCATACACATTGTCCTGAAAATCGTAAGCCCTGACTGTACTGTTAAACCTGGCAGGGGCATCGTTGTATTTATAGGTAGTTTTTTGTACTATTTTGCCGTCCTTGTCTTTTTTGGTCACACTCAGGGGTTTGCCTCTTTCAGATTCCAGGGAATTGTATTTAAGGTGTCTTAAATTATTATAGGTGGCCTGATTTCCAAAAGACATAAAGGCAATGCTATTAGCCCGTTTGTCAATAAACCCATTATCACTGTTGGAAAAAACATATTCGGTGGTACCTCCCAAATCTGTTCCCCCCACTCTTTCTGTCACCTTACTATAGACCACATGCTTACCCTTTGTATTATTATCCTGAAGAACCGGCATGTCAGCAAAACGGTATTGATGTGCAGTACTGTTCCGGTCCTCTTCAAAATGAACCGGTTTGGCAGACAATATTCCTGAGGAAGCTCCCGTAGGGGTTCCTGTATCAGTATAAAAATATTCCTTTACAATATTCTGGCCATCCCCAGGGGCGGTTATTGTTTTCTTAATCCGGAGACCTCCGGCAATTTTGTTGGCAGAAGATTCCAGGACAAATTCATAAGGCGTTGTGCTTTGTACATCAATGACCTTGCTGTAATCATGTGGTTCATACACAAATTCATTAGAACCTTTTGTCGGGTAAATAATTTTTTTCAATACTCCCAGGGTTAATTGGGTCGGATCAGTTTCTTTATAGGCAGGCAGTACATTTTTCATCTGATCAAGCGAATATCTGAATCCATTAGCCGGAGTAACTGTACCCAGGTAAGTTTTGTTGTTAAAATATCCCCAATGATCATTTTTCATCAAGTTAAACCCAGGTAAGTCGGTAGAGTAATATTCCAGCTGATATGACTGTCCATTTCTGTTAAAGCCTGTCAGGAATAATTTTTTAGCAGGATCCTCCAGGTAGGAAAAGCTTACCTCTTCAATCACTGAATCCTTTTTAATAGAAATTTTATCCAGTTTGTAAAATTGTTTTGCAGCCATAATATCGCTACGGAAATGATGTGAATATCCGAAAGATGTATTCCACTGCGTATTATTTATATCAATAAAATTATACTGCGCAACATTTGCTGTACTTTTAAGAAACTCGATCGTATAAATATTATTGATATTGATATCTTTTGGGTAGACCACAAAAGTACGTTCAGGATTTTTAGTTATTTTCTGATGCCCGCCGGCAGTTGCATTGCCTATCTTATAATCCATTGATGCAAAAGTATGGTGCATCTTAAACAAGGCTTTATTTTCCCGCAAATAGTTAAAGGTGATCTCAAAATTACTTGGCAGGATAACCTTTGTCAAAAACCATGAATTGGCGATAAAATGTGGATTATAGGGATCTGCGGGCGAAATATAAGGTGTTGCGGAAAATTCAATGGACTGAGGCGTTTTACCGAAGATATAGCGGATTCCTTTTTGGTCAGTCAATGTAAAACCATAAATAATCCTTTTGATTTTATGGGTTTTAGTATTAACGGCATGGCGTCCATCTTCATATAAAGAAAAGTCTGTGGCCAGTTCATCTTCAATTTTAATGTCTTTAAAATCTCCGGATGCGATCACCCATTTTCCTTTATGGTCTTTGTAGAAAGTCCCTCACATTCCATTCACATTGAAGTTGAATTCATCAGGTGCAGGATATACTGTCCTGGTTCCTCCTCCTATAGAACGGTTGTTACTGGTAAATTGCGCTAGTGCTGCGTCCGTATCCCACTGATCATTATCCAACGTGTTGAAATGATCATAATAAGAATATCTGTTTGGTACCGTCTCACCATTCATTCCCACCATCACTTCATCCACACCGCCGTTCACGGAACGGGTGATCACTCCTCCTGCATTAAGATTCCATCCCGTGCCTGTCCATGTAGGTAGAATATCAGGTTTTATAGATGCCAGGTTATAGGAGAGATCCAGGCTCAGATCATATCCTTCCCTCGAAAAGCTAAAAAGATTAAAACTGATATTCGGTTGTCCGGAAAATAAATCTATTGAGGTCGGGTTGTATTGTCCTAAGCTCGCCGCAATGGGACTGTTACTGAAAATTATGGGGCTGTATGGTTTTCCACTATTAACTTGTGCCTGAAGAAAATAGGCTGCTAAAGTCAATGCGGAAAAGGTTAAATATTTCTTCATCAGTTTATTTTTTAATCAATTTAGCATTCGCTGTTTTATTATTATCCGTTTTTATCGTCACCAGATAAGCTCCCTGCACCAAAGCCTGGGTATTCATCTTAGTCACTCTGTTCTTCGTTTTAATACTTTGTAATTGTCTACCTGACATATCGTAGAGTAAAATCTCTGCATCCTTGAAATCAAAGCCGATTTCCACATACGCATAATCAGAAACAGGGTTCGGATAGATTTTGATGTCATATTTTTCGATCAGTTGGTCAACCTGCTTATCTCCCAGTTTTACAATCTTCCAGTTTTCTTTGCCCAGTTCTTCTGCACTGGTTCCTGCCAGAACAATAGAGCCGTCTCTGTTCAGCTTTAAGTCTGAAAGCCGTTCCTCTTTTTTTCTGGATTCTCCGGTGATATGCTTTCTCCACTGTTCATTGCCGTTTGGATCAAGGTACAGCATCCAGAAAGTTTCGTCATAGGTCTGTATTCTTCCTTCAGCCTGGGTATAACCTCCCAATAAGATGCCTTTAGACTTCTCGCTTCCATCTTCCATCTTCCCGCTTATCACACTCATTCCCATCAGGATATCTCTGTTTTTAAAATTGTAGGATTTCTGCCACTGTTCTTCCCCTCTTTCATTCAAAGAGATCAGCCAAAGGTCCGTTCCTTCTTCAATACCTACAGTTTTGTTGCCTGATCTTTCCGATCTGGATTCTCCGCCAATGATGAAGCCATTTGAAGTTAATGCCAGGGTTCTCAAATGATCATCACCTTTCCCTCCAAAATTCTTTTCCCATTCCACTTTTCCGTTTTTGTCCAACTTGACAATCCAATAGTCACCTTCACCGAAGTTGCTGCTGGCTTTGGAATAAGAGCCGGTCTTCACACTGCTTCCAGCCTCCAGCTTCCCGATTCCTTCCTTTACTTCAGAACTCCTTGAATACATTCCCAATAAAGCACCGCCATCTCTGGTTGGAATCATCTTCTCTATTTCATCTAACCCTTTTCCGCCTAAAATGAATTGGGAAAGCTCTTTTCCGTCTTTATCTAATCTAATGATCAAAACATCTTTTGAGCCGTAACCTTTAGAGGAGTTTTGTACATTGCCAGCTACAATAAATCCCTGATCTGTAGTCTGAATCACGGCTCTTGCTTCTTCATCCGAAGAAGTTCCTAATGTTTTCTGCCACAATTGGTCTCCAAATTCATTGATTCTGATCATCCAAATGTCTGAGCCTCCCTTAGAGTCATCCTTTTTGTCAAGACCTTTTCCTGAATATGACGTTCCGGAAATCAGAAAACCACCGTCCTGAGTAGTGACAGTTGAAGATAGATAGTCATGATTGTTTCCTGAAAAGTATTTTTCAAAAACCTGTTCTCCCTGCTGATTTAATTTTATCAGGCGAAAATCATAACCGTTGTTTTGTTTGCTGTTCTGTTGAAGTTTATCGCTTTGAATGGAACTTCCTGAGACAAGATACTGTCCGTCAATGGTTGTAGTAACCTGGCTTAGAAAATCCTGGGTAGAAGATTGGATGTCTTTCTGCCATACCACTTCCTGAGCAGATACGCCCAGGGCTGTGCATAAAGTGAATGCACCGAGATAGATTTTTTTCATTCTATGTTTTCTGAGTTAGTAATTAGTTTCTTAAAACTTCGCGAATTTAATGCTTTTTAAGACATGAAAATCACTCTTGTGTGCTTTAATGTAAATCATACTATTAATAATCAAATCCTGTTTATTTATATTAAATTTTATTTCATTCTGATACAAAAATATCCTCTTTGAGCGACAGAAGGTGTCGTGTTAAAAAATAAAAATCAAATCAGAGTATTTCAGTATCAATTACGAAATTATATCACCTAAAAAGCAAGATTCCTATTAGCTTTTAAAGAATAAAAATACAATCTCTATACAATCTTTAACCATTTCATTATCAGCTATTGTCGCGCTTTATTTTTATCTATAAGTTTACTCCATAATGAGAAAAAGCTATTACCAGAAATTGGCGTTGATGGTCACATTGCTGACTGTTTTATTGGTATATCAGAAATATACCAGCCATGAAAAAGAACCGTTCCCTGAAGTTACGTTCATTTCAAATGCTTCACTATCAGCGAATCTATCAGATTTTGATCCCAATACACTTGACAAAGAACAGTGGCTGAAACTTGGATTTTCAGAGAAGCAGACTGCTACCATTCTTAAGTATAAAGATATCTTAGGGGGAAAATTTAGTTCAAAAGAACAGTTGAAAAAATGTTATGCTATTTCTGAAGATAAGTTTAGTGAGCTGGCGGCTTTCATTTTACTTCCTGAAACAGCAGAAAAAAAAGATCCGAAAGGATTCACTACGCGCGGAAAGAAAGAAATTCTGATATCAGGAAAATTCAATCCTGATCAGTTTTCTTCACAAGATTGGCTTAAGATGGGCTTTAGTGAAAAGCAGGCAGAAGCCATTATAAAGTATAAAAATTATCTCGGAGGAAGTTTTATAAGTAAGGAAAAGTTTAAAGAATGTTTTATCATTTCTCCGGAAAATTACAGCAAACTTGAACCTTATCTTTTACTGCCCGCAAAAACTCCGGAAAACTTCAGAAATTTCACGAAGAATAATACTGTAAAATCTGGAATTCAATATCATCCATTTGATCCTAATCAGTTGGACTTAGAAGGTTGGAAAGCACTTGGATTTTCAGAAAAACAAGCAGCCACAATCATCAATTACCGGGTCCGGAATTTACGTGGAAGCTTTAAAAGTCTGGACGACCTGCAGAAATGTTTTGTAATTTCCGCAGAGAAATTTCAGGAAATGAAACCGTATGTCAAACTTCAGGAAAAACAACAGGAAAAAACAGATTTTTCAAAAACAGATCTTAATACCATTACTTTTAAACAGCTTATTGAATTCGGACTGGATGAAAGAAGTGCTGGTTCAGTGATTGGTTTCAGAAACAAACTGGGAGGTTTCATGAATAAGCAGCAAATTCTAAGCACTTACAACATCGATCAGGATCTGGTTCAAAAACTGATTTCCATAGCTCCACTGAATACGTCAAATGTTCCCCGATATTCATTAGTAGAGGCACCCGAGGAATGGCTTAAAAATCATCCTTATTTCAAATATTCGGCAGACAAAATCATATTCTACCGGATCAGTAACCCTGATGATAAAAAAATATGGAAACTTTTAAAACTAAAACCTGAATATGAAGGAAGAATGAAGTTATATATAAAATAATACCGGATTAAACTTCTCTATAGTCTTATTTCGGAACATTACTGCCCGATAAAAAGTACAAATACATTGAAAATAGCAATATTTAAGACATGAATTAACAGGTCGCTCCTCTGGAGCTGGATTTGATCCCATCGGGATCTAGTTAATAGAAGAAAATAAGATTTCCGGTGTATAATACCGGAAAATTGAGAAAGTAAACAGTAAAGGATCTTTCTATATTTTAATCAAAGGTTTTGCTGGAATCTGCCAGCAAAGAGTTGAGCGTGTTAAGTTCTTCATCGGTCATATCTCTCCATTTCCCGATTGGCAAATCAAGTTTGATATTCATGATACGGATTCGTTTCAGTTTTTTCACTTCATATCCAAGATATTCGCACATTCTTCGGATCTGTCTGTTGAGTCCCTGAGTAAGGATAATTCTGAAATTCATTTCATCAATCTTCTCTACCTCACATTTCTTAGTCACAGTATCAAGGATAGGAACACCATTTCTCATTTTTTCCAGGAATCTTGGAGTGACAGGTTTGTCTACACGAACAATATATTCTTTTTCGTGATTATTGCGTGCCCGCAGAATTTTATTGACGATATCACCGTCACTCGTTAAGAAAATAAGTCCTTCACTTGGTTTATCCAACCTTCCGATAGGAAAAATTCTTTTCGGGTGGTTGATATAATCTACAATATTATTTTTTTCACGTTTGGTATCGGTAGTACAAACGATTCCTACCGGCTTATTAAAAACGATATACACAGGTTTTTCCTGTGGCTCTCTGATGGGTTTTCCGTCTACTTCTACAAGATCTTCATCAGAAACTTTGGTTCCCATTTCAGGAATTTTCCCGTTTATCTTAATTCTGCCCTCCTCCAATAGCCTATCTGCTGCTCTTCTGGAACAGTATCCTGCTTCTGATAAATATTTATTAATACGTGTCTTTTCCATTAGTCTTTCCGTAACCGGTATCATTTTTATTGCTGAAATAGTACTTCCATAGTTTAAACTTATGGAAAAACCGTCATCTCGTTTTCTGTATAGGTAATTCAAAAATAATCCCTCCTTCCTGGGTCAATCTTTTTTGAACAGGAACTAACTTTGTATTTCCTACTGCAAATTTAGGAAGAAAATTATATCCTTAAAATATATTGAGAACTGTTGGTTTGATTATTACAGCCCCTCAAACCTGTACTCATTATTCAGGAACTGATCTGTAGCATCTTCAATGGCATAATCACCAATTTTGGTACGTCTTAATTGTGTAAGATAGGCTCCAACTCCCAATTCCTGCCCGATATCATGGGCAAGACTTCTGATATACGTTCCTTT
The DNA here is from genome assembly GCF_004916905.1 of Chryseobacterium candidae. Taxonomy (GTDB): domain Bacteria; phylum Bacteroidota; class Bacteroidia; order Flavobacteriales; family Weeksellaceae; genus Chryseobacterium; species Chryseobacterium candidae. The sequence continues at coordinate 13,225 of NZ_SDLV01000015.1, forward strand.
TGAACATCCTACCATGAAACTCACTAAAGGAAAATCGATTTTAATATCCCTGATGTAATGGATCGTTGTTTTTCTTGCTTTCATTTCCACTTCTTCACCAGCTCTGGCAAGGTTATAAGCTCTTTCGCCATCAATTTTAATCGCTGAATAAACGGGTGGCTTCTGTTCAATTTCTCCAACAAATTTTTCCAGCACTTCTTTTACCTGTTGTTCAGTAATATGCGAGATATCCTGTTGAAGAATTTCAGGTTTTTCAGTATCATAGGATTCCGTCTGTACTCCAATTTTGATCTCTGTCCAATATTCTTTAGGAGCATCCTGAATTTCAGGAATTTTCTTAGTAAATTTTCCGCAGCAGACGATAAGAAGCCCAGTTGCTCTGGGATCTAAAGTTCCGGCGTGTCCGATTTTAAATTTTTTAGGAAGATCAAATTCCCTTTTAAGTTTATATTTCATTTTATTGACAGCCTGGAAGGAAGTCCAGTCCAAAGGTTTGTCCAATAAAAAAATGTATCCTGATTTCAGTTCTTCAGCAGTCATGAATGGGTATAAAAGATTTCTTATTTAAAGAAATAAAAATAAATCAACAGGGCAATCCCAACAAAAATACGGTACCAGCCCCAAGGTTTGAATCCATACTTATTAAGCACTCCGATGAAAGCCTTGATCGCGATAAGTGCTACGATAAATGCTACAATATTTCCTACAACGAAGATCATAATGTGATCCTGTGAAGACATGATCATTTCATATCCTTTCTGCGGATTTGCGGTCTCTTTTCCCCAGGTTTTAACAAAAACTGAGTACACTGTTACGGCCAGCATCGTAGGTACAGCAAGGAAGAAAGAGAATTCTGCAGCTGCCTTTCTGGTAAGCCCTTGAGTCATTCCCCCGATAATAGAGGCTGCACTACGGCTTGTACCCGGCATCATGGCAAGACACTGCCAGAAACCGATGGTAACTGCTTTTCTTATGGTAATTCCTTTTTCATCATCAATCTTAGGATTTTTAAACCATTGATCAGCAAACAGTAAAACAACACCCCCTAAAACCAATACAGAAGAGATGGCAATCTGATTTCCAAGAACGGCTTCAATTTTATCATCGAATAAATATCCCAATACCAAAGCCGGCACTACGGCAAACGCAAGTTTAAAATAAAACTGAATATTATTTAAATCAAAAAACTTTTTCCAGTAGGCTACTACCACAGATAAAATAGCTCCAAACTGAATAGACACCTGAAACATTTTTAAAAATTCTGTTTCCTCCAACCCCATAAGATTGGCGGTAAATCCCATATGTGCTGTAGAGGAAATCGGAAGATATTCTGTCAGTCCTTCTACAATGGCAATGATAATTGCTTTGATTAAATCCATATTCTTTAAAAAAATTAAAAGATTAAGAGATCCGGAAATTCAGAATATAATTCTCAATTTCTTAATCTCTTAATCTCAAAAATGTAAAAATTTATTTATTTTCTTTTTAAGATCGCATACACTTCTATGGCAAATCCTATAACAACAAATAAAGGTGCTATTCTGATTCTTCTGATAGAAAAGATACCGTCATTCCATGAGTCAGGATCAAATTTTCCATCTACCGTATTGGCATCCGGTCCCATCATCAGTAGAAATCCTACTACAATAAATGCCAATCCTATCAGCATCCATTTGAAATTCTGCTGTCCGAAATAGAAAGCGTTTTCCTGTGGTACTTCAGCTTCATGTCCAAAGTCTGAAGCGGAAAATTTATTTGTTTTTTTGCTCATTATTAAGAGTAATATAAATCGTCAACGTTTGATTTTAAGAATCTCCATGTAGCGAAAATCGTACTTAAGACAGAAATAAAAATTCCAACACCAAGTACGAGGATTACTAACCAGAAGTATTGGTTGTTGTCCTGTACGAAAGCAGAGCCAATCTGACTTGTGAAATAATACCAGACTCCGCCCAAAGCAAGAAGACCTATTAAAGAACCGATAGCTCCTAAAATAATAGCCTCCACAATGAAAGGTTTAAGGATAAATCTTCTTTTCGCTCCTACCAGCTGCATTGTTTTAATAATAAATCTCTTCGAGAATATTTTAAGACGGATAGAATTGTTGATCAATACAACCGCCAATATCAGGAACAGAATTGAAAATCCTAAAATCCATTTCAGAATTCTGCTCAGGTTATTGTAAACATCCACCATCAAAGTACTGTCATTTTTAACATCGATAATTCCAGGAACGGATTTGATCTCTTTGATGGCTTCATCAATTTTTGCGGGATCCACGAATTCCGGTTTTAAAGCAACTTCAATTGAAGATGGAAAAATATTTTCTTCGAACAATGCATCACTGTCGATTCCCATAGTCTTTTTGGCTTCTTTAGCCGCCATATCCCTTGAAATATAAGTCGCTTTTTTTACAGGAGCTAATAACTGTACCTTTTTAAAAGTTTCATCCTCAAGTTTTGCAATTTTTACAGAATCTTTAGCGTCATAGTTTTCATCAAAGTAGGCATTCACCACCAACTGTTCTTTGATATAGTCAGAATACTTTTGGGCATTAATCAGAATAAGCCCCATTAATCCTAACAAAAATAACACTAAGGCAATACTTATCACTACTGTAATATTGCTGGACCGAAGCCTTTTCTTATTAAATTCATCTACAGATTTAGCCATTAATATTAAAATTTTTGGCTAAAATAGAAAAAATCTTCCGAAATTTGGGACGAAATAAAGAAAATCACTGTTAATAAAATCATAAAAAACTTTGAGTGTAAAAGCAAAAAAACATCTTGGACAGCACTTCCTGACAGATGAAAATATCGCAAGAAAAATCGTAGAAGGTCTTAGTTTTGAGAACTATACCAACATTATGGAAGTAGGTCCCGGAATGGGCGTTCTTACCAAATATCTTCTTGAAAAGGATCAGAAGATTTATCTTGCCGAAATAGATACAGAATCTATCGAATACCTGAAAAACAATTATACAAAGGTAACTGAAGAGACTTTTGTAGGAGATTTTCTGAAGCAGGATTTCAGTTTTATCAAAGATGATCAGATTGCAATCATTGGAAATTTCCCTTATAACATTTCTTCACAGATCCTGTTTCAGATTGTAGATCATTACCAGCTAATACCGGAAATGGTAGGAATGTTCCAGAAAGAGGTAGCGGAAAGAACAGCTGCTGTTCCGAGAACTAAAGATTACGGTATTCTTTCGGTTCTGATACAGGCTTATTATGATGTATCTTATATGTTTACGGTACATGAGAATGTCTTCAACCCTCCGCCAAAAGTAAAATCGGGAGTGATCAGGCTTACAAGAAACCCGAAGGAAGGGCTTGCAGGCAATGAAGTTCTGTTTAAACAAATTGTAAAAACAGGCTTCAATCAAAGAAGAAAAAAGCTGTCAAATGCTTTAAAAATGCTCAATATTCCGGAAGCCTTAAAAGGACACGAGTTTTTAGATAAAAGAGCGGAAGAACTTAGCGTAGCAGATTTTATTCACTTTGCGAATCTGTGGAAACAAAATCAATAAACAATCATTATCAGCTCCTTTACCGGGAGCTTTTTTGTTGAATACATTATAATAAGATTATTCATTAAAAAGTAGAAAGCCTTTCAGATTTATTCTGAAAGGCTTTCTTTTATAGTACATTATCAATTTTAGTTTCTGTTCTTCAGCATGATCCATCCTGACCAGTTCATCTGAGCTTTTGATTTTGGATACTCAAAGTTGAACTTGTACCAGTATGTAGCTGTAGGAAGTCTCTTACCGCCTACTGTTCCATCCCAGACAGGATTTTCTTTTGAGAACCTGAACATTTCCACTCCATATCTGTCATAGATAGAACCGGTAAAGTTTTTAAAGTCTCCAAGAGCTTTAAGATCCAGTACATCATTGATTCCGTCTTCGTTCGGAGTAATGATATTGTTGATCTGCAAAGTAAAGAATTCAAGAGAGCCCACACAATGTGTTCCTACTCTTCTTACTAAAACAGTATAGTTTGTATTGTCTAAAAGATTCGCAAATACATTGGAATCCTGCCATGTGATACCACCGTCAAGAGAATATTCCAATGTACTTGGCGTATTGTTCATTGGCGGGTTTTCGGCTGTAATCGTTACTGTCTTTTTGATGCTTTCATAATTTAAAGCGGTAACGAAAGGAGTTGCAGCGCCCATTACTTTGGCTTCAAAAACTTTCTTACAGATACCGTTATCAATTTCCACTGAGTAGATGCCCCATTGGTTTACATTAATTTTCTGCGTTGTAGCACCTGTACTCCAAAGATATTTATAACCATCACCAGCTCCTGCATCAAGTGTTACAACATCACCAACACACATTTCAACATCTTTCAATGTAGAGGTAATTTCTGGTGTTACTTCAATTCTAATCGTTGCCGGATTAAGAGATTTACAGCCTTTTGCTCCAAGCGCATATACTGTAAATGTGGTAGTCTGGTACAGAGTAACGGTCTGCATATTGCCTGTTCCCATGAAATTGCTCCAAAGATAAGTATCTCCACCTTCAGCGGTAAGGGTTACGGATTCTCCCGGACATATTTTTATTCTGGAAGCTTTTACTTTAGCGGTTGGGGTTGCTTCTTTCTGTAATGTCAATTCTACAATTTTGCTACAGAATCCTCCATTGGAAACCAGAACATACAAAATCTGTCCATCGTTACCATTATAGTTTAAAGGAGTCTGAATATAGTTGTTATTTTGTGCAACAGCATCCGCCTGATTTTCGTAGAATTTAAAGATAGCTCCAGGCGTTGGGCTGATAGCAGGCATAATTGTACTTAAATCAAAAGTAGTAATATCCGGTGTGGTACAAAGCAGTAATGTTGCATCCTGAGCCTGAGGTGTTGTTCCTCCGTGAATCTGTATGGAAGCTTTCCCCGGACAAGGGTTACCAGGAACACTTACTTCGATGGTATAGGTCCCAGGCTGTATTGCGGTAATGGTATTTGTAGTAGCATTAGGCACAGGTGCACCATTATAATACCACTGATATACAAGGTTAGGGTCATTTACAGAAGCTGTAATTACCTGAGGTACATTATCACATACATTGATATCTGAAGGTAATTTCGTTCCTGCAGGATCTAAAAGATCTACCCCGATATTGAAAGATCCTCCTTCAAGGAATACTGCAGAGTCATAACTGTGGTCACTATAATCGGCAATTACCATTTTGAAGTGATATTGCTGTCCTGCCACTACTGTTGCTGTGGCAGTTAATGGAATTGTTCTTCCTTGAAAGTTGGTTTCAACATTACCTGTGTTGTACCCGGCAAAATACTGTTCGTTTACCGCACCACAGCTGGATCCGATTGCGGGGTGAATATTTGTAATACTCACAGGGCCTGCTCCTCCCGGAAGTACGGCCATATTTACATAAGGTCCTCCTGAAGTAGGCTTCAATAAGATAGCAAATGCATCTGCAAAGGTACAAGGGAATGAACCTGTATATTCTTCTGAAGCGATCAGATAATTAAACTTAATCTGAGAGGTTGTTGGAACGAAGTCAAACTCCAAAAGAACAGCATCATTCAATCTGCTTTCCACTACCCCAATCACCTGTGCAAGATCAGCATCTGACCCACCGCCATTATTATCACTTAGAGTATTTGATTCAAGACTGTTTCCCGCTTTTCTTGCATATCCTGTAGAAAGAATAAGTCCGTCTTTAAAAGGGAAGTTGGTTGTAGCTTTATGAAAGTATCCCCAGGCTCTGTTGGCATCACTTGCAGCATGATTCGGAGTAATCTTTACATTGGTTACATTGGGAGTCAGGCAGGTATTGGTTCCGGACGAGATCAATACATCTTTTACCATCTTCTCTATAGTGTAACTGGACTCAGCATATGACGGGGCATTCACATCAATAAAAGCTCCTGCCCTTCTGGACATTGGTGTACTGGGCTCCTTAATACTCTTTCTGGGTAAAGGGGTTTGCGAAAATAAAAAATTCGAAATGACTAAAAAAAATAAACAAAGCGGTAGATATCTTCTCATAATATTTTTGTTTCAACAAATTTAATTTTTTTTTAAATATATCATACACATATTTGTATTTTTTACAGTAAAAAATCAAAGCAAAAACCTTTTAGAATAAATTTTCATTAATCAACCCCTATTCGGACAAATTATAATGGTGTGGCAGCATTGCATTATAAATTATAGCGACTATATACAATTTTACACCATTGTCATTCTGACGAAGGAAGAATCTCATGTAAAACCTAGATTTTTCATTTCCCTGGGTTATATTCAGAATGACAGAGTCATAATAATAAAATAGCAGGATTAATGTAAAATTGCATATAATTACCTGAATTATTATAACATATTCCCTGCTTATTTCAGATAATTTACAGAGCACGATAGTATTTATTCATCAAAACAAAAAAATCTTTCATTAATGAAAGATTTTTTTGTCAATTTTATTTTATAAAAACATTTAGTTTCTGTTCTTTAAAAGAATCCAACCGGAGCGTTGTTCCATTTTTTTACTTGCCGGATTTTCCCATTGCACCCTGTACCAATAAGTTGCGGTAGGAAGATTAATTCCTTTTAAAGATCCTGTCCATATAACATTTCCTTTACTTGCTTTGAATACCTCAGCTCCGTATCTGTCGAAAATAGAGGCCGCGAAGTCTTTGTATCCGCTTATTCCGGTGAAGTCAATGGTATCATTTACCCCATCCATATTAGGTGTAATAGCATTACTGATAATGAAGGTAAAATAATCCAGTGAAGTACCACATTTGGCACCTTTCACTCTTACCATTACGGAATACATCGTATTATTTAAAAGACCTGTAAACACATTGGATGGCTGCCATGTCAATCCTCCATCTATAGAATATTCTAAAGTTCCACCTGTAGGATTGCTTGCCGTAAGGGTAAGAATATGATTATCATAAACAATATTGGTAAATTGCGGCAGATCAGGGTTAATAAGCTGTGCCGAGAAAGTTTTAGAACAAACTCCATTACTGATTGTCACAGAATACGTCCCGGGAATATTAGTGGTTATGGTTTGAGTGGTTGCTCCTGTACTCCATACATAAGTATAGTTTGGCCCTGCCCCTGCATCCAGAGTTCCTTTATCTCCGGCGCAGACAAACACGTCTTTTAAAGTAGAAACGATTGCCGGAACTACTTCAATTTTAACTTTAGCCGGGTTCACAGAACTACATCCGTTTCCTCCCAATGCATATACTGAATATTCTGTTGTAGTAGTAGGTGTAACGACCTGAGTATTCCCATTTCCGGTAAGTCCTATCCAGTTATAGGTAATCCCTCCGGAAGCTGTTAATGTTACAGATTCTCCTTCACAGATTTTTAATTTTGATGCGGTAAGCCCTGCAATAGGCGGACCTACCTGAACCGTTACACTTGCTGCTGTTGCAGAAATACAGCCGTTTGCTCCAACGGCGAATACCGTATATGTGGTAGTCACAGTAGGTGAAACAACCTGTGTATTTCCGTTTCCGGTAAGACCATTCCCCCAGTTATAGGTAACTCCTCCCGAAGCTGTTAATGTTACAGATTCTCCTATACATATACGAGGTACAGAAGAAACAACAGCAGCCACTGGTTTTACTTTATCTTCCTGCACTGTTACTGTTGAAGTAAAAGTACAGCTCAGGTTTCCTGGTTGTGATACATTGGTAACTGTTAAAGTATATGTTCCGCCTGCACTTACAACAGGGGTAAGCGTATTACCTCCTGAGACAATAGTTCCTCCGGTTGTTGTCCAAACAATTGTAGACCCTGCAGGCACAACAGATGCTGAAGCATTGAGCGTAATCTGCGGAGTTGTACAGGTAATTGTTTGTGGTGCTGCGATGGTAAGCGTAGTTTGAGCTGTGCTTAATAATTGCAGAGATACTACATAACTGCAGCCTCCGTTGCTAACCAATACATAAATTGTCTGGCTTCCTCCCGGAGGTGTATATGATGTAGGTGTTACAATAAAGTTTCCATTAGCCGCATTGGCATCAGCCTGATTGACATAGTAAGTAAAAGTTACCCCGGCAGTAGGTGTAATCTGAGGCTGAGCTTCAGTAAGATTATAAGTTAATCCTGGCTGATAACATTTATGAAGTATTGCATTTTGTGCTGTAAAAGGTTCTGAAACTTCTATTATTATCGTTGCAGGGTTTTGAGAGACACAACCATTTGCTCCTACTGCTGTTACGGTATAAGTAGTTGTAACAGTAGGTGAAACAACTTGTGTACTTCCGTTTCCTGTAAGCCCATTACCCCAGTTATAGGTAGCTCCTCCTGAAGCGGTAAGTGTGGTAGAATCTCCTTTACAAATTTTTATTTTGCTGGCCGTAAGCCCGGTAACCGGTGGAGCGCTGTTTCCTGTCACAGTGACAGTTCCTACCGCTGTACAGCTGATATTTCCGGGCTGATACACTTTTGTAATGGTTAAAGTATAGGTTCCTGCAGCGTTAATCACAGGATTTAAAGTAGTTGCCCCTGAAACAATATTTCCTCCTGTAGTTGTCCAGTTAAAAGTAGCGCCTGCCGGATAAACGGAAGCAGATGCATCCAGTGTAGTCTGAGAGTTAGCACAGGTAAGTACAGCCGGAGTAGCAATATTAGGTGTCATTTGTGGCGCCTTTACCAGTTGCAGCTGTGCTACTTTTGCACAGAAACCATTGGCTACTCTTACGTATACTGTTCCTCCTGCACTCGGATAAGCTGTTGAATTAGGAATGGTGTTTGCATTTCCTGCATTAGCATCTGCCAATGTGGTATAGTAGGTAAACACAGCTCCCGGAGTGTTGCTTATGGTAGCTTGTGCTGATGTTAAATTAAAAGTTGCATTTCCTGCAGCATAACAGGCTGTTAATGTAGCATTCTGTACCGTAGGAGACGTCCCGCCTAACACAGTGATAGTAGCCTCTCCCGGGCAGGTATTTCCCTGGATGAACACCTTAACGGTATATACACCAGGTTGTGTTGCGGTGTAACTTGCATTGGTAGCTCCTGCAATCGGATTGGTACCCTGATACCACTGATATGTTATATTAGGTCCCTGCACAGAAGCAGTAAAAGTCTGTGGTGTATTATCACACATATTAACAGAGTCAGGAAGCTGCACGCCAGCCGGATCCAGGATTTTCACCCCGATATCGAATGATCCTGCTTCCAGAAATACTGCTGAATCAAAGTTGGGATCCTGATAATCCGCAAGCACAATTTTAAAATGGTAGGTTTCTCCAGGAATTACAGTTGCTTTTGCAGTAAGAGGAATGGTACGTCCATTGAAATTGGTTTCAATCTGAGCGGTATTGGTTCCTCCGTAATAGGCTTCATTTACAGGTCCGCAGTTTTGATATTGCGGGTGTATATTCGTTACACTTACAGGTCCTGCTCCTCCGGGAAGCACTGCAAGATTGGTATAAGTAGGATCAGATGCCTTTTTTAACAGCAAAGCGAAACCATCTGTAATAGTACATGGGAAGTTTTGCTGGTATTCTTTAGAAGCAAATAAATATCTGAAAGTAATTTCAGTAGAGGCGGCTACAAAGTCAAACTCTATAGAGGTTGCATTGGTTAGGTTATTGTTAGCAATCCCTAATGCGTTCGCAAGATCTACATCTCCTCCGGTTCCCAGATCATCACTTAAAGTTCCCTGAAAAGTATTCCCGGCTTTACTGGCATAACCGGTTGAAAGTATAATCCCTTTACTGAAAGGAAAGTTGGTATTTGATTTATTAAAATATCCCCAGCTACGGTTCTGGTTGGTGGCAGACAAGTTCGGGGAAACGGTTACATTGCTTACCGTTGAGCTGGTACAAGTGCTGCCTCCTGATATAAGAACATCATTGATCAGCTGAGTTATAGGATAGCCGGATTCCGGGTAGCTTGGTGCATTTACATCTATAAAAACACCTGCCCTCAAAGAAGCAGCTTTAGGTTTTGCAGCAATTTCTACCCTTCCTTTATTTTGAGCCCAAACAAAGTTCCCCATGAAAGCTAAAAATACCGCTAAAAATAAATTTCCTCTCCTCCTATTTAACATTTTATATTATTTTGAACAAAAATACTATTTTTTTTGATTGAAATTCAAGTTAACATAATTTACATTATTACTAACGCAAATTTATTTATATTAGAATATCAACTCTGTTTATTTTAAAATAATAAAAAAAAGACTGACAAAATAGTCAGTCTTTCAGTTATAGTTTAATTATTCTATATTTTTAAGTAATATCCATCCGGTTTTTACAGTAAGCTCCTTGCTTGCAGGATCTTCAAAGGTTACCTGATACCAATATGTTGAAGTAGGAAGCTTTTTGCCCTGGAAATATCCGTCCCAATATGGATTGATTTTCGCTGCTTTGAAAACTTCTCTTCCATACCGGTCGAAAACCTGTCCGCTAAAATCTTTATAATTAACCACACCGCTGAAATCAATGGTATCATTAATATTATCACCGTTTGGAGTAATTACATTTTTCATCACGAAAGTAAAGAATTCAAGGAAGCCTACACAGCTTGTAAATTTAACTCTGACTCTGATTGAAATGATTTTATTTTTAGGTACATCATTAAACACATTGGAAGACTGCCATGTCACTCCGTTATCTACTGAATATTCCAGAATCCCATTACTTGGGTTGCTTGCTGTAATGATCATTATTCCGCTCTCATTATAATCCACTTTTATCACTTCAGGGATTACGGCTTTGATAACCTGAGTTTTAAACTCTTTTGAACAAACTCCGTTACTTATCGTTACTGAATATTCTCCAGGAGTAGCTACTGTAATGCTCTGACTTGTTTCACCGGAACTCCACTGATACGTATATCCGGGACCTGAGCCTGCATCCAGAACGATTTTATCACCCTGACAAATATGACCGCCTTTTAAGTTTGAAACGATAGCAGGTACTACTTCAATGGTAATACGTGCAGGCTGAAGAGATTTACATCCCTGTGCTCCGATAGCATATACAGTGTAGGTAGTCGTCTGAGTTGGGCTTACCGTTCTTATTCCTCCGGTAGTGGCTGCAGAATCACTCCATTCATAGGTAACCCCGCCAGAAGCCGTTAATACTACAGACTCTCCGGCACATATTTTCAATCTCGGTGCGCTAAGTAAAGTGGTTGGCGTTTCTTCTTTTCTTAAGGTTAACGTAGCAATCTTACTACAGAAAGCTCCATTGGAAACCAATACGTATAAAATCTGTCCATCTGTCCCGGCATAGTTGGTCAGGTTGGTAATATAACTGTTATTCTGAGCCTGTGCATCAGCCTGATTCGCATAAAAACGGAATACTGCTCCCTGTGTTGTACTGATCAGAGGTTTTGCTGTTTCCAGATTAAAACTGGTAATTGCGGGTGTTGTACAGAGTTTAAGTTCAGCATTCTGTACGGTAGGACTCGTTCCTCCGATAATTGTAATGGTGGCTTCACTTGGACACTGATTCCCCGGAACCATTACTTTTACAGTATACACTCCCGGTTGGGTAGCTACATACACAGCACTGGTTGCTCCTGGAATAGCCACTCCGTCTTTATACCACTGATAAGTCATTCCCGGAATTGCTGCTACCTGTGCCTTTAACTGCTTTGGAGTATTATCACACATATTAATACTGCCTGGTAAAACGACTCCTGCTTCATCCACAATTTTAATTCCCACATCAAAAGATCCTCCTTCCAGAAAAACAGCAGAGTCATGAGATGGGTCTTTGGCATCTGCCAACACCATTTTGAAATGATATGTTTGTCCTGGAATTACATCTGCAACAGCTGTTAAAGGGGTTGTTCTTCCAAAATAGTTGATCACTAAGTGCGGATTCGCCAAAGCTCCAAAAAAGGTTGCATTGATAGGTCCACAGCTGAATCCATTTCCTGCAGGAACAATATTGGTTGCACTTACAGGCCCTGCACTTCCGGGCAACACAGCCAGATTAGTATAGGTAGGATCTCCAACTTTCTTTAATAAAAGTGCAAAGGCATCAGAATAGCCTAAGCAAGGATAATTAGACGTATATTCATCAGAAACGAATATGTAATTGAATTTTACCTGATTTGAATTCGGAACGAAATCAAATTCTAAAGCTACTGCATCGGTTAAGCTGACATTCGCTCCGGTAGCTGCTACAAGATCCGCATCACTTCCTGTTCCTACAGATTGTCCTACAGCAGATACATAATTATTACCTGCTTCAGAAGCATATCCTGTAGTCAGGACAATACCATCCGTAAAAGGAAAATTAGTTGTTCCTTTATGAAAATATCCCCAGAATCTGTTGCTGTTTGTCACATCATGATTGGGAGATACAGTAACATTGGTAACATTGGCTGTGGTGCAGTTGGTACCGCCATTGATCAAAATATTCTTTACCAGCTGCTCCGGCGTATAGTTTGAAGGAGTATAAGGAGGCACATTCACATCAATGAATGCTCCTGCTCTAAGACTGGCCGCAGAAGGTTTTATTCTCTCTGATTTTCTGACAGATTTCGTTTGAGAAAATGCAGAAGCAGAAATCAATAAAAAGGAAAAAAGGAAAAAATAGTTTTTTAGTCTATAAATTAACATTTTGTTTTCATTTGTTCAAATGTAACAAAAATAATTATACTAATCTCCCCTTAACCATTACTATTTTATAATTCATCACACACATTCACAATAAATTTTTCTTATCATTACATTTTCCACAAATCATTAAACATCAAAATTCAGACATAAAAAAACAGACCAATAAAATTGATCTGTTTATATTTTAATTGCTATTATTCCGGCAGTTTATCGTCTTTTTTCAGCTGATCTATTTCATTCTGCAACTGGGAGATAATATCCTTTAACGCTTTTATTTCATTCTTGTTTGAGCTTACATTGCTCTTGAGTATTACGTTTTTCGCTCTTTCATTATGATCTTCTTCATCTTCTTCTTCGTTGATTTCCTCAATATCCTCACTGATTTCCTCAATATCTTCCTGGATATCTTCGATATCTTCGTTGATCTCTTCAATGTCTTCACTGATTTCCTCAAGATCTTCCTGAATGTCTTCGATATCTTCACTGATCTCCTCAATATCCTCCTGAATATCTTCAATCTTCTCGTGGCTTTTATTCACAGACATCTGAATGAAGATCGCAAGATAAATAGCTTCCAGGGAAAGTACCGTTGTGAGAATCAGAAGCATTTTATCAAAATCAACAATATTCAGCATCGGAAGTATAAACGAGGTAAGAAACAGCAGGGTATGCACAATCAGGGACTGAATAGATCCAATCCATGAAGTAATACTGTCCGCTATTTTTTCAAGAACTTCTTTTTTTTCGTTATATTTTTTCATCCTTTATATTTTTACAACAGTTCTTTGGTTACCCCTAATCCAAACAATGCAAAGTCATATTTCGCAGGATCTTTTTCATCAAATTTTCTGATGGCAATATCCAGCTCTTCTACCGTTTTCCAGTCATTCTGTGTTCTGAAAACTAATCCCAGTTTTCTGGAGATATTTCCGGTATGCACATCCAGAGGAATAGAAAGATATTTCTGATCTATATTCTCCCAAATTCCAAAATCTACTCCCCTTTTATCTTTACGTACCATCCATCTTAAAAACATGATAATCCTTTTTGCTGAGGAGTTTTTATAAGGTGAACTGATGTGTTTATGGCTTCTGTGTTTTTCTGTTTCCAGGAAACCACTTCTGAATCTTTCTATAGCATGGAGAAAATTATTCTCAGTTTTTTTCACTTCAAATAAACTTTCCAGACTTTCATTTTCTTTATAAATTCTGCTAAACTGTCTGATGAAATAAGAAAAATCCTGTCCGTTGAACGTTCTGTGAATACTTTTATCCTGAATACTTTTCAGATCCTTTTCGGAATAATTCATCACAAAATCATAGGGAGAATTTCCCATAATATCAAGCATTTTATCCGCAGAATTAATGATCGACTTTCTGTTTCCCCAGGAGATTGTAGCTGCCAGAAATCCTGCAATTTCAATATCCTGCTTTAAAGAAAAACGATGTGGAATCTGTATCGGGTCATTTTCAATGAAATCCGGAGCGTTATACTGATTTGCTTTTTCGTTGAGAAAATCTCTGAGTTCTTCAAACTTCAACATATTCATTCTAAATCTTTACACTCTCCAATGCTTTTGGTAAAAATGTATTGGGAAATATTTCTCTCGCTTCATCAGTAAATACGGTCAGGTCTCCATATCTATTGGAGAAGTGGCCTAAAATCAACTTTCCAACCTGAGCTTTCTGAGCAATGGTGGCAGCTTCCAAAGCTGTGGTATGCCCTGTATAATCAGCCATTTCTTTCAGATCATGCAAAAATGTTGCTTCATGATACAGAACCGTTACATTTTTAATAATAGGAATTACACTTTCCAGATAACGGGTATCACTGCAAAACGCATATGATACCGATGGAGCGGGATCAACAGTGAGAATCTCATTCTTAAGAACATAACCGTCGCTCAGTACAAAATCCTTCCCTGCTTTGATATTGTGGTAATCGCAGGTTTCAATTTCGCCGTACTTTGCAATCTCCTTCATATTAAGATGTCTGTCTTTCGGCTTTTCTTTAAAAAGATAACCATTACAGTAAATCCTGTGATCCAGCGGAATAGTATATACTTCTATCCTGTTGTCTTCATATATTTTTTCAGAATAATCTTTATCCAGTTCATGATAAATCACTTCAAAACCACGATGGGTTTCTGTAATCTGAAAAATGGTTTCCAGCATCTTCTTGATTCCTTTAGGACCATAAATATGCAATGGCATATCTCTTCCCAAAAGACGGAAAGAAGCTATAAGCCCGGGAAGCCCGAAACAGTGATCTCCGTGAAGATGGGAGATAAAAATATGATTGATTTTTGAAAATCTTGCTTTTGCCTTTCTCAGCTGTACCTGTGTGCCTTCTCCACAATCGATCAGGAAGAGTCTTTCTTCCATTTCCAGCAGCTGTGCTGTGGGTGATGTGTTGATGGTTGGAATAGCAGAATTAAAGCCTAATATTGTTAAATAAGTACTCAAATCAATAATTTATGATAACAAATGTACAACAGAAAATCTAAATGGATGTTTTACCTTTAATATTTAAACCTAATCGGTCACTTTTAAAAAATCCATAAATAAGTCCAGTGCCTGTTTACGGTGGCTGATTTTATTTTTGTCTTCAGGATCCATTTCAGCAAAAGTTCTTTCATATCCTTCAGGGACAAAAATCGGATCATATCCAAAGCCTTTGAAACCTTTGTTTTCTGTCAGTAAATTTCCATGAACTCTGCCTTCAAAATATTGAGCGCCGTTTTCATCATAGCAGCACAAAACTGTCACAAAATAAGCCTTTCTGTTTTCAATTGCCTGCATTTCTGCCAATACCTTTTCGATATTTTTTGCGAAATCATGATCTCCGGCATAACGTGCAGAGAAAATCCCGGGTCTTCCATCCAAAGATTCTACTACCAGACCGCTGTCATCTCCCAGGCTTGGAATTCCGGTCTTTTCAAAACAATATTTGGCTTTGATCAGGGCATTGGCATGAAAAGAATCTCCGTCTTCCACAATTTCTTCGTGAATATTATAATCGGTAAGGCTTTTCACCACGCAATCACTTCCCAGGATCTGTTGGATTTCTTCTTTTTTATGTTCGTTGTGGGTAGCTACTAATAATTCCATTTCTATATTCATTTTCAATTTTACTTTTTATAGCGGTAACTTACATTTCAGCATAATGCACTTTATACTTTTTTATAAACAGATAACAGAACAAAGAGAAAAGCACAATTCCAACAGCTAATACAAGCCATTCTGAAACATGAAAAACCTTTGCAAAACTCTCATCTTTACCATAAATTACCAATAACGAAAGCGTTAAGTTATTAAACGCATGCAGCAATATCGGCATCAGTAAAGACTTTGTCTTATAATAAACCAACCCCAGTACGCAGCCCAGCATTACTGCACTGATAAACTGCCATGGATTTCCGTGAACCACTCCAAAAATAACAGAGGCATACAGAATTGCCTTCCATGGTTCTACTCCTTTATTGATCAATCCTTTCTGAATAATTCCTCTGAATATAATTTCCTCAAAAATGGGAGCCATAATTACCGTCATGATAATCATTATTACTGGATTATCAGTTAATTGACCCATCATTTGGGTAAAATATTCATAAAAGTCTCCGAAAAACGGCCCTGTAGTTGGAATCTGAGCAGCAATAAATTCGGAAATAAACATCATTCCTGCCATCATTGGAAAGATGAGGAGATAGGTGGAAAAATTGACCGATGATAAGTTGAAGTTAAGCTTCTTTTGAGTAGTCCTCCTTACGATGAAAAAATCAAAAAAAGCAATAGCTGTAAGGAATCCTACAGAATTAACCACCATGAAAAACCAGTCTTTCAATTCAATATTTTCCCGGAAAACAACTTTCCATAAAGTACTGAATAAAGAAACTGCCATTGTTCCCACGAATAATCCAACCACCAAAACAACACCGCCAAACCATGTGAATGTAAACTTCGGATATTTGCTATTTTCCATCCTTTCTCTGTAAAAGTTTCTGAGAAACAAAGATAATTTTTTTGACTGCTACAGGCAACTAAAAAAGGAATTTCTTATTTTTGGCTCATCGTACTGAATACCATAATATCTCTATTGCAAATGGCTGAATCTACAGTGAGAAGCCTACAATTATTCGTTCCTTCAAACCCTTCTAACTCTTCACTCTCCCACCTGAAAAGCATTGTTGCAATTTAAATTTGAAAACCTCGCAAAAAATCACGATTTTTGCAACTTCAAAATACGATATGTCAGACTTAATCAAAGAAATACAAAAAAGAAAGACCTTCGGGATCATTTCCCACCCGGATGCCGGAAAAACAACTCTTACAGAAAAGTTACTTCTTTTCGGGGGAGCGATCCAGGAAGCGGGTGCGGTAAAATCCAACAAAATAAAAAAAGGAGCTACCTCCGACTTTATGGAAATTGAAAGACAGAGAGGAATCTCTGTGGCAACTTCCGTATTGGCTTTTGAATACAGAGATCATAAAATCAATATTCTCGATACTCCTGGTCACAAAGACTTTGCTGAGGATACCTACAGAACATTAACTGCTGTAGACTCAGTAATCGTAGTGATAGACGTTGCAAAAGGGGTTGAGGAACAGACCGAAAAACTGGTTCAGGTTTGTAGAATGAGAAACATCCCGATGTTGGTTTTCATTAATAAACTGGACCGTGAAGGTAAGGATGCCTTTGATCTGTTGGACGAAGTGGAACAAAAACTGGGATTAACAGTTTGTCCGCTTTCTTTACCAATTGGTATGGGAAGCGACTTCCAGGGAATTTATAATATCTGGGAAAACAACATCCAGTTATTCTTAGAAGAGAAAAAACAAAAGGTTGGAGATTCTATTAAGTTTGATGATATCAATGATACTTCCATTGATGATGTTATTGGTGAAAAAGCCGCAGCAACTTTAAGAGAAGAGCTTGACCTGATCCAGTCTGTTTACCCAGAATTTAACCGTGAGGATTATATGAAAGGAGATTTACAGCCTGTATTCTTCGGTTCAGCTTTAAATAATTTCGGGGTTCGTGAATTATTGGATGCTTTTATTGATATTGCTCCTATGCCGCAGCCAAAAGAAAGTGATACCCGCCTGGTAAAACCTGAGGAAAGCACTTTCACAGGATTTGTTTTCAAAATCCATGCGAATATGGATCCTAAACACAGAGACAGACTTGCTTTCGTAAAGATTGTTTCCGGAACTTTCAAAAGAAATGAGAATTACTTATTGGTAAGAGAAGGCAAAAAAATGAAATTCTCCTCTCCCAATGCGTTCTTTGCTGATAAAAAAGAGGTGGTAGAAGAAAGTTTCCCTGGTGATATCGTTGGTTTACATGATACAGGAAGTTTCAGAATCGGAGATACGCTTACAGGTGGAGAAAAGTTAAGCTTCAAAGGGATTCCGAGCTTCTCTCCGGAACATTTCCGTTATATCAACAACAATGATCCGTTAAAAGCCAAGCAATTGGCGAAAGGTATTGATCAGCTGATGGATGAAGGAGTGGCACAGCTCTTTACCCTTGAAATGAACGGAAGAAAGATTATCGGAACTGTAGGTGCCCTTCAGTATGAAGTTATCCAATATCGTTTAGAGCATGAATATGGTGCAAAATGTACTTATGAACCGTTATCCATGCACAAAGCATGTTGGGTAGAAGCCGACGAAAAATCTGAAGAATTCAAAGAATTTGCAAGATTAAAGCAGAGATTCCTGGCGAGAGATAAGTACAATCAATTGGTATTCCTTGCAGACTCTTCTTTCACCATTCATATGACGCAGGAGAAATTCCCGAATGTGAAATTACACTTCATTAGTGAGTTCAGAGAAAATTAAGACGTAAACAGTCAATTCGTATAAAGGCGAAATTGTTCACAATACAGATCCGCAGAAGTTTTTTTCTGCGGATTTTTCATAATATATCGTATGAAACCATCCCGGCAAAAATTCTTCGAATTTTTGCCGCCCCTCCGGAGGATGGGAATTTTTAGATTTCCGGACTAATATTTAGTGAAAAGACAAAGCTTTCGAATCATTTCAATACCCCAAAATCAGAAAAACGCTTTGTAAATTTTTTGTAAAACAAATACAAAAGATTGAAAATACAACAGTTATAATTTTACCAGCACAATACATTCTATTTACAATCTTTACAAGAACTTCCCTTCTAATTTTACTTCATCAAAAAAATTAATCTTATGAAAAAGTTCATATTACTCGCTGCTGTATCAGGCACTTTCGTGATGTGTAAAAAAGCAGAAGCTACACAGGATAGAATAAATGAAGCCTTCCATTCTGCGGACAGTGCTGCCACAGTTGCTACAGAAACTATTGATCATGTCAGTAAAACGGCTGATAAAGCTCTGGACTCGGCCAGTATTAAAATAAAAGATTTTGAGAATACTAAAAATGACATCCAGCAAAAGATAGAACACACCTCCAAAATGGTGGATTCTTTATCTGATAAAATTGCCCATACAAAACTGGAATCCAAAATAGAAAAGAAGGATTCGGTGGAAAAGGAGATTGAAAAGATTGCAGTAAAAAACCCGGCTCCCAAGGTTATTAAAGAAACTAAAATCATTTATAAAGACAAGCCTGTAAACGACAGCTATGAACTTAATATGGCCAAAAATAAAATGGTGAAATCAGGATATCTTGCCATAAAAGCGGAGAATGCAGAAACAGTAAAGGAAATCATCCGAGAAGAAGTCAGCAGAAATAACGGTTATATCAAAAGTGAAAATCTTTCTTATGTGGAATCCGCATATCTTCATGGAGAGAATCAAAAAGTATACAGCCTGGATATCAAAGTTCCTATCCGGCATTTTGATGATTTGATAGATGCAATCAACAACAATGCGGGAGATATTGACACGAAAGACATTCAGGTTTCTGGACAAAACTATGCAGACAATACCATCTGTACAATTAATGTGAATATCAGTGACCAGAGTAAAACACAAACAGAACCTAAGAGCTTCAGTGGAAAATCACTGGCCGCCATTGAATCCGGCTGGAATGTTATCACTTCCATATTCCTGTTTATCCTTCCATTATGGCCTTTATTTCTTATTGCCGGCATTGGATACTATTTCTATAAAAAGAAGAATAAAAATACGGTTGATAATGATTCTCATTAGTTTTTTAATATTTTTTTAATGAGGTTTAAAACGGATGTTCGATTCTTATTTTTAATTTTATCAAACATTCAAGGGAAGTATTTGCTTATTATAAAAATAACTCTTAACTTTAATTGTAAGCAAAATGCAATGAATCTTCGATTACACGAGGTTCAAAGATCAATTTGAAAATTTTATTTCATATATTAATATTTTGTGATTTGGTGTAAAATAAGGCCCTCATATTGAGAGCCTTATTTGTTTTAATTTCATATTCACTACCTTATCTGCAATAAGCTTTGTTTTTCTTATCTACGGAAGCGCTCCGTTGTACTCTTTATAATACAGGTCAAAAGTTTTACCGCTGTTGCTTTCCTGAATCAGCTTACCTTCATAGGTTTTGAAGACAGAACCTTTTTTCATAGCATAGTTCAGGTATCCGGATTTTACTCCTTCTCCAAAAAACGAAACAGTACTTATACCAGACAAACACTCACAGTAATAACAGTACAACGTCGAGGGTGATCCATAAAGAACTGCTAATTTTAGGGGACTCTTTTTTCATTAAAGTTGTTTAAACTTTCCAAAACCACAAAAGGCACAAAAAGTTTCATTCTAAAACACTGGAGCTCAATTAAGTAAATTTAATAGGATACCGCAGAAAAGTTCACTTAAGAGGAACATTTCGACTTCGCTCAATAGGCAAAGATTTTTTACACAACTCAGGTGTACTTATCACGCATAAGGTATGGTTCTGAAAAACTTAAGTGTTTAAAACTTTTGTGCCTAAAATAATGATTATAAAAGTTTAAACTGTCTCATTGTAAAAGTTTATACAAGTTCAATATATTTATAAAAAACAATCAAATTAAAACTCATTAATTTTAAAATACATTGTTCCTGATATTGTCCTGCTGTTTGAGGAATCAATATTAACAAAGCGTATCCTGACATTTGAAGTAGATGTAAGCCTCACAGAAGCAATAGCAACGGCTCCAGGCAGATCAAAATTAGGTGAAATGCTTACCACAGCCTGCGTAGTACCCGGCCTGCTTGCGGCAGGTATCGTTACATTAACATCTAACGTTCCTGCTGAATCAAAAAATCCAAAAGTAGTATTATTTGCACTGCTTATAGTACTATTAATAGTGGACGAAAAGGTAATGGAATTTTTCTGTACAGTTCCTGCACTTCCCAGTTTGTAGCCTCCATTTACGTCCAGGTTGGCAGAAGCAACCGGTGATGATGTATTAACACCTACAGTTGTGAATGTTTTTGTTCCTGCAAAAGACTGATTTCCTGTAGTAACCACTCCTCTTGCCGTGGAACTTGCGTCCGGAATATTAAGTGTCATACTTCCATCTAAGGAGGCCGGTGAACCGGTAACATTCACATTAGTGCCAGAAGTTCCCAGATTCAATGATATTGTACCTAAAGTAGAAGCAGAAACGGGTACCCATGTCGTACCATTCCATTGAAGCAGCTGTTTGTTGGATGCTCCATTCTGTCCCAGAACAACAGGATTAGCTGCTGTTCCGTTCCCTGTTAAAGGACTTGCTGTTGCTACAGAAACTAATGCATTTCCCTGAGCTACAATCTGTGAAGCCGTTACTTTTGTAAATACACCATCATTGTCAAATGCAACGATAGAGTCTTTTGCAGAGGCATTAGAAGCTGTTCCCATGATGTTTCGTACGCGTACTGAACCGTTCACGTCCAGTGTTTCTGTAGGATTGTGTGTGTTAATTCCAACTTGGGAGCTAACGTGCGTGATTGCTCCTGTAAGAAGCAACAGAAATAATGTTCTCATCTTGATGTGATTTATTTGTGAACTTAAAAATAATTAAATTATTGAGTTCCAACATATAAAATCATATTTTTTACTATTTAACACACAGCAATTTCAGACAAGACAGGTAAGCAAAGAGAGGTATGCTTCCAACAATAATACATTTTTCAGTATATCGTAATATTTTTAAAAACAGAGTGTCAAAATTGATTAGAAAAAGTAATTCGATGGTATAAAAAGCAACATGATCCGGAAAAAAAAGAGGCTGTCCGAAAAGTTTGGACAGCCTCAATTTTTGCTGATTTTATTCTTACCCCTACAGAAGGAGTATATAAATATCCGAATCCCAGAAGGTGTTACCGACTTTTAGGACACTCCCCTTTCTGTTATTTCATATTCACTACCTTATCTACAATAAACTTTGTGTTTCCTCTCCACGGAAGCGCTCCGTTGTACTCTTTATAATGCAGGTCAAAAGTTTTACCGCTGTTGCTTTCCAGTTGTTTGAAAACTTCGGGGTCATCTACAGAAAATTCAAACTCATAGCTTGTAATAGTTCCTGTTTTTCCTCTTCCAAAGCCTTCCTGAATCAGCTTACCTTCATAGGTTTTGAAGACATAACCTTTTTTCATAGCATAGTTCAGGTATCCGGATTTTACTCCTTCTCCAAAAACGAAATAGTACTTATACCAGACAAACACGCCCAGTAACAGCAGCACGACACCAAGGGTGATCCACAAAGATTTTTTCATAGGTTGTGTGTTTTATAAAATGTTATTTTGCGATGCTTCTGGAAATCACGATCTTCTGAATTTCAGAAGTTCCTTCATAGATCTGAGTGATTTTCGCATCTCTCATTAATCTTTCTACGTGATATTCTTTCACGTATCCGTATCCACCGTGGATCTGTACTGCTTCAATAGTAGTATCCATTGCCACCTGAGAAGCGTATAATTTTGCCATAGCTCCGCTTTCAGAGATATCTTTTCCTTCATCTTTCTCACAAGCTGCTTTAAAACATAACATTCTTGCAGCTGTGATCTGAGTAGCCATATCAGCCAACTTGAATGCAATCGCCTGGTGGTTGATGATTTCAGTTTTGAAAGCTTTTCTTGTTTTAGCATATTTCAATGCCAGTTCGTAAGCACCTGAAGCAATACCTAAAGCCTGAGAAGCAATACCAATTCTTCCTCCGTTCAATACCGCCATAGCAAAGTTGAATCCGAATCCGTCAGCACCAATTCTGTTTTCTTTTGGAACTTTTACGTTATTAAAGATCAAGGAGTGAGTATCACTTCCTCTGATTCCTAATTTGTCTTCTTTTAGTCCGATTTCAAATCCTTCCCATCCTCTTTCAACAATGAAGGCATTAATTCCTTTATGCTTTTTCTCAGGATCTGTCTGTGCAATTACGATATAATAAGTAGCTGTTCCACCATTGGTGATCCAGTTTTTGATACCATTTAAAAGATAGTAATCTCCTTTGTCTTCAGCAGTCGTTTTCTGAGAAGTAGCATCAGAACCAGCTTCCGGCTCAGATAATGCAAATGCTCCGATAACCTGTCCGCTGGCCAGTGGAGTAAGATATTTTACTTTTTGCTCTTCAGAAGCGAATTTTTCAAGACCGGCACAAACCAATGAGTTGTTTACAGACATTACAACAGCTGCAGAAGCATCCACTTTTGCAATTTCCTCCATGGCAAGCACGTAAGAAACGCTGTCCATACCTGCACCTCCGTATTTTGGATCTACCATCATTCCTAAAAGACCCATTTCTCCCATTTTCTTCACCTGTTCTGCAGGAAATTTCTGGTCACGGTCTCTTTCAATCACTCCAGGTAAAAGTTCGTTCTGTGCAAAGTCTCTTGCTGCCTGCTGAATCATCAGCTGTTCTTCCGATAAATTAAAGTCCATAAAAAAAATAATTATATAGCCGTAAATTTACACTTTTTAAGCAAATCTGAAAAAATAAATTAAAAGTGGAAAAAAGGCAGGTTTAATGATAATTGACAGGCATTTCGGGATCCGGGATAATGCGTCAAGAAGACAATATAAAATACGTGGAGAAAAATAAATCTTTATAAAAGAATAATTAAAAGTAAAAAATCCCTATTTAAGAGCTTCCGGCCTTCTTTTTGATTCAAACTGTTATGGTAAGCATTCAACTAATTCCTAATTATCACATTCAAATGTTTTCAATTAAAAAAAATGCTTATATTTAAATTTCTTTATAAATTACGTAAAAAATCATGACGATCAAGAGATTATTCGATATTCCACACTATGCTTTAGAAAAATATCCTAAAACGGATATGTTTGTAACAAAATATCATGGCGAGTGGAGAAAAACTTCTACACAGGAGTTTATTAATGAGGGAAATAAGATATCCAGAGGATTATTGAAGCTTGGGATAAAACCGGGGGACAAAATTGCTTTGATTACTACCAATTCCCGCACAGAATGGGCAATTATGGATTTCGGGCTTTCTCAGATCGGAGTTGTTTCAGTACCGGTTTATCCAAGTATTTCTTCTGAAGACTATGAATTTATTTTCAATAATGCTGAAATTCAGTATTGTTTTGTTTCTGATAAAGAACTGCTGAATAAAGTAATGAAAGTAAAACATAATATTCCGAGTTTACAGGGAATTTTTACTTTCGATAATATCAGTGGAGCGGCCAACTGGAGAGAAATTCTTGACTTGGGCAAGGATGAATCTACGCAAATTGAAGTAGATGATCTTTCTAATGCAATCAACACAGAAGATCTCGCAACAATTATTTATACTTCCGGAACTACGGGAAGACCCAAAGGGGTAATGCTTACGCATAATAATATTGTTTCAAACGTATTAGGAGCCATTCCAAGAATTCCAAAGAGAAGAAGTCTGGATTACAAGGAGACGAGAGCATTAAGCTTCCTTCCTATCTGCCATATTTTTGAAAGAATGCTGTTCTATCTTTATCAGTACAATGGTTTTTCTCTCTATTTTGCTGAAAGCATCGAGAAAATGGGCGAAAACGTAAAAGAAGTGAAACCTCATTATATGACTGTAGTACCAAGACTGGTAGAAAAGGTATATGACAAAATCTATAATACAGGATCTTCAGCAGGTGGATTAAAATCAAAAATATTCTTCTGGGCGTTGAACCTGATCAGTAAAAAGAAAGTAATTTCCAAACCATCCGGACTTCAGGAAATCATTGCAGACAAGCTCGTATTTTCCAAATGGAGAGAAGGTTTAGGCGGCGAAATTGTGACTTTAGTTTCAGGATCTGCGGCATTGTCTACGAGACTTAACCTGATGTTCCAGAATGCTGGTATTCCAATTCTGGAAGGATATGGTTTAACAGAAACTTCCCCTGTAATTTCTGTAAACAGCTTTGATAAAATGAGAGTGGGAACGGTAGGGATTCCATTGGATAATTTAAAGGTTAAAATTCAGGAAGACGGTGAGATTACCGTAAAAGGTCCTTCTGTATTCAAAGGATATTTTCAGAATGAAGAAATGACTAAAGAAGCTTTTACGGATGATGGCTTCTTCAAAACCGGAGATATCGGACATATCGACAGTGACGGATTTTTACAAATCACCGACCGTAAGAAGGAAATGTTCAAAACTTCCGGAGGAAAATATATTGCTCCCCAGACTATTGAAAATTTAGCAAAAGCGTCAAAATTCATAGAACAGATCATGGTGGTAGGCGATGGTGAAAAAATGCCATGTGCTTTGGTACAGCCTGATTTTGAATTTGCTAAAAACTGGGCGATGAGAAACAATCTTACTATTGGCACTACACCAGTGGAGATTGCCAAAAGTGCTGAGTTGAAGCAGAGAATTGAAAAAGAAATCGAAGGCATCAATGAACACCTTGGAAACTGGGAAAAAATTAAAAAAATTGAGCTTACTCCTGAAGTATGGAGTATTGAAAGCGGATTGCTTACTCCAACTTTAAAACTAAAAAGAAAAGCAATAAAAGAGAAGTTTATAGCTTTGTATAATAAGATGTATGATCATCAGGATTAAAAAATATCAACCGCTTCAAAATGAAGCGGTTTTTTTATAGGTTTAGGCTCTAAAGCTAAGAAGCATATTTGTTTTTGATTCACAGCATTGAGTTTTTGAATCCAATTATAACACAACCTTTGTCATTCCCAAGAATCTGAACTCTATTTTTATACAGTATGGATTCTTGGGAATGACAAGGGAGCATGTTTAAAAGTGGTATTATTATAAGAAAAGTGGTGCAATATTCAGATCAAAAATAAAAAAAGCTGTCTCATTTCTGAAACAGCTTTTGTATAACTTAAAATCAATAATTAGAATTTAATTACAGATTTCATTTTTTCGTTTTCTTCCATTACCAATTCATCATCAACAAGAATTTTTCCAGAGTGCTCATCAATAATGATTTTCTTTCTCTGAGCAATTTCCATTTGCTTTTGAGGAGGAATAGTGAAGAAAGATCCTTTTGGAGCTCCTCTTTCTAATCCTACAACGGCAAGACCGTTGATAGAGTTTGTTCTGATTCTGTTATAAGAAGCCAATAATCTCTCATCAATTTTAGCTGCGAATTCTTTAGACTGCTCTAAAAGATATTCTTCTTCTTTCTGCGTTTCAGAGATCAAACCATCCAATTCTTCTTTTTTGAATTTCAAGTGGCTTTTCAAATCGTCGATCTTAGCATTCAGTTCAGCTAAAGTTTCGTTTTTGTGAGCAATTTTAGCTCCGAATTCTTTAATTCTTTTTTCAGCAAGCTGAATTTCCAGCTCCTGGAATTCCATTTCTTTTCCTAATGCTTCAAACTCTTTATTGTTTCTTACATTATCCTGCTGAGATTTGTATTTCTCAATTAAAGTTTTAGCATGGTTAATTACTTCATGCTTTGTTTTGATCTGATCGTCCTGCTCTTTTATCTCAGCATGAAATTTTTCAGCTCTTTTTTCAAGACCTTCAATCTCAATTTCAAGATCTTCAACTTCAATTGGCAATTCTCCTCTAGTATTTCGGATTTCATCCAATCTTGAATCAATGATCTGTAAATCGTATAAAGCTCTTAATTTTTCTTCAACTGAAATATCGTTGGTTTTTGCCATATTTAAATGAAATAATTTACTGGGTTTGTTTTTTCAATAGATTTTGAAATTGCAAATGTACTAAATTTTTGTGATAAAATTTCAAATAATTGTTGGGTAACAAATTGTTCTGATTCATAATGTCCTATATCACAGATCAGCATTTTAGACTCGGCTAGAAAATAGTCATGATATTTAAGATCTCCGGTAAGGTAAGCATCACATTTCCTGGATGCTGCAGATCTTATTCCACTTGCTCCTGAGCCTCCCAGCACCCCTACTCTTTTGATTTTTTTATTATTAAATGAAGAATGTTTTATCACCTCCAGACCAAATTTTTCTTTTACCAACCTGAGGAAATCTTTTTCATTCATTTCCTCTTCCAGATCACCATACATGCCTAATCCGGAATGATGATTTTTATTATCCAGACTATAAACCTGATAGGCTACTTCTTCATAAGGATGTGCAGCCTTCATGGCCCCCACAATCTGCCCTTGTTTAAAACCTTCAAAAATTACAGAGATCATATCTTCATCTGCATTTTCGCGAATTCCCTGCTGTCCGGAAAACGGATTTGCACCTTCTGCAGGTCTGAATGTTCCTTTACCGCTCACCGTAAAACTGCATTCATCATAGAATCCTATATTTCCTGCTCCGGCCAAGAACATCGCTTCTTTTACTTTTTCTGAATATTCTTTGGGAACAAAAACCGTCAACTGTTTTAAATTATTTTCCTTTGGCTGAAGAATCTTCATATTCTTTAATCCCAACTGGCTGCATATCCCGTGGTTGACCCCATAGAAATCATTATCAAATGCAGTGTGGACGGCATAGATGGCTACTTTATTTTCAATAGCTTTTAAAACAGCTCTCTCTACGTAGTTCTTTCCTGTTAAGGATTTTAGTCCGGAAAATATGATGGGATGAAAACATACAATCAGATTACAGTTTCTCTCAATCGCCTCATCTACTACATTTTCCAGGGCATCATGGCAAACCAGAATTCCTGATACATCGCGGTCATAAACTCCACACAGCAATCCTACATTATCAAAATCTTCTGCCTGTCTGATGCTTATCTCCTCTTCAATCTTTGCAATTACAGTTTTTAGTTTCATTAATTTATATTTTACGGTTACAGCGAAGATATTAATTTTACCAAAAATCCGGAAAAAATTACCGGCTTTCTTTAACCGGTTTCATTTTGATGGTAAAAAGAATTAAATAAGACTGTTAATCTTTAAAAAGAGATACTATGGTAAAGGATTCTATTACTACACTGCAGTTTATATCAGACTCCATAAAAGCCGATAGCCTTTTCCCGGATCAAAACTTGCAGGCGTTGCAATGGTATAAAAATAAAAGGTAAGAAAGTTACCTGAAATGTTATGTATTATTCGTGTTTTATCAATTATAACAAATTAAAAAACAATTCATTAATTTAAAATAATTCACTTTTCAATAACAGGTTTTTCGTTAACATTTGCAAGATTCTTTCAACAATCATATATTTACCGTATGCTTTATGGAAATTATTAACTTCGCTGTGAAATAACCCTATATAAATGGAAAGAGAACATAATCTGATTCCTGAGGACGCTCTTTGGAAAAGATTCCTTTACCGGATAATTTATCGCTCCGATACGAAGCTTGGAAAACTGTTCGATATCATATTATTATCGTTAATTCTTGCAAGCACTGCAATTATTATGATGGAAAGCGTACCTAAGCTTGATAAAAGATTCCATTATACTTTTCTGATTCTTGAATGGGTGATCTCAATTTTCTTCACCATGGAATATTCTATGCGTATTGCAGTGGTAAAAAATAAGCGGAGTTACCTATTCAGTTTTTTCGGAATTATTGATTTTCTGGCTCTTGTTCCTTTCTTCCTTAGTTTTTTCTTTCCTATTACTAAGTATTTCCTTATTTTCAGGATGCTGAGAATGTTGAGAATCTTCAGGATTTTCAATTTGCTGGATTTTATGAACGATGGATATTTAATTGTAAGGGCTTTAAAGAACAGTTCAAGAAAAATTTACATTTTCCTTTTGTTCCTGATTATTTTCTCGGTTATTGTAGGTTCACTTATGTTTATGGTAGAGGGTGGAAGACAAGGTTTTGAAACAATACCGCAGTCTATTTACTGGGCGGTTGTCACGGTAACTACGGTAGGTTATGGTGATGTATCGCCTATTACGCCTTTAGGGAAGTTTTTCGCTGTTGTTCTGATGCTGGCGGGTTATTCTATCATCGCAGTTCCTACCGGTATTGTAACAGCGGAAATGAGAAACAAAAGACAAAATCTGGAAATGATATGTGAACGCTGTGGTAATGAAGATATTGATGATGATGCAAGGTATTGTAAGAAATGTGGCAAGAAATTAGCTTAATACATCGGTATAAGTAAAATTTATTCACCAAATACCACAAAATCATGGAACCTAAAAAGAAAAACAGACCGAATAGCTTAGTAATTATTCTTTTTGCATTGATTGCACTCATGATCATTATCTACTTTATATTAGTAATGTTCTTCCCTACTGTTTTTGACCTTATGAATAAAGGAGAAATACAGCCTGTACCCAATAAATGATGAGTAATGGGTAATAAGTGACAGGAACAATTTATAATCAACCAGAATTTTCAGAACAAAATAAAAAAGATGAGTAAACAATTTTGCTCATCTTTTTTCATCAATACTTTTCAAATCAAATCCTATACAATTTTCATAAAAAAGGCGGATCAGTGATGATCCGCCTCCCTTTTTATTTAAATGATGAATTATTTTTTAATAGCTTTGATCGTCTGCTTAGATCCGTCTTTCATCTCAAGTGTTACTAAGTAAACTCCTTGCATTAAATCTCTTAAATGGATTGTAGATTCAGGATTAGCAATTGTTTTCACCAGTCTTCCAGAAGCATCAGTCACAGATACATTTTTTACATTTTTCACATCAGAAATATTCAGTGCATCCGTAAATGGATTAGGATAAACCTGGATAGTATTTTTCGCAATAGCCACCTCAGATGTTGCCAGATTAGCATTGTTAATGCTAATATCGTCAATATACAGATTATACTGATCCGGATCTGAATACGCATTAAATCCAAAGAAATACACTCCTGTTGTAGGAACTGTAAACGTTATAGATTCTGTATGGGCCATTTCATCATTGATTGAAGGATAATCTGCTATAGAGCCTGTCATAGCTGCTGCTGCAGGTGAAGTTCCATAGGCAACTTTCAATTTTTCAACATAAGTTGATGAGTTATTACCATATTTATAACTGATTGTATACTGCACTCCTGCGGTTAAGTTCAATCCTTGTGTAAAGAACCATGCATTTCCAGAATTGGAAGAGTTATACTGGTACTTCAACACATTGGTAGTGAATCCCTGGCTATCGGAAGGAGGATCCATTGTTTCCCAATTGTTTCCTGTTCCGGCATTAACATTGATTGTACAAGCGGGCAGATCCGGAACAGTCACGTTTTCAAAATCTATCGTATAAGGAGTATTCACACTTGAACACAATGTTGTAAAAGTAGCATGATCACTCCATATACTTTTACTTGTTGCACTGCATGCAGATCTTACCCATACATAATAAGCAGTGGAGGCAGCTAAACCAGGAATATTGTAAGTGGTTGCTGTAACTCCTGTAAAATTAGGCGTGCTGGTTGCTGTAGGTGCTGTATTGGTTGTACTGTAATAAATATCATATCCATTTGCAGGCACTGGTGTAGCCGCAGTCCATGAAACCGTAGCTCCTGCAGCAGTAATATTTGAAACAGCTAATGCATTAGGTTCGCTACAAACAGGTGCTACATCTATATTGATATCATCAACATATAATTGATTCATGTTCGCATCAGAATACGCCTGAAATCCAAAATAATAAACTCCTGTGGTTGTGGGTGTGAAATTCGCAAAAGCACTTGTTGCTGTGCTGACAACAATATTTGAATGATCAGCTAATGTATTGGTCATTCCTGCTCCTGTAGCTGTAGTGCCGTAAGCTACTTTTAGTTTTTCAGCATATACAGTTCCTTCTGCATTTGCATATTTATATTTAATTCTGTAGGTCACTCCTGCAGTAAGATTAATACCATTGGTGAAAAACCAGGTATCCGCATTATCAGCATAGTCGTAAGAATACTGAAGAACATTCCCTGTGAATCCCTGAGCATCCAGATCACCTGTCTTCCACATATTTCCTGCACCATCATTAACTACTGAGGTACAACCTGGGATATCAGGCGGGGTTATACTTTCAAAATCCAATGCATATGGTACCCCTACAGCAACACACGACGTCATAAATGTTGCCATTTGAGACCATGCACTCTTATTTGAAGAACTGCATACAGAACGTACCCATACGTGATAAGTAGTTGCTGGAGCAAGTGAAGGCAGGTTAGCAGTTAATCCGCTGCTTGTTCCGGAAACCACTGTAGCAGCAGTAGGATATGCACTGGAAGTTGAATAATAATATTCATAACCGCTTCCTGGCACTGAAGATGGAGCTGTCCATCCTACCTGGGCAGAATTGGCAGTTACAGCAGAAACAGTTAAAGCAGATGGTGCAAAACATGTTGGAACAGCACCGATTACGACCGTATAATCGTGAGCTTCTCCATATCCATTTGTATTACAAGGAATAGGATCACTGGAAAAGCGATCTGCCACCCTCATTCTATACGTGCCCGGAGTAACTGTAGAAGGAATTGTTATAAGTCCTGCGGTTATATTATTTCCTCCCACAAGCGTACTACTTGCTGAAGCTACAAGTTCCGGAGCTGCATCATCAAAAGTTCCGTCGTTATTGAAATCTATCCATATACGTACATTCTGATCACTATAACCATGTTTAACGCTAAAATCATAACTTAAACCTGCACTCAGGTTGATCATCATAGAAGTATAATCTCCATATGCATCAGTAGAACAACCTGTATTAGAATGATCAAATCCCGCTCCCGGAATTGCAAAAGAATCTATCACATCCCCGCCACTACAGCCACTAGCGAACGCAGGCGTACAATAGGTTTGCGCAGAGGATAAAAAGCCAGTTATTAAGAAACCAACGAGTAAAAAGTTTTTCATATAAATCAATATTAGTTACTCAAATCTAGTGAAAATCAACAATAAAAAAAATATTTTTTTCATTATATGATAACAAATACAAATTTTCTTTTAACAAAAGATAATTTCACTTATAAAAAAAGAGACTGCTCGAAATGAACAGTCTCTCTTTTCTATTTATAAGAAATTATTTTATCTCTTGATTGCTTTAACGGTTTGTTTAGATCCGTCTTTCATATTCAAAACAACCAAATACAATCCTTCTTTAAGATCTCTCAACTGAAGTTCAGAGGAAGGTTTTTCAATGGTTTTAACCAATCTTCCGGCAGAATCAAGAATGGAAACTGATTTTACTTTATCCGGTTTTGCAATATTCAATACGCTTGTGAATGGATTTGGGTGTACTTCTATAGTTTCTGTGGCTTTAGAAACTTCAGAAACTCCCAAAGTCCCTTTGGAAATAGTAATTGTAAAAGGAAATTCTACAAAATCCACGGTTGAACTTCCATCCCCAACATTCACATAATACACAGTTCCCGGAACAGTATCAATAGATATTGGTGTTGAATGCCAAACACTGGTAATACAAGTTAAACTTCCACACCCTCCTTTATAAACTCCTACCCTAGGAAATCCATTTCCTATAGGTGATACTATAATTTTATGAGTAGAACCATCCCCTGTAAACGTAAACCATGTACCATCATTCATTGCCGGGCTACAAGCTGTAACAAATCCATTATTATTAGTTGCAGCTAACGCATCTGTTTGTGTGTAACTATAAGGAAATACAGAAGCAACCAAAGCTCCGGAACAACTGTCATTAACAGGAACCGGAGGCAATGTTCCAATACATATATTAAATCCGACAACTTCACTGGGGTATTTAGTATTAAATACTCTTATATAATAAGTTTGGCCTATTGTAAGTCCGGAAACCCCACCCATAAGATGTGCACATTTAATACTTGTAAGGTTACCACAATCACCACTGAAAAGCTGAAAGTAGGTTTCAGTACCGGACTGTACCCCAAGAGAGACCAAATCTTTCAAATGAATAAAATGACCTGTTGCAGTAGCCGTAAACTTAAACCATACATCTCCTGGTTTTGCAACACCATTGCATGTAGGAGCTGATATATTCGACGCTGTAGCCCCCATTGTACTTCCTGCTGTTACAACTGCACAATTCAAATCAGAATTTACAGGCAAAGTAATTGCATTTATACACTCATCATTGGAAGGTGGTGGCGTAAGGTCTGTCCCTATACATATACCAAAATCCATAGCACTGGATTGTCCTGTCAAGCTACTATAAACCCTTATATAATAAGTATCTCCTACTGTAAGATTATCTACAGCCAAAGCATTCAGATAAGAACAGGAAAGACTAGCTAAACTATTACAATCCCCCTTATAAACCTGAAAACGTAAAGTAGGAGCATAAAATACCGGGACTTTATAGATAATATTGCTTAATTTAATAACATGCTTACTGCCTGTTGCTGTAAATTTGAACCATACATCAGAATTAGGACTATTATAGCAAGTAACAGGTGACAGACTGGAATCTGTCGCGGATATAATGGTTCCTTGAGTAATGCTTGCACAATTCAAATCAGGATTTACAGGTAAATCTATTGCATTTCCACATTCATCATTGACTGGTGGTGGCGGAAACGTTATCACACATATATCAAAATTTTGAGCAGCACCATAATTAGCACGAGTAAATACTTTTACATAATAAGTTTCACCTGGAGTAAGATCATTTACAATTGAATAATATTGAGCTTCGTCGCTACATGCAATAGTTGTTAAGTTACCACAGCTTCCTTTAAAAACAGAAAAATATATAAACTTATTATTTACTGCTCCTACGGAGGTTATATTACTTAATTTAATCATATGTTTGGAAGCTATAGCAGTAAATTTGTACCACACATCATTATGACTATAAGAATTAATACATGAATTTTGCCCCTGATTAGATACAGACGCCATCAAATTTGTACCAGGAGTAAAATTTGTACAATCTATAGTTGGGCTCACAACCAATTCCACAGCGTCTGCACACTCATCATTAGATGGAGTTAATGATGCAGTTGTAAACTTGATA
Organism: Chryseobacterium candidae; assembly: GCF_004916905.1. GTDB lineage: Bacteria > Bacteroidota > Bacteroidia > Flavobacteriales > Weeksellaceae > Chryseobacterium > Chryseobacterium candidae. Next base: position 47,013 of record NZ_SDLV01000015.1, read on the forward strand.
TTAGCACAACCGTAGGATTCTCCTGTTGATCCTACTGCCGTCACCTTAAGATAATATGTTGTAGTCAGTGAAAGCGGAGACGATGGTGTGAAACTTGTTCCCGTTACAGATTGTTGATTTACCACATCAGTTCCTCCTGGTGTAGTCCCTATTGAAACTTTGTAACTTGTCGCTCCTTGTGATGCAGCCCAGGTAATCACGGATGAAGTAGGTACAAGCACTGCATTATTAACAGGATAAGACACTGCAGGGCATACTGGTAAAATACTCGGCACCAAACCCTTAAGAGTTATTACAGATTTATATGGCAAAACATTTCCCTGATTGTTGGTAGAAGGATCTCCAAAACCAGGATCTAAAATATAGAGCCCCCCTCCTTCTGTAGTATTGTAGACAAAAAATTGATTAGAAGGATTGTCATTAGATACCTTTCCATGAACTGCAACTATTAAGTTCTGGACATTATCATATGCAAAAGGAGTCGTAAAGGTTATATCTATAATTCCATTTACATTATAAATAGCACCAGAATAAACCTTTGTCATTTGTCCGCTTGAAATCCAGTTATCATTAGGCGCAAAGGTGGTTTTTGTAGTATGTCCTATGTATACATCCCAAGTTGACGAGTACCCTGGATTTGCAGAAGAAGTTACATAAAATTTAAGCCCAGTAATATTTCCTGCGGCATCAGAATTAATTTCTTGCTTTGTAAAAATCTGCTGAGAATAAGAAGTACTATAATCAGTATTGACCGGAGCATTACCAGTATCTGTACTTCCTGCACCTAATTTGATTTGAGCACTTAGTACAATATTTAACATCAGTAAGCATAAAAATAAGATTTTTTTCATGTATAAGTTTTTGGCTATTAATACGTCTACGAATTTACAATAATTTGAAACATCTTTTTTTTAAGTAAAAAATAATGAGAAGTCCCTGGAAAAACACATCACAAATAACAAAAAAAACGACAGCCAGAAGCTGTCGTTTCATAGGATATAATTAATAAATTTTATCTCTTAATTGCTTTAAGGGTTTGTTTAGACCCGTCTTTCATATTCAAAACAACCAAATACAATCCTTCTTTAAGATCTCTCAACTGAAGTTCAGAGGAAGGTTTTTCAATGGTTTTAATCAATCTGCCGGAAACATCAACAATTGAAACAGACTGTACTTTGGATACATCAGAAATTGTTAGCGTATCAGTAAACGGATTAGGATATACATTAATCTTATTTTCTTTTACTGCAGTTTCAGAAGTTGCCAGATTTGGATTTTGTTTTATTTCAACATTATCTAAAAGAACATCATCATAGTAATATCCATTACCACTCACATTTTTATCTACAGTAAACCTTACCTGAATAGTAGCTCCGATATAAGAAGCCGCTAATGGAACCGCAACCGTTCTCCATTGATTTAAGTTGGTATTATCACTAAAGATGGCTACCCAGCCGTTTCCATCATTTACTTCAACGGTAAGCTTATTATTATCATAAGTAGAAGGTGAAACCGTAGTAGTAGATACTGTAGAGTGATTTTTAAACCAGTCAAAAGAAACAATAGGTGCAGTTAATCCTGTTAAATTTACAGAAGGAGTAACCAATTGCACGGTATTAACACCCGCTCCAGCATATGGTGAGCTTGCGTCTACCCAAGCGTACGTACCTGCAGCCTTGCCGTTATTAGCCGGACTTGCACCATAATCTGCACTTCCTGCAAATTTCCAGAAAAGAGTAGCATCAGTAGTTGTTGCTGAAGGATTTATATTGTTCCAGCAGTTTGGTGCTGCTCCACTATCAAAGTTTTGAACAAAAGGTGCCATAACAGTTCCACAAAGAGTATTAAATGTAGCAACAATACTCCATGCACTCTTATCAGAAGAACTACAAACCGATCTCACCCATAAATAATAAGTAGTAGAAGGAGAAAGCCCTGATAAAGGAGCTGAAGTTGTGGTACTCGTTCCTAAAGCTACAGTAGACGCTGTAGGAGCTGTACTGCTTGTAGAATAGTAATATTCATATCCAACTCCAGGAGCGGTAGCTGGGGCAGTCCAGGAAGCATTTGCTGCATTGACTGTCATCCCCGAAACAGTAACAGCCAATGGTTCAGAGCAGCTAGGAGTCACATCTATATTGATATCATCCACATAAATCTGGTTCATATCAGCAAGAGAATATGCCTGGAATCCTATATAATAAACTCCTGTTGCACTTGGCGTAAAGTCTGTAAAAGTATTTGTAACAGTTCCACCGATAATATTACCATGATCTGCTATGATATTCGTCATTGCTGCACTTGTAGCGGAAGATCCGTAAGCAACTTTTACTCTTTCAGGATACTGTGTTGCACCCGTTGCATTTGCATATTTATATTTAATTCTGTAGCTAACTCCGGCAGTAAGATTTAAACCTTGTGTGAAAAACCATGTATTGGCAGCATTAGAAGTATTATAGGAATAATTAAGCACTTTCCCTGTAAAGCCAGTAGGAGCAGTTGCTGTTTTCCATAAATTTCCGGAACCACTGTTAACCACTGTTGTACAAATTGGTAATGCAGGTGTTGTAACGTTTTCAAAATCTAAAGTATAAGGTAAATTAGATGAATTACATATGGTCTGGAATGATCTTACCGTACATGCCGTAGCAGGTCCTGCAATATTAGCTGTATAAGCAGTTACAGAATAATAATAAGTAGTCGCAAAACTTAAAGGAGCAGCGAAAGTGTAAGAATTATTGGCCCCACCAGTAATATCCATATCTACAATATCATTTCCTCCTGAGGTAGTTCCAACTTTCAGTTTGTAGCCGGCTGCGCCATTTATTGCATTCCATGTGATCGTAGGTGTTACACTTACTCCTGTAGCACTGGATGCAGGAGCTGTAACGGTAGGACACAGACCAAGTGTTGTAAAGTTAGCAGAGCTTGACCAAACTCCTTTATCTGTCCCATTACAGTTTCCTCTTACCCAATAATAATACTGAGTTGAAGGAGTCAGACCAGATATATTAGCTGTTGTTACGCCAGCAACTACAGATCCTGAAGGCGTAGCCGTTGCAAGCGGAGTTGTTGAAGATGTGGAATAATAATACTCATATCCATTACCCGGAGGTGTTGTAGAAGCTGTCCAGCTTATTGTTGCTGATTCAGGAGTTACAGCAGAAGAAGAAAGACCTGTTACCGTACTTGCACAGTTAGCTGTAGTTGTAAAAGATCCTGAAGAGGCATACCCATTCCCCGTTCCGGCTGCATTTGGAATATGAGAGTATATGGATTGTACCGATCCATTTAAAGCCTGAACCTGAACCTGGTAACTTGTATTCTGAGTCAGACCTGAAATTGTAGCTGAAGCAGCAGAAACCGGGTTACCAACAAGGTCGGTCCAATCACAGCTTCCAACTTCTCTATACTGAACATTGTAGGCTGTTGCACCTGTCGGAGCTGTCCAGTTTACAGTGGCAGCATTATTGGTAATTGCAGTGGCGGCCGTAAAAGTTCTAACCGGAGCCTGTGTGCCTGGTGTCCATTTATATTGCAACCCAGCCGGGATTTTAACACTAGCATTGGTTGCACTGGAAAAAACCATTGTGCTGTTATTAGCATTACCTGTAACAGCTTTAGACCAGTCGCAGGTAGTTCCGGAAGGCACATTTCCTATCATCAGGGAATTTACATTGGATGCAAAGGTAGTACTGTTTCCTCTTATTCCTACCTGTGGAGTACTTCCTGAAGTACTGGTTCCCGGATCTGTACAGCTTCCATAAATGATCTTTATTTCACCAGTAGCGTAAACCAATCTGATCTGAAAATTTAATTTTTCTGTAGATCGGTTAAAGTAGTTGGCATGATCCTGCCACTGTACAACAAATTCAGTTCCTAGATCTTCATATCGAACTTCATGATTTCCTGCGGGCTGAGTTGTATCAGATGATGAAAAACCTCCATCCTGTCCAAAAGCAGAAATTGCTCCTGTAGTAGAACCCAAAGAAGACAAAGGAGTATAATTTGTCCCTGAAGGAGCCGCTCCAAATGTTATAAATCCGTTGGCACTCACATAGCATGTTGTCATGGCAACACCTCCAAAATTAAAAGGAGAAGACAATGTAATCGCAGCAGACACATCATTGTCGTAAGTCGTATTAGTCCCGGAAGGGAATAATTTCGTACCTCCTGTAATGGAAGTATAAGCCACCCCGGTACTTTTTGAAAAAGTATAGTTGGCGACATCAGTTTGTGCATAAACTCCCATACTCACGGAAGCTAAACACGAAAGTAATAATTTCTTCATAAAATAGTAATAATAATAGTTATGGCGGTAAATTTATAAATATTAATTTAATTTTTAAACGAAATATTAAAAAACATCACAAAACATTAAATAAAAAATAATAAAACAGCTATTAAAATACAATAAAATCAAACGTTTATTTAATTTTAAGATTTATTTCATAATTCATTGAAAAATATTAATTAAATGATAATCAAATACTTAACTAATATACAATTAAAATAGACTTCAGATTTTTTTTCTATTTAACATAAAAAACTATTTAAAATTTTTCATGAATATTGACAATATATAAACAAAAAAAGAGTGACAGAAGCCACTCTTTATACATTATAATCTACTATTCTAGTTTAAATAAAACTCATATTTATTCAGAAGCTGAATTTCTTTAATCAGGTCTCCATTGAGATCCACCGAATGTTTCATAGACTGCACTTCAATATGAGAGTCATCTTCGAGGTTTTTGATAAAGAATTTCAGTTTTTGATTTCCTTTGTTTCTGTCGAGAACCGTTCTGAAAAAATCAAGATCTTCAGGCCTTACATCCATTACATCCATTACTAAAGATATACTTTTGGCAAATCGTTCAAATGCTTCCTGAAGTTCTATCACATCATTTACATTCACGAAGATTCTTCCATCTTTTACCTGCGCAAATTTTATTTTAAAAATAACAAATCTCTGAACTTCCAATTTCTCTTTCAATCTCATATAGTCCCTATCTCCAAGCCTGAATGAGTACGAACCGGAATAATCTTCCAGAGTAACAAAAGCTACTTTCTCACCACTTCTGAAACCATCCTGAACTCTATATTCGGTAATAAGACCGGCTACAGTATATTCTTTCCCGCCACCTCCATTTTCTCTTTCTTTCTGAAGGGTTTTCCAGTCTTTCTTTTTCTCTTCAAATAACTCTTCCTGTTTATTCGAAAAAGCCTGTTCCTTGTAAGCATCTACCTCATCAAGATTCAGGAATAGGAAGTTTCCTTTTGGCTCTGCTTTTTTAGTCACTTCTTCTATTACTTCTTCTTCACCCGCCATTACATCATCCGATACAATTTCTGTAAGATCTGCAGCTTCATCCTGGGCGTCCTGCTCCAAAACAGGTGCTTCATCTGTTACCACTTTATCTTCATCATTTTTCTCAAGAACCGATTTTTTGGAAAGCTGTCCCTGCATAAACTGGAACTGATACTTAAACTCATCCAGCGGATGTGCAGAAAGATAAAAACCAATAATCTCTTTTTCTTTATTAAGCTTATGCATATTCGGCCATTCGGGGCATGGTGCTAATTTTGGCTGTTCAATCTGAACTTCTTCTGCAAAATCAGCAAATAAAGAATGTTCCATTTCGTTTTTGCTTTCCTGGAAGCTCTGTCCGTATCTGATCAGTCTTTCAAGATTTGTCTTTCCAGCCATGTCAATATCAAAATACTGTCCTCTGTGAAAAGCATCCAATTCGTCAAAAGCACCGGCAAGCACTAAACTTTCTGCTACCCTTTTGTTCATCTGTGAAGGCAATATCCTTTCAAAGAAATCGTAAATATTCTTGAATCTTCCGTTTTCTCTTTCTCTTGTAATTGCTTCACTCGGCCCTTCGCCAATTCCTTTAATCGCTCCCAATCCGAAACGGATCTGTCCTTTTTCGTTTACAGAGAATTTGTATTGAGATTCATTCACATCCGGCCCTAAAACATCTACTCCCATACTTTTACAATCTTCCATAAACATGGTAATTGAATCTGTATTGTTAATGTTGTTACTCATCACACTCGCCATATATTCTGCAGGATAATTGGCTTTTAAAAATGCCGTTTGATAAGCGATGAATGCATAACAAGTTGAGTGAGATTTGTTGAAGGCATATTCTGCAAAGGCCTTCCAGTCATTCCAGATTTTCTCTAATCTCTCTTCATTCAGGTTGTTCTTTCTACCTCCTTCAATGAATTTTGGGTACATTTTATTAAGAACGTCAATCTGCTTTTTACCCATTGCTTTCCTCAAAGTATCGGCTTCACCTTTCGTAAAGTTGGCCAATTTCTGGGACAAAAGCATTACCTGCTCCTGATAAACGGTAATCCCATATGTTTCTTTTAAATATTCTTCTGTTTCCGGTAAGTCGTAAACAATTTCTTCAATTCCATGTTTTCTGTTGATGAAGTTTGGAATGTATTTAATAGGACCAGGGCGGTACAATGCGTTCATAGCAATAAGATCGGCAAAAACTGTGGGTTTAAGCTCCCTCATGTATTTTTGCATCCCGGGACTTTCATACTGGAAAATTCCCACTGTTCTTCCTTCTTTAAACAATTGATACGTTTTGGCATCATCAAGCGGGATAAGATCAGGATCAATATCTATATTATATCTTGCTTTTACCAGCTTCAATGCATCTTTAATGATAGTCAATGTTCTCAACCCAAGGAAGTCCATTTTCAAAAGGCCGGCACTTTCCGCAACGGAGTTATCGAATTGAGACACCAGAATATCTGCATCTTTCGCCGCTATTGTCACCGGAACCAGATTACTCACATCTTCCGGTGTAATAATCACACCACAGGCGTGAATTCCGGTATTTCTGATACAGCCTTCCATCTTTTTGGCACTTGCCAACACTCCGTGTCGTGCATCATCAGGACTGTTAAGAACATATCTCATCTCATCAACAAGCATCTGTTCTTCCGGTTTTAATTTATCGTATTTCGCTAAAGCTTTTGCAATGTTCATTCCCGGACTCGGAGGAATCAGCTTAGCAATATTATTTGTGTCAGGAATGGGAACATCCAAAACTCTTCCGGCATCTTTAATAGCAGATTTACCACCCAACACCGAGTAAGTAATAATCTGTGCTACCTGAGTTTTCCCGTATTTTTCAACTACCCATTTGATAATTTTATCTCTTCCCTCATCATCAAAGTCAATATCAATATCAGGCATGGAAATCCTTTCCGGATTCAGGAATCTCTCAAAAAGGAGGTCATATTTAATTGGGTCCACATTGGTTATTCCGATGCAATACGCTACTGCTGATCCTGCGGCAGAACCCCTTCCCGGGCCAACCCAAACTCCCATATTCCGGGCTTCATTACAAAAGTCCTGTACAATAAGGAAGTATCCTGGATAACCGGTATTGGCGATAACCTCAAGCTCAAAGTCAAGACGTTCTTTAATTTCATCCGTTATTCCGGTTTCCACATATCTTTTCTTGGCTCCTTCATAGGTAAGATAGGTAAGATAAGCCATCTCCCCTCTCTTCCCTCCGTCTATCTCATCTTCTGCATGAATAAACTTTTCCGGAATATCAAACTTAGGAAGAAGTACATCTCTTTTTAAAGTATAGGGTTTAAATTTCGCCGTAAATTCTTCATAAGCATCAAACGCATCAGGATAAGCTAAAAAGGCTTCTTTTATTTCGTCGGAACTTTTGATATAATACTCGCCTGTTGCAAGACCTCTTCTTTTACCAAATCCTTTTCCAACGGGTGTTGTTAGTTTTTCCCCATCTTTAATACAGCTTACAATATCCTGGATATTAGAATCATCCTTATTGGTATAAAAAGTTTCGTTCTGAGCCAGGATTTTAACATCGTATTTATCCGCCAGATACAACAGAACTTCATTTAAATGCTCTTCTTCAGGCAGTTTATGATTCTGAATCTGTACATAAAAATCATCCTCAAAGGTATCTTTCCACCATTTGAAAAGCTCTTCCCCTTTCTGCTCACCGGTATTTAAGATCGCATCAGGAATATCTCCCATAATTCCGGAAGTTAAAGCAATAACCCCTTCTTTATATTGGGCTATCAATTCTCTGCTCACCCTTGGAACTCCAAAATAGAATCCTTTCAGGAATCCGATACTGGAAAGTTTTGCCAGATTTTTATACCCGTTAAAATCTTTTGCCAGCAGCACTACCTGAGTTCTCCTGTCCGGATCATCTTTGGTAAACTGCTTTTGCTCGTAACGCTCCGAAATATAAAATTCGCAACCTACAACTGGGATAAGTGGTTCGGAAACAGGCTCAACTTCATTAAACTCTGTTCCGTTTTCTTCTGCTTCCTGTTTTTTTGCCAGGTATTCCTTATGCTTCTTTGCCCTGTCACCATTAGCGCTCTCCACTGCTGAAACGAATTTAAAAGCACCCATCATGTTTCCCAAGTCCACCATACCTACAGCAGGGAAGTTTTCCTCAGAAGCTTTTCTAATCAGATCATTGATGCTTGAAGTAGCGGTAAGTGTGGAGAAAACACTGTGATTATCAAAATTGAAATATTTACCTAAATCAATTTCATCAATACTTCCGAAATCCTGCTGCTTTTTCTTATTATGAAAATCTGCAACCTGCCTTCTGATAATAATATTGAAAGGCTTGATAGGATCCGGATAAAGACTTCTGAAATAAGCGAGCTGATCTTCGGAAATCTTTAATGTTTCAGCGGGTACTACTCCAATTCTTACCATTTCAAAGAAAGCTCTGGCAGTAGCATTTACATCGGCAGCGGCATTATGGGCTTCATCAAATTTGTTTCCAAAAAGTTTTTCATACAATTCTTCAAGTTTCGGGGGCTTGAATCTTCCTCCACGTCCTCCGCCAAGCTGGCAGAAATCGGTTCCCAAAATCATGGTATCTGCTTTGGGTTTTTCCTGAAGGTTATCCTTCATGTTTTTTCTGTAAAACTCTGCTCCTACAATATTATAGTCGAATTCTACATTATGTCCGGAAACCACTCTTACCCTTTCAAGAACTTTAGAAAACTCTTCAAGAATCTCCTGCAGATCCCGTCCTTCTTCATTGGCAATCTTGGTTGTGATCCCGTGAATACGTGCTGCGTTGAAGGGAATATCATATCCTTCAGGTTTTATTATATAATCCTGGTTTTCAATTAATTTTCCATCATCATCATGTACCTGCCATGCAATCTGAACCATTCTTGGCCAGTTATCCGAGTCTGAAAGCGGAGCGTTGAAATTTTTTGGTAAACCGGTTGTTTCTGTGTCAAAAATTAAATACATATAATGTTCTAACTTTTTTATAAAAAGAGAATGTAAAGTTACTTCATTTTTTCCAATTATTAGTTTATGATAAAACACAAAAACCTACAACATTCAGAATAGTTAAACAGTCATTTTTTGTAAAAAAAACAACCAACTCAAATAATGTTGAAATAAAATATTAAAAATTAATTAAAAAAATTAGAATTATTTACCAAAAATTATCAATAATTAAATATTCACCATATATTTGAAGGATTACAATTTTAATATTTCAACAACTAACATGAAGAAACATCTACTTCTCATCAGCACATTAGCAATAGCTTTAGTAAGTGCACAAAACAACGATGGTTTAAAGAGAGAATTTGAAAGACAAAACAAAGAGAATAATGAAAAGTTTGACTCTTATGTTTCAAAAAGATTTGGTAGTGATAGAAATCCTGAAACTCAAAAAAAAATTCAGGAAATGAGAGAAAATCTGGCAGGGTTTAGTGGAAATGTTCCAAACTTTTATCAGTCAGAAGATCAAACTCAAATTTTAAATAACAATGTTGATGCCTTAACAACTGCGGGAGGTGTCAATGGACTAGCCGGATCATTTAAAGGTGAAGGAATTGTATATGCAATTTTTGATGGAGGAAGGATTTATGAAGCTCATACCGCTTTTAATAACGCGGCAGGTAGAATTTCCAACAAAGAAGCAGCTACTAATGCTTACAGCGCCCATTCAACAGGAGTAGCAAGTATTATCGGTGCGAAATCTTCACCTTTATCAGGTACCAGTAACGGGGTGACAATCACAGGAAATGCAATGGGAATTGCATTAAATTCTACAATGGATTCTTACAGATTTGCAACAACAACATTACCTGGTAACTCAACTACAAGTACTGTATTTGATAAAATCTTGCTGGCCCAACCTAAAATATCCAATCACTCTTATGGTATAAATGCTGCCTGGGATTATAAAACTACGGCAAACGGATATCCTGCCAACGGATGGTATTGGGGAGGAAATTATATTTCCGGAACTAATTACGATCTAATGGGAACTTATTATACAAACGACAGATCATATGATGCTATTGTGTATAATAACCCAACGTATACTATCGTGAAATCTGCCGGAAATTATTTCGGATTCGGACCAGGATATTTAGGTAGTACTACAACAGCTTATTATTATAACGGATCAGGATATTCTACTTATGCAACAGGTACAGAACCACCTGCTAACTGTGCACAGGGCTATGACTGTATAGGTTACGGCTCATTGGCTAAAAACATTATTGTAGTTGGCGCAACTGATCCTATTACAACAAACAATAATAGATATACTGCAGCTACAGATGTTTTAAAGTCTGATTATAGCAGCGCAGGTCCTAGAGATGATGGTGGTATAAAACCAGATATTTCTGCTCCGGGCACCGATGTCTGGATGGCTTCTACAGCAGAAAATACAACAGGAAGTATAACTTGGCAAATTAATAGCGGAACCTCAATGGCAGCCCCTCAGGTAGCTGGGATTATTGGACTTTGGATGCAGATTTATAAATCGTTATTCAACAATGCTCAGCTTATTGCTTCTGCTTCAAAAACTTTAATGGTGCATTCTGCTCTTGAAGCTGGTCAAATAGGTCCAGATCCATGGTACGGCTGGGGATACATTAATGCCAAAAAAGGTGCTGAACTTCTTGTAGGAAAATCCAACAACACCATCATATTTAATGATGAAACATTAAATAATGGTAGTATTAATACTAAAACAGTTAAAGCATCAGGATCTGAACCCTTAAAAGTAACCATATCCTGGATTGATCCGGAATATACCAATATTACGAATCAATGGGATAATTTATACAACAACAGAGTCTCAAGATTAATTAATGATTTAGATGTAAAGATTATCAATACAGCAAACAATACAACATACCTTCCTTGGAAACTGAATGCAAACAATCCTATGTTGCCTGCAACAAAAGGGGATAACACAGTAGACAACGTAGAACAGGTAGTTATTGACAACCCAACACCAGGAGCTGTTTATAGAATTGAAATTTCCCATAAAGGAACATTAAAAAATAACGCTTCCCCAAGTGTTACTTCTCCCCAAAACTACTCTGTCATCGTAACAGGATTTACCGAAGTACTGGGAGCTAAAGAGACCGGATTTGCAATGAATGCTGTAACAGTAGCTCCAACTGTGGTAAAAGACTTTACCAATATATTGAAAGCTCCTAAAAAGTCGACTTTTAATGTTTATGATCTTTCAGGTAAAAAACTAAAAACAGGTATTATTAACAATGATAAAGAAGCAGTAGATTTATCCGCCTACACAAAAGGAATTTACATCATTGAAATAAAAACAGACAAAGATGTTATTTCTAAAAAAGTGATCAAGGAATAACCTTTATAAACAAAGATTTTTCACAAAATACTAACAGTTGTTAGTATTTTGTTTTTTTATGTATATTTGCTTCCTATGGAAAATGCAATTCACGAAAAAGTTTCTCAGGATATATTACTCAAAGCGTATAATCATATGATGCTGGCCAAAGCCATGGCAGACATTTACGAAGAAAACCGAAACGTATGCAAATACGTTCACAGTACTTCCAGAGGTCATGAAGCTATTCAGCTTGCAACAGCTTATCAGCTCAGGAAAGAAGACTGGGTTTCTCCTTATTACAGAGATGAAAGTATTCTTTTGGGAATCGGTTTTGAACCCTATCAGTTAATGCTTCAATTACTGGCTAAAGCAGATGATCCTTTTTCAGGAGGAAGATCTTATTACTCACACCCTTCAAGCAGGGATGAAAATAAACCCAAAATTGTTCACCAGAGTTCTGCTACAGGAATGCAGACCATTCCTACAACAGGAGTAGCACAGGGAATTAAATACATTCAGGATTTTAATCTTCAGGAATTTGAAAACAATCCTGTTGTGGTTTGCAGCCTTGGAGACAATTCCGTTACGGAAGGTGAAGTGAGTGAAGCTTTACAGTTTGCCGCTTTACACCAGCTTCCTATTATCTTCCTGGTTCAGGATAATGAATGGGGAATTTCTGTAACTAAAGACGAAGCAAGAACATGTGACGCTTATGATTTTGTAGCAGGATTCACCGGATTAAGCAGAATGAGAGTAGACGGAACTGATTTTGTGGAAAGTTTCGAAGCCATGAAAAAAGCCGTAGACTTTGTAAGAACAGAAAGAAAACCTTTGGTTGTCTGTGCAAAAACGGTATTGATTGGTCATCACACTTCCGGAGTAAGAAGAGAATTCTATAGAGACGAAGAAGATTTAACAAAACATAGAGCTAAAGATCCGGGAGAAATCCTTAGAAAACATTTACTGGAAACAGGTACTGATGAGGATCTTTTAAAGCAAATCACTAAAAAAGCACGTCTTGAAGCAGAAGAAGCTTTCGAAAAAGCTAAAAATGCTGAAGATCCAAAGCCTGAAAGCGTAATGCAGCACGTTTTCGCTCCTACTCCAATTACAGAGGAAACAGGAACACGCGAGCCTGCCAACGGAGAAAAAATTGTCATGGTAGATGCTGCCATCCACGCTATACAGGAATTGATGTGGAAACATCCGGAAGCGCTTCTTTACGGACAGGATGTAGGAGAAAGAATTGGTGGAGTTTTTCGTGAAACGGTGACGTTAGGAAAAAAATTCGGAAGCAAAAGAGTATTCAATACAGCCATTCAGGAAGCTTATATCATTGGATCTACAGCAGGAATGAGTGCTGTTGGGCTTAAGCCAATTGTTGAGGTTCAGTTTGCAGATTATATTTATCCGGGAATCAACCAGTTAATTACAGAAATCTCAAAATCCAGTTATTTAAGTGGTGGAAAATTCCCTGTAAGCAATATCATCCGTGTTCCTATCGGAGCCTATGGCGGCGGCGGTCCTTATCATAGCGGAAGTGTTGAAAGTATCTTAGCCAATATTAAAGGAATCAAAATAGCATACCCAAGTAACGCTGCCGATTTTAAAGGATTATTAAAAGCAGCATATTATGATCCGAACCCTGTAGTAATGCTGGAACATAAAGGATTATACTGGAGTAAAGTTCCGGGAACTGAAGATGCTAAAACGATAGAACCTGCTGAAGATTATGTTCTTCCATTCGGAAAAGGTAAAGTGATCATTGAAGCTGATAAAGATGAAACTGAAAAAGGCAGAACTTTATTAGTGGTTACTTATGGTATGGGAGTTTACTGGGCTAAAGAAGCAGCCAAAAACTTCAATGGAAGAGTTGAAGTAATTGATTTAAGAACATTAATCCCTCTGGATGAAGAACTTGTTTTTGAAAGAGTGAAAGCCCACGGAAAATGTATCGTTCTAACCGAAGAACAGCTTAACAACTCTTTTGCAGAAGCTTTTGCACACCGTATTTCTAAAAACTGCTTCAAATATCTTGATGCTCCGGTAGAAACAATGGGATCGCTGGATGTACCTGCCGTTCCGATCAATCTGGTGCTGGAAAAAGAAATGCTCCCAAATGCTGAAAAGCTCAGCAGTAAAATCGAAGAAATGCTTAAATATTAATTTTACATAAACTTAAAACCTCTACATATTAGAGGTTTTTTTATGCAATTTTTTCACTACTTTTATTTAAGATTATCAATCTAAATTTTAGTCTATTATAAATCAGCAAAACTCAATTATCCATTATCTGACAGATATACGAAATAGAATTAATCCCAGTTTGGTACTTATTTTGTCTATACACGCAAAACACATCTATCTTTATGATTACAACCAAATACGTCAATTACAAACAGGTTCTCAATTTATCAGGTTTTCATCTTATACTGATTTCTATCTGGTGTACTCTGATAGCTGTCTTATTCTATTTTTTCAATTGGCAGTGGATGACAATTCCATGGGTTCCTGTAGCTCTGATTGGTACAGCAGAAGCATTCCTTGTGGGTTTCAAAAACAACCAGGCCTATGACAGACTTTGGGAAGCCAGAAAAATCTGGGGAGGAATTGTGAATTCCAGCCGCTCATTTGCTTCTATGGTGTATGCTTTTGATACGAAAAATGAAGAAATTGGTGTTTTTGATCTTGAAGACCGTAAAAGAAGAATCGTTTATCGTCATATTGCATGGTTATATACTTTCCGTGAACAGCTTCTGATTCCCACAGAATGGGAACATATCAGTACAGAAAATAATAAATTCGGGAATATCAACCTGCGAAGAAACAGATTGATTAAGGCTGGTTTTCCTGATTATGGGAGAGCGCCAATTTTCCTGCACAAATATCTTTCAGAAGAAGAATACGAGCTAAAAAATGATTATAAAAACTTTGCTACATATCTGATTGCCCAGCAGGCCAAAGATATCAATGAACTGAAAAACATGAATGCCATTACAGAATTCAACCAGACTCAGCTTCAAAACGCTTTGAATGAATTCTACAATTTTCAGGGACAGGCAGAAAGAATCAAGAAATTCCCTTCTCCAAGACAGTTTGCCAGCACAGCCTTTGTTTTCAACATTCTGTTCATTATGCTTCTTCCGCTTGGATTGGTCAATGAATTTGCAAAACTTGGCGATTGGGGAATCTGGACCTCTATTCCGTTTTGCATCATCATCGGATGGATTTACATTATTATGGAGCTGGTAGGAGATTATTCTGAAAATCCTTTTGCAGGATTAATGTTTGATGTTCCGATGCTTTCAATCTGCAGAACGATTGAAATAGACCTCCTTCAGATGAGTGGAGAAACAGAGCTTCCTGATCCTATTGCTTCCAAAAACGGAGTCTTAGTGTAATTTCTGAGTTCATTCTATAAAAAAAGAATTTAAGAATTTCGATAAAAACCAGAAATATTCAGTAAAATATGTTTTAAAGTTCATTGTTTTTCATAATTTAGAAGCATTGAAAGCATAAGCTATATTGATTCATCCGAATTGATTTAGCTTTTACTTTTTTCATCAGCTAATAATTTTATCCTTCCTTTTGTAAACAATGAGATCCAAGCAATTCCTGCAGGCTATGACAATGCTATGTCTTATCCTGTTCTGCTCTAAACTGAAGTCACAGGCTGCCTTCAACAAAGAATTACCTAAAGACTTTACAGACCAATTCACCCAAGAAATTAACGACAGTATTCCTTCCATAGGCTCTTTCATTGTTTCACAAAACAATAAGGTAATTTATGAGCAGTATTTTCATGGAGCCAACAAAGAAACGATCTTCAGTATAAAATCTGTAACCAAAAGTATCGTCTCTGTTCTGGCAGGCATTGCACAGGATAAAAACATCCTTCCCAACCTCAATACTCCGGTTTTAAAAATTCTTCCGGAATATAATGTCTCAAGAAGCAGTTTCAAAAACATTTCCAATATTGAAGGAAAGGCAGCTCATGACTCTATCAGAAATACATTAACGCTAAAAAATCTTCTGACCATGCAGGGTGGTTTTGACTGGATTGAAAATTCAAAAATTTCAACAGCCATGTCTTTTTCCGGTGATCCTGTCAAATTTGTCCTGGATCTTCCTTTTGAAGAATATCCGGGAACCGTATTCAACTATAACAGTGGTGAAACCCATCTTTTCGGAGCTGCTTTGGCAAAGGTGGTAAAGACCAGCCTGAAACAATTTGCAGCTGACAATCTTTTTAAACCATTAAAGATAAATACCCCAAGATGGGACACGGATTCTATGAACAGGAATATTGGCGGTTCGGAAATGTTTATGAAACCTGAAGACATGCTGAAATTTGGTTTGATGATTCTCAATAACGGAAAATTGGGCGGCAAACAGATCGTCTCTTCAAAATGGATTCAGGAATCTACTTTAGAACATGTAAAACTGGATTCCTGGGATGTAATGCCGGATGCCAACGGATACGGCTATTACTGGTGGCGAAGAAAAACAAACGGACATCAGGCTTTCGTAGCCACCGGATATGGCGGACAACTTATCTGCATCATTCCTGACCTAAAAATAGTCATCGTAACAACCTGTTTTTTGAATGATAAAAATAAAGGCAGAACTGAGATTAAAAGACTTCATTATTTTATCGACAAAATGACCAAAAGAAATTGATAACTGATTGAAAATTGATCAATAATCTATAGTACAATCGCTGTCGTATTTTTCACTTCAGAAATCATAAAAGAGCTGTGTGTACTTGCAATGTGCTGAAGCGTCGTAAGTTTCGTCAGCATAAAGCTGCGGTAATCTTCGATATCTTTCACCCCTATTTTAAGGATATAATCATAATCTCCGCTTACATGAAAACACTCTGTTACTTCCTGAAGATCCATCACTTCTTTTTCAAACTGAAGGACAAATTCTTTCTTATGCTGGCTTAGTTTCACATGACACAAAACGATAAAATTTTTCTTAACTTTATTCTTGTCCAGTAAAGCCACATATTTTGAAATAACTCCTGAATTTTCAAGCTTCTTTACACGCTCATAAATTGCTGTAACAGATAAACCAAGCTTGCCGGACAGTTCTTTGGTGGTTTGTTTACAGTCTTCCTGTAAAAAAGACAAAAGTTTCTTATCAGTTTCGTCAAGTTCCATAGATATTTTTTTGGTAAAAGTTTAACAATATCGAAGATACTAAATATTTTTTCTAAATAAACAAAATTTTACAGTTTTATATTCTATAAATTCAAATTTATATTGTAATTATTAGGAAATTAACGCAAATTGGAGCGATAAAATAAAAACAATTTTTATGGAAAACTTTAACGCAGCCAACGAGATCCAGGATCTTCAGTATTTTGGTGAATTCGGAGGAGTGAATCCTTCTATCTCAGACAGCTCTACCTATACGTTCCTTTCTGCAAAGACCATGTTTGATACTTTCGAAGGAAATGCAGAAGGATGCTATCTGTATTCCAGACATTCATCACCAATGAATCTTTATCTGGCGCAGGCTCTTGCCAAGATGGAAAACACAGAATCCGCCAACGTTACAGCATCCGGAATGGGAGCGATCTCTTCTGTTTTGATGCAGGTGTGCAAAAGTGGAGACCATATTATTTCAAGCCGCACCATTTACGGAGGAACTTATGCTTTTCTTAAAAATTTCTTCCCTCAATTCAATGTAGCTACCACTTTTGTTGACATCAACAATTTTGAGTCGATAGAAAAAGCAATCACGCCCACTACTAAAGTTATATACTGCGAAAGTGTGAGCAACCCGCTTCTTGAAGTGGCAGATCTTAGAAAGCTTTCCGAAATCTGTAAAAAACACAACCTGAAACTGATTGTAGACAATACCTTCTCGCCTCTTTCTATCTCTCCGACATTATTCGGGGCTGATGTGGTGATTCACAGTTTGACAAAGTTCATCAACGGAAGCAGTGATACGGTAGGAGGAGTATATTGTGCTACTCAGGCCTTTATTGATGACACCAAAAATGTAAATTCCGGTGCGTGTATGCTTCTTGGCCCAACCATGGACAGTTTACGGTCTTCAAGTATCTTGAAAAACCTGAGAACCTTGCATATCAGAATCAAACAACATAGTCACAATGCCATGTATCTGGCTGAAAGATTCGAAAAAGACGGACTAAAGATCTCTTATCCGGGTTTACCTTCCCATAAAAACCATGAATTAATGAAAAGCATGATTCATGAAGAATACGGATATGGAGGACTACTGACTCTGGATGCCGGAACAACAGAAAAAGCAAACGAACTGATGGAACTGATGCAGGCCGAAAACCTGGGCTATCTTGCCGTAAGCTTAGGGTTTTATAAAACCCTATTCTCATGCTCTGGAAAATCTACCTCATCTGAGATCCCTGAAGAAGAAAGGGCTTCCATAGGCATTTCTGACGGACTGATAAGATTCTCCATTGGTCTTGACCATGATATCAAAAGAACTTACCAAAAAATGAAGGAGTGTATGCTGAAAGTAGGAGTTCTTAACCACCATGAAAACATTTCCATTTCCTAAATTTATTGTAAAAAGGCTGTTTCATTTTCGAGAAACAGCCTTTTTTATTTATCAACCTACCTGTTTTGATATTGATTAACAAATGTTGTGTGTAATCTTTTATATGTTTAGGCTAAAGCCATTGGAAGATTTTATTGATTTGATGAATGGGCTAAAGCCCATTCCTATTGATATTCCTTTACAAATAATTATCCCTGCTATTTCTTATAATAATGATGCGGAAAAGCATCTTCAGGCTTCATTCTGAAAACATTCAGCAGGATCCAGGATTTCAGGAAACCATAACCGTAAGAAAACATCTGAATATAAGTAGAAATAACCGCCATACCGGCAATGCTGATGTTTTTTGTCAGCAATAAAGCATGAAACAGCACTAAAAAAGTATACAATCCATAAAAAGCAAGAATTATCCCTCTTCCCATTATAAAATATTCCAGAAAGCCCATCACATATCCCAGCATAAATAAAGTAGGAAATGCAAAGGAAATTTTCACATAATTCGGGTGTCTCTGATTAAGAATTGGTCTTGCACAGCCAAATTGGTAGACCTGCCTGGAGAACTTTCCAAAATCAACCCTACGTTTATGATATACGGCAATATCATCAAAAAAAGCTGTGGTAAAACCGTTTTCCCAAAGGGTCATGGACAGATCCGGATCCTCTCCTATTCTCATTTCTGAAAATCCACCTACTTTTTCAAAAACAGTTTTTTTCACGCCCATATTAAAACTTCTGGGCTGAAATTTCGAAACGGCTTTCTTACTTCCTCTGATTCCTCCGGTGGTAAAAACAGAAGTCATAGAATATGAAATAGCCTTCTGCATCAGATTAAATCCTTTATGCGCTTTATCTGCTCCTCCAAAAGCATCACAAGGAATGGCCAGGATATCTTTTTTAATATGTTCGATATAATCTTTTTCAACGATGACATCACTGTCTACAAATACCAGCCATTCATTAGTTGCTCTTGCTGCGCCATAATTTCTTGTCAGTCCCGGTCCTGAGTTATCTTTTCTGAAATATTTAATATTCAGGATTCCATCAAAATTTTTAATAACAGGTTTCAGATCGATTAAAGAACCGTCATCCACGATAATCATCTCAAACTCCTTATCTGTTTGCTGAGTAAGGGAAGTCAGCAGCTCAAAAAGTTCGTCTTTTCGGTTGTAAATGGCAACGACAATGGAAATAGTAGGCTTCAAATTAAAAATTTTTCAAAATTACTTATTCGCAGGACAACCTACAAACAGTTTAACAGCTTATTCAGATAAATTAACGATAGAGAATTTTATCTACCTTAATACATGGAGATTACAAATGAAATTCTGAGCCAAGTCATTTGACATTTTAAACAAAATGAACACAAAAAATCCCTCCTAATTTTGCTATAGAAATTTAAACCAATAAAAAATGAAACCTATTATCAACTCATTGCAACAACCTATTCAATCAGGCTTTAATGCTTATTCAACAGCTCAGGAAGTTATTCAAGGAATCAATCTTACCGGAAAAACAGTCATTATTACCGGTGGCTATGCGGGAATTGGTCTTGAAACCACAAAAGTCCTTACTTCAGCCGGAGCCCATGTCATTATTCCCGCCAGAGATATTGAAAAAGCAGGAAAAAACCTTACAGGAATTGAAAATTTTGAACTTGAAAAAATGGATCTTATGAATCCGGCCTCTATTGATGCTTTTGCAGAAAGGTTTATATCATCAAGCAGAAGTCTGGATCTTCTCATTAATAACGCAGGAATCATGTGGGTGCCGCTTCGAAGAGACAAGAGAGGCTTTGAATCTCAGCTGGCAACCAATTACCTTGGGCAGTTTCACCTTACCTCTAAATTATGGCCAGCTCTGAAAAAAGCAAATGGAGCAAGAGTTATCAGTGTTTCCTCTTACGGACATCAGATGGCATCTTTTAATTTTGAAGATCCTAATTTCGAAAAAAGAGATTACGATACCCTTTCCGGATACGGACAATCCAAAACAGCCTGCAATCTGTTTGCCGTAGAACTTGATGAAAGAGGAAAAAAGTTCAATATCAGAGCGTATTCTCTTCACCCAGGATCTGTATACGGAACTGATTTGGGCAGAGAAGAACCTACTGAACTTTTTAAACAATTAGGAACCCATGATGAAAACGGAAACATCAAGCCTGAAGTGGAAGCACGATTGAAAACCATCCCACAAGGCGCTGCTACAACAGCCTGGTGTGCTGTAAGCCCTCAACTTAACGAAATTGGCGGCGTGTATTGCGAAAACTGTGATGTTGCAGAAATAGACAAAGGGCAAATTGAACACACGTTTGATGAACCCGCAACCATCCGAGGAGTACAAGCCTACTCTGTTGATAAAAATAATGCTGAATGCTTATGGAAACTGAGTGAAGAAATGCTGGGATTTCAGTTTGATGCTCAATAACCGTTTTTTAAATACATTTGTAATGAAAACTTTTGACAATGGACTTCCAGATACACTACCTGACACCGGATATCAAAATTTCCAGTTATGACGATAAGCTGTTCAAAACGGAAACGGTTTTTGAATATCATATGCTGGTATGGTTCATATCAGGAGAAACGAAAATTATTCAGGCAGACAAAACCTATCTGTTCAAAGCAGGAGATATTTTTCTGATTCCTAGAAATCATCTTGCCACGATTATCAATTATCCCAAAGACGGACTTCCTCATAAAGCAGTAGTGATGCACCTTACCACACAACGGCTTAAAGAATTTTACAGTTCTGTTGATGAGCAAAAGAAAAACGGGCAGAGAGAATCCACCATTCACAGTTTTAGCAGCCACCCGCTTTTAAAGAGCTTTCTTGCTTCTCTCATTCCTTATTTTGAGATAGAAGGTCCGCTTCCTGAAAATATAGCCCATTTAAAGATTACAGAAGCCATCAGTATTTTAAGGGAAATTGATCCGGATATCGATACTTTACTCGCAGATTTTGATGAGCCGGGAAAAGTGGATCTGATCAATTTTATGGAAAAAAATTATATGTTTAATATGCCATTGGAGCGATTCGGGTATCTTACGGGAAGGAGCTTATCTACATTCAACCGTGATTTCAGAAAAATTTTTCAAACAACACCACAACGCTGGCTTACCCAAAGACGTCTTGAATTGGCTTATTATCATTTATCAGAAAAAAATAAAAAACCTTCCGACGTTTTTCTGGAAGTAGGTTTTGAGGATCTTTCCCATTTTTCGCATGCCTTTAAAAAACAGTATGGTTTTGCCCCTTCTTTAGCACGATAAAACAAAATAGGTTGTACAGTGTGTACAACCTATTTTGTTTTATGATTTTAATTACTCCTAAAGCTATTTTTTCTTTAAAGTATCTAAATCTTTTGATTCTTTCTTTTGAGATATTACATTATGATTTAATGCTTTTCTTTCAGGTTTTGCCTGTGATGACCGTGACGATTTTGATCCAGAACCAAACAAATCCAGTAGATCAAAAATTACATCAAATATGTCAAAAAAATTCCAGAATATTTCTAATATCAGAAGTTATTATTTATGATCCTCCAATTTATAAACTTTCTTCGTTCCTTCATACTATTTTGTCCTATTATATAAAAAATCCCGACCTAAAGTAGATATATAATATTGCCGAAATAAAAAAAACAATTACTGAGCAGCTGAAAAGAATCAGTTTAAAAAGGGTTTTAAAATAATAAAGCTCCAAAACGTGCAAAATAAAAAATACTATAAGTGAAATACCAGTTCCTATTAAAGAAGCTATGACTAAGGTTTGTGTATAATTTTGTACAGGTAAAGGATCTTTAAAAACAATAAAAAAAGAAAATGCGGCCAATACCAAAGCTACAGCACTTACTTTCTCTGTGAAGTATTTTGATCTCTTAGATTCTTTCTTTTGAGGTTTCTCGTCATAATGCAGACTCTTTCTGTCAGCTTTTGAACGTGATGATTCCGAACCACTCTGAAACAGCCCGGATACACTAAATAGAGTGTCTAACAGATCAAAAAAATCCCCTAACAATTTTTATTGCTATTTATGATCCTCCAATTTATGTACTTTCTTCGTTCCTTCATACATTTCGTATTGTAAGAATCTCGTTTCCAGCTTTCCGTTGAAAAGTTTGATCTTTCTTGAAGGACGTAGCCCTATTTTCTTCACCGCTTCCAGATCGGAAGAGATCAGCCAGGCCAGTGTATTGGGGTAATGCGTTTTGAAGGTATCTCCTATTTTCTTATAGAAATCATCATCATTAATGGAAATTCTCTCGTCATAAGGAGGGTTGAATACCATCAACAATGGGAAAAGCTCTTTTTTAGAATCAAAGAAGTTCTGTTTTTTAATCTCGATAACATCTTCCATTTCAGCTGCTTCTACGTTCATTCTTGCAGCATTCAGCATTCTTGCATCAATATCATATCCAACAATTTTCCCATCAAACTGTCTCACTCTATTGATTCTGAATTCTTTGATTTTTGCAAACAGATCAGCATCATAGTTATTCCAGTTCTGGAATCCGAATCTTTTTCTGAAAATCTGAGCCGGAAGATCCATCGCAATCATCGCCGCTTCAATCAGCAATGTTCCAGAGCCACACATGGGATCAAGGAAATTTCCTTTTCCGTCCCAGCCTGCCAGCTGAAGCATTCCGCTCGCCAGCACTTCATTGATAGGAGCCTCGCCCTGTTCTCTTCTGTATCCTCTTTTAAACAAAGGATCTCCTGAAGAATCCATAGAAATCATCACCAATTCTCTGTCAATATGAAGGTGGAATTTGATATCCGGATTTCTCGTTTCTACATTCGGGCGTCTTTTGAATTTTTCCTGAAAATAATCCACAATAGCATCCTTCATTTTTAAAGTCACAAACTGAGAATGTTTGAATGTTTCGGAATTCACCGTTGAATCAATAGAGAAAGACTGGTCAACATCCATGAAGTTTTCCCATTCAAACTTAAATAATCTGTCATAAAACTGATGTTGATTAAAAGCTTTGAATTCATGGATGGGTACCAGAATTTTCAATGCTGTTCTCGCAGAATAGTTGATTTTATAAAGAAAGCCAAGATCTCCTTCACAATTTACTGCTCTGTTTTTAATTTCAACATTTCTTCCGCCTAATTTCTTGATTTCTTCTGCCAGAATCTGCTCCAATCCGAAGAATGTCTTTATCTGTATTTTAATATTTTCTGTATCCATAAGTTTGAATTAAAAGATTTAAAGCTTTAAAAATTAAAAGATTAGCTATCCAAATTCTTACCTAATTGAATTTTTCAATCTCTTAATGTTGTAAAATACTTTGCTTTTAACCGCACAAATTTAGTTATTTTTGCATTATGGAATGGTTTGAATCTTGGTTTGATACCCCTTATTATCATTTGCTTTATAGCAACAGAGACTATACTGAAGCAGAAAACTTCATTACAAAGCTCACAGCGGACCTTCAGTTGCCGCCTCAGTCGAAAATCATAGATCTTGCCTGCGGAAAGGGAAGACACTCTGTTTTCCTTAATAAATTAGGATATGATGTTTTGGGACTTGATCTTTCAAGACAAAGTATTGAATCTGACAAGCAATATGAAAATCAAACGCTGCTTTTTGAAGTTCATGATATGAGAAACCCGATTGATGCAGATCCTATGGATGCGGTATTCAACTTATTTACAAGTTTCGGGTATTTTGATAATGAAAGTGACGATAAAAAAGTATTCCAATCTGTTTACAACGTGCTGAAGCCCGGAGGATATTTTGTACTGGATTATCTGAATGAAGAATTTGTAAGAAATACTTTAGTTCCTGAAACTACCATCACCCGTGGTGATATTGATTTTAAGATCCTGAAAAAGATTGAGGGCAGACACGTTATCAAAGACATCCGTTTTGAAGCAGACGGTAAACCGTTTCATTTCTTTGAAAAGGTAAAGCTTCACACACTGGAAGCTATTCACAATTATGCTTCCGAATGTGGTTTTGAAAGAATAAAAATCTGGGGAGATTATCAGCTGAATGAATTTAAAAAAGAAAACTCCCCGCGTTGCATCAATTTATTTAAGAAAAAATAATGACAACAGTACTTTTACTGATTTTAAGTGTTGTAACAGGAGTATTCCTTGGGAAACACTTTGGTAAAAAAGAAAAGCTGGCCAAAAATCTACTGATATTAAGTGCCGGTTTTTTGATTACGATCTGTCTCAATGAGGTCTTTCCACAGGTTTACACCTCTGCAGGAAGCAGCAGTCTTGGGATATTCGTCATCGGGGGAGTTCTTCTGCAGATGATTCTGGAAGTCCTTACCAAAGGCTTTGAACATGGCCACTTCCATCATCACAGTGAACATAATATCCTTCCCGTTGCTTTAATGGTGGGGTTATTCATCCATGCTTTTATTGAAGGAATTCCTCTAGCCAATGAAACACACGAGATGTCACCTTACCTTTGGGGAATTGTATTTCATAATCTTCCCATTTCATTTATTCTGGGAGCATTTTTATTTAACAGAAAAGGAGAATCCAAAAGTTCTTCATCCTATCCATCTATTCTCATTGTAGCCTTATTTGCATTGGCTTCTCCAATGGGAATGCTATTAGGTAATTATTTCAATCCCGATCTTCAGCCTTATTTTCTGGCTATCGTAGGAGGAATTTTCCTTCATATTTCATCCGTAATCATTTTTGAAAGCAATAAAAATCACAATATAGACTGGATAAAAATCGGGATGGTTATTTTGGGAGTTTCACTTGCATTGATGATGCATGTTGTCCATCAACATCCCACTGCTCATTCTCACTAAATACAAAAAAGCTTCGAAATCCGGAGCTTTTTTATTTCCATTTTGTATTAATGGCCATGTTTTCCACGATCATTATCCTTAATCTTCACTCATAACACTTTAGACAAATAAGTTAAAATTCATTTTTTTAAAAATATTTTACATACAAAAATAAATAAAAATTAAATGTTTACGTCATAAAATAAAATTAAACATTTTGTTTAACATTTTTTAACATATATGTAACAACCATACATTGTTTTTTGTACATTAGCCACATTACCATCACTTAAAAATGTATGAAAAGACAAAAAAGATTTACAACATCAGTCTGTTTTTTTTTGATGACCGGTTTTATAGCGGCTCAGACCACGAAGAAAACAGATTCTTTAGAAGAAAAAAAAATTGATGACATTGTAATTATCGGTTACAAGGCACAGAAAAAATCCAGCCTTACAGCTGCTGTTTCTGTTATTTCCGACAAAAAACTCCAGGATTCCAATACCCCAAGCGTATCCGGTCTTCTGCAGGGAAAAGCTGCCGGAGTTCAGGTTTTGCCTGGCGGAGGTGCTGCAGGTTCTGTAGCTACTGTAAAAATCAGGGGTACTTCTACTATCAATGGTCCCAGTTCTGCCCTCTGGGTGGTGGATGGTGTAGTAATGCCCTATGCCCCCAACCTGGATCCTAATCAGATTGAAAGTATCAATATCTTAAAAGACGCTGCCTCTACAGCCTTGTATGGATCCAAAGCCGCCAATGGTATTGTACAGGTGTTTACCAAATCGGGAAATTCAGGAAAAGGAACATTAAGTGTTTCTCTTACTAATTCTTTTAATGTGTTTAACAACGGGCGCTTCAAACTTATGAACGGAACGCAGCTCTATGATTATTTCACCTCATTAAAAGACGCACCGAAAATCCCTGAAACACTTAGAAACGATGGCTACAACTGGCTGAAAGATGGCACACAAACAGGAGCGGTACAAAGTTATACTATTGATTTCAAAGGTGGGTCAGATCATTCCAAAACCTATATTTCAGGAAATTATTATAATGAAACCGGAACAGTGAAAGGAGATGAATATAACAGGCTCTCGTTCAGAATCAATCATGAACAGACCATAAAACCGTGGCTGATACTGAAACCCAAAGTCAGCTTATCCTATACCACAGGAAAAGACACTCAGGCTTCACTGTATCAAATGTACCTTAATATGCCATGGGACAATCCCAGAGATGCCAATGGAAATCTGATCGGGGTGGATGAGGATTACACAGATTGGTATGGAAGGGACAAAAGTAATTATCTTTATGACCTTCAATGGAACTATGGTAAAAGCAACCGGCTGGATCTCATAGGAAATCTGGATGCCGAAATCAGGTTTACCGATTATCTCAAATTCATCACTACGAACAATGTTACCTACAAAAACTATGATGACATGTACTATACCGATCCCAGATCGATCAGTGGAACAAGTAATAAAGGGAAACTAACAGAAAATTACCAAAAAGATATCAGCAAATTTTTCAATCAGATGCTGAGATTTGATAAAGATTTTGGAAGTCATAACATCAATGCATTAGCTGCGTATGAATATACCGACAGATTCTATAAGGAATCAAAAGCAGGTGTTTACGGTGTAGTACCTGATACAGAAATTTTTAATACCGGAGCCACCACAGGAGAAAAACCCAAGGGAAGAAAGCTTGACCGCGCCTATAATGCTTTCCTGTTTAACGCCGAATATGTATATAACAAAAAATATTTTATCCAGGGATCTTTAAGAAGCGAATCATCTTCTGCATTCGGTGCCAGCAAAAGAAACGGCTTATTCTATGCATATAGTGTAGGATGGAATATTCATAAAGAAAAATTTTTCAAAGTAAAGCCTGTTAACGAGTGGAAATTACGAGCAAGCAGGGGACTTGTAGGAAACACCCCATATCCGGATTACGGATGGCAGGACCTATACAGACTTACAGAGAAATATAACGGACAGATAGGAGCAACATGGTACCAGCTGGGTAACTCTGAACTAACCTGGGAATCTATCTATCAGAATAATATCGGGACGGATATCAGAGCGTTTAACAACAGGCTGACTTTAAACATTGATTATTTTAGTAATAAAACGAAAAACTTACTGATGCTTGTTCCTTTATCCTCACTGACAGGTGTTGACAAACAGTACCTGAATATAGGTGATGTTAAAAACCAAGGCTGGGAGTTCAATGTAAATTATTCCATTATCCGCTCAAAAGATGTCAGCTGGGATTTGGGATTCAATATCAGCACTTATAAAAACCACGTGCTTTCAACCCGAAACAACGGTACACAGATATTGGACAACTACCAAGTAGCAATGCCCGGATATGATGTATCCTCTTTCTATATGAGAAAGTGGCTGGGGGTAAATCCGGACAATGGCGAAGGCCAGTGGGAAGTGATAAATCCGGACGGAAGCAGAAGTGCAACTTCAAAATACAATCTGGCTACCATACAGGTAGTAGGAGCTACCACACCGGATTATTATGGTTCTGTAAGCACCAATCTGAATGTTAAAAATTTCTATCTTGCCGCGAATCTTTATTTCTCACAGGGCGGGCAGGTATATAACTCGTACAGGGAATTGTTTGATTCAGATGGCGCCTATCCTTATTATAACCAGATGGAATTACAGAATGGATGGACAAGATGGGAAAAGCCGGGAGATATCGCAACCCATCCGACTGCTGTATATAACAATAACTCATTAACCAATAAGACTTCGTCACGTTATCTGGAAGATGCCAGCTTCGTCAAATTAAGATCCCTCAGAATAGGATATAATTTACCGGCATCCCTAACAGAAAAGATGAAAATAAAATCAGCGAATATCTATATTATGGGTGAGAATTTGTTTACCATCACCAAATTCTCCGGTGTGGATCCGGAAATTGGTAATGCAGATGATCAAAACAGCTATTCCGGCAATGCAGGAGCCATATATCCTATCCCAAGAAGATTTTCCTTAGGCTTAAACTTTTCTTTTTAAAAAATAATTATGAAAAAAATACTTATTCCCCTTCTCATAGTAGCATTGACGGCATGTAATATAGACCGCTCACCATATGATTCAAAAGAATCTGATGTTATCCTGGCGGATGCAACAGGACTGAAGACCATCACATTAGGAAATTATGCATTGCTTAAAGGTGATGCCGACGGCGGTGGCTTTTACAACAACCTCTATAGAATCAGTGAATATGGAGGTGATAATATTAATATCAGCGGAACCACCAGTGATTCATTCTTTTATTATTACAACTATAAAAGTATTAAAAACAATGACCGTACCAATATCATCTGGAACTCAGGGTATAAAGCTATCATTGGCTGCAACAGAGTTATTTCAAAGACCACTGAGGGAAAAGATGCACAAACAGATCACCTCATAGGCGAAAACTATTTCCTGAGAGCCTATGTATACTTTTCTATGGTCAATGTATTCGGAAGACCTTATAATCAGGGGACAGGCAATGCCGGAATACCTCTAAAATTATCTGATGACGTCAACGATTTGCCTGCCAGAGCCACTGTGGGAGAAATATACAATCAGGTAATAAGCGACCTTCTGAAGGCTGAGAAACTCATGACAGTTGATAAAGCCAATATCTATGGATCAAAAGAAACAGCACAGGCTTTACTTTCCAGGGTCTATCTTTACATGGAAAATAATGATAAAGCGATAGAATATGCAGATAAAGTTATCAATTCCGGGAGATACGCACTTCTGTCTAAAGCTGAACTGCCTTCTTATGCTACCAAAACACCAGAAAACAATAAAGAAACCATTTTTGCATTTAAATATAATAAAGATGGTGACTACAGCAATGGCTGGTACACTATAGGCTCTATGTATGCCACCATACAGAATGTAGGCTGGGGTGAAATGTACGCTTCTTCCACTTATCTGGATCTTATCAATCAGAATCCTGAGGATGCAAGACTGAAGTTTATTTCTCCAAAATACAGCAGTCCGGCAGTTCCTGTAGCATACTGGGTACAAAAAGGAATCAGCTCATCAGGTTCCGCAACCTACAGCTATCAATTCCAAAATACTTTCCAGCAGAACGGAAATACTTATTTCACGATGAATAATATCAATTACCTGGTACAATCTGAGGCAGCGCCCAATAAAACAAACTATTATTTCGTTAACGCAGCCGGTGAAAAAACTTATGTATATCTGGATAATGACATGGATAAAAGAAACGGCTATCCTAAATTTTATGTTTTAAAATGTTCATTACAGGAAGGTGTTCCGCAATTGTGGTCTCCGGTCATTATAAGACTGGCCGAAATATATCTGAACAGAGCCGAAGCCTATGCGAAAAAAGGAAATATAGCTTCTGCACTTGCAGATGTAAATACCATCAGAACAAGAGCCGGAATACCTGTATATAATTCAGTTCCTGCAGGACAGACCATTCTGGACGCTGTTCTACAGGAAAGAAGGCTGGAAATGGCTTTTGAAGGACATAGAAGATACGATGTCTTCCGAAATAAACTGGATCTGGACAGACAATATCCCGGCACCCATTTAAGCGGAAATAACGCCTTTTATACGGTACCTTATACCCATAACAGAGTGGTAGAATATATTCCTGAGCAGCAGATCCAGATCCAGCCAAATCTTGTGCAAAATCCGGATTAAAAAATGGATATACATATATTTTTATTGTATATGAACATGAGACAAAATCAACAAAGAACAGGCTGTCCAAAATTTTAGGACAGCCTGTTTGTATATTTGATATTTTTAAAGCATCAGACTAGAATTTCCATCCTAAAGTAAGGAAGAAATTATTTCTGTTGTTTTTCACATTACTTACAGCATAATCCGGACTTTCAATAATTTTACTCGAAGAATAATATGATGAATCAAAATTATCTCCCATATATCCTCTCATAAAAGGATTTACATATTTGGAAGAGATATTCTGATAAGATGCATCGATATAGAATGATTTGAAATCATATCCAATACCGAAAGAAAGTGTATTTCTGTCACTTAGCATAAGATTGTCGTAAGACTCATCTCCCACAGTGCCTGCATCATTAAATCTACTGATTGTAAGGGCATCAAAAGGACTTGATTGGTAAGAGTATCCTCCTCTCAGTCTGAACTGCTGTACTCTGTACTCAGCTCCCACTCTTACTTCTGAAAGATTCTTGTAGTTTTCTTTGAAGAAATCATTCAACTCTCTTTCTGCTCCTCCATATACTTTATAATCAGGTTTTGTAAGTCCAAGGGTATAATCAACATTCAATGAGAAGTTTTTACTTGCTACGAAGGCAGCACTCACCGTTGCTTTAAGCGGTGAAGTAAACTTTCTATTCTCAGCTCCTATATCATCTCCGTAAACAGCATCATTATAGAAATAATAATTTCTGTCTATCGTCCAGAAAGTAGGAGTTTCAAGAGAAGCTCCGACTCTGAAGTTAGGACTCAACTTTCCGATCACCCCTAATGAAGCAGAAAAACCAGAAGATCTTTCTGAGTACGGAGTATCCTGCTTACTGAATGCTTCTGTAGAACCATTGGCAATGTTTCGGTACAATAAAGTATCATACTGATCCAATGAAGCATTGAAAAAATTGAAACCTGCTCCTAAATATAAATTATGATTATAGTTCGCTCCAACCCCAAAACTCATCTTTGACAAGTTACCATATCTTTCATACATATGCCCCGCTAATGCAGCATCTTTGGTAATATCATCCTTGTCAAAAGCATAAACAATATTATTATTTCCCGGAGACTGGATTACATTATCCAGTGTCTGGTTAGAAAAATTAATACCAATATTGATAAACTTCCATCCGGTTTCTGTCATCAAAGGAAAAGCAATTACACCTCCTGCATTCCCAAGGTCTCCTCTGGTTTTGCTATAATCTATTGTAGATCCTCCTAAAGTACTTTTGTTTTTATTTCCTAAAATAGATAAAGTTCCTGAAACCTCACCTGAAATAGCTACTCCTAAACCTGCCGGGTTCGTAAGCAAAGAGTTTGCATCACCACCCAGCGCACCATTAGCTCCAGCCATCGCATTAAACTTAGCTGATCCCACCATAGGAGTACTTGAATAAACCTCTACCGTATTTCTTATGACAGAAACATCCTGAGCCTGCGCATAAAATGCAGCAGAAATGCTCATTAATACTAAAGATTTTTTTAACATTATTTTTTAATAGTTTATTAATTTAAGAAATTATCTGAAGCCACCTCTGCCTCCGCCGCCGGATCTCATTCCGCCGCCTGAAGAACCACCTCTGAAGCCGCCGCCACCGGAGTTGAAGCCGCCACTAGATCTGAAACCTCCTGAATCATTAGATCTGAAGCCTCCGTTATTATTGTTATATCTTGGCTGTGGCTGCTGATAATTGTAATTAGGTCTTGTTTGTGGCGCAGAGTTACGGAATCCGCCGTTAGATTGTGTATTTCTGAAACCTCCTGAATTACCGTTTCTAAAGCCTCCTGAATTGCTGTTTCTGAATCCGCCGTTACTGTTTCTGAAACCACCATTTGAGTTAGAATCTCTGAAACCACCGTTATTATTAGTGTTTCTGAAGCCTCCATTATTATTTCTGAAACCTGAGTTAGCAGTATTAGTCCTGTAAACTGCATTGGCTACGCCTGTATTCTGGAATCCGCCTCCGCTGATACCGCTTCTTCTGTAAACAGGTCTGTTGTAGTAGCCACCACCCCAGTAACCTCCTCCGTATCCCCAATATGGGTTTCCGTAGTATCCGCCCCAGAATGGATCATAATATCCTCCATAACCATATCCCCAGTATGGGCTTCCCCATCCGTAAGAGCCTCCCCAGCCCCATCCGAATGATCCGCCCCAACCCCAGGACATGCTTGCTCCCCAGCCCCAGCCACGGTTCATACCCCAACCCCAATATGGGCTGTAACCACCATACCATCCCCAAGGAGAACCCCATCCCCATGAGTTATCATAGTAGTTCGTCTGAGAACCTGCATAAAGTCCCCAATCTGAGTCTGTAGCATTGGTATTCCAGTTTGTATTGGTACCACTCCAGTCGTTATATCTGTTTTCCTGCTCTCTGGAATTCGTTTGTGCATTCTGAATTACATTGGAATCCTGATAGTAGTCATAATATTCTCCTACTCTGTTTCCGCTATCATTAATGATAACTCCTTCAGGTAGCGTATCCTTATTGGGGTCGTAATACACCCCGTCTGTCTCGCTATACCCTCCCATCTGAGCACCACAAGACACAAGCAATAATCCGCCTGATATGGCTAATATCCCTTTGGATCTTAGCAGACCAAGCAAATTTTTATGTATATTTCTTTTCATGATAACGTAAAAATTTTTAATTTAAATTATATTTGCAATCTGTACCAAAAATGTACCAAAATACTGGTAAAAAAATCTATCAAAAATAGATTTTTATTTTTAGATAACAATAATGTACAAAAGTTAAAAAAATTTAAAAAAATAATGGCAAAATTAACCTCAAGAAGCGAAGATTACAGCAAATGGTATAATGAGCTGGTTGTAAAAGCTGATTTAGCTGAAAACTCAGGCGTGCGTGGATGTATGGTGATCAAACCGTATGGCTATGCAATCTGGGAAAAAATGCGTGATGAAATGGATAAAAAGTTCAAAGAAACAGGTCACGTTAACGCATACTTCCCGCTTTTTGTGCCCAAAAGCTTGTTTGAGGCTGAGGAAAAAAATGCAGAAGGTTTTGCAAAAGAATGTGCTGTTGTTACCCACTACAGGTTAAAAACCGATCCGGACAATCCATCCAAACTGATTGTTGATCCGGATGCGAAACTGGAAGAAGAACTTATTGTTCGCCCTACTTCAGAAGCAATTATCTGGAATACCTATAAAAACTGGATTCAGTCTTACAGAGACTTACCGATACTAATCAACCAATGGGCGAATGTAGTTCGTTGGGAAATGAGAACACGCCTTTTCCTGAGAACTGCAGAATTCTTATGGCAGGAAGGACACACTGCTCACGCTACAAAAGATGAAGCAATTGAAGAAGCAGAAAAGATGAATAAAGTATATGCAGATTTTGCAGAAAACTTTATGGCTATTCCTGTGATTCAAGGGTTGAAAACTCCTTCTGAAAGATTTGCAGGAGCTGATGAAACTTATTGTATTGAAGCATTAATGCAGGACGGAAAAGCTTTACAGGCCGGAACATCTCACTTCTTAGGTCAGAATTTTGCAAAAGCATTTGACGTAAAATTCACCAACAAAGAAGGAAAAATAGAACATGCATGGGCTACATCATGGGGAACTTCTACCCGTCTGATGGGTGCTTTAATTATGACGCACTCTGATGATTTCGGATTGGTATTGCCTCCTACCCTTGCCCCAATTCAGGTGGTGATTGTTCCTATCTTTAAAGGAGAAGAGCAACTGGAACAAATCAGTGAAGTGGCTTTAGATATTCAGGCTAAACTGAGAGCAAAAGGAATTTCAGTGAAGTTTGACAATGATACCCAGAACAAACCAGGATGGAAATTTGCAGAATATGAATTGAAAGGAGTTCCTGTAAGAATCGCAATGGGACCAAGAGACCTTGAAAATAAATCTGTAGAAATTGCGAGAAGAGACAACCTGACTAAAGAAGTTCGTTCTATTGAAGGAATTGATTCTTATATCGAAGATCTATTGAAAACGATTCAGCAGGATATTTATAACAAAGCATTTGAATTCAGAAAAAATAATATCACGAAAGTGGATACTTATGAAGAATTCAAAAAAGTTCTGGAAGAGAAAGGTGGCTTCATCTATGCTCACTGGGATGGTACTGCTGAAGAAGAGGAGCAAATCAAGGATGAAACAAAGGCAACCATCAGATGTATTCCTTTAGATGATGACATAGAAGAAGGAATTTCATTGATCTCAGGAAAACCATCTAAGAGACGTGTATTATTTGCAAAAGCTTATTAAACTTTTTAATGATTTAGAAAAAAATCGTTAATTTTTAAAGAAATATTCAAAAAAAAATGACATTTGGACAGATTTTTGTTTAAATTTATATCAACATTAATCAAAAAAATTTATTTATTATGTCTTTAAATGTCATTGATTTAATTAAAGGACAATTAGGTCCCGCTTTGGTTTCACAGGCTGCATCGCAGTTTGGAGAAAGTGAATCCGGTATTTCTAAAGCAATTGGCGGATTATTACCTGCTGTAGTAGGTGGATTAGCCAATAACGCAGATAAGCCTGGCGTTGTGGATGCTATTACACAAGCCTCTTCAAGTGGAATTTTAGGAAATTTATTAGGCAGCTCGTCTAGCAATCCTATTATTTCAAACTTGTTATCTTCCATTTTTGGGGATAAAGTAAGTGCATTAGTCAATTCCATTGCCAGTTTTTCAGGAGTCAGCAATACGTCTGCTGGTTCTTTGTTAAACCTGGTAACTGGGGCTACAGTAGGTACTGTTGGAAAATATGCCGCAGACAATAATTTGGGTGCTTCAGGTATTTCCAGCTTACTGAATGATCAGAAAGGCATTATTTCTTCTTTATTGCCGGCAGGTCTTTCTTTGGCTTCCTTCGGATTAGGAGCTGAAAATTGGTTTGGTCAGGCAAAAGAAACAGTTGCTTCAGTAACTTCTACTGCTAAAGATAACATCGCTGAAGGTGTTGCTACTGCAAGAGAAAATGTTTCAGAAGGAGCCAGAGAAGTAAGAGAAAGATTTGAAAATAATAACAATAATAATCAAGGCGGAGGTTCAATCTGGAAATGGTTGCTTCCGCTTTTATTATTGATTGCTGCTGCTTATTTCTTATGGAAACAGTGCGAGAAAAAACAGACTACTACAACCACTACCACTACATCTGACTCAGCAGCAATGGGTTCAACTGCAGATACAGCTGCTACAACAGGAACAGCAACCCCTGCTCCTGCAACAGCTAAAACAGATGAAGATATTGAGCTTAATGGGGTAATGTTAAAAGGTTACAAAGGAGGAATGGAAGATCAGATGATTACCTTCCTGAAATCCGGTGGTTACAAAAATGCTGCTGATGATTCTGCATTGAAAGATAAGTGGTACGATTTCGATCACGTAAATTTCAAAATGGGAAGTTCTACTGAGCTTGAAGCAGGTTCACAAGGACAATTGGATAACTTAGTGGCTATCCTTAAAGCTTTCCCTGAAGCAAAAATCAAAGTTGGAGGTTACACTGATAAAACAGGAAACGAAGCTTCTAACGTAAAATTATCAAAAGCAAGAGCTGAATTTATCAAAGCTGCTTTAGCTAAAGCTGGCGTTGGCGCACAGGTAATTGCTGCTGACGGTTACGGAAGTCAATTTGCTAAAGTAGATGCAAAAGCTTCCGACGCTGAAAGAGCTGCTGACAGAAAAATGTCTATCAGATTTGCGAAATAATTTTTAGACTTAATAAAAATTAGATCCCGGGAATGAATTTCCGGGATTTTTTTGTGTCATGATTTTTCTGTTTACATTTATTTAATTAAATTTGTTAGTCATTCCTAACATTTATGAGTTTCAATATAAAAAGCGCCTGGCGAAAAGATAAAACAAACCATTCCTTATCAGAGGTTTATTCATCAATCAAAGTACCTAAAAATGCAACTTTCTGGAGAAAATATCTTGCCTTTGCAGGACCAGGTCTGATGATTGCCGTAGGATATATGGATCCGGGAAACTGGGCAACAGATATTGCCGGAGGAGCTCAATTCGGGTATACACTCCTTTCAGTTATCCTTATTTCCAATATTTTCGCAATGGTTTTACAACACTTATCTGTGAAACTGGGAGTGGTTGCAGAAAGAGACCTTGCGCAAGCCTGTAGAGATCACTTCAGTCCTACCACTAATTTTATTCTCTGGATATTCTGTGAAATCGCGATTGCCGCCTGTGACCTCGCTGAAGTCATCGGATCAGCCATTGCACTTAATCTATTATTCCATATCCCGTTGACGTGGGGCATTGTCATAACCACAGTAGATGTTCTGATTATCCTTTTACTTCAGGCTAAAGGTTTCCGATGGATTGAGAGTATTGTAGGTGGCCTTATATTTATCATTCTGGCTTGTTTCGTGTATGAAATTGTCATTTCTCAACCTGCTTTTAATGAAATTCTCGGAGGTTTGGTTCCTCAAAAAGAAATTATTCAGAATCCTGCTATGCTTTACATTGCAATCGGGATCCTGGGGGCTACCGTAATGCCGCACAACCTATATCTGCACAGCAGTATAGTACAGACCAGAGATTATACCCGTGATACCCAAGGAAAAAAAGAAGCCATAAAATTTGCCACCATAGACAGTACCGTTTCATTAATGCTGGCATTCTTCATCAATGCTGCAATCCTTATTCTGGCTGCTGCTACATTCCATACAACAGGAAACGAACATGTTGCAGACATTCATGATGCTTATAAAATGCTGACACCTATTTTAGGAGCTTCCATGGCAAGTATTGCGTTTGCTATTGCTTTATTGGCATCCGGACAAAACTCTACGCTGACAGGAACTCTTGCCGGGCAGATCGTAATGGAAGGATTCCTGAACATCAGATTAAAACCATGGCTGAGAAGATTAATTACCAGACTTATTGCTGTAATCCCGGCACTTATTGTCGCTATTCTTTATGGCGAACAGGGAACCACTGAATTATTAGTTTTAAGCCAGGTAATTCTATCCATGCAGCTGAGTTTTGCTGTTGTTCCGCTGGTAATGTTTACCAATGATAAAGCCAAAATGGGTGATTTTGTCAACAAGCCGTTCCTGAAAATCTGTGTATGGATTATTTCCATCATTATCATTGTTTTAAATCTGTATCTGTTGTATCAGACATTTACGGGAGAATAAAAAATACAACTATAGTTTTTTAAATGGACTATTGGACATTATTAAATGAATGGTGAATAGTCAATTTTTTTGCTTCGCAAAGTCAATGTTTAAAATTACACACCTACAAATTCGCAAGCGAGGCGGATTGATTTATTCACTATTCAATGCTATCTATTTTTCTGCCTTAATGTCCAGATTTTGGATTTGGCAGGCTCTTTGTCAAACAATCAGTAAATAAATATTGAATTATGGAAAACCAGGATATTAACGAAGAAAGCATCAATAATCAGCAAGAAAACAATGTTCAGAATGACGCATCGTCTCAAGACAATGTGACAGTTGCTCCTTCTCCAGAGGAACTTTTGGCAGAAGAAAAAGACCGTTACATCAGATTGTATGCTGAATTCGAAAATTATAAAAAAAGAACGAGCAAAGAGAAGATGGAATTCTTCCAGTATGCCAACCAGGAAATGATGGTTTCAATGTTAGGAGTTTTGGATGATTTTGAAAGAGCTTTAAAAGAAATCGCTAAAAACGGAAATCCAGCTGACCTGCAAGGTGTAGAACTTATCTATCAGAAATTCAAGAATAAACTTACCGAAAAAGGCTTACAAACAATGGAAGTAAAGGCTGGTGACAGCTTTAATGTTGATTTCCATGAAGCGATTACTCAGATCCCTGCTCCAACGGAAGATTTGAAAGGAAAAATCGTAGACGTTATTGAAACAGGATACACTTTGAATGATAAGGTAATCCGTTTTGCAAAAGTAGTAACAGGAAATTAAAATTCATAAATGATAAATGATGAGTGATAATTGAATGTTTCACTTATTAGCTTTAGAATATCTTTTATCATTTATCAACAATCAATTATAAAATTGTCATGTCAAAAAGAGATTATTACGAGGTTCTTGAGATCAGCAAATCTGCATCTGCCGACGAAATAAAGAAAGCATACCGTAAAATGGCCATCAAATTTCACCCGGATAAAAACCCAGGGGATAAAGAGGCTGAAGAAAAATTTAAAGAAGCAGCTGAGGCTTATGAAGTTCTGAGCGACGATCAGAAACGTGCCAGATACGACCAGTTCGGACATGCCGGAATGGGAGGAAATGGTGGTTTCGGAGGCGGTGGCTTCGGAGGCGGAATGAACATGGAAGATATTTTCAGCCAGTTTGGAGATATTTTCGGTGGTGGTTTCGGAGGATTCGGCGGCGGTGGTGGTGGCCGCCAGCAGGTGAAAGGTTCTAATTTAAGAATCAGAATCAAGCTGAACCTTGAGGAAATGGTAAATGGTACTCAGAAAACCATAAAAGTTAAAAAAATGAAGATGGCAGAAGGTGCCACTTCAAAAACATGTCCTACCTGTAACGGTTCCGGTGTTCAGTTAAAAGTAATGAATACCATGTTTGGTCAGATGCAGACCCAAACTACCTGTGGTACCTGTCAGGGAATTGGAAAAGTTGCTGACAAAATTCCGGCAGGAGCTAATGCACAAGGCCTTATTAAAGACGAAGAGGAAATTGCCATCAATATTCCGGCAGGAGCAAGAGACGGTATCCAGCTTAATGTGAGAGGAAAAGGAAATGATGCTCCGTTTGGTGGAATTCCGGGGGATTTATTGGTGATCATTGAAGAGGAAGTAGACCAAACGATCAAGAGAGAAGGTGATAATCTTCATCAGGAGCTGTATGTTTCATTTGCTGAAGCTGCTTTAGGAACGAAAAAAGAAATTCCTACCGTAGGCGGAAAAGTAAAAATTACCGTTGATCCGGGAACTCAATCCGGAAAAATCTTAAGATTGGCAGGAAAAGGACTTCCAAGCATCGACAGTTATGGTAAGGGAGACATGTTCATCCACATCAATGTATGGACACCACAGAAACTTACTAAAGACCAGAAAGAGTTCTTTGAAAAGCAGATGTCCAGCGGAGAAATGGTTGCAGAACCATCCGGAAAGGAAAAAACTTTTTTTGATAAAGTAAAAGATTTATTCAATTAATATAAAAAAAGAGGCTGTCTCAAAAGTGTCATTCTGAACGAAATGAAATGTAGTGAAGAATCTCATATGTTTGGTTATCAATGAGATTCTTCCTTCGTCAGAATGACAAAAGCCAGATTGTTTGACTTTTGAGACAGCCTCTTTTTTCCTTTGAAGAAAGCTCCACTTTTGTGGCAATGAAAGTAAATAATGGCAACTTTGTCACTGAAAAAGCCTTATAAACAAACGTATGCTTAAAGGAAATCAATTGATTTGATTTCAATTTTTTTTAGCTTTCCTTTTAGTAGCAATAGCTTCGACAGGCTCAGCCTGACAATGCTTATAAATTTCGGTTGGTATTCGGGTTATCCCCTGAGCCTGTCGAAGGGTTATCATGTTAATTATTAATCTCGAGTATTAATTAAAGGGATAAGCCCATCAACTTTAATTGATTTAACAAAAGATATTGAATGAATTCTTTACGTTAAACAAAATTTCATAGATATCAATTATAGCCAATATCAAGCGCTGAAATATCGAATAAACCTGTAAAAAAGTCCTGTACTCTCTCGAATACAGGACTTTTTTGGTTATTTAATTCTAATTCTGTTTATTTTTTGGTGGCTAAAGAATAAATTCCTTTTCCTAAAGTAAAAACGGCAACTGCTGCCAACCCACCAACAACACCAAGGGTAAGCTCTTTCAAAACATCCGGCCAAGTTGGAAGTATACCATGGAAAAATTCAATCCTATGTAGAAAAATTCCGCCAGCAACCATTATTAAAGCAATTGTTCCTACTACTGCTAATATTTTAATAACAATAGGTAAAGCCTTCACTAATACATGTCCAAGCCTCCCGAAAAAACCTTTATCGTTACTTTTCTTTATTAATTTAAACCCTGCATCGTCCATTCTTACAATCAAAGCTACAATTCCATAGACTCCAACAGTAGCGATAAATGCAACCAGGCTCGTTACTAAAATCTGCGTAATGAAAGGATGACTTTCTTCCAATACGGTTCCTAAAGCAATAATAACGATCTCTATTGATAAAATAAAGTCAGTTGTAATTGCAGATTTCACTTTCTCTTTTTCAATTTCTTCAGAACTCTTTTGGTCTTCTTCAATTTCCTCTATAACTTCATGACCTTTTTTTTCACGGTGAAAAAGAAATTCTATGACTTTCTCAACGCCTTCAAAAGCCAGATAGAATCCTCCAAGGATCAAGACATAATTAATAGCCGGAGCATACAACCAATTGAGTAAAAAAACGATAGGCAGAATGATCAGTTTGTTGATAAAAGAACCTTTTGTAATTGCCCATAAAACCGGAATTTCCCTGGAAGAAAGAAAGCCAGTGGCTTTTTCTGCATTTACAGCCAGGTCGTCTCCTAAAATTCCTGCTGTCTTTTGTGTAGCGATCTTACTGGTAACTGCTACATCATCCATCAATGCTGCAATATCATCCAAAATAGCAAAAAAGCCTGATGCCATATTTTAATAATTTTTTAATCTTTGTTAAGTTCAGCAAAAATAATTATTTAATTCCGTTTTTGTATTCTCAATATGACAATAATTTTGAAAATTATAAGAATCATTAAACGGATCTTCACTTTTAATATTTTATATCTTTGTTGAAAACCTATTCAATGGTTTAAAACTGGGAAGACCAATTACAAAGCATATGGCTAAAACCTGGAACAATAAACAATGAAGCGTTTATTCAGCAAATTAAAGATCATGTAGAGTTACTTACCGGTAACAATTCCCAGACTATTGCTGATTTTGAAAGTCTATTTCACCGGATATGAAAAAGAAGAGCAAGAATCCAGCTGGTAATCACCCTAAGAAATAATGGAAAAACAGAAGAAAGCATTCATATTTTAAGGGAAGAAAAACCCCATTATTCTGATGAACTGAACGATGCGGTAGATTCTTTTTTAGCCCTGTCACTTTCTTCAGCAGGAAAATACGGGGAAGCATTATCATTAAGCTTAAAAGCAATGTCCCGCCATTTGTCCAGATACAACTGATCTGTCTACAATTATGCCAATGATCTGTATAAGGAATTGTAATAATATTTTTTTATTTTTACTCTATGAAAAAGCTCGTTCTCCGGTATCATTTTTTCGCTATGGGATGTGTTGGCTTCGTGCTGCAGTCCTGTAATACTAAATTCAGGGTTTGGGTCGGTACCGGAGGCCAGCAGAAGATTTACAATCTGAAATATGGTGAACATAAGAGGCAAAAAATGGATGTCTTTCTTCCCAAAGATTATGATGAAAATTCTCCTGTTGTGCTGATTGTACATGGCGGAGCCTGGACTTTAGGCAGAAAAGAACATATGATCCAGGTTCAGAAAATGCTTTTTGAAAACAGAATTCCCAGTATCAATATGAATTACAGACTGGTTTCTGCAAAGGAGAAAATCACTTATAAACAACAGCTTGATGATATTGCGCTGGCCATTGAAAAATTCAACTCTTTAGCAGAAAAAGCCGAGCTTCAGCCTAACAATTACATTCTTCTGGGAGAAAGTGCCGGCGGACACCTTGCCTTACTTTACGGATACCAGCATCCTGAACAGATCAAAAAAATTATCTCTTTAAGCGGACCAACAGATTTTTACAGCTCAGAATATCTTAAATCGTTTTATTCTAAATATACTTCTCCCACTTTTCAAAAAGTAGTGGGAACTAAGTTTGACCGGAACAATGTTTCTGAAGCCTTTAAAGAAGCCAGCCCTATTGCCAATATTACCAATGTTCCTACCTTGCTGTTTCAGGGAAACAATGATATACTGGTCAACCAGCATCAGGGAATCGCCATGGATTCGGCACTTACGAATATGAATATTCCTCACAAATTCATTTTCATGAAAGGAGCCGGGCATGCACCCAGATTTTTCAGTAAAAGAAAAAGAGACAGCATTATCTACCCGAATATTCTGGAATGGGTCAGAAAATAGAAGTTTATAACTTTTTCTATTAAACGCTAAGGATAAATAATCCACTGTTTTATCTTCAAGGAGGCAAAGAGAAGTGACTTTGTCACTGATGAAGCTGATAAATATACATTCGCTCAGAAAGAATCAATTACAGTAATTCCCTACTTTGCTTTCTTACAATAATACTCTATCAAAATTAATCTTTGTGTTAAGAAAAAGCTTATCTATCCATAAGCAAAAAAAAAGCCATCTCATTATTGAGACAGCTGCATATTTTTTGATTGGATTCTTTCTTATTCAGAATCATTGTTTTCATATTTTGAGAAATCATCCTTTTTCCCGAAAACAAACTTAATAATCACAGGAAGTGTAGTTACCAAAACAATAACAATAATGATATATTCCAGTTTTTCTTTCAGATTGATACCAAACTGCTCCATAAAAAGCTTGTCCAGATAATGTCCTGCAAATATCAGAATGAATGACCACAATACAGCACCAATAATATTATCTCTTAAAAACTCTTTTTTATCCATTTTTACAATACCTGCTACAATGGGAGTAAAAGTTCTTACAACCGGTAAAAATCTTGCCATAATAACAGCTAATGCTCCATGTTTTTCAAAGAAATCGTGTGCCTGATAAAGATATTTTTTTTTGAAAAGCATTGAATCCGGTCTTTTATACAAAGCTGGGCCTGCTTTTCTTCCGAAATAGTAGCCTACTTCATTTCCAACAATAGCAGCAAGAGCTACTCCGGAAGCCAGTAAGGTGGTATCTAAGAAATCGCTCCCTGTAGAGCCAAAAGTCTCTTTGATGATTTCAACGGCATAAATTCCCGAAACGAACAGTAGTGAATCCCCAGGTAGAAAAAATCCTACAAAAAGGCCTGTTTCAGCAAAAACAATAAACAAAATCAGCCAAAACCCTCCCATTTTTATATAAAACTCCGGGTTTAATAAATCCTTCCAGCTATTGAAATCTTCCATAAATATCGATGAACAACAAAAGTAAGCCTAAAATGTCTGAAACAAAAATTAATTATAAGATTTTAACTAAAATTCAAACATGATTTTTATAAGTCGGGATCATCATCGGAAACTGCCGTTCCGTCGGCCATTAAGAATGCTTTAAGGAAAGGAGTGATATTACCGTTCATTACCGCATCCACATCTGAGGTTTCATGACCTGAGCGCACATCTTTTACCAATTTATATGGATGCATAACGTAATTTCTGATCTGGCTTCCCCATTCGATCTTCATTTTGTTGGCTTCAATCTCGTTTCTGGCTTTCATACGTTCTTCCAGTTCCATTTCGTAAAGTCTTGAACGAAGAAGCTGCATTGCCTTTTCTTTGTTCTGAAGCTGAGAACGGGATTCTGAGTTTTCAATGATAATTCCTGTTGGTGCGTGACGAAGACGTACAGCAGTTTCTACCTTGTTTACGTTCTGTCCTCCTGCTCCGGAAGATCTCATCGTTTCGAAACTGATATCAGCAGGATTGATATTAATTTCAATGGTATCATCTACTAAAGGATAGACATATACTGAAACAAAACTGGTATGACGTTTTGCATTACTGTCAAAAGGCGAAATTCTAACCAGTCTGTGTACTCCGTTTTCACCTCTTAAATATCCAAAAGCAAATTCGCCTTCAATTTCCAGGGTAACAGTCTTCACTCCGGCTACATCACCTTCCTGAAAGTTCAGTTCACGGATTTTATAGCCTTGCTTATCTGCCCACATGGTATACATTCTCATCAGCATGGATGCCCAGTCGCAACTTTCCGTTCCTCCTGCTCCTGCTGTGATCTGCAGTACTGCAGAAAGTTCATCTCCTTCATTGGAAAGCATATTTTTAAATTCCAGGTCTTCAATTTTCTCCACCAATTGCGGAAATGTTTCGTCCAGTTCTTTTTCAGAATCCGGATCTTCTTTAGCAAAATCAGCCAAGACCTGAAGGTCTTCAAACTGTGTCTGAATTTCATCATAGCTTTCTACCCACTTTTTCTTGGAACGAAGCTGTTTTAAAAATGCTTCAGCCGTTTTTGGATTATCCCAAAATTCGGGTGCCGCAGTTTTTTCATCATCATTGGCAATTTCAATCTTCTTTTTTTCAATCTGAAGGTATCTGTGTAAGTCTTCAATTCTGGATTGAACTTCTTTTATCTGGTCGTTGCTTATCACGAATGTTTCTTTTTTGCAAAAATAAGGAATTCTTTTAGAGTGGAGAGATGCGGATTTAAAGTTCCGGGATTAAAGTTTTTGGGTTCGAGATACGGATTTGTGAGTTTAAGAATAAGAGGGTTTTAGAGGGTATGGGTTTAGGGTGTGTATTTAACTTCCAACCTCCAGCTTCTAGCTTCCAGCCTATAATTTCTAAAATCATATATCAAATCATCTCTGCTATCATTTCTCCAACCTTCGGAGCTAAGGCAACTCCCATTCCAGAAAGCCTTACGGCACAAAACTGTTTCTCCGAAACTTGTTTTACAATAGGTGACTTTTCTTCACCCATAGCCATTATTCCTGA
This sequence comes from Chryseobacterium candidae, assembly GCF_004916905.1. Classification (GTDB taxonomy): domain Bacteria; phylum Bacteroidota; class Bacteroidia; order Flavobacteriales; family Weeksellaceae; genus Chryseobacterium; species Chryseobacterium candidae. The sequence goes on from NZ_SDLV01000015.1 coordinate 91,341, forward strand.
CCAGCGAAGGGCAATGGTAAAATCATTATCAGGAAGGATCACTTCTTTTAAAAAGTTTTCCAGATGGTGCTGCAGAAATTCTGTGGTTTCAAATGCGGTTGTTTCTTCTTTTTTAAAATCCTGATTTCTTCCACCGCCCAGCAATATTCTGTTTCCTACATTTCTGAAATAATAATAGCCTTCGTCATAATGAAACGTTCCTTTAAGTTTTAAACCATCTATAGGCTCAGTGAGAAGAATTTGTCCACGGGCCGGAATAATATTTTCATTTTCCAGAAACTTTGATGTGAACGCATTGGTACAATAGATAAGCTGATCTGCTTTTACAGAAAGGCCGGCGGAAAGATGAACCTCAACGTTGTCTGCTTCTTCAATATGCTGAACTTCCGTTCCAAATAAAAATTCGATTTTCAGTTCATGACACTTTTCTAAAAGCTTTTGTAATAACTTTCCTGAATGCAGACTTCCTTCACAGGGATTTTCAATCAGGAATGCAGATTTTCCAAGTCCGAATTCCTGTATTTTGTTCTGTTTCAGAGTATAGGTCTGATTCAGACCAGTTATTGTTTTCAGTTTTTCATTGGCAGCATCCATCTGGGCTAAAAGCTCTTCATGGTTTACAATTTCATAGCCTCCGTTAAGTTGAAAATCAATTTCATTCTTTTTAAAATACTGCTGAATTTTCTGAAGTCCCTCAAATCTCATGGTAACGAGTTCCAATGTTTTTTCCCAACCCATTTTCTGCGAATCGGCAATGACTTCTGTAAAACTTCCAAAGCACGCAAACCCGGCATTTCTTGTGGAAGCCCCCAATGGAATGGCGTTCCGTTCAATAATCAAAACGGATTTTTCAGGATATTTTTCTTTGATGGATATAGCAGTCCACAGCCCGGAAAACCCCGCACCAATAATGATGATGTCTCTTTTTCTGTAGAAAGTATCCAGTTCCCAGATGCTGTTCATGAGTATTTTTGTAAAATGTATAAAGTAGTAATGTATGATACAGTGCAACCTTAATTCTTAAATCGTAGTCACTATCCTTTATCTTCCTCATTATTATGTGAAAACCCGATTGCTCTTCTTGGTTCTTCTACAATTCTATAGGTTTCCAGCTCATTCTTCAATGCCTGGATTCTAAACTGAAAATCATCAAAATTATTAATAATGGCATCCGCGAGAAAACGTGCTACCTGATCAAGATATTCTTCAGTAAGCTTTGATCCTGCATCCCTTAATGCCCTGTCTAAAAGTTTCTGATCTATTTTCAGCTTTTCGTTTCTGGTTCTCTGGTAAAGATTTTTAATTCTTTTCTTTAAGCTTTGGGTAAAGTCTATCAGCATGGTGTTGCTGAATGCTTTCATTTTTGAAGAGATTTCGTGCCAGAAAGGTATTTTATCTGCTTTATTGTTTTTAAGTATTTTGTAGAGTAAAGAATCTTCTTCCAATCCTCTGGTCATGGCGTAAAGAATGATTTCCGAACGCTCAGAAGCATTGGGGGGAAAGACCGGAATCATCACATCGAATCTTCCGGGAGCAAGAATCTCTTCGTCAATTTCTGAAACAGAATTGGCAGAACCTACCATGAGGACACCTTCTTTTTCAAATTTTCCGATGTAGTGAAGAATAAGTTCCTGAGCTTCGAGATTACGGGAAGCTACATCTGTTTCTGCTCTTCTCTGCATCATAATTTCATCAAAATCATCCATGAAAAGCAGCATTTTGTTTTCCTTCATCATGTTCAGCAGAAAATCACTGAAGTTGATTTCATTTCCGTCAATCAATGAAGTTCCCAAATAATGCTTTTTCACTTCTTTAAACTGATATCCAATAATTTCAGCAATTTTGTTAGCCCAGAAGATCTTGCCGCTTCCCGGAGGTCCATACAGAATAATTCCTGCAGGTTTGTTGATTCCCCAGTCTTTGATCTGCTGTGGATTCAGGAAGGGTTCCAAAACTGTGGAGGTATAAAAGAAAAGGTCTCTATATCCTATAAAATCTCTTTGCTGAAGGCTGGTTTTATGCCCGAAATAATCATAGACAAACTGATAATTGCCGCCCAGTTTGTTATCAATTCCGTAGCTTGAAATGGAGGATTTGAAAAAGCCGTTATCAAAAATATTGAGATTATGATCTTTAATCACCTCCTCTACTTTATCTTTAGGCTGATTGATAACTTCAGCAATCTGCTCCAGTGTTTTATTTTTATCAAGATCTTTTTCGTATAACCTTAAAAAATCTACATTTTCGCGGGCAAATTTTTCAAAATCTTCTTTTACCTCAAAATTGGTACTGACACAGTGTACCAGTTCAAGATCAAAATCCTGGATAAACTGTTTGATGGCTTCTGCAGAAACATTTAATTCTTCTGCCAGTTCAATTAGCTTCATAACTGTTGATTAATACTATCAAATTTAATGTATTTGTTCATAAATTAATATTGATTTATGATAATTCTGTAACATTATCTAATTTATATAGACTACTACTATGTAAAACAAATTACATGGAAAAGATTTTATCAGTAAAAAATTTGACAAAGAAATTCAAAAGAGTTGTGGTCAACAATATTTCTTTTGATGTCGAAAGAGGAAATGTTTATGGCCTTTTAGGTCCGAACGGAAGTGGAAAATCCACTACTTTCGGAATGCTGCTGTCAACCATCAATCCTACCAGTGGAGACTGGTTCTGGTTTGGAAAAAAGGGAACAGATCCGGAAACGTTGAAAAAGATCGGGGCGATTATCGAACAGCCTAACTTTTACCCTTATCTCAGTGCAGAAACCAATCTTAAGATTGTCGCTGAAATTAAGCAAACCCCCTATTCAAGGATTGACGAAGTCCTGAAGACCGTTAATCTGTATGAAAGGAGAAAAGATACTTTCAAAACCTTTTCTTTGGGAATGAAACAGCGTCTTGCCATTGCTTCGGCGATGCTGAACAATCCTGAAGTAATGATATTGGATGAGCCGACCAACGGACTGGATCCTGAAGGAATCATTCAGATCAGAGAAATCATCAGTGATATTGCAAAACAAGGTATCACGATTATCATCGCCAGCCATCTTCTTGATGAAATTGAAAAAATCTGCAGCCATGTAATTGTACTCAAAGAAGGAAATTCCATTTACTGTGGAAGAGTGGATGAAATGACTTCCAACAACGGATATTTTGAACTGAAAGCAGATAATAACACATTGCTGTTAAATACCCTTAACGAGCTTCAGTGGTTCTCTTCCATCCATCAGGAAGGTGATCTTATCAAAGCCCAGATCCGTGATGATGCTTCTGTTTCAGCTTCGGCAATGAATCAGAAACTGGCAGAGAAAGGAATCTATCTTTCCCATTTGACCAAGAAAAAAATGTCTCTTGAATCTCAATTTCTTGAACTTGTAAAAAACACCCATTAATCATGATCAAATTATTAAAACTGGAATACTATAAAAACCTGAACTACAAACCGTTCAAAGTTTTCACAATACTCTATTTCGCCATTCTTATTGCTTTACTTTTCATTGGATTGATTGACTTTGATGTTTTCGGAGGAACGATCAATTTAAAGGAAGAAGGAATTTATAATTTCCCTGAAATCTGGAATTTCACCACATGGATTGTTGCTTTGCTGAAAATTTTCCTGGGGCTGATCATTGTTTTCTCTATTTCACAGGAATTCAGCAACAGAATGTTCAAGCAGAATACGATTGATGGATTGAGCAGAAAAGAGTTCATCACTTCAAAACTTTTAACGATAAGTATTTTCACAATTGTTTCTACAGTGATTGTATTCGGGATTACTATTTTCCTTGGATATCAATATTCTAATACAAAAGAATCTGCAAAGGTTTTTGCTGAGATTTTCTTCATTGGAAATTACTTTGTGAAGCTATTTACATTCTTTTGCTTCTTAATGTTCCTTTCCATTTTACTGAGAAAATCTGTTTTTGTTTTTCTTGCCCTTTTCGTTTTGTGGATTGGCGAAGGAATTTTAACCGCTCTTGAAACGTATTCAAAAGTAAAGGGAATGCAGGGACCACAAAGAAACGAGGTTCTTCAGAACGATTTTTTCCTAACGCATCTTTTACCGCTGGAAAGTATGTCCAACCTTATTCCTAATCCGATGATGAGATTAAATATGGCTAAAATGATCGGCTTAAAATATGAATTTCACTACCCTACGGAAAGTCTTATCGCCTGTCTGGTGTGGTGTGCTATTTTTATATTCGGATCGTACTGGATTCTGAGAAAAAGAGATTGGTAGATGTCTATATTTAGAATTTAAAAGTTGTTTTTAAAGTGGTTCGTTTTCGGATCACTTTTTTTGGCTTAAAATTTTCATTCAGCATTGTCAAAAAACAGCCATGAAAAAAATATATTACTTTCCAGGATTGATTATATAACAATAAAAAGGCTGCCAGATGGCAGCCTTCCTTTCATATTACTTTTTATCTAACAACGGAAGATATTTTCCGTATCCTTTTGTTTCCATTTCAGCTTTCGGAATAAACTTCAGAGAAGCACTGTTGATACAGTAACGAAGTCCTCCTTTATCCTGCGGTCCGTCTGTGAAAACGTGTCCTAAATGGGCATCACCGGTTTTACTTCTTACTTCTACTCTGTCCATACCATGGGAACGGTCCAGCTTTTCATCAATCAAACCTTTGGTAATCGGTTTTGAGAAACTTGGCCATCCACATCCGGATTCAAATTTGTCGGTAGAGACAAATAAAGGTTCTCCGGTGGTAATATCTACATAAATTCCTTCACGGGTTTCATTCCAGTATTCGTTCTGGAAAGGTCTTTCCGTACCGTTTTCCTGGGTAACATTATATTGTTCTGCAGTTAATTTTTCTTTTAAAACTTTTTTATCCTGTTTTTGATAAGCCGGTTTTGGAAGCGGATTGGCTTTTTTCGCCATTTCAAAAAGTCCCGGTTCAATATGACAGTAACCGCCCGGATTTTTATCCAGATAATCCTGGTGATAATCTTCTGCTCTGTAGAAATTTTTCAATGGAATAGTTTCTACGACTACTGGTTTATTATAATTCTTTGCCAGCTTCTGAACTTCATCTTTTACCACCGCTTCATCTGTTTTATTGGTGAAATAAATTCCGGTTCTGTATTGGTTTCCTCTGTCATTTCCCTGCTGATCCTTGCTTGTAGGATCAATGGTTTTAAAATAAAGATCAATCAACAGTTTCAGATCTACCTGTTCAGGATCATATTTTACTTTTACGGTTTCTGCAAAACCTGTTGTATGACTTACCACCTCTTCATACGTAGGATTTTGGGTATTTCCGTTGGCATAGCCTACTTCTGTTCCTACCACTCCACGAATCTGTTGAAAAAAATGTTCTGTCCCCCAGAAACATCCACCTGCAAAATAAATCTCTCTAACGTTTTTGTTATCCATAATTTTCTCATTTTCTTTTTTTATTTCCACTACATCAGGCTTGTTTTTTTTAAAAAGCCCGGATCCCGCAGCAAATACTGCTATACCCAGAATGATTCCGAGTACAATTAATATATTTTTCATTTTATCCTTTTTATTCATTACTTATTATTTTGAACAATCATGAATCCAAATCCTAAAAGCATAAGGTCTTTCAGAATAAAGAAATCCGTCACAGGCACTCCGTCTACTATTTTCCAGATTCCCGGTGTTGTAAATAAATAGCTTAATGTTACCAGAAAAGTTACGATCATTCCTATACCTGCATACTTTTTCAGTACTGCAAATTTCGCACTAAATATCAGGAGTAATGCAATGATAATTTCTATCGTTCCGATAAGATTTGACACTGCCTGGACGCTTATAATTTTATATACGAAAAAAGTTAAGAAATGGTTTTCCACCAAAGGTTTTATGGCTGCTGCTTCTGTGGGAGTAAATTTGAAGATACCAATCCACAGAAAAATAAGCGCTGCTCCGAATAGGGAAATGTAATACCCGGTTCGGGATAATAGATTTTTAGATTTTTGTGCTGTTCCGACCATGTTTTTAAGATTTTAAATGAATACTTTATTGTTTTCAAAAGTATAGTCGGAGCTATTTTACAATCCTGACAGAAATTTTCTTAGAAATTTAATTTATCGATCATTTTATTTTTAAAGTCCTGAATTTCAGATTCATTTATTTCCGTTTTTTGTTCAGAAAATTTCTTTTTAAACACTTTATCCAGAATTGCCAGCTTTTCATTGTACATTCTGCACCATTTGCAGATCATAAGGTGCATGCTGAGCATCCTGTTTTCTCTGGAAGAAATAGATTGGGCATTCCTTTTTTCCATCAGTAAAGTGGCTTCACTGCATGGTAAAAATAATTTATGTAGTATTCTTCTTATCATTTCACTTATGATTTTGAAAACCAGTTAAACTCCAGACATTCTCTCAACTGCATTCGGCTTCTTTGCAGAATCTTCCAAAGATTAGTCGTAGAAACTTCTAATTCCTGACTGACTTCCGGTGCTTTTTTTTCTTCGATATAATACATTTTAAGCAAAATCTTCCATTTGGAGGGCAATTCTTCAATACATTCTTCTAATGTTTTATTAAAATCTGCACTGTCTAAAAGCTCATCTCCATCGCCAGAAACATTCCAGTCGTTTAAAACATCATTATTTTTCCATGATCCGGTTTCATCAAAAAAATGATCAAGTCGGATATTGGGTTCGGATTTATATTTTTTCCGGTAAAAATCTGCAACTTTTCTATTGAGAATAGCCATCAGCCACGTAAGCGCATTGCTTTTCCCTTCAAAAGAATCATAGGCAGAATAGGCTGCAAGAAAAACTTCCTGAACCACATCCTGTGCATCTTCTTTATTGGAAAGTACATACAGTGCTCTCTTCAAAAGTGGTCCTGAATATTGTTCTATCCAGTCTTTCAGCTCTTCATCTTTTGTCATTGGAAGGATTTTTTGTCTTTTTTTCAGATCACAACGAAGGTAGTAAGTTAAACGGAAAATTGCAAAATTAGATAGACTATTATTGATTACAGTCATTACAAAACTGCTATTACAAGCCTTACAGGTTTTGAAAACCTATAAGGTTTACCACATATCCGTTAGCCAAACTCGTTATCATTCAAAACATAGCATAAAATTATTACAAATCGCTTAAAAATCTTAAATTTGCATCTTATCAAAAATTTGATATTTAAAAAAGCAAAAGCAATACTATGACATCACAAGAAATACGTCAAAAATTTTTAGACTATTTTAAAAGTAAAGGGCACCTTATAGTTCCTTCAGCTCCTATTGTGCTGAAAGACGACCCTACCCTTATGTTTTCCAACTCCGGAATGACGCAGTTCAAGGATTTTTTCCTTGGCTACAAAACACCTACCGCCCCTAGAATTGCCGATACCCAAAAGTGTCTTAGAGTTTCAGGGAAGCACAATGACCTGGATGATGTAGGCAGAGATACTTACCACCATACCATGTTTGAGATGTTAGGAAACTGGTCTTTCGGGGATTACTTCAAAAAAGAGGCTATTGCTTTTGCCTGGGAATTACTGACTGAAGTATACGGAATTCCAAAAGAAAATTTATATGTAACGATTTTTGAGGGTGATGCTTCAGAAAATCTTGACAGAGACCAGGATGCATATGATTTCTGGAAATCTCATATTTCCGAAGACAGAATCATCAATGGAAATAAAAAAGATAACTTCTGGGAAATGGGTGAAAGCGGACCGTGCGGACCGTGTTCAGAAATCCATGTTGACTTAAGAACACCGGAAGAGAAAGCGAAAGTTTCTGGACTTGAATTGGTGAATAATGACCACCCTCAAGTAGTTGAAGTATGGAATCTGGTTTTCATGGAATTCAACAGAAAGGCAGATAAATCTTTAGAGAAGCTTCCTGCTCAGCACGTAGATACAGGAATGGGATTTGAACGTCTTTGTATGGCGCTTCAAGGGAAGTCTTCCAACTATGATACGGATGTTTTCACTCCGCTTATTGCTAAAGTTGAGGAACTTTCAGGTAAAAAATACACCGGAATTTTAGAAGACGAGAAAGATATTGCGATCCGTGTTGTGGTAGACCACATCAGAGCGGTTTCTTTTGCTATTGCAGACGGACAATTGCCATCCAATGGAGGTGCCGGTTATGTAATCAGAAGAATCTTAAGAAGAGGAATTTCTTATTCTTACAGATTCCTTGATATGAAAGAACCTTTCCTTTACAAATTGGTGGCTGTGCTGCAGGAGCAGATGGGAGCATTCTTTCCTGAGCTTGAAAAACAGGGAAAACTGGTTGCTGAAGTGATCAAAAGTGAAGAAGACTCATTCTTAAAAACCATTGAAAACGGTCTGATCAGAGTTGAAAAACTGATCCAGCAGACAATTGGCAATAACCAGAAAGTATTACCAAGCGAAGAAGTTTTTGAGTTGTATGATACGTACGGTTTCCCTGATGATTTAACAAGAATTATTGCTGAAGAAAAAGGATTAACGATTGATGAAGCAGGCTTCAAAGCTGAAATGGAGAAACAAAAGCTTCGTTCAAAAGCAGATTCTGCTCAAAAAGTATATGACTGGGTAACTCTTGAATCAAAACCTGAAACCTTTGTAGGATATGACCAGACTGAGTCTGAAACCTATATTACAAGATACAGAAAGGTAGAAAATAAAGACGGAGAATTCTATCAGGTGGTATTAAGCAGTTCTCCTTTCTATCCTGAAGGAGGTGGACAGGTTGGAGACAAAGGTGTTCTTGAAAATGCTGTTGAAAGTTTTGAAGTGCTGGAAACTAAAAAAGAAAACGGATTAATTATTTCATTAATCAACGGTCTTCCAAAAGATGCAGGTGCTGTTTTCTATGCTAAAGTAAATGCTTCTGAGAGAAAAAATTCTCAGGCTAACCACTCTGTGACTCACCTTCTGCATGAAGCTTTAAGAGAGGTGTTAGGAACTCACGTAGAACAGAAAGGTTCTTATGTTGGGCCGGATTATCTTCGTTTCGACTTCTCTCATTTCAACAAAATGACTGAGGAAGAATTAGCATTAATTGAAGAAAAAGTAAATAAAAAGATCAAAGAAAGTATTGCTTTACAGGAATTCAGAAATATTCCGATTCAGGAAGCTCTGGAAAAAGGAGCAATGGCTTTATTTGGTGAAAAATATGGTGACAGTGTGAGAATGATCCAGTTTGGAAGTTCAAAAGAACTTTGCGGGGGAACTCACGTAAAAAACACCAGCGAAATCGGTCATTTCAAAATTACTTCTGAAGGTTCTGCTGCAGCGGGTATCAGAAGAATAGAGGCTATTTCAGGAGATAAATCTGAAGAATATTTCCACAATCTTGAAAAACAGATCATTGAACTTTCTCAATTATTAAAATCTAAAGATGTGGTAAGATCTATTGAAAAACTGATCGAAGAAAATACCTCATTGAAGGCTGAAGTAGATGCTCTTAAAAAGGAAAAGGCAAAAGGAGAAATCGGAGAATGGAAGAATGCATATGAGCAGAAAGGCAACAAGCAGCTTCTTGTAAAGAAAACGTCTCTGGATGCAGGTTCTGTAAAGGATATTGTATTCCAATTGAAGAAAGAAATTCCGGCTTCAGTTACCATCATTCTTTCTGATGCAGACGGAAAACCAATGATTACTGTTGGGGTTTCTGATGATCTTGCAGCAGATTATCAGGCTGGAGCTATCGTAAAAGACCTTGCAAAAGAAATCCAAGGTGGTGGTGGCGGAAACCCTGGCTTTGCAACAGCTGGTGGTAAAAACCTTGAAGGTTTGGAAAATGCTTACCAAAAAGCTTTGACTCTCTAAAATAGAAACCTCTATTATAAATTTTAGCCCCGGCTGTCTCAGAATTAAGACAGCCGGGGTTGTTTTTAGTGCATATCATATTATTTTAACACAAAGTCTTTTCTATAATACTTTATAATTTCAGGAGGCAAAGAATGGAATCAACTTCATTGATTCTGACTAAGTGTGTGTACTATTCTTACTTCTCACAGATGAAAGAGATTACGCAGATTTTCCACAAGCATCTGCATAATCTGTGAAATCACCGAGAGATAAAAATGAACTTGGAAGGTTATATAAGCTGGATATATGTTTTATTTAACGCCAGGATCGCCAAGAAATTCTCATGCTATCATCAATATTTTCGTTCCACTCCGCTATGAAATGTTTGCGTACTCTGCGCTATAACATACTATTCTTTATTACTAAGATTTCATCAAAGTCTTTTTTATTTATATCCGTTCTAATTATTGACCTTATCTTAACAAATCATCACCGAATCTTAAACTATTTGTTTTGTCTTCTTAAAACTCAGTTAACACCAGACCTTTAGTTTTGCCATAATCGAAATTCAAAAAATGTAATTATGAAAATTAATAAAACTATTGGAGCTCTTCTGCTTGCTTCCCTTATATTTCAAGGCTGCAACGATGACAACAACGGGAACTCCGATACTCCTGTCAATGACAAAATCAAACTTGAAAATTTTTCTAAAGAACCCGCTTTCGTTTATGGAATGCAAGGTTTTGAAAATTTAAATATTACCACCCTTATTTCCAGCTCGGATGTACTTCCAGGTTCTCCTGACTTTGTTTTCGGAGGACAGCCGGACGGAATGGGGCTTATGAAAGATCCTAACTCTGAGGGTTACCTGATGATCACCAACCATGAGATCAAGCAATCTGTATCAAGAGTATACCTCGACAAAACGTTTAAGCCTGTAAAAGGAGAATATATCTTAAACGGAACCGGAGGAATGACAAGATTGTGTTCCGCTACATTGGCAACACCTGAAATTCATGGTTTCAGTGCATTCCTTACTGCCGGAGAATCGGGTGAAGAAAGTATGGTTCACGCTTTAAATCCTTTAGCACCGACATCTCAGGCTACTGATAAAACAAGGGTAAAACCAGCTTTAGGAAAGGCTTCCATGGAAAATGCAGTTCCGCTTCCTAAAGATGTATCTAACGGAAAAACCTATATTGTCATTGGTGAAGACCAGTCTTACTCTTCTTCCCATCAGTCTGCAGGGCAATTAATCATGTACGTAGCTGATACACAAGGTGACCTTGATAACGGTAAGTTGTATTCTTTAAAAAGAACCAACAGCAACTATACTGAAACGGATATGACGAAAGGAAGCAGTTATGATGTAGAATTCGTAGAAATTCCGAACGCTAAAAATCTTACAGGAGCTCAGATCAATCAGAAAAACATTGACAATAATGCGATCCGTTTTTCAAGAGTGGAAGATGTAGATTACAGAAAAGGAGCAGGAAAAGGTAGAGAAATCTACTTTACTGCTACCGGAGAATCTTCTGACGGTATCAATCCGAAAGCTGGATTAACAATGTGGGGAAGAGTTTACAAGCTTGTTCTTAACGCCAATAATATGCTGACAGGAAAACTGGAAGTGGTTGCAGAAGGTGATTCTAATCCTGGAAATAATCTGATCAATCCGGATAATCTGTGTGTGACTGAAAACTTCGTATACATCCAGGAAGACGGAGATTCCTATTACAAAAATGCAAAACATGATTCTTATATCTGGCAGCTGAATATTGCTACGAAACAATACAAACCGTGGCTGAATATGAGGCACAACAGAAATGATACGGCATGGCAGACGGCTTACAACCAATCCGGAGATCTTCAGAAATTCGGTTCATGGGAATTTGGAGCAATGGTTGATATTTCAGACATCATCGGAATTCCGAATACTTTCTCTGTGAATATCCATTCTCACACATGGCAGCTGGATAAATTCAAAAATCCTGACGGTTCCGGAATCAACACCAACAAAGAAGGTGGCCAGATTGTTATCATCAGAAACGTAGAAAAATAGTTTTAATTCCTTCATATCAAATTCAATTAAAGTATCAATAGAAAACCTCTGTTGATACTTTTTCATACTCATGAATAAACTTTCAAAATACCCTATACTTCTTTTCTTATACTGTGCTGCCGCACTTTTTACGCTTTATTATTGCAAAAATGAAAAGCCGCAGCCCGTATATGAAGATCTTGGCTCTGTAAAAAACAGGATTACCAAAACCAATGCTGATTTTGAAAAACAAATCAACGAACTGAAAACCATGGTTTCTAAAAATTCTGATGAAAAACTTCTTCAGGAAAAATTTCAGGACATCCGAAAAACTTACAAAAAAATGGAATGGGCTGTAGAATACTTCCTTCCTCACTCCGCCAGGTTTATCAACGGACCTGCCCTTCCGGAAATAGAAATGGATGAGCATACAGAAATAGAACCCGAAGGACTGCAGGTTTTGGAAGAAATGCTCTACCCTTACAATAAAGAAAATCAAGAAGAAATGATCAGAATGCTCAATAAGCTGATCAATAAAAGCAACACTATAGAAACCAACTTTCAGGTCATTACCATCAGTAAAGATCAGGTTTTTGATGCATTGAGACAGGAAGCTTTCAGAATTTCCAGCTTGGGAATCTCAGGTTTTGACACTCCGGTTTCTGGAACATTTTTGCAGGAAATGCCTTTTTCACTGGAAGGAATTAAAGAAACGTTAGAACAAATCTCCACTGAACGTTCAAAAGATAAAGCTTTAAAAAGCATTGTTGCAGAGATCAGTTCAACCATTGCAGTTCTGAAGAAAAGTTCAGACAAAAATACGTTTGATTATGTCAATTTTATTCCGGATCATTTAAACAAGATCACAGCTCTGATGTTGGATTTTAAAAATCAGGAAAACATTCCGGACGTTGACGTAACTACTGCTCTAAACAAAAATGCGGCTACTTTTTTTTCTAAAAATGCTTTTAATCCTAATGCTTTCACTCCCGGAAAAGAATATGCCTACACTGAAGAAAAGGCAGCACTAGGGCATCAGCTTTTTAATGACAAAATACTATCCAACAGCAATAGCCGAAGCTGTGCAACCTGTCATATTCCAGAAAAAGCTTTTACAGACGGACTGGCCAGAGCAATGTCTCTTGAAAACTCAGAATTGGCGAGAAATACACCTTCTCTCAATTATGCAGGATATCAGCATGGTCAGTTTTGGGATATGAGAAAGGATGATCTGGAAGGACAAAGCTCAGATGTGATTTCCAATAAAGAAGAGATGCATGGTGACCTGAATGTGATCCTTGCCAAAATCAATCAGGATAAAAATTATCAGGCTGCATTCAAAAAAATCTATCACTCCCCAAAAACCGAAGTATGGCAGCTGCAGAATGTGCTGGCAAGCTATATTCGTTCTCTGGCGAAATTCGATTCTGCTTTTGATGAATATATGAGAGGAAACAAATCTGCAATGACAGAAAATCAAAAACTTGGTTTCAATCTTTTTGTGGGAAAAGCTCAGTGTGCTATCTGTCATTTTATTCCTTTATTCAACGGGACAGTTCCTCCGAACTTCAAGAAAACCGAGCAGGAAATTCTGGGTGTTGCTGTGAATGCAGAGAATAAAACATTTGACGCTGATCCGGGAAGAGGAAAATTCCACGAAACGGTTTCTTCATTACAGCATTCTTTCAAAACCCCCACTCTTAGAAATATTCAAAAGACAGCTCCTTATATGCACAACGGAGGCTATAAAACCCTGAAAGAAGTGATGAATTTCTATAACAAAGGCGGTGGAAAAGCTTTTGGATTTAAAGTAGAAAACCAGACACTTTCTGATGCTCCACTCCAGCTTACTGATAAGGAAATTGACAATATTATTGAGTTTATGAAAGCTCTTGATGATCAATAAATTACGATTCCGGAACACAAAAACAGCGAAAAACAATTAAAATTCCTGAAACTTAACGGCAAAGAAGTTTTTTTATTTAAAAATCCCATTAAGATACAGAAAGATTATCTGTCAATTTCTTCATGGGGCTTTGTTCTTGCAAAGTTCATGAAAACATTAGATTAAATCAATATTATACTCTGTTAAAAACTTTTCTACAATAATAAATATCATTATTTTTGACGTAGTTTTTTTACATGAAAAGGGGTTTACTGTTATTATTTTTTATGATCTGCTTTTTGGGGTATTCACAAACAAAAATTAAGGTTGTGGATGACGCCAGTCAAAAACCTGTCTTTAAAGCAAAGGTATCCTGTGATAATTCAGTTATCGGATATACAAATGAACAAGGTATTCTGGAATTTAAAACAGGATGTAAAAACATTGATGTGGATGCTGATTCTTATCAAAAAGAAACCGTTACAGTAGAAAGCAGTATGGAAGTTTCCCTGCTAAAAAAAACAAACAAAACTACCGATATTGAAACCGTAGTTATTGAGGACAAAAGTGATCCCAGGGCTCTGGAAATCCTTAGAAAAGTTAATAAGCTCTTCAAAGAAAACTCCCCGAAAAGCTTAGGGTCTTACTCTTACAAATCTTACGAAAAAATATCTCTGGATATTGATGAAGACAGTCTTTCTGAATTTAATCAGTATTTCAATGATCTCAATATTTTCAAGAAAAAAAGAGAAAAAGACTCCCTGAATAATAGTAACGCAAGAAAAATATTTTCAAAAAGCAAACTTTTCCTTTGGGAAAGAGCTCAGGAGTTTTTATATTCCAAAAAGTACGGGGAAAAGATCAATATTCTGGACAACAGAATCTCCGGCCTGAAGCAGCCTATTTACGAAATGATTGCGCTCCAGCAAAGTAACAGAGATGTTGTTCCGGAGCAGTTGAAACCTGAAAACAGAGGTCTTTACCGGTTCTTTCTTTCAGATACCATTACCCTTGACGGCAGGAAAAACTTTGTGATCCGCTTCCGTGAGGTGAATTACAAAAAGCCGGACAGAAAACGAAAGTATAATGGTGCTATCTATGTAGATACTGAAACTTACGGAGTCAAAAAAATTGAAAATTTCAGTAAAAACAAAAACGAAGGAATTATCACCAGTACCTGGGTATTTTATAATAACAAATGGTTTCTTGCCCACGAAAAAGCGAAGCTTAAAATGGGTAAAATGGCTATGGATGACAAAGTGCATGCTGATGATAAGAAAGATAAAAAAAGCTTTGGCACTTACGCTTTTCTTACCTCAAAATATTTTGATTTTGAAGCTCCTATTGAAGAGAATCCAAAAGACTTCAAAGGCTATACTTTCTCTGTAAAGAATATCGACGGGCATTCTCTGGACCAATATAGAACGGAACCTCTTACCGAGAGGGAACAAAATACCTATAAAACCATCGACAGTTTAGGAAAAAAGTATAAAATTGACACCAAAGCCCAGATTTTATCAGGATTACTGAACGGACAGATCAGAGTAGGTTCCGTAGATTTTGCTGTAGATGAAATTGTTAATTATAACTCCTATGAAGGTTTCAGATTAGGTTTAAAAGCCAAGCTGAATGAAAACTTCAATCCTTATTTTTCACCAGATTACTACTTCGCATATGGTGTAAAAGACAGAAAATGGAAGTACGGAATGGGGCTTGATATGAGAACCACACTGGAGAAAAACTCCTTTTTCAGATTTGAAGTCTATGATGATGTAACGGCCTCAGGAGAATTCAACAGAAAGCTGTGGAATTTTAAGATGAGGATGATGAATTTCGGAAATAATCTGAATAACGACAGATATTTTCACTTTAAAGGAGTGTCATTATCTTATCTGAACGATGTCACCAACGGACTTACTGTTGCCCTTGCCGTAAGAAGAAATACGGAAGAGGCTGAATTCGATTATCAGTTCAGGGACAGAGGAACTTCATACAGAAACTTCAATACCCTTTTTACCTTAAAATATTCCCCGAATTCCACCAATATTATGACGCCACAGGGAAAATCTCTGATTGATCAGAAATACCCTGAACTCTATTTTAATTATGAGCAAAGTTACAAAATACTGCAGGGAGATTTTAATTATTCCCGTTTTGATGCCTTGTTTGTTCATAATTTCAAAACACCAATCGGGACTACAGGTTTCAGATTATACGGAGGTCTTGTTCTGGGTGGAGCGCCTATCTGGAAAAACTTTACGATGAACGGACTGGCTTCTCCGGGTAAAGATTTTAATTTTAACCTTACTTCTTACCTTGGATTCGCAACACTGGAGGGAGGAAAATACTATAACGACAGATTCGTCGCGTACTACTTTACCCATAAGCTTCCCTGGTATTTCAAAAGTTTCGGCCATAATGTTTCCAGCTTTGATTTTGTCTTAAGAGGAACTATCGGAGATATGAAACATCCGGAATACCACCAGTTTAAGTTCAGAAAACTGGATCATCTGTATCAGGAAGTAGGTTTGGAATGGAACAATTTCCTTTCCAGTTATTTTAATCTTGGGTTATTCTACAGAGTGGGTTATTATGCGACACCCCATTTCAGAGAAAATTTTGCCATCCAGTTTAAGCTGAAGTTTCTGGAGTTTTAACACCTCGTGAAATACAAAATCTTTATTTTTGAATCAGAATTCAGAAATATTCAACGATAATATATATAAAAAGAACATGCAGAAAATCGAAATCAAAGCAGAACAGTTTTTTGAATTATTAAAATTAAAAGACACTCCAATGTGGGAGATTTTCTCACAAATGATTGATGGAAATGAGAAGGAAATTATCTTTTTAGACCATGAAGACAAGATCCTGTTTAATTATATTTTACCTTCTACAAAGGAAAAACTGGAAGAAGACAGAATAGAGTTTTCAAAACAGTTTTCAGATAAACTGGCCAACTTCAATTAAGAGCTACCATGAATAAAAATTATGTTTTTTCTCTGCTTGGACTCTTCATACTTGCCTTTGGAAATGCTCAGAATTATAAGAAGCCTTTGGTTTCTGCCATCAAAGAAGCAGATCTACGCACCGATATGTATCAGCTGGCTGCAGACCAGTTCTGGGGACGTGAAGCCGGAACCCTGGATGAATTGAAAGTGTCTATGTGGCTGGCCGACAAAGCCAAAGAAGCAGGAATGAAACCTGCCGGAGATAACGGAACTTTTTTCCAGTTCTTTGATATGTACAGACATCAGGTGATCCCGCAAAGTACCCTTAAAATTGGAGATAACAGTTTAAAATTATGGAAAGATTTTCTGGTGGCAGAACCTGTAAATGCCTCTTTAGACGCTGAAATTGTATATGCCGGAAACACAGAGCCTGAAGATCTTGCGAAATTGAATATCCAAGGTAAAATTCTTGCTATAAACGCTTCTGACAAAAATATCCCGAAAGATATGACCCTTTTTGTAAGAAGATATCCTGGATTTGTAAGAAATAAATACTACAATAAAGCTTCTGAATTGGGAGCGAAAGCTATTATTTTCATTACTGATGATATTTCTGAACAAAGCTGGGTGGAAGTATTGCCTCAAATGACAAGAGGAAGCTATGGCGTAGAAGGATTAAGAGAAAAAATCACCAATAATATTCCTGTTCTGTGGATCAAAAGAGAAAATGCCGGCTGGGTAAAAAATAACCCTAAAGCTTCTCTGAGTCTGATTACTGAAACTTACCAATATCCTTCAGTGAATATCATAGGAAAAATAGAAGGTACAGATCCTGTTCTTAAAAATGAATATGTGTTATTGAGCGGACACCAGGATCATGACGGGATAAGACATCCTGTAAAGAATGACACTATCTACAATGGTGCTGATGATAATGCGAGTACCTGTGTGGCAATGCTTGCAATGGCGAGGGCTTACAAAAAACAGCCGGGAAAAAGAAGTATTTTGTTTGTTTTCCATGGCGCTGAAGAAAGAGGATTGCTGGGATCAAGATGGCATGCAGCACATCCTGTTGTTCCGAAAGAGAACATTGTAGCCGTTCTGAATGGTGATATGATCGGGAGAAATGAAAACAATGAAGCCGCTTTATTAGGAGGAAATTCCCCTCACAAAAATTCTGAAGAACTTGTAAAAATGGCTGAAGATGCCAATAATGAAAGTACAAAATTCAAATACCTGAAAGATTGGGATTCTCCAAGCCATGCTGAATATTTCTATTTCAGAAGTGATCATCTTCCGTATGCTAAGATTGGAATTCCTGCGATATTCTTCACCAGCGTGCTGCATGATCAGTATCATACCCCACAGGATGAATCTGAAAATATCAATTACAAAAAGCTTTTCAAAATGACCGAATGGATGTACAGAACATCCTGGAAAGTAGCTAATGAAACGGTACGTCCAAAAGTAATTTCTAATTTTTCGCTTGAAAGATAAAAATAAAAGCTTCACAGATTGTGAAGCTTCTTTCATCATTGTGTTTTTAGAATCTGCGAAAAAAAATATCTTTACGATTCTTTTACTTTGAAGCAAAAGAACCCAACATTCAAGACTTGCAAACTTCCGCGTTAAAATGAAATCTGTTCTCTAACATTCTAGTTTGTACGGAAACATTCTATATTGAGGATTATATATTAGCCCACATTCAAACAGTAGAGTTTTTTTAATGTTCACAGAATTCATTTTCTTAACGCTTCAGGTTGTTATGTCGTTTTTTAATTTCATCAAAAAAATATTTTTCTTTTTTCATCTAAAGTCTTTTAAATAAGAAGGTTCATCAGCGAAGGATCATTGTTCAGATAGTTGACAAAGAAATCATATTGTTTCATCTTATTGATCAATGGGTTGAAATCTTTGTTTTGCTTCAGAGCAATTCCTACAACTGCAATTCCCTTTTCTTTTGAATTTTTTTGGGTGTACTCAAAATAGGTAATATCATCATCAGGACCCAGCACATCTATCACAAAGGTTTTCAATGCTCCGGGACGCTGTGGAAATCTGACCAGGAAATAATGCTTTAATCCTGCATAAAGCAATGCTTTTTCCTTGATCTCTTCCATACGGGTAATATCATTATTACTTCCGCTGATGATACACACTACGTTTTTACCTTTTATTTCTTCTCTATATTTTTCCAATACGGCTACTGAAAGTGCGCCCGCAGGTTCTACTACGATAGCATCTTTATTGTAGAGTGACAGTATGGTTTCACAGACAAGTCCTTCATCTACCGTAGCCATATCATACAGGATATTTTTACAGCATTCAAAAGTGAGATCTCCCACTTGTTGTACGGCGGCTCCATCTACAAAACGGCTTATCTTTTCAAGAAGAACAGGTTTTCCCTTTTCCAGGGCTTTTTTCATGCTTGCTGCTGCGGAGGGTTCTACTCCAATAATCTTTGTTTGTGGAGACAAATGCTGAAATACAGTACAAACTCCTGCTGCCAGTCCACCACCGCCTATTGGAACAAAAAGATAGTCGACAATACCTTCTGCCTGTTCCAGAATCTCCAATGCTGTTGTCGCTTGTCCTTCAATAATTGCCGGATCATCAAAAGGATGAATAAATGCGCTGTTATGATCTTTGCAAAACCTCATTGCAGCATCTTTTGCCGCATCAAAAGTATCTCCATAAAGTATAACATCTATGTATTCTCCTCCGAACATCTTTACCTGTTCAAGCTTTTGTCCGGGTGTTGGCAAAGGCATAAAAATGGTGCCTTTCACCTTCATTGTCTGACATGCAAATGCAACACCCTGCGCATGATTTCCGGCACTGGCACAAACAACTCCATTTGAAAGTTCTTTTTCAGACATGGTTGCCATCTTATTATAGGCACCTCTTATTTTATAGGATCTTACCCTTTGAAGATCTTCTCTTTTAAAACGAATATTCGCATTGTAAATAGCTGACAGATTATTATTGACAGCCAAAGGTGTTTTTACCACTACATTTCTTAATCGTTCCTCCGCTTTATAGACATTCTCTAAAACGGAGGAACTTACTCCCTCTTTCATCATTTGTTTAGTAATTAATTGTTTTCAGGTCTCAGGCTTCGTACCGTCTTACCCGCTTTCCACATTTCGCTTTCTCTCAACTCAGTAAGTTCGGCTTCTAATTTTTCACGATAATCCGGTTTGCTGTTACTGTCGATAGAACGTTGTGCTTCGTTTCCTTTCGCAACATTGTCATACAGTTCTTCAAACAAAGGTGAAGTAGCATCTCTGAAACGCTTCCACCAGTCTAAAGCTCCTCTCTGGGCTGTTGTACTGCAATTGGCATACATCCAGTCCATTCCGTTTTCTGCAACTAAAGGCATTAATGACTGAGTGAGCTCTTCTACGGTTTCGTTAAATGCTTCGGAAGGGCTGTGTCCGTTTTTTCTCAATACATCGTACTGGGCAGCAAATATTCCCTGTACAGCTCCCATCAGTGTTCCACGTTCTCCTGCAAGGTCACTGTATACTTCTTTTTTAAAGTCGGTTTCAAAAAGATACCCGCTTCCGATTGCGATCCCCAATGCTGTTACCCTTTCTCTGGCTTTTCCGGTAGCATCCTGATATACGGCAAAACTGCTGTTCAGACCTCTATCCTGCAAAAACATTCTTCTCAAGGATGTTCCTGAACCTTTTGGTGCTACCAGAAATACGTCTACATCAGCTGGAGGAACAATTCCCGTACGTTCACTGAACGTTATTCCGAAGCCATGAGAAAAGTATAATGCTTTTCCTGGGGTAAGATGCTGTTTTACTTTTGGCCAGTATTCAATTTGTGCAGCATCACTTAAAAGATAACAGATAACAGTTCCTTTTTCCAATGCTTCTTCAATTTCAAATAAGGTTTCTCCCGGTACAAATCCGTCTGCTACCGCTTTATCCCATGATTTAGAATTCTTTCTCTGCCCTACAATGACATTAATTCCGTTATCTTTTTGATTCAAAGCCTGTCCCGGTCCCTGTACTCCATATCCGATTACTGCTACTACTTCATTTTTTAATACTTCCTGAGCTTTTTCCAATGGAAATTCTTCTCTTGTTACTACATTTTCCTCTACTCCTCCGAAATTTAATTTTGCCATTTTATTTATTTTATTGATTATTGATTATGATGTTTAGTTTTATGCTTAGCTTGCGTGTTCTACTGCTGTCAGATATGGAGTTCTGTGATAATGTACTTCAAGAACATCTACCTGTTTTTCCATTTGTCTGCTGATCTTCTGAACAGAGTCTTCTGTTTCTCTGATTACAATAACAAACTTTTTTACCTTTTCAATTTCCGAAGGGCCTACATTGAAGGTCACCATAGAAATTCTTCTTCTTGAAAAAATAGCATTGATGCGGCTGATCAACCCTAAATAGTCTTCTGTATACGCTGTGATGGTATATTCTTTATAATCTGTTTTCATCTTTTTATTTTTACATTTTATTATTTAATACAATCTCCGAAACACTTTTTCCCTGGGGAATCATCGGAAATACATTGTGTTCTTTTCCTGTCATTACTTCAAGCAGGAAAGATCCTTTATGATCAAGCATTTCACGGAGTGCCCGTTTTAGTTCTTTCCTCTCGGATACTCTCTTTCCAGATATATTGTAGCCTTTTGCTACCTGAACAAAATCCGGACTCTGAATATCTACTGAGGAATATCTTTCTTCGTGAAACAATTCCTGCCACTGCCTTACCATTCCCAGATAGCAATTATTAAGAATTAAAATCTTTACTTCCGGGTGGTACTGCATTATAGTTCCCAGTTCCTGAATATTCATCTGCGCTCCCCCATCACCCATTACTGCAATCACAGGGCGATTGGTCTCTGCATAAGAAGCTCCTATCGCGGCGGGCAGACAGAATCCCATTGTTCCCAGCCCTCCGCTTGTTACATTGGTTCGGGAATGCTTGAAATGAGAGTAACGGCAAGTCGTCATCTGGTGCTGTCCTACATCTGTTACAATAATTGCTTCACCTTCTGTCATCTCATTCAGATGACGGATAACTTCCCCCATTGTAATCTCACCTTCTTCAGGGTACAGCTCTGTATTAATCAGATTGATAGTTTCAATTTCATGACATTTTTTAAATCTTTTATGCCAGTGATGATGTTCTCTTTTTATAATCCTTTCCGTAAGAAGAGGAAGAGTATGTTTGCAGTTCCCAAGAACCGGAACATCCACTTTTACGTTTTTATTAATCTCAGCATGATCAATATCAAAGTGAATAATCTTTGCCTGTTTTGCATACTGATCCAGTCTTCCGGTAACACGGTCATCAAACCTCATCCCGACAGCAATAAGAACATCACATTCGTTGGTTAATATATTCGGGCCATAGTTTCCGTGCATGCCTACCATTCCTACAGCTTGCGGATGATTGGTTGGGATAGCGCTCATTCCTAAAACAGTCCATGCTACCGGAATTCCCGATTTTTCAGCAAACTGTAAAAACTCTTTTTCTGCTTTCCCCAGCATAATCCCCTGCCCTGCAATGATGAATGGCTTTTCTCCACTATTGATAAGCTCTGCAGCTTTTTCGATACTATTAAAACATGGATCAGGATCCGGTTTATAACTCCTCAATGAATAACATGGAGAATATCCTTTATAAGCAACAGACTGCAACTGGGCATTTTTAGTCACATCAATCAATACAGGACCGGGACGACCCGATTTTGCAATGTAAAATGCTTTTGCCAATACTTCGGAAAGCTCATTGGCATCAGTAACCTGATAATTCCATTTGGTAACCGGACTTGTAACGTTGATTACATCTATCTCCTGAAAGGCATCGGTTCCGAGAAGGTGTTCAAAAACCTGTCCTGTGATACATACCAAAGGAGTATTATCAAGTAGAGCATCTGCCAAACCTGTTACAAGATTAGTTGCTCCGGGTCCACTGGTTGCCAATACAACACCAACTTCTCCTGAGACTCTGGCTAAACCCTGCGCCGCATGTACAGCTGCCTGCTCATGGCGTACAAGTATATGTTTCAGATTTTCCTGATAGTCGTAAAGGGCATCATAAATAGGGATAATAGCACCTCCCGGATATCCGAAAACGGTTTTCACCCCTTCCTGCAGAAATGTTTCAAGAATGATACGGCTTCCGCTAAGTTGTATTTCTGTTGATGTATTAAGGTTTTCCATATTTTTTATTGAGTGATTTCGTCTGTTACACAGCCTTCTGCCGCTGATGATACTGTTAATGCATATTTATAAAGCAATCCTTTCTGTACTTTAAGGGGGGGCTTTTGCCATCCTTTCTTTCTTCTTTCTATTTCTTCTTCCGAAACTTTGAGCTGTATGGTATTGTTTACGGCATCAATTTCAATCAGGTCATCATTGTTTACAAAGGCGATCAGACCTCCTTCATGAGCTTCCGGAGTAATATGTCCTACTACAAAACCATGAGTTCCTCCGCTAAATCTTCCGTCTGTAATCAAGGCAACACTGCTTCCCAGTCCTGCTCCTATCAGCGCGCTGGTAGGTTTCAGCATTTCCGGCATTCCGGGAGCTCCTTTCGGACCTTCATGACGAATGACAATGACATCACCATGCTGTACAGTTCCATCCTGAATTCCTCTGATCAGATTTTTTTCACCATCAAATACACGGGCTTTGCCTACGAAGCGTTCCCCCTCTTTCCCTGTAATCTTTGCAACACTTCCCTTTTCAGCAAGATTTCCATATAATATTCTCAGATGTCCTGTCTCTTTTACGGGTTCTGATAATGGTTTAATAATTTTTTGAGCATTAAAATCAAGATCAGGAACATTTTCTAAATTTTCGGCTACTGTTTTCCCGGTTACTGTTAAGCAATCACCGTGTAATAATCCCTGATTTAAAAGGTATTTCATTACTGACGGTATTCCTCCGTGTTCATACAGATCCTGCATCAGATATTTTCCGCTTGGCTTCAGGTCTGCCAGTACCGGAGTTTTATCACTCATCTTCTGGAAATCATCCTGAGTAAGCGGTACTCCAACACTTTTTGCCATAGCTATAAAATGTAAAACCGCATTGGTACTTCCTCCAAGAATAACAATCATACGAAGAGCGTTCTCAAAAGCTTTGCGGGTCATGATATCCGAAGGTTTAATATCTTTTTCCAATAATACTTTCAGATATTTTCCTGCTTCAAGACATTCTTCCTGTTTTTCTTTACTTAAAGCCGGGTTGGAAGAAGAATACGGAAGACTCATTCCTAAAGCCTCTATCGCGGAAGCCATTGTATTGGCTGTATACATTCCGCCACATGCGCCTGCCCCCGGACATGAATTCTTTACAACCCCATCAAAATCTTCTTCAGTGATTTCTCCTGCAATCTTTTTACCCAACGCTTCAAAAGCAGAAACAATATTAAGCTGTTCCCCTTTATAGCATCCCGGAGCTATAGTCCCTCCGTACACCATGATTGAGGGTCTGTTCAGTCTTCCCATCGCAATGATGGTTCCCGGCATATTTTTGTCGCAGCCTGGCAATGCGATCAATCCGTCGTAGTATTGTGCTCCACAGATGGCTTCGATACTGTCTGCAATTACATCACGGCTTACCAGAGAATAGCGCATTCCATCTGTTCCGTTGCTCATTCCGTCACTTACTCCGATGGTGTTAAAAATCAATCCGGCTAATCCATGATTCCATGTTCCTTTTTTTACAACCTGAGCAAGATCATTCAAATGCATATTGCAGGTGTTTCCATCATAGCCCATACTGGCGATTCCGACCTGAGCCTTGTGCATATCTTCTTCTGTAAATCCTATCCCGTACAACATAGCTTTGGCTGCGGGCTGTTCACTGTTCTGCGTGAATGTTTTTGAATATTTATTTAACATATTTATTATGCATTTCCTGTTCTTTTTCTCTCCTAAAAATGGAGTTCTTTACTAAATTTCGATCCAAAACTACATTTTGTAATATTCTTTTCATTTTCCGTTTTTCTAAAAAATACAATATTCAATCATTCACAAAATACACACAACCAATTAATAATCAAATATTTAAATCCTAAAAATCTACAATGACAGAACTCTTACCAATTTTAAATATGCCTGCTGTACTCTCCTGCTTGCCGTATTTTCCCAATTTTTGGCAAACGGAACATCATCAAGCGAATCCAGGGCAACAATTTCTGCTGCAGTACCACAAAAAAAGCCTGCATCTGCACCTCTCATTTCTTCCGGCTTAAAAAAGGTTTCTTTTACTGGAATATCAAGCTCATTACAAATCTCCATCACGGTTTGTCTTGTAATTCCCGGGAGGATACTTCCTTTGGCCGGAGTATATAAAACTCCATCTTTTTCGTAGAAAACATTAGCGCCTGAACTCTCGGCAACATTTCCGTTTTCATCCAGAACCAGTGCTTCATCATAGCCTTTGTCTTTGGCATCCTGACAGGCTAATATGGAATTTACATAATGCCCTCCTACTTTGGCCTCCACCTTAAAGGCTTTAGGATTAGGACGTTGAAAAGGAGAAGTCATAATTTTCATTTTATCTGCCAGATAGCCGTTGTTCCATTCCCAGGCAAGAAGAGACAGGTAGGATTTTTGTCCTTTTGAAAGTGACATATTGGGAGAACACGTAACCAATGGACGGATATAAGCATCTGTAAACCCATTTCGATCCAGAAGTTCATAAGTCAATTCTGTAAGCTGGTCTGCAGAATAATCAAAGGGAATATGCATGAGTTCTGCTGATCTTTTCAGTCTTTCGTAGTGTTCTTTTGCTTTGAAAATTTGGGTTCCCTGATCTGTGCTGTAGGATTTGATTCCTTCAAAAACAGAGTAACCATAGTGAAGTGATTGTCCATAAAGATCTGTTCCGGCGTCTTTTGCTTTCATAAATTTTCCGTCAAAATAGATTGTCGTGTCGTCGTTGTAATACATGTTATAGAGGTTTAAAAAAATTAATAATTGGAAATAAAAAAGCCCTCTCACGTTGTGAGAGGGCTCAATATATGTACAGTCATACATTTTCCTTCTCACAGACGCAAGGGAATAATAATGACGATAATAATTACTGATAATAACTGATACATATTTTTGTACTATAAAAAATTAAAATAAAAAAAACCGTTTCATAATTTGAAACGGTTTTATATATAATTTAAATTAAAATCTATTTAAAATGCCGTTTCCTTACTGTTGCTAATGACAACAGCGATAATAGAAATGACAACAATATTTTTCTGATTCGTAAAATTCATATTGCAAATGTATAAACTTTTTAATTACTCACAAATTTTTTTTAAACTTTTTATTTTTTTCGTAAAAAAAGAGTCAGTGTTGCCTTTGCTGAAGCTACATCATGAACTCTTATAATTTTTGCTCCCTGTTCCAATACTTTTATATGAAGTTTTTGTGTTTCCTCATTGATATCAAGAGGTGATTTTCCCAAAGGTTTATAGATAAATGACTTTCTGGAAATACCTATTAAGACAGGGAATTTTCCAAGTCCGAGATATTTCACTTCCTGGATCATTTTCATCTGGTCTTCTACTGTTTTTCCGAAACCAAAACCGGGATCAAGAATGATGTCATTCACTCCTTTTTCTAAAAGTTCTTTTGTTTTTTTGGAAAAATATTGGTTCACTTCCAGCGTAATGTCTTCGAATTTAATTTTATCGTGCATGGTTTCGTAGGAAGGATTTACATGCATCAGGATGTAAGGAAGCTTCGTTTCAGCAGCTATATCAAACATTTCTGCATCATACTGACCGCCAGAAATATCGTTGATGAGATCTATTCCTTCATTAAATCCGAATCTTACTGTTTCTGCATAAAAACTATCAAGCGAAATCAGAGCTTCCGGAAATTCTTTTTTGATCAGAGAAATAAGATTTCCTATTCGGCTTATTTCTTCGGCAGCGTTTAAGAATTCGGCATTTGGACGTGTAGACTGAGGTCCGATATCCAGTATTTCAGCTCCTTCTTTCAACAGCTTTTCGGCATGATGCAACGCAGATTTTTCATTATTGAATTTTCCACCATCAGAGAATGAATCCGGTGTCAGATTAAGGATTCCCATGATTTTTGGAATGTCGAGCTGTACTAACCGGCCATTGCAATTGATTGAATAGGTTTTAGGGTCTGAGGGTTGTAAAGTTAGAGGGTTGGAGAGCATGAGTTGGATGATGATGGGTAAATGATAGTTGATAATTGATGAACGATTTCTGTACTGCAAAATTAGTGATTTATGAGTTTTTAATGAGAAGAAATTAGAATTTACAGGTTGGAAGCTAGAAGTTGGAGGCTGGATGTTAAATAAGCCCTCTTACTCTCCAACCCTCTTACTCACAAACTCAGCTTTTCAAATTCAAAAATCTAAAACCGAATTCGTATATTTGGAAGATTAAGAAAATTTATGCTAAAAACATCAGTACAGTTCGAGAAAGTTATCAGTCAGTGTCGTGATCTTTTCGGTAAAAAATTACAGGATTATGGTGCGGCATGGAGGGTTTTGAGGCCTAGTTCCATTACAGATCAGATTTATATCAAAGTCAACAGAATCCGTACGCTGCAGATGACTGATAAAAAAATGGTGGATGAGAGTGAGGAAGATGAATTTATCGCTATTGTGAACTATTCTATCATTGGGCTTATTCAGCTGGAGAAAGGTCTTTCCAATGATTTCAATGAAAATAAAGAAGAAATTTTAGGTCTGTATGACCAATATGCCAATGAAGCAAAAGCTTTGATGGAAAGAAAAAACCATGATTATGGTGAAGCATGGAGGGATATGAGAATTTCTTCCATTACGGATCTTATTTATCAGAAAGTATTGAGAACTAAGCAGATTGAAGACAATCAGGGAAAAACAATCGTTTCAGAAGGGCTTGATGCCAACTATTTCGATATGCTGAATTATTCGGTCTTCTGTCTGATCAAGTTTTCAGAAAAAGAAAATCAATTCGAACCCAAAACTATTTAATATGCTCAAAGGTTTATTACGCTTTATTATTGCTGTTATTTTTATCCTTTCAGGCTTTGTGAAAGCCGTGGATCTGGTAGGTTTTTCTTTCAAGATGGAAGAATATTTTGCGCCTCCGGTTTTCAACATGCCATTTTTAGAAAAGTTTGCCCTGCTGTTTTCCATTATTGTGGTGGTACTGGAGCTTTTCTTAGGATTTATGCTGCTGCTTAAATTAAAGCTTAAATTTACCTTGTCCATATTAATCGCACTTTGTATTTTCTTTGGATTCCTTACATTCTATTCTGCCTATTTCAATGTGGTAACAGATTGTGGATGTTTTGGAGATGCTATCAAATTCACTCCCTGGCAGAGCTTCTTAAAAGACGTTGTATTGCTGGTAGGATTGATTATTTTATTCATCCTTTACAGAAAAGATTTCCGTAAAAAGGATGAGTATGGAATCACTCAAAAAGAGCCTTCCAACACA
Organism: Chryseobacterium candidae; assembly: GCF_004916905.1. Lineage (GTDB taxonomy): Bacteria > Bacteroidota > Bacteroidia > Flavobacteriales > Weeksellaceae > Chryseobacterium > Chryseobacterium candidae. Next base: position 119,433 of record NZ_SDLV01000015.1, read on the forward strand.
TTTAAATATATTCTTTTAACCATATTTTCTCTGGGGATGATTTACGTTATGACACAGGGAATTATGCATGAACCGATCATTGATTTCCGTGATTATAAAATCGGTACTGATATTAAAGGTGAAAAAATAAAAATTGATAAAAATCCTTCAGAATATAAATCTTTCTACACGCTGAAAAATCAGAAGACAGGAGCTGTTGTAAAAGTAAATCAGGATGATTATATTAAAAAAACAGAATACTGGGCAGAAGGATCTCCCTGGAAAATTGAGGATGGAAAGAATGAATCTGTCCTGATCAAAGAAGGTTATAAATCTGAGATTGTAAAATTCAAGATTGAAGATCCTACAGGAATGGAAGTTACCCAGGAAATCATTAACGCTCCTAAAGCCATTCTGGTTTTCTCTTATCATCCAAAAGATGTTCCTGCAGATCTTCTTCAGAAAGTGGAAGCAAAAGTAAATACTCAGAAAGGAGCACTTATCTACGGCGTTTCCACCGAACCGAATACTTTTAAAACCATCAAAAATCTAATGATGGACGGAACTGCTATCAAAACAATAGCAAGAAGCAACCCATTTGTACTTATCCTTGAAAATGGAAAAATTGTGGATAAACAACCTGCAAAAGACTACATTACTAATTATAAATGATGAGTGATGAATTATAAATGATCTTTTTGACGAGAGCCAATCGTAGATCAATTATCAATTATCAATTATCAATTATCAATTATCAATTATCAATTATCAAATTTAAACACTAAACTTAAACATACAACAACCCATGCAAAAATCAAATAAATCAATCGCCGGCTATCACTTATTAATGATCCTTTCATCTGTAGACGGAGAATTTGCTCCTGAGGAAGGAATGCTGGTACAGCAATACATGGCAGATGAATTCCCGTTCAGAATGAATCTTGACAACGAGCTTGAAACGCTGGCACTTTTACAGCCTGAAGAATGGAAAGATCATTTTGAATTCCATGCAAGATGTTTCCATGAAGATTCCACCGAGGATGAACGTGTAAAATTTGTTCAGTTTGCAAAGTCGCTGATCAAAGCCGATAATAAAGTAACCGAAGAGGAACATACGTTTTACGTTCTGTTGAAAAACCTTTGGGGATTATAAACAACTACGAAAAAATAAAATAAATCTATATTTAAATCTTATGAGAAGAAAAATAGTTGCAGGAAACTGGAAAATGAACAAAAATGTAATTGATGCACAACAATTAATGATTCAGTTACTAAGCTATAAAAACAACAATGCTACCAACTGTGAGGTTTGGATTGCTCCACCTGCATTGTATCTGATGATGGCAAAAGATGTTTTTGAAAAAGATGAAATCGGGGTGTTTTCTCAGGATATGAGCGAGCATGAAAGCGGAGCTTATACTGGTGAAATTTCTGCTGATATGCTGGAATCTATTGATGCAACAGGTTCATTAATCGGGCACTCTGAAAGAAGACAATACCACGGAGAAACAGATTCTCACTGTAACAGAAAAATCAAATTAGCGCTTGATAAAGGTCTTATTCCTGTTTACTGTAACGGAGAAACTCTTGAGCAGAGAAAAGCAGGACAACACCTTGAAGTCGTAAAAAATCAGACTGAAGTAGCTCTTTTTACGCTTTCTGCTGAAGAGATCAAAAAAGTTGTGATTGCTTATGAGCCGGTTTGGGCTATCGGAACGGGAGAAACGGCAAGTCCGGAGCAGGCTCAGGAAATCCATGCTCACATCAGAAATATTATTGCTGCAAAATACGGACAGGAAGTTGCTGACGAGATTTCTATCCTTTACGGAGGATCTGTAAAGCCGGACAATGCTAAAGAAATATTCTCTCAGCCGGATATCGACGGTGGTCTTATCGGAGGAGCAGCTTTGAAATTGGAAGATTTTTCTAAGATCATTGAAGCTTTTAATTAAAATAAAGAATCTTTTAGGACAAACATGAAAAATTTCATTTTGATATTCTTCGGACTTCTTTTATTTGATTTTCTTTATGTATTTGTTTATGATCAGTTTTTAATTGGCATAAAACCTGACTTTTTGAGTTATCTATTGGCACTGATCAAGGTTCTGGCGATATCTCCGGCAGTTTTATTTAATAAATCATTGCCCTTTTATGCCATTATTCCAACTTATCAGGCGGTACTCGTATTCATTGGAAACGTTCTGGTACAAACTTTTTTAGTATATAGATTTTTCTTTAAAAAGAGAAAGGTTAGCTCACAATAAAAAGCTGCGGGATCTTCGATCCCGCCGCTTTTCGTTAAAAAAAATCCAATTATTGAATATCGACTACATACATCGTTCCTTTGTCTACTTTACCTGTCTTAGGTAAAATTTTGGCTTTTGGATTTCCGTTTCCATCATCTACTACTCCAAAGTCATCATCATTGAAAACAGCCAGTTTATTATTTCCCAAATAAACAATTCCCTCGAATTTATCGTGTTCGTAGCCCAGTTTTGCTACCAGATCTACGGCTAATGTTTTGGTAACAGGCTTTATTCCGGCATTGCTAATTTCATCCCATGAGCATTGCTCTAAAGATTTACCGTTAATTTTCATTCCGTCTACAGCATTTATATCAGCTCCGTTTACATCACTGGCATTGCTTAAGTTTATTCTGTATACTTTTTTTATACCTCCCTGAGAACCGAAATTTCCGTCTCTTTCAATCACCAGGAATTCATTGTTACTTAATGCGGTAATATCACACACCGAATCAGAAGCACCTCCGTCCTGTCTATATAAAAACTGTCTGGTTTGCCCTGTAATAATATCAAAAGTGACAATTCTCGTTAAAGTGGTATTGGTTGCCAATGCTTTGCTGGGGACAAGCATCATTGACTGTATTGTTCCTACCAGCGTTCTTCCATCCGGAGTGATGCAAAGTCCTTCCATTCCTCTGTTGGCTCTTCTTTTGGCTAAAACAGCAGGTAATTTTCTTGGTCCTGTATCTACCCCAATCGGGCTTATTCTCTCCATCTCCATTCCATCAGCACTGTAATGCACAATGTGCGGTCCATATTCATCGGAAACCCAGAATGTACCATCAGCAGCAGCAACAATACTTTCACTGTCCAATCCATATTTATCTGTCCCTAAAATATTGCCGGAAGCATCATAAGCAATTTCCCCAGTACTTCCCATTCCGACAGGGTTTGGAAGTCCGGTAATTGTTTGTCCGTATGGATTTTTAAGTTTAATATATTTAATTACCTCTATATTTCCGTCAGCATTGATTTTAAAATGCATAATGGTTGGGGTAAAATTAGGAGCAAGAAACTTTTTACCATTCTGGAAATCGGTATTAGGACCTCTATCCGTAATGACGTAGAATTCACCTTTTCTTGTAGGGTGAGCGGCTGCACCGGAGCCAAATCCTCCGTTTATCACATCTACTCCATTGATGGCAGCAAGTTTTGTAAATGGAAATTCCTGAGGCAGTTTGGAATAATTAATATCCTGATTAATCATTGTGGTATCGTCATCATTTTTACATGAAGCCAATACTGCCAGCACTACGGCAGACAATAGCAATTTTTTCATATTTACTTTTATGGCTGCGAAAGTATAAATTGATTGTAAACTGATCTTGAATATAATGATAATTGTTTTTTAACAATAGAACAGATAAAATAGTTTGAAAGTGAACAGAAAAATAACAGATTTATAAATAAAAATTCAATAATCCGGTTGAGTAAACAATCAATATAAAAATCGACTTTTTAAGAATATCTGAAAAATAATAATTCACAAAACGGACTCACAGATTTATATGATATATTTGCAGCGTTTTAAGGCTGAACAATGTTCATTAATAGGGAATCAAGTGAGAATGATATTCAAATCTTGAGCTGTACCCGCAACTGTAAACTGTTTAAACTTACCGCAAAAAAATCCACTGGATCTTAAAATCCGGGAAGGAAGCTGTAAGATGTGAGCCAGGAGACCTGCCTTAGAATACTGACTTCAGAGAACGAACCGTTTCTACTCTGAAGATAAGTTTCGGGAATAAAACTTTAAATTAATTATATCATGAGGAAAATTTATCTTTTTTTCTTACTGCTTTGCATGCAGGTATTATCGGCCCAATTCACAGAAAACGATATTAAATTTTGGGTAGGAACCGGATCTAAAAAAGCATATTTCATTGCGGACTTTAATGACAACAGCACACCCAATTCTTATGCATGGGGATACCGTTTTGATGGCGATGGCCTTTTGATGGAAGATCTTATCAATGCAATTGTGGCAGCAGAATCCAAAATGCAGGTTGACATTCCTACAGGATATCTTTCTATTCTGAATTATAATCATCACACATCCACTACTGATGACAGCTGGATAACATGGTCTGGATCCAGCTCATCAAACATGACTTGGAACAATGGGGTAGGTTATACTCCTTTGGTGGACGGAAAATGGTATGGGGTTACATACGGCCTTGATCATTATGATATTCCTCCCTCTCCTCCCGTTCCAGCCTACAGTTCTGCATGGTTTACTCCGTCTCAGGTTACAAACTGGGTTGGAAGCGGAAGTAATAAAAGCCTAATAGTTATTGATTTCGGAACTGATAATGCTAACGGGAATGCCAATTCTTTTGTTTTTGGAATTAAATATAACGGAAGCATCACTGCTGAACAGGCGTTACAATTGATCCAGGCTCAAGCTTCCTATTTTAATTTTGCATCAGCGAATAATCAGATTACTACCCTATCATTAAATTCCTTTACCGGAAATACTTCCGGATCAGACAGCTGGAAATTGTATAAAGGAAAAGACCTATCAAGCTGGCAAGCGAAAGCCAATCTTTCTCAGATTCAACTGGGTAATAATGATTGGTTTGGATTAAGCTTCGGGCAAAGAAGACCATTTACCCCCACAGAAGCACAGCTGACTTTAGGAATTTCTTCTGTTACAAAGAAAAAATTCAGTGTTTATCCAAATCCGGCAAGTGATTTCATTCAGATTGAAACGGCTGAGAAACTGAAAGAAGTGAATATTTATTCAGCTACAGGACAAAAGGTAATAACTTCTCAAGAATTAAAGATTGCTATCCAGTCTTTACCTTCAGGTGTTTATTTTGTTGAGATTAAAACCAATGATAGTTCCACGATACATAAGATGGTTAAGAAATAAAGAAAAGTACCTTTAAAAAGGCGCTTTTTTAATGAGGATATGTGGAAAATCACCCCGTCAAAAATTCTTTGAATTTTCGCGACCTTTCCAAAGGATGGGAATTTTTACATCTTCAGTTGGAGTTTGGCCTGGATTACAGATTCCTTCTGAATAATCAAGAATACAGTTCAAAATCCATAATTGATTCAACAAAAAAACCGCACCAGATGGGTGCGGTTTTCTTATGATATTACAATCAATTATTTTTTCTCAGTAGATCTTTGTAAAACCTCATCTACCATTCCGTAGCCTTTAGCTTCTTCAGAAGTCATCCAGTAATCTCTGTCAGATGATTTTTCTACCCACTCATACGTTTGTCCTGAGTGATGGCCAATGATTTCATAAAGCTCCTGCTTCAGTTTCAACATCTCTCTCAAGTTGATCTCCATATCAGAAGCTACCCCTTGTGCACCTCCTGAAGGCTGGTGAATCATTACTCTGGAATGTTTAAGCGCAGAACGCTTTCCTTTTTCTCCGGCAACCAGTAATACAGCTCCCATGGAAGCAGCCATACCTGTACAGATAGTCGCTACATCCGGCTTGATGATCTGCATAGTGTCATAAATACCTAAACCTGCATAAACACTACCACCAGGAGAGTTGATATAGATCTGAATATCTTTTGAAGGATCAGCACTTTCTAAGAATAAAAGCTGAGCCGTAACGATGTTTGCAACCTGATCATCAATACCTGTTCCCAGGAAGATAATTCTGTCCATCATCAAACGGGAGAAAACGTCCATCTGGGCAACGTTTAATCTTCTCTCTTCCATGATGTACGGAGTAAGATTCGTTGGGCCATACATTCCCATATACTGATCGGTAACCAAACCGTTGTTTCCTAAATGTTTTACAGAGAAATCTCTGAATTCCTTTTTAATGTCCATATTTCTATTATGTATTATTTTTAAAATATTCTCGAAGTTTAAATTACAATATTTATTCCTAAAATTTTATAGGACTTTTTGTCACAGAACATCAAAAAAATCTGACTTCAAATTATCTTTTTCTATCTACATAAATCCCTTTGATAGGCGAATATTCGATGATATTGCTCAACCGTATGGAAGCCTGCTTCAGTAAAGTGATTTTTTTGATCAGCTCATAATACTTTACTTCATCTGTACTGCTGTACTGATCAAGTTCTTTGGCTGTTTCCCTGATCAGATAATCAATATATCTGTATTTATGTAACAGAACATCTCCCTGAATCTGATCTGCCAATTTATCACCATAATTGGGAGGGTAAATATTTCTGGAAGCCCAGTTTTCAAGCTCATCCAGCGGGATCAGAGCATCTACAACCTTTGTGGTGATTTCTTCATCCATAAAAGATACAAAAAAGTTTCCACTTCTGAGTTCATCTTTTTGAATCCCTTCCCTCACCTGATTGATAATAATTTCATTTTCTCTGACTAAAAATGTATACTGCTCCTCTTCGAAATGATGAAGGATTTCTTCAATAACAGTTATCTCATATTCTTCATTCTGTTCGTTTTTTCTTTTCAGAATAATATCTCCGAACATCAGCATATGATCTACCAGTTTGTTTTCCATAAACAGTACATCATACAGAAAAGGATCTTCTTTTTCCTTATCCAAAGGAACAATCTCCATCTTTGGAGCTGCTTTTTCCTTCTGCTGCTGAACATGATGGGTCTGATTTTGCGTAATCTGCTTCTGAACATCCAGCTCATTAAACAAGCTTTGCTCCGAAAGTCCGAATTTGTTGGAAACCTCTTTAAGGTAAACCTCTCTTTTCAGGGCATTCTGTACAAAAGAAACAGATTTTACAATATCTCTGATCGCTTCAGCCTTTTTAATAGGATCATTTCCGATATCCCTCAGAAGAATTTCCGCCTTAAAGTCGATGAAATCCATCGCTTCATTTTCGATGTATTTTTCAACATACTCCTGCGGATGTTTTCTGGCAAAGGAATCCGGGTCATCTCCGTCAGGGAAAAGCAGAACACGGATGTTCATTCCCTCAGTCAGTAACATATCAATACTTCGGAAACTGGCTTTGATACCTGCATTATCACCGTCAAAAAGAATCGTTACATTTTCCGTAAGTCTCTTAATAAGTTTGATTTGTTCTGTTGTCAAAGACGTTCCGGAACTTGCCACTACGTTTTCGATCCCGGACATATGAAGTGAAATAACATCCATATATCCTTCCACCAAAAGACAGGCATTCTTTCTTGAAATCGCTTGTTTACTCTGGTTTAATCCATAAAGAACATTGGATTTATGGTAGATCTCTGTTTCCGGTGAATTGAGATATTTTGCTGTTTTGACATTGTTCTTCAGGATTCTTGCCCCAAAACCTAAAACCCTTCCTGAAAAACTGTGAATAGGGAAAATGACCCTTTCTCTGAAACGGTCAACACCAGCAGGTGTATTTTCCGGAAATATAGAAAGTCCGGATTTCTCAAGAATTTCTTTATTATATCCTTTTTCCAGTGCATAAGCTGTAAAAGCATTCTTCTTCTCGGGAGAATATCCCAGCTGGAACTTTTTAATAATATCATCCCGGAGTTCTCTCTCTTTGAAATAAGAAAGACCTATGCTTCTGCCTTCCTGATCATCCCAAAGAATCTCCTGAAAATAAGTATTCGCTACTTCATGGATTTTATACAGCAGATCTTTTTCAGTCTGTGCATTTTTTGCTTCTTCAGAAATTTCACGCTGGTCTTCTTCAATTTCAATTCCATATTTTTTTGCAGCGTGGCGAAGTGCCTCAGGATAAGTAAAGTTCTCAATTTCCATAAGGAAAGAGATGGCTGTACCACCTTTTCCTGTAGAGAAATCCTTCCAGATCTGTTTGCTGGCAGAAACTACAAAACTGGGTGTTTTTTCATCATGAAAAGGACTGAGTCCTTTATAGTTAGACCCTGCTCTTTTCAGCTGCACATATTCGCCTACAATCTCTTCAACGCGGATTGTGGAGAATATTTTATCAATGGTCTGTTTGGAAATCATGCTGTAAAATTAAGTATTTTTATGGATAAGTTGGAAGAGTTTCAAAGTTTGAGAGTCGGAGGGTTTGAGGGTTTAAGAGTGGGCGTGTAAAAGTTGTTCTTTACAACCTCCAGCCTCTAACTTCCAGCTTCCAGCCTGCAATTTATAATTTCTGACTTCTTCCACTCATTAAAAACTCATAAATCACTATTTTTGCAAAACAAATTAGTATATGCAGTTCACTATCAATACAATCGAAGACTGGCAGGAAGTTGTTGACACCATCATTCCTCAATTAAAACATAATATCTTTTTATTAAAGGGAAATCTTGGAGCCGGGAAGACGACCTTCACGCAATTTCTGCTTAAAAACATGGGCAGCAAAGACGAAGTAAACTCTCCTACTTATTCTATTGTGAATGAATACAATACTGAAAAGGGAAAAGTATATCATTTTGATCTTTACCGCCTGAAAAATATTGAAGAAGTCTATGATATCGGAATTGAAGAATACCTGGACAACTCTTTTTTATGCATCATCGAGTGGCCGGAAGTCTATGAAGAGGAGCTTTATGGTCTTAACTACCACACAATGAGCATTGTGAATACGGATGAAAAAAGAGAAATTTCATTCGAGTAAATATTATGTATCTTTGCTTCTTAATTGAGTGTAAAAAACAATCTGTAAGACATAATTTAATTTAAGGATGAGTACAAATATTTTTACTCCTTTCACAGAAGAAGAATTAATGCCGAAAGAGGAAAAATTGGAGGTTATAAAGAAGGGAAAACAGTTCAGTATTGGAATTCCTAAAGAAACCTGTCTCAACGAAAGGAGAACCTGCATTACTCCTGACGCCGTACAGGTGTTGGTAGAACACGGCCATGAGATCATTATTGAGGCGGGGGCCGGAGAAGGTTCATTCTTTACAGATTTACAATATTCGGAATCAGGAGCGAAGATCACTAATGATCCTAAGGAAGCTTTCGGACAGGATCTTATCCTGAAGATAAATCCTCCTACAGAAGATGAAATTGAGTACATGAAACCTAATACTTATCTGGTTTCGGCACTTCAGATCAATCTCAGAGACAAGGAATATTTCTTAAAGCTTGCAGAGAAAAAAATAAATGCCATCGCCTTTGAATTTATCGTGGATGAATACAAGCAGCTAGCTTTGGTAAGACTGGTCGGGGAAATTGCAGGTACCGTTTCAATTTTATACGCTTCCGAATTATTAGCCTTATCCAATGGTTTAATGCTGGGCGGAATTACAGGAGTAAGACCTGCAGAAGTTGTGATTCTTGGAGCCGGAATTGTAGGGGAATTTGCTACAAAAGCAGCAATAGGTCTTGGAGCCAGCGTAAAAGTTTTCGATAACTCTTTATCAAAACTGAGAAGACTCCATACTATCGTTGACAGCCGTGTACCTACTTCCATTATTGATCCCAAAGAACTCAGCAAAAGCTTAAGACGTGCCGACGTGGTGATTGGAGCCCTTCCAAGATTGAACATGACCCCTATCGTTACCGAAGATATGGTCATGAAAATGAAAAAAGGCAGTGTAATCATTGACATCACCATAGACAACGGTAAAGTGATTGAAACTTCAGAGCTTACCACCATGGAAGATCCTTATATCATCAAGCATGGTGTTATCCACTGCGGACTTCCGAACCTTACTTCAAGAATGCCGAGAACCACCACCAAGGCCATCTCGAATTTCTTCCTTTCCTATATTTTAAATTATGACGAGGAGGGCGGCTTTGAAAACATGCTGATCCGCAAAAATGAAATGAAGCAGAGCTTATATATGTACAAAGGAAGACATACCAAGAAGATCATCTGCGACCGTTTCGGACTTACGTACCACGATATCAATCTTTTAATTTTCTAATGAAGAAACTGAAATTTTATGCAATAGGCTTCGTTCCGGGGCTTTTGATCGTATTTTTTATTTTAAACAAAAAAGGGGCAAGCTGCAGCGGTTATTTACCGAACAGCCGCGTTATTGCTGAAAGTCTTTCCAAAGAATTCAAATATTCTGAAGAGGCTAAAAATGCAATGACGACCTACAAGATTGATGAGAAATTTATAAAAGACAGTATTATTACGAACGGAAAAGTAGACTTTGACCGCAGCCATGCTCAGAAAAAACCTTGTCCTGATTATCTTATCACTTATCCTGAAAAAAATCCTTCTTACGAGATCACTTTTGAAAAATGTGAAGAAACAGTGACGGTTAACGGTCTTAAAAAGCTGAAATAGTTTCCAATAACGACAAGCTATGGACGGCAATTACTACATGATTCATGACTATCTGATATTCATCGGAGTTTTTGCCATTTTTCTTTTCCTGACAATAAGCATTTATCTTTTCAGCCAGAATCAGAAGCTGAAACAGAGAAATACCAAACTAACAGAAACCAATAAGCTTATTGAACAGCGTCTGAATGAAGTTCGTCTGGAACATATCGGGACAAAGCTGAATCCGCATTTGTTTAAGAATATTCTCAATTCGGTGCAGTCTCATGCCTATCAGACCTATATGTCACTGGATAAGCTGGCGAATGTGCTGGACTATATTTTATACGAAAGCAACAATAAGTATGTAAGTCCGAAAGAAGAGCTTAATTTTGCTTTAAGCCTTATTGAGATTAATAAAATCAAGATCAATCCCCTTTTTGATTTCAGGATCAAATCCAGGATCAATAAATCTGATGCTTTATACGAAGAAAAGGTATTTGCTCCGCTGATCTCTGTGGATCTTATTGAAAATGCCTTCAAACATACAGATTTCCTGGTCCAGGATTCTTTTATTTCTATTTATATGGAACTTGAAGGTGGAATTTTCACCATGAAAGTCAGTAATAAAGCTTCCCTGAAAAACATTCTGGAAAAAGAAAAAAGCGGTTTTGGAAGCCAGTCTTTTGATCAGAGGCTCAAAATGATCTACAGTACTTATTATCAGCTGGAAAGAAGCTCAAAAAACGGAATCTTTACGGCGGAATTAAAAATAAATTTAGGAGAGTTCTATGATAAAATGCGTTATTCTGGATGATGAATTACTGGCCATCAGTTATTTAAAGCTTCTATGCGAACAGATTGACAATGTAGAAGTGGTAAAAGCATTCAATGATCCTAAAGTTTTCCTGAACGAAATAGACAACCTCGACTGCAACTTGTGTATTCTGGATATTGAAATGCCCGGAATGACAGGCCTTCAGATAGCTGAGATTATTTCAGGTTCAAAAAAAATTATCTTTACAACAGCTTATAAAGAATATGCAGCCGAAGCTTTTGATCTGAATGTGGTGGATTATGTACGAAAACCCATCAAAAAAGAACGGCTGGTTCAGGCATTTGTGAAAGCTAAGGAACTGGTGGAAAATGCTCCTAAAAAAACTTTTATCGAGTGGAATACCAATATCGGGAAAACCGTCATATTTACCGAGCAGATTTCTTATATCAAAACCTCTGAAATCGACAGCCGGGATAAAGATATTATGCTTATAGACGGAACTACCATCGTTTTAAAAAACCTGAATTTTAAAAATCTTCTTGAAATGCTTCCTGCAAAAGATTTTGCACAGGTCAACAAAAAAGAGATCATTGCACGCTCTTCCGTTAAAGTATTTTCCACCACCGAAATTATTACGACCATTCCTACCGAAGACCATACTTTTCTAAAACTTCAGATTGGAGATGCCTATAAAAATTCCCTGATGGAGCTGTTCGGAAAATAGGACTATTTCAAATATTTCCGGTTTCACCACATAACTTCCAGCCTGTACTGCAACTCTCTTTTCAATACAGAATCCGTTTGCTTTTGTTCAAAACCCATTGATATGATGAAAGCCAGGCTTTAGCTCAAAACATCAAACCAGCTTTCCATTAGATTTTTATTACATTTTTCAGAGCATTCATTACATTTAAAAAAAAAGAGTATTTACCATAACTATATTCTTATCAACTTTGCATAAAATATTGGAATCATGAATTTGGGAAAATACAAAAATCTAATTTTCTATATTACAACCATAGCCGTTTTTTCTGCACTGATGTATTATTTCATCATCGAAGGACAGACATTGGAAGTAAAAGAAAATATCTTTGCTAAAACCAGCAGCGGCTCAACGTGGGAAAATTTTCTGGAATCATTTAAAACCAATCTTCACCATCCGCTTGCTTTATTATTGGCCCAAATCGTCACCATTATTATAACGGCAAGGCTTTTCGGATGGATTTGTATGAAAATAAAACAACCCACCGTAATCGGAGAAATGATTGCAGGTATTGTGCTTGGGCCATCTCTTGTCGGAATGTATTTTCCAGAATTTTCAGCATTTCTTTTCCCAAAAGAATCATTGGGGAATCTGCAGTTTCTGAGTCAGATAGGTCTTATTCTTTTTATGTATATCGTAGGAATGGAGCTGGATCTGAGTGTATTAAGAAAAAAAGCTCATGATGCCGTGGTCATCAGCCATGCGAGTATTATTATTCCTTTTGCTTTGGGAATTGGGCTTTCTTATTTTGTGTATCAGGAATTTGCACCAGATGGCATCCAGTTTACCTCTTTTGCCTTATTCATAGCGATCTCGATGAGTATTACAGCATTTCCGGTACTGGCGAGAATCGTACAGGAGAGAAACCTTCAGAAAACCAAACTCGGAACGATTGTGATTACCTGTGCTGCTGCCGATGATATTACAGCATGGTGTATTCTTGCGGCCGTAATTGCTATTGTAAAAGCAGGCTCTTTCACAAGTTCAATCTATGTGATTATCATGGCAATCACCTATGTATTTTTAATGATTAAAATTGTCAGACCATTCCTGAAAAGAATCGGAGACCTTCAGGCAGGAAAAAATACGATCAGCAAACCCATGGTTGCTATCTTTTTCCTGACACTGATCCTGTCTGCATACGCCACTGAGGTAATTGGTATCCACGCCTTATTTGGAGCTTTTATGGCCGGAGCTATTATGCCGGAAAATACAAAGTTCCGCACCCTTTTTATTGATAAGGTTGAAGATGTGGCTTTAGTACTTCTGCTTCCATTATTCTTTGTATTTACAGGACTTCGTACCCAGATCGGCCTGCTTAACGACAGCCATCTGTGGATGACGGCCGGATTTATTATTATGACCGCAGTTCTCGGAAAGTTTGCAGGAAGTGCCCTCACCGCCAGATTTGTAGGTATAAACTGGAAAGAAAGCTTAACGATAGGAGCTCTGATGAATACAAGAGGTCTTATGGAACTTATTGTCCTGAATATCGGATACGACCTTGGTGTTTTAAGCCCTGAAATATTTGCAATGCTTGTAATTATGGCACTTTTTACAACCTTCATGACAGGGCCTGCACTGGACTTCATCAATTTTATTTTTAAAACTAAAAAAGATCCGGACGAATCTATGCAGAGTAACGATTCTAAGTACCGCGTTCTTCTCTCTTTTGATAAACCGGAATCCGGAAGTACTTTGTTGAAACTTGCACACAACTTTACCCATAAAATGAATGGCAATAAGAGCATCACTGCCATGAATATTGCTCCGGTAGATGAAATGCATGCCTATGACATCAATGAGTATGAAGAATCCCAGTTCCAGAACGTGATTGAAACCTCTCATGACCTTAATCTGGAGGTTACAACATTCTTTAAAGCATCTACCGATATTGAAAGTGACCTTGCCAATATTACCAATAAAGGCCATTATGATCTCCTGCTGATCATGCTTGGAAAATCAATGTATGAAGGAAGTTTATTAGGAAGATTATTAGGCTTTACAACCAAAATTATTAATCCTGAAAAGCTTCTGAATACGGTAAAAGGCAAAGGAAATATCTTCAACAATTCTCCTTTTGACGATTTTACCCTTCAGATTCTCGATAAAACCCATATTCCTGTAGGTGTTCTGGTGGAAAAAGATTTTAAGGCCGCAGACAAAGTGTTTGTTCCGATCTTCAATCTGAGTGATTTTTACCTTCTTGAATATGCGAAAAGGCTTATTAATAACAATAATTCTCAGGTTATCATTCTGGATGCGGCAGGACAGATCCGAAATAATATTGAAGTGAAAGAACTGATCAGAAGTATTGAACAGGTTGCTCCTAATCATATCACCCTGTACAATGAGAAAAAAATTGAGAAAGAATTCCTGAATTCTCAGGACCTGATGCTCATCAGCAGCAAAAGCTGGAAAAATCTGATCGATACAAAGAGCCTATGGCTGTCTGATATTCCATCCACATTAATAATATCAAATCCATAACATAACACACACCGATATTTCTATTTCTATTGAAGCTGTAAATATTATTCGTGGTCTGTAAAGAAAAAACGGGTATATTTATAGCTTCAATTTTTTGGGTCATGCTGATTAAATGCCACCCATTAAAAAAAGAAAACACCTTACCCAAGCTGTACATTCACATTCCCTTGGGGAAATGTAAGGTCGGTCTACGATCCTGAAAGTGCAAGCAGCCTGATGGGAATCAACTTTAATGAAGAGGAAAAAACAAATACAAAATAACTTATAACCAAAGAATAAGATAATACTATGTGCCGATATGCCATGATGGTTTACAAAGGACATTATGCCTGTTTCAACTGCCAGAAAACATTCAAACGCCGCCACCTGAAAGATGTGGACCGGGATGTTCAGACCTCTGTGGAAGCCAAGTGTCCGGAATGTGGGAATCTGATGGCTAATATGGGACTTGACTTTAAATCCCCGCCCAAAAATGATGACAAGCAATGGGCTCACATCCGGGATTTGTATACGGTTGGAATCACTTTTCATTCCTGTGGATGCTCGGGACCGGGATATATTCCCCAGGACCGGAAGGCTATTATTGATTACCTTGAAAAAGTTCGTTCAGAATATATGAAATCCCTGGTATTCTGGAGATACCGGATAGAGCCTGAAAATAAAAAAGAACGCGAACTGGACTATCAAAAAAACAGCTCACACCTAAGGGCCGTCAACCGTAATGCTTTCAAAGAAACGGTGACCAATCAGGAAGGAATTAACTATTGGCTTAAAAGAATCACTGAACTGGAAGAAAGGCTGAATATTATCAAAGCTGATAAACCATAACGCTACTCTAATTTGCAAGCTTCAGAAGCTTTTTGAAACTCTCTGTTAAGTTTTTCTCCTGTTCATACGGATAATCAGCACTGATATTAAATCCACGTCCTGTAGTATTGGTGATCATAATGATATTTCCATTTTCAAAATAATTCCGGGTCATTATTACTTTTGATTTTTTCAAGTCAAATGCTTCCATGTCATTATTTTCTTTCATTGCTTTAGTGTCATAGAAAAGCGGTCGGTTATACCTATACTCTTTCTCGAAAACAAAAGAAAGCTGTCCGTTCATAAGATAATATTCTATCAGCATTTGTCCCATTTCTCCATAATGTCTGGCTATAACTTTTTCCAGCCCTTTATCTGTATAATAAAATGTGGCCTCCCCTCCTTCTGCAGATTCTCCTTCAATATCTTTCTTTTTGACAGAAGTCCATTTTGTCACGGAATTGATACTTTTAAAATTAGCCTGGATAGGTTTTATCCTGTTTTTTAAACTCTTGCTGCCCGTAGTATCTTTCTCGGTCAATGTTTCACCAATCTTTACAGTATCCTGTGCTTTAGTGGTGAAAAAAACAGGCACTTGACCTCCGGACTTCTGAGCATATGCAGAACTCAAACTGATCCATATTATGAAAAATCCATGCAAGAATCTATTCTTCATATTTTCTTTTTTATAGCTTTAAAATTAATAATAACTTTTGGTTGTATTGTATATCATGAAACCACAAAAGTCACAAGAGTTTTTTTGGCTTGCTTTAAACTGTTTTTAAAAGTACATAAGTTTTAAAATATAGCTGCTTAGATTCCTACGGAATGACATAATTGGAGTGATAGTTTTACCCATACAGTTTGTCATTCCGTAGAATCAAGCCACATTAAACCAACACGAAAAGCATCAACAAAAACTCCAATACTGACCAGCATCACAACTGAAGACGTAAAAATTCCCATCCTCCGGAGGCATGCGAAAATTCAAAGAATTTTTGACGGGGTTGTTTTCTGTACGACATCAATCTCATGTCGTAATTCTACGACAATTTTTAAAATTTAATTCCAAAAATTAATTTAAAATAGAGTTTTTTAATAGCTTTATCTGATAATTCACTTTGGATGGAAATTGATTTCTTACAATATCAGGTACGAAACGGAGACACGCTTACCTCCATTGCTTCCCGGCTGGGTATGACCAGTGAGGAGCTTAAGCTGTTTCATAATTCCCATTGCCCGAAAATGGATAAAGTCTGGTTTGAAAACCTTAATGACGTTAAAAATATTTTTGTCCCTACTCATTTTAAAACAGAATCACAGAAGGAAAATGAAAGGAATAACAGTCTTCCCGGCCAGTTCTCTGATTCCTTTTGGGCCCAAACTTATAGTATTAATGAGACTTTTGAAACGTCTTTCGAATCTTCGGTTAACATCGATTATACCATTGATGTAAATCTCCGAAAAGACAAAAACACAGGTCTGTATATCCTTAGCTACAGTCAGAGAGACTTTAAATCCGGAGGAAATGAACCGGATGATAAGGTAAGCGGCCTTTCTATAGCCTGCATGAAAAGTATTATGCCGCTTGAATTTATCCTAGATGAACAAGGCAGGATAAAAGGATTGACAGATCATAAAAAAATCACTGACACTTTTACCAGGCAGCGTAAAGAGCTTGAAGCGTTTTATATAGGCGAAATCGCTCAAAATTATATGGATTCTTTTGAAAGGAGTATCAGCAATGAAGCGTTTTTATTACGACAATTTCAGAGTACGCTTCTGTTTCAGGCCCTGTTTCCCCAAACAGACTGGTTCCGGAGAAAGATAAAGTGGACAGAACATTTTTATTTTATACAGAACTCATTTCCGGTAGCCTGTGAAATCAATACTGAACAGAAAAATGAAGAAGAAGACTCTGTTTTGACTATTTTAAACGGAAAAATCACCGAAAAATGCACTTCACAGGAGATCATGCGCGGGATCAGACTCAAAGAATCAGCAGCAATACCAGCTTCAGGAAATATTGTATTAGAATACACCACTCACACTAAAAACAAGAATCTTCTTCAGGCTAAAGCCTCGGTTTTACTCAGCCATGAAGAGGTATTGATACACCAACATCACATCATTATAACACAAGGATAATATGAAAAATTATGTCATACAAAAAGGCGATACTTTCAGTTCACTGGCCCGGCAGCTTAAGCTGAAAAATGAAGGTATTTTAAAAACTTACCATAATCTCCACTGCCCGCCGGAAGACATCATGGAGGAACCTGTTCCGGGAAAAACGATTTTGATTCCGGAAGATCCACAGCTCATGACTGAGGAAACAGAACCTCAAAATATAGCTGCATCTTCTCAGGAGGAATCTACAGAAAATGCAGGTTCTGATGAAGGAGATTCAACGGAAGAAACTCCACAAAATGAAGAGCAGTCATCCGGAAAAACGGAACAACAAAGTGATAAAGAAGACAGTGGTTCCAGTCCTCATGAAGGAAAATATTTCATTGTGCAGAAAGGAACCGTGCAATGCAATCAGGGGTTCAAATTTCCAAAATTTAAAGTGACCAGCCACCAGAAACACTACTGGAATGATGAAGAAGGAAACGCTGATTATCTGGCCGTAACAGAGGATGATCTTCAGCTCGATCCTGCGGCACAGCCGTTTGGACAATGCAAACTCAAGCCAAGTTCGGGAGGATATCTTCCGTGTGCTTATGCTCCTGCAGGAAAGTGGCAGAAGACGTATGAAAAAGTAAAAGTGATGGGAAAAAGCTGTCTTACGGAAATCTCAGAACTGATGTGCAGCACGGGCGGGAAAATTACCATCCTCAAGCACGGACAGCAAAGCGAAATCGGTAAAAGCCAGGTTGCCAAAGCAAATACGCAGGAACAGCAGGTTTATAATCCCGTTGTGGATTTTGATGAATTCAAGGAAGGTACAAAAGATACAGACGAACTTTATTACAGCTAAGCCATGACAGGAACTATTATCGGGAATCAGAATCCTCTGGTAGGAACAACGTATACCTACGAAATAAAACCTTCAGGACTGTCATTTGGTCTTAAAGGTGATTATGAATGGTATCTCTTTAAGAAACAAAAGAACGGAAGCTGGAAAGATATCACAGGAAAGCCCAAGACCGGTGAAAAGGTAACGTACAAGTTTGGGGAAATAGCACTGGGAATAGAGTTTCAAATGAAAGTCTATGAAACTAAAAAAGGTCTTTTACCCGGACTTCCCTCTACCAGAGAACTGGCTGGCAGCTGTATATTAATTCCTACCAGCAATAAGGTTCCGAAGATTGATAAAGTAGTACTCTTCAACAGAGGAGCAAAAGACGTTAATAAAGCCAGCTACCGTGATACTCTTATTGCGCAGGCTCATTGTATTGCGATGTTTAATAAAGAGATTGAGTTTCACCTTTGGGAAGATGACGCGCCTGGAAAAGGGCACGATGCCGGTATTAACAAAAACAACCGTCACACCCGCAGCTATAAGGCTCGCGTCAATGAAAAAGGCATTGCAGAAGTATCAATACCTCTGATGTCTGATGAAAAAATCCTTCGTCAGATGGCCAATCAGTTTCTGATGAAAGGTGACAGAAATGAAGGCGCGAATCATGAATATTATGTTACGGCCACCTACTCCGGAAAAATTCAGGGTGCCAGCCAGGTGAATGTAGATGTGGCTAACCCTGATCATAAAGGGCAGCCTCAAAACCAGCCAAAACCCAAGCCACAACCTGAAAAACACACGCCAAAATTCCCGGCCGGACAAGGAGGTGGTCCCAAACAGCCGGATCCTAAAGGCAATATTATAGAAGCGGTTTTCATTGATGATACAGGAAAAGAACTTTCCAAAGTCGCTGTAGGTGATAAAGTAAGGGTAAGAATCCACTCCAAAAATATGGTGGGAAAACACATCCAATATGTAGTCTGGGAATATGATACCACTTCCAATGATGAAGTTTACAGAAGCGGAAATATTAAAATTCCTGCCGATATATGTGATACTTCAGGATTTGTCATTACCAAAGACATTTTCGGAAAAGGAATAGACTCTCCTATCGGCGATCCGGATTCCGATACACAAAATTATTTCATCGAAATTATCTCCAAGGATCTTTCTGCAGAATCTCAGAAATTTGGGGTAAATTCGGAAGGACTGATGAAGGTGGAGAAGGTGAAAAGTGCGGCGGGGGTGCAGAATACACAGAAACCAGATAAGTCAGGAAGTTGTATATGTCAGGAACAGTATAAAGATTTAGTATGGGGTGAAAAAGTAAACTGTGAATTTAGAAAGAAAGTTGTACAAATATGTGCAGAATTATGGGGTGAAAATAGAAAGCTAGAAATGGCAAATGGATTAATGGCTGTAATGAATGTTGAAACAAGTGGAAGTTTTAAAGCACAACAATTAGAAGGATGGAACTCAACAAAAGATCCAAATAAAATGACAATAAAAGACTTCTGGAAAGAGGGAAACAGAAAGTCATCAAGAGCAATAGGCTTAATCCAATTCACCCAAGATGCCTTACAAAATAATCTTAAAGAATATAAAAGTAATCCAAAATTATCTGTTGAAGAACGCTTTGATGAACTAAACAAACTAAAATTAGAATATGCTCAAATGGGAGAAATAAAACAACTTGATAAGGTAAAAAAATATTTTGAACCGCACAAAAACAGTATTAAATCTCCTGAAGATATTTATTTATCAGTTTTTGCCCCTATAGGAGTAGGCAAAAATGACGATTTTATTTTATATCAAAAATATGATAATCCGCAAAATGAAAAAGAAAAAACAAGTAATAAAAATTATAAAGCAAATAAAAGTGTAGATGAAGAGAATAACGATGATAAAAAAATTCAAAGAAGAGAAATATTAGGTAGATATAATATTAGTTTTAGCCGAGGTTTAGGCAATAAACCAAAAACATTCAACTGTGAAAGTGCTGTAACAAATCCTCAGAATTCTTCTCCTAAAAACACTAAATGGCATGATCCAGTTGACAATCCAATGTTATGCTTGTACACTCAAAATGGGAACTACAGACCTAGATATAATGTTTTTGGAACAGTCAGAAAAGAAAGAAGTAATCACAACCATCAAGGAATAGACCTTCTTGCTCTACCAGGGTCAAATGCTTATGCATGCGTAGATGCATATGTGGAATTTATAAGTATACAATCAGGATATGGAAATGTAATTTGTTTGAAAGTAAAAGACCCTAAAGAATTTTTGAAAAGAAAAAGAGATTTCAATTTACAATATTCAAATATGGGAGAAATACAAAGTGGATCAGGTTTTAGCTTTAATGGTGATTTTTATTTATTTTATGCTCATTTACAAGAGGTAGAAAAATCATTAAAAACTAAGCAAGAAGTTAGCTGTGGGACAATTATTGGCAAGAATGGCACAAGTGGTTACGGACAAACTAAAGACCCACACTTACATTTTGAAATTAGAAGTTCTGTTACCGGTGGTGGGTTAAGTAATCGATGTCATCCAGGTATTTTCGTTTATTACAAAGATGAAAATACAATGTCACAAAAAGAAAAAGATTATCAAAAAGAAATAGCACAAAAATTTTGGGATTAATTAATAATATGAAAAAGATAATAACAATTTTAATTTCGTTCTTTCTATTATCCTGTCAAGGACAGAAAAAAGAAGAAGAAAAAAACAGTAAAAAAGAAACATCAACATCTGAAGTTTCAAGCAAGTCAGATAACACTAAAAACCTACTTCAATTAACTAAAATCAATTGTTACGAAGAAAGTACAGAATCAACAAATTATACATTAAACTGTAAAAACTTCACTGTCTCAAATACCCTTATTGAAGGAAGTGATCAAAACAGATATGAACTTATAACTTTTGTTTTTAATGACATAGAGAAGGCTATAATTAGGAAAATCAATAATGAAGATCTGGAAACCTCTTCTCCTATTGTATATTTTTCAAATACCTCTAAAAACTATATCATCTTCTTTCCTATAAATGGTGAAAACCATTTTGGGTGGAAATTATATCTGTATAAAAATAAAGTTTTATACCCGTTGGGACAAAGGGTATTGTATTGGAAACCAGATTATGAAGAATCTAATATTAATTATTCTGATATATTAAAAATCTATGAAACAGGAGATAATATTCTTGTTCAAATACCAAGTAAGTACATTATTAAAAATGATAATGATTACCAAAATTATCCTAATTATTTAGATGGAAAATATTATGAGAAGGAAGAGAAATCCTACTTTGAATTTTCAATATCAAAAATAGAATATTACAAAAAGTATAAAAATGGACTTTTTGAAGGAGATTATAATAAAATGATTAATAATAAAATAATTGACTTAATAAAATAAGCCATTCATAAGTATAGAATATCTGATAGATTTTCTATGAATGCTCACTTCAATTTATTATAAATTAGAGACCATAAAATCACTGAATGTAAAAACTTTGAATTAATGAAGGGTATATTATTTATAGCAATTTTAGCATTTTCGACCGTAGCTTCATGTCAAAAAAATCCAGATAACTTAGTAAATATTCCTACTCAAAAAAATTTAAATGAATTTCTAAAAATCACATTGTCTGAAGGTGAGAATATTTTCATTGGAAAATTGAATACTATAAACAATTCTCCACGTGAAGATTTCGAAATCAAGAATATTAAAGATTCTATTTTTGTATATAAAAATTTTATAGAATCAGATAACTTTGATGGTAAGAAGATTATTATTGAAAAAAGTAATTCCTTAATAAAAAAAATTGATCTAATTTATAAAGTAGCTCTTTTTTTTAATGGAACTGAAAAAGCTAATAAATTTATTCCCTTAAACTTCAATATACCTGTTACTATTGATAAAAATTCTACAATTCCTTTATTTTCAAAACTGAAAAATAATAAAGAATTACAAAATTTTATTGTTAAAAATAATTCAAAAATAAAAGAAAAGGCTTATGAATATTATATAAATTATTACTCTAATATTCCTGACGAAGAACTTAAAACTTGCTGTATTACAGATTTTAATAATTATAACAAACTTAAAAATATAAATAAGAATTCTATTGCCGCATTGGATATAGAAAAAGATTTAGGAATGTATATTGATTATGAATCTATAATAATTAATTTAATTGGTAGCCCCCTTAAAAAATCTATTATTTTCACAAAAAATATTGACAGCAATACACCTGACAATCAAAGTATTAAAAATACAGAATTTACAACTAGCAATAATGATTGGAAAGGCTCTTATAAAATTTCAACCAAGGCCATCAGTCAATTTGATAATAATGAAACAAATATTCTTTATTCAATAACGGTCGAATCGAACCAAAAAGCAATTTTAAGTATTGGAGCAGAAAATGTGGAAGATTATTGGTGTGAAGGAGAATATCGTTTAATTAAGGAGGATAATATTTTACATGCAAAAGGAAAATGTGATCAAGATGATATCGATGACTTTTATTTAAAAAATGAGAATAAAAAATATTTTATAAAAAGTAAGAGATTTATAAATAAAGATTGGCAGGAATTAGAAAAAGAATAAATAAAACTCAATGATGAAATCCTTTTTAATTCTATTATCATTTATATTCTTTTCTTGTTCAGGCAAGCAAGAAGAGAATATAATAGAAACAGAAATAATTGAAAGTTATTTTACCAATCAAAAATTCAAAAATACCAAGGAAAATTTTGATAAAATAAATATGGATTTACTTGGTATCAAATCTGATAAACTTCAAGACGGATATAATAATATTTTAATTTTTAATGAGGCTACCAATTATCAGATATCAAAGGAGGGAAAATATATTAAAATAGGTAATGATATTATACCTGATTTAGATAATGTTAGGGCAAGCATAAATAATAATCAAAAATATCCTTATTTTGAGGAATTATTAACTCTGAATAAAATTATTTATCAGAATGATTTAACATCGATTTTAAGTGTAGCAACTAAAAATCCTGGTCTTGCAACTGATTTAGTAGTCTTATTTAATTATGAAAAAAATGAAACCCTTTTTAACTCTGCGGTTAAAAATATTCAAAGCTGGGATGATATTGAACAAAGTTCCAGGCTAGCATTTATATTTTATAATAACAATACAAATTCATCTAAAATTAGAGAAAAACTATTAGAAAGTTTAAAATCCAAAGATTCTTTTCTGTATGTATTAACAACTTATCTTGCTGATAATAAAGATACTATTATAAAAACAAATGGTATTGAACATTCTTCAATAGAGAAGGCTATTGCTTATCTTTTACAACTTGGCTTTACAGGTAAGGAAAATGTTGATATCCAATCTGACAAATCATACTTACTATTAAATAATGTCTATATTTCTCACCCAGAACTAAAGAAATCTTTTCAAAAAAATAATTATTATGGTTATACTTCCCTTGAAAAATACTCAAAAGATTATGGTCTTCTTCAGGAAGATAATCAAGAAAAAAAATATTCAACAATAGTAGATCCAGACGGTTTTACTAATCTAAGAAAAGATAAAAATACAACAGCACAAATTCTTCAAAAGATTAAAACCGGTGAACAAGTAGAAGTTTTAGATCAAAACGGAGATTGGTGGTTAGTGGTTTCTAAAGAAGGTAAAAAAGGATATGTTCACAAAAGCAGGATAAAATCTGAATAAATAACTTAATCAAATGATGAAAAACTTTTTAATTTCACTATCGCTCATATTTCTATCATACTCATGTGAGCAGAAAAAAGAGCAAAAAAGCATAACTGCAATAAATAAGACAGAATTAAACAAAACTGACTCCTTAATTTCTCATAATGAAAATGAGTCATCAACAGTAGTAACAGATAATAATTTTAAAAAAAATAATATTGATTTCTGGAAAGGAGAATATTATTTTGAAGCATCAAATAGAGACGAAGCAAAAACTGTTTTTAACATTACAATAAATTCTCTTGAAGACATTTCTATAGATGTTACTGAAGAAGGAACAACAAATAAATATTCTAAATTAAATGCTGAAGAAGTTAATCATCAAAAAATTAAAATAAAGTATGATGATTCTTCTGATGAGATGGGAATTATTTACATTGAAAAATCAGATGACAATTACTTTATTTCAGGAAATCCCATATACTTTATAAACCCCGGAAATAATGAGATGCCTTTACAGAAATTGAAATAATAGGATGCTAGAACTGATGCAGCAATGTAAAAGCCTAAAAACCATCCTCAAAAAACCAATTCCCCCCATCTATATACAATTTCGAAAAGAAATTTCGTTTCATTTAAAAAATATTTTTACCTTTGCTACGTGAATTTTAACAACGGAACATATTATTATAGAATTTTTACCTCAGCTCTGGGATAGGGATTCTTATGAATATAATTTAAAACCTCGTCCTAGGGACGAGGTTTTTTTATTTTAAAAAATGTAAAAAAGATGAAAATAAGTATTATTGGAGTGGGATTAATCGGAGGTTCGATGGCTTTGAAATTAAGAGAGAAAAACATCGCCGGCTTCATCTACGGAATCGATAACAATACACAGCATATCAGTGACGCATTGGAAATTAAAATCATTGATGCAGGAGTAGATCTTGAACATGGAATTAAAAATTCGGATCTGATTATTCTTGCTATTCCTGTAGATGCTGCACGAAAACTATTGCCTTCTGTTCTGGATCTTGTGTCTGACCAGCAGACCGTAATGGATGCAGGCTCTACCAAAGCAGGAATTGTAAATGCTGTGAAAGACCATCCGAAGCGTTCAAGATTTGTAGCGTTTCACCCAATGTGGGGAACAGAAAACAATGGTCCAAAATCTGCCATTGCAGAAAGTTTCTCGGGAAAAGCAGGTGTCATCTGCAACAAAGAAGAATCAGCTGATGATGCTCTGGCTACCGTTGAAAAAGTAGTCCATGCTCTGGATATGCACATGATTTATATGAATGCAGAAGATCATGATGTTCATACCGCTTATATTTCCCATATCTCCCATATCACATCTTACGCCCTTGCCAATACCGTATTGGAAAAAGAACGTGAAGAAGAAACGATTTTTCAGCTTGCCAGTTCCGGTTTTTCAAGTACCGTTCGTCTTGCCAAGTCGCATCCGGAAATGTGGGTTCCTATCTTTAAACAAAACAAAGAAAATGTACTGGACGTTCTGAACGAACATATCACTCAGCTCAGAAAATTTAAATCTGCGCTTGAAAAAGAAAACTATGAATATCTGGAGGAATTGATTTCCAACGCCAACAGAATCAGAGGAATTTTAAGATAAAATCCTTTATACGATACTAAAAGCCCGACGGTTTTTACTTTTATTTTATTAAGAAACCCTTAGTCATTGTGGCTAAGGGTTTTATATTTTGAAATAAAATGATTTCTATTAACATTCCGGAACATTGACTGCAATGGCCAGTCCGCCTTCCGAAGTTTCTTTAAAACGGTCGCTCATCGACTGAGCGGTTTCCCACATGGTCAGAATCACTTCATCCAATGTTACTTTTGCTTTGGTGGGATCACTTTCCAATGCGATATTGGCTGCGGTAATCGCTTTCATCGCGCCCATCGTATTCCTTTCAATACATGGAATCTGTACCAGCCCTTTAATTGGATCGCAGGTTAATCCAAGGTGATGTTCCATCGCAATTTCTGCCGCCATCAATACCTGTCCTACACTTCCTCCTAAGATTTCTGTAAGTCCGGCTGCTGCCATTGCAGAAGATACTCCGATTTCCGCCTGACATCCTCCCATTGCTGCAGAAATGGTTGCATTTTTCTTGAATAAGGTCCCGATTTCTCCTGCCACAAGCAGGAATCTTATAATATCCTCCTCACTCGTAAATGGTGTAAATGCCTGAGAATACATCAATACTGCAGGAATAACTCCACTCGCTCCATTGGTAGGTGCGGTAATAATCCTTCCGAAACTTGCATTTTCTTCATTCACTGCCAGTGCAAAACAGGCAATCCATTTGTTGATATTGGTAAAGTTTTCTTCAGCGTCTACTACCTGCTGAAACCATTCGTCTTTGTTTTTATAGATTTTATCTCCGAGCAGCTTTCTGTTGATTCCTGCGGCTCTTCGGGAAACATTCAGTCCGCCAGGAAGAATTCCTTCCTTATTGACCCCTTTATAAATACATTCTTTGATCTGCTGCCAGATATAAAGTGCTTCCTGTCTCGTTTCTTCCTGAGTTCTCCAGCTTTCTTCATTCATGAAAATCAAATCTGACATTTTATCAAATCCCAGCTTTTCACAATATTTTGCGATATCCGAAGCTTTATGACAAGGATACAATGTACGTACACACTGCTTTTGAATAGAGTTTTTTTCCTGGCTGGCAATGAAACCACCTCCTACAGAATAAAAATCCTGCACAAGCTCTGTTCCGTCTTCGAAAACAGCTCTGAAGATCATTCCGTTCGGATGAAAATCAAGGCTCTTTTTCATGTTTAAAATCAAATGATGTCCGTAGATAAACGGAATTACCTTTTCACCACCAAGATTAATGGTTTGAGTACTCTTGATGTATTCTATTTTTTCATCAATTTTTGAAGTATTGATCGTTTTAAAATCCTCCCCGTTCAACCCAAGCATTCCTGCAATATCAGTTCCGTGACCAATCCCCGTTTTTGCGAGTGAGCCAAAAAATTCAAGAAAAACCTCTTTAACTTCTTCTATTGATCTTTCTCTTTTAATAATCCTGATAAATGCAGCCGCTGCATTCCAAGGTCCCATTGTATGCGAACTGGATGGGCCTATTCCTACCTTAATAATTTCAAAAACCGATATTGATTCCATAAATGATTCGTCATTTTCCTCAAAAACAAAGATACATGATAAATCCTAAAATCAATCTTCAAATTTTTAATGAAATCAACATATCATCACAATATAGAAACTATTGCAGGCATTCCTCATGCTGAGAAAGATCAAGTCCTTTATTTTCGGACTCTTCGGAAACTCTTAATGTGATTATTGAATCAGTAAGTTTATATAAAATTAATGAACCTAAAAAAGTAAAAACAGATACCAAAACAAGGGCTGCCATATGATGAAGAAAAACATCAACTCCGCCATGAAGGAGACTAGCTTTTTCACCATGTGCAAAGATAGCGGTAAGGATCATTCCCATAATTCCTCCTACTCCATGGCAGGCAAAAACATCCAGGGTATCATCTACTTTTTTTAAAACCTTCCAGTTCACCATCAGGTTAGAAACAATCGCAGTAATAAACCCGATAAAAAGGCTTTCCCGGATGCTTACAAAACCACATCCCGGAGTAATAGCAACAAGTCCCACTACAGCTCCGATACAGGCTCCCAAAGCGGAAACACTTCTCCCGTTGATCCTGTCAAAAAAGATCCAGGTCATCATCGCGGAAGCAGACGCTATGGTGGTTGTTCCAAAAGCTGTAGCCGCAGAAGCAGAAGCACTCAAAGCAGATCCTGCATTAAATCCAAACCATCCGAACCACAACATTCCAGTTCCCAGAAGTACATACGGAATATTGGAAGGCTCATGGTGAGGGTTTTTCCGGTTTCCTACCACCAAAGCGCCGGCAAGCGCAGCAAAACCGGCACTCATATGCACCACGGTTCCCCCTGCAAAGTCTTTCACCCCAAAATATTTGTTTAAAAGACCATCAGGATGCCATACCATATGACAAAGCGGTGTATAAATAAACAGGCTGAAAAGAACAATGAATAATAAATAAGATATAAAACGAACTCTTTCCGCAAAAGATCCGGTAATAATAGCCGGAGTGATAACCGCAAATTTCATCTGAAACAGGGCAAAAAGAATAAAAGGAATTGTGGGAGCCATCAGTTTATGAGGAAGATTTCCTACTCCACTAAAAAAGGGGTAACTGAGCGGATTTCCAATGATACCGTAATGCTTTCCGGCAATTGTAATCCCGATAGATTCACCGAAGGATAGAGAAAACCCTACAACCACCCAAACCATGGAGATAACGCCTAAAGCAATAAAGCTCTGCAGCATGGTAGAAATTACATTTTTTCTCCCGACCATTCCTCCGTAAAAAAAGGAAAGCCCGGGAGTCATCAACAGGACAAGACCCGCAGCCGCCAGAATCCAGGCAACATCAGCACCTACAATTTTATCTTCACTTAAAAATTCTCCTGTATCAGGAATATCCGCAGCCGGATTCCAGAACAAGCCGCCTATGGCAACGATTGCAATAACACAGAATGAGATGATCCATTTTAATCCTATTTTCATGAAATTTATATTTAACCCTATCAAATTTAAACATAAATTCTATAAAAATCATATTTTTAAACCAAACACCCCTAAAAAAAATATTCAACTAGTGGTTTTTTCTATTTTTTCCGAAAACACTTCTTTCAGTATTTTGGAAACTTCTTTAGATTTGGTGGCCGGAAAAAGATGTGTCCCTCCTTTCACCACATAATTCGGATTGGAATAGCGGATGGGGAAAACAATGTCTTTATCACCTAATATCTGAATGACATTGGGATTCTCCTCAAATTTCCATTCAGAAACCTTTTCTACGGACCATTTCAGATAATAAGGATCTCTTACTTTAAAATATTGAAGGAGTTTAGGATTTTTAGGATCAAAAAGCTTTCGGATCACAGCATATACATTAGCAGCTTTGTCGTTGAACAAGCTTACAGGAAGAATTCTTGGAATTTTGGTAACTTCACCTGTCCTGATGAATCTGGATTTTTCCCTGTCGGATTTTATACTTCCCAGGATCACCACTTTTTCTGCAGGTTTCAGTTGATTGATCTCCTGAACAATAATTCCTCCGAAAGAATAGCCCAGCAGGCAGAAAGGCTCGGAATCATCTATTTTTTCCGCCATTCTTTTAACATAAGCACCGAAAGGCTCATTTTTTTCAGGAATAAGCCAGTCTATAAAAATCAATTCACAATGTTTGGGAAACTCTATTCTTTCAAGGACCTTGAAGTCTGCTCCCAGACCGCTTACGATATAAATTTTCATAGCACTAATTTATAAAAAATACGGAAACAAAAGAATGTACTCCTTAGATTTAACAGCGAGGCTGTTTAAACTTTTATAATCATTATTTTAACAACAAAAAGCACAAAAGTTTAAACAACTTTGGCATTAAAAAAGAGCAATTCTCATGAACTGCTCTTCTGTATTAATAAATACATCTTATTTTTTCTTTTTCGGAACCCTGTTCTCGTTATCCAGCATTTCTGTAGTAACTTTGAATTGGATATCCATTTCGTTCTTAATGAAATAATCTTTCAATGAAGACTGATAGAATACTTTAAAGTCTCTTCTGTTCAGAGAAAACTTTGCAGACTCAATAGAAGTTGTGAACTGAGTAACGTATACATTGGCAGGGAAAGAAATTGTTTTTCTCACTCCTTTAAGGGTAAGGTCACCGTACACTGTAGAGTTGTATTCACTGTTTGCTAATGGAATAATTTTAGTCAAATGGAATTTTGCAACAGGAAATTTTTTCACTTCAAAGAAGTTTGAGCTTTTCAGATCATTAGTAAGCTTGATCTGATCTTCATCAGACACATCGCCCGCCATCAGACTTCTCATATCTATTACAAACTCTCCATCTACCAGAACCGTATGGTCAAAGTTAAATTTTCCGCTTTTCAGTTTTACTGTTCCTGAATGGGATGTTTCTTCGGTTTTCACCACTTTATACCCCCACCATCTGATCTCTGATGAAGTCACTTTTGACACTTTATCAAATTTCTTCTGGGCAGAAACAAACGACATGCTTGCGCACACCATAGCAAACAATAGTAATCTTTTCATTCTTTTTTATTTACAATTCAACAAAAATAAAAAAAAGTGTAGAACTTCTACACTTTTAACAATCTTTTTTTGATTAATTTATTGAGCAGTTACCTTTACAAGCATATCAATATCATCTTTCACAAAAACATCCTGCATAGTAGACTTATAAGCTACGTCAAATTTCTGTCTGTCGAAAGAGAATTTATTGGATACCAAACTTACTACTCCTTTGCTGTAAGAAATCTTCGCAGGGAAAGAGATTGGGCTGGTTTTTCCTTTTACAGTAAGGTTTCCTGTTACAAGAGAATTGTAGATTTTATCATTGTTTTTCTTTACTCCTGTAATTTTAAAGGTTGCAGTAGGGAATTTTTCAACTTCAAAGAAGTCACCATTTTTAAGGTGTCCGTTTAATTTCTGCTGATATTCTCCTGTAAGGTCAGTAGAGTTAATTGAAGTCATATCCAATACGAAGCTTCCGCCTACCAATTGGTTTCCTTTCATTACCATATCTCCGGACTTTACTTTTACAGTACCTTCATGAGAGCTGGCCTCAGATTTTGCTACTTTATATCCCCACCAGTGTACATCAGATGCTACTACTTTTTTCGACTGTCCGAAAGCCAGACCACCAGCTAAAACTGCTAATAAAAATATTTTTTTCATTGAATAGAGTTGTTTACTTATTTAACGATACAAAGGTAGGTATCTTACTTAATAGATTTCATTGATGTATATCAAGAAAATTTATTATTTTCATGAATAATATCATCTCATAAAAAAGCTCCGAATTTCTTCGGAGCTTTCTTTTATTCCTGATAGTAAGCCGTATAAAGTGCTATACCATTTAATGCAGTGTGATTTTGCTTGACCAGATAGATGGGAGTATTTTTAAGCATTTCCTCCATTTTATCACTGATCTTGAATTTCTCATAGAATTTTGCCTTATCAATATATTCTGCAATCATCTGAGGAATATCTCCGGCAATCAGTAATCCTCCGGTAGCTTTCAATTTTAATGTTAAGTTGTTCGCTTCCCTTGCCAGAAATTCAAGGAAAGTATCTAAAGCAATTCTGCAGATTAAAACATTCTCCTCTACAGCAGCTTTATAAAGCTCTTCCACAAAATTCCCCTGCGCAAGACGTTCTCCTAACCATTCCGGCTCAGGATGCCTTTTTACGTCTCTCAGGAATCTGTATATATTGAATAACCCTGACTTGGATAGTACATTTTCCCAGCTTACAATACCATAGATATTATTTAAGAACTGGTAAAATTCAACTTCCACGTTGGTTCTTGGAGAAAACTCTGAGTGTCCTCCTTCTGTTGCAAAAGGTCTCAGGTATTTTCCGTCAAAGAAATATCCCGCTTCTCCCAATCCGTTTCCGGGAGCAAGAACCGCTACATTTCCTTTTTCAAGATGTCCGCTTGTATAGATAGCTTCCAAATGATTGTCTTCAAGAAGAGCCATTCCATAAGCAGAAGCTTCCAGGTCATTCAGCATATCCACTTTTTCAAACCCGAAATCGCGGACATATTCAGCAATATCCAAATGCCAACCTAGTCTTGCCGGACTGCTTTTCCCGTCCAATACAGGACCTGGCACTGCCATTCCCAGGCGTTTTACATTTTCAAGCTGATTATCCTGAATAAACTTCTTTAAGATATCTGAAAAGGAAGCATATTCTTTGGTTGCATATGTATTTTGTACTTTTATCTCAAGACCTCCGTTCCCGGAAACGAAATAGCCTAAGATTGTTATATCTTCACGGAGGCTTGCCCCAATGATAGAAACATTATCATTATTACTGTTCTCTACTCCTGGTAAATAAAGTGGAAATTTTGGATTCAGAATCATAACCTCAAATTTTACCAAATATAATAATTGTTTTTGTAAATCCTGCACAGAACAAAAAAACCTTTTCACTTTCGTGAAAAGGTTTTGGTTAATAATTGTTTATATATTAAATCTAACTACTTTCCTAATGGAATATTGTAACCGAATCCTACTCCGATATTCCCCACATTATAGTCCTGACCTGGCAAATCTCCTTTAGTTCCTACAAAAACCTTTTGGTACTGTACGAAGAAATTCCAGTCTCTGTTGTGATATCCGATCTCAGGCTTAAGGTAGAAACCTCCGCCAGCTCTTTCAACATTGGTATTGGATGCTACTGTTTTATCTCCAACAAGGAATCCGTATCCTAAATCAGTTCCGAAATAGAAACCGGTTTGTTTTGGATAAATTCTGATTAAAGCGGCTACAGGAACTACTCCTACATCATTATTTTTATATCCGTTGTTTTCTTTTCCAAAATAATGAGTATAACCTGATGCGATACCCAGTCCGAATCCTGGTGTGATCAGATTCTGGTAAGCTACATCCACTCCTACTGCTGCAGAAAGGTTATCTGCGGGAACTGCTAAACCAACATTTGCACCTACCTTGATCATGTTATTCATTTGAGCACTTTGGGCGCTTGCGATACCTGCTGTTAAAATACCAGCCAGTACTATTGCTTGTTTAAACATTTTCATAACTCTAATTTTTAAATTTTACTAAACAGGAGGATGTAAAAATCATGCCAAGCAAGAGATTTTCTTTGATTTTAACATTCAAAAAACTCATAAAACAATGATTATCAAATCGTTATTTTTAACAAAATTTAAATATTTGTTTAACAAAAATTATCAAAAATGATAGCTAAAAAGTGAATTAAAGAAAAAAGGAAGGAAGCAAGAAGATGGAGGCTGGAAGTAATATCCTGTTATATAAAACTTATGTCTATTATGATTAAAGTAAAGGACAATTTCTTCTTCCTGCTCACCATAACTCCCAGCTTCATTCCTCCAGCTTCCAGCCTTAAAAATAATATTAACAATCCTTAACCCTTTATTATTTTAACTTTTTTCCCGAAATGACATCAAAAAATAAATTCTCCATGATGGCTGATTCATTATCAAAAAACAAGCATCTTCTTTGGCGCGCAGGTTTTGGTGTTGGTATTAATCAAATTGATGATTTGAAAAATAAAAACATTAAAGCGTTACTTAATGAATTATTTAAAGAAGAAAACTACAGCGAAATCACTTACGACACTCCTGATACTGTTTCAGCAGCGAATTATATGAACAGTACAGCTCCCGCAGAGAAAAAAAAAGAAATGCAGCGGATTAACAGAGAGCAAAATAGTGAACTCAACCTGAATTTCCTGAACTCCATCGTTAACAGCAAGGAGCAGATGAGAGAAAAGATGGCCTTTTTCTGGCATGGACATTTTGCCTCAAGGGTACTCAATCCAGGATTCAATAAACAACTTTTAAATACCATCAGAAAAAATGCGCTTGGAAGTTTCAAAGATCTGCTTTTTGAAGTAAGCCAGTCGCCGGCGATGCTTAACTTTCTCAATAACCAACAGAATAAAAAAGACCATCCTAATGAGAATTTCGCCCGTGAAGTTATGGAACTTTTTACCATGGGAAGAGGAAACTACACTGAAAAGGATGTAAGAGAAGGCGCGAGAGCCTTTACAGGATGGAGTTATGATAAAGAAGGGAATTTTAAGGAAAGAAAAAATCTCCATGATGAAGGCAGCAAAACTTTTTTAGGAAAAACAGGCAACTTTGATGGAAGCGATGTTTTAAATATTATTTTGGAGCAAAAAGCTACGGCACAGTTTATTACAACAAAGATCTATAAGTTTTTTGTGAATGAAAAAGCAGATCAGGATATCATCAATAAGCTCAGCAACAATTTCTACAATTCAGGATATGACATCAAAAAGCTAATGACTGAGATATTTTCGAGCACCTGGTTTTATGATCAGAAGAATATGGGCAACAGGATAAAATCACCTGTAGAACTGATGGCAGGAATCATGCGAATCCTTCCTATGCAAATTCAAAACCCTGAAAACCTCATCGTTTATCAGAAGTTATTGGGACAGATGCTGCTTTATCCACCCAATGTAGCAGGATGGCCAAATGGAAGATCGTGGATTGACAGTTCTACTCTGATGCTGAGACTTCAGATTCCGCAGATATGGTCAGGACTTCGCCCTTTGGAATACAGTCCCCGCCAGGATGATGATATCGATATGGGAATGAAGCCGCGTGAGACAGCTTTGAACAAAAGCTTTAAAAATCCCAATATCACCATCGATTGGGGCCGCATTGAAAAGATTTTCGCCCATAAAAACTGTGAAGATTATCTTCTGCAGAGCACCAAAAGCCTCGACATGAGCTCTGTAAAGAATTTTTCAGACAAGAGTATAAAAATGAATGTTATCAATCTGATGTCAACCCCGGAATACCAGTTGATGTAGGTTGCAGGTTACAGGTTGCAGGTAATAGCTGTTAAAACATAGCTTAATTGCCATCTATTTATCTTTTACTAATATAAAAATGAATGCCAGTAAAAATGTCGCTCAGCCCTACAATCAGCAACCTATAAACCGCTACTTATCACCCGCAACCTTCAACCTAAAAGCAAAATTATGTTAATCAAAAGAAGAGAATTCCTCAAAATAAGTTCACTGGCTACCGCTTCCATGCTGATGCCGAATTTCTTAAAAGCCATGACTCTGGATGAAGCGCTGAATCCCGGCCAGAACATTCTGGTAGTTCTTCAGTTTACAGGTGGAAATGATGGTTTAAACACGATCATTCCGGCTAAAAATGATATTTATTTCAGAGAAAGGAAGACACTGGCTATTCAGGACTCTGTACCCCTTACAGATGAGGCAGGAATCAATCCGTCTCTCTCCTATTTCAAAGAGCTTTTTGACAGCGGAGAGCTTTCTGTGATGAATAATGTGGGATATCCCAACCCGGATAAGTCGCATTTCCGAAGCATGGATATATGGCAGTCGGCAAGCAGAAGTGATCAGTTTCTGGAAACAGGCTGGCTGGGGCGTTTTCTGGACGAAGAATGCTATCGCTGCGACCATCCTACGCAGGCACTGGAAGTAGATGATATGTTAAGCCTTGCATTAAAAGGAGAAAATAATAAAGCATTTGCCTTTAAGGATCCCAAAAGACTGTATCAGACCAGTCAGGAAAAATATTTTAAATCTCTCTATGACCACCATCACGATGATGAAACCGTCTCTTACCTTTACCAGACTTTAGGTTCTACGATTAATAATGCTGACTATATTTTTGAAAAAAGCAAAGCCAGAACAACCGAACAAATTTACCCCAATTCTCAGTTGGGAAAAGACTTTAAAACGGTAGCTTCTTTAATAAAATCTGACATTAATACTCAGGTATACTATCTTTCGATCGGAAGTTTCGATACACACGTCAATCAGAATGACAGACAGAAAAAGTTATTCAACGATATTAATGAAGCTGTAAAATCCTTTGTTGCCGATATGAAAAGCAATGGTCTTTTCAAAAATATCCTGTTAATGACATTTTCAGAGTTTGGCCGCCGTGTGGCACAGAATGCCAGTAACGGTACAGACCACGGAACTGCCAACCAAATGTTCTTTATCAGTGGAAACCTTAAGAAAAAAGGCATATTGAATGCTCTTCCTGATCTACAAAACCTGAGTGAAGGTGATCTCATCTACAAAGAAGATTTCAGAAAAGTATATGCTACGATTTTAAAAAACTGGCTTAAAGCAGAATCTTCCAAAGTATTGGGATGGAAAGACGGAATTTATGATTTTATATAGGGAAAACGCAACCGCAAAAGTCACATTTTTTTTTAGAAGCATTGATCTAAAAAAAATGGATAATAAGTATGTTTAGATTCTTACCGGAATGACACAATTGGAATGGTAGTCTATCCACACAGTTTATCATTCCGTAGGAATCCAGCCTTCTTTTCCCAAAAACATAATCCAGACCAACACCTCAACCGAAGACGTGAAAATTCCCTTCCCTCGGAAGGTTGACAAAAATTCAAAAAAATTTTTGACCGGGTAGTTTTCAGCATTCATCAAAAAGATCCATTAACAAAAAAAGAGACCGTACATCCTTATGACAGTCTCTTTTCAATAATTTTAAATTTAAACTACTTTTACATTTAAGCCGTAATCTGCTTTTTTTCGCTCTCTTTGTCTTCCTGTTTTTTATCTATTTTCTCAGATATTTTTTTCACGATATACTCTATCGCCAGTGGTGCTATGATCGCAATTAATGCTTTAAATATTCTTGATTTCATAATTAATTTGGTATTGTTAACGTAATAATACAATTTCCAAGCCAAGATAAAATGTGGAAATAAGTAATTTGCAATAATGCTTTGCTAATCATACATCTAAAACAAGTTAGTTTTCCTCAGGAATAATCAGACTCTGATAATTTCTACATCCTGCATTAAACTTTTCCTCCATTTTCAGCCGTAGCTTTTTAGGCTTATGTACAATAAGAGAATCTCCAAAACCAAGGAGCAATCTTTCCAGTTCATAATTGATCTGAACACATATTTTAAAAAGAGTTCCGTCATGGTCTTCCTTTAAGATCTCCTGGCTTTTATGCAGCGGCTTTGTTTTCACATAGGGAGCATTTCCTGCGTCTACCCAAAAGATCACATTTCTGGGATCCATTGATTCTGAAACGGTAACTCCTACAATATCTTTGAAGTATTCATCTCCATCCAGTTCCTTATCAATATATACAAGACTATCATCTGTTTCGATACTTTCCATTCTGTCCAGTGCCAGATTGTACATTTTCTGTTTGTAAAGACAGATCAGAAACCAGCGGTTGTTGAATTCCTTCAGCAGCTGCGGATGTACTGTAAAAACATTGGATTCTCTTGCTGTAAAGCTTTTATAAAGAATCTTCAGTACCTTTTTATTGGCGATGCTTTCATACAGAATATCAATATGCTCCAGCCCTTTCAGCTGTTCATTTTTATCCAGATGTATAATGGATTTCTGGCTGGTGGCATGAATGGAATCTTCCAGTTTCTGAATAACCCCATTCATTTCTTTGAACATGGAAAAATCCTTGAACTGTTTTAAAATCTGAACTGCATTGTTCATTGCCTTCAGATCGCTCTCATTCACAGAAATATTATGAATACTGTACTCCGGATCGCTGTAACGGTAATATTTTCTTTCGTAAACTTCAATAGGAGCTTCATACCCGAATTTCTCACTCCGCATATTCTGAAGATCAAGCTGAACGGTTCTCTTACTTACATAAGATTCTTTTCCCTCAAATTCAAACAATGCTTCTGAACATTCATCAATGAGATCTTCCAGCGTATATTTCCTGTATTTGTTTTTAAGACATTTATCTAATGTTTTGTACCTGATCAGAGCATTTTTATTGGATGACATACCTTAGTGTTTAATGATTTGGTGTTTTTTAATAAGAATTGCTTTTCTTTCTGCTCTTTTCCTACAATTATTTTTCTTTTAATGCATTGTCATCAAAAGTAATTCCTTCCCAGCCGAATTTCATAAAGTTCCGGATATTCTGATGATCATTTCCTTCAGGTTTTTTCAAAACATCTTCTCTGTAAAACTCACCAAACAGCCAAAGTGTTTCGTCTTTCGTCAGATCTTTAATGCTTGCAAAGCTGAAAACTTTGCATGAACCGTTGTTTTGCCCGGCCTGGTTGGTGGTATCACCGTTTTGAAATGCGGTAGGAGTAAATTCATAATGTTCATCAATATGAGCGATCACATCGTTAAACTGGATGGTTTCCGGGAAATGTTTTAATTGTTCTAATAATACCATGGGCCTTGTTTTTTTAATTATATACTCTTTTACGAATCTGCCAAAGGGCTTTTTTTCACTTTTTTAATAAATCTTTGTAAAAATAATTAAAATTTCTTTACCTGCGCAAAACTATTGCGCAATAATGATATTACTTTGCATCATCAAAATGAACAAAATGGAATTTAATGGAAATCATTTAATCGAATTAGGATATAGACCGGCAAAATGGTTTAAAGATGCCATCAGCTATATCAATGAGAATAATCTGGATGAGCATCAGACCGCAGAATATCTGCTACAGTTCAAACAACCTGATATTATTCCGCTTCATGAAACGGCTAAAGATTTTATGATCAACATCCGTGCAGAACATGAAAGTGAAAATGATAATGTGGACAAGGTAATCAAAACTATGAATGTTCTGATGAAAACCCCTACTCTGGTTGGCGGAGCTTTAATGCCTGATGCCTGCCCTACAGGCCCTGAAGGACAGATTCCGGTAGGAGGTGTGGTTGTCGCTCAAAATGCCATTCACCCGGGATTTCACAGCGCCGATATCTGTTGTTCAGTAATGCTGACGGATTTCGGAAAGACCAATCCTAAAGATGTTCTGGATGCTGCGCATTCTATCACCCACTTCGGATATGGAGGAAGACCAAGAGGTGAACAGATGCCGATGTCTCAGGAACTAATGGATGCTTTCAGAGAAAATGAATTCTTAAATGATGAAAAACTGATCAGCATTGCCCGTTCTCATATGGGAACACAGGGAGACGGAAACCATTTCCTTTTCGTTGGAATTTCCAAAAATACAGGAAACACGATGATGGTAACGCATCACGGATCAAGAGCACCGGGAGCTGCCTTATATGATAAAGGAATGAAGGTTGCCAACCGTTTCAGACAGGAAATCTCCCCTGAAACATTGAGAGAAAACGCCTGGATTCCTTATGATACCGAAGAAGGGAAATCTTATTGGGAAGCACTGCAATTGATTAGACAATGGACCAAAGAAAACCATACTTCTCTTCATGACGCCGTACTGAACAAACTGGAAATGGAGAAAGAAAACAGATATTGGAACGAACATAACTTCGTTTTCAAAGACGGAGACCTTTTCTATCATGCGAAAGGAGCTACTCCACTGGATGATAAATTCATGCCTGATATCACAGGACCAAGACTGATTCCTTTAAATATGGCAGAACCGGTACTGATTGTTCAGGGAAAAACGAATGAAAGAAACTTAGGTTTTGCACCGCATGGAGCAGGAAGAAATTTCAGCAGAAGCCAGCATAAAAGATCTTTGGCTCATAAAACAACCGAAGAAATCTTCAATGAGGAAACGGCAGGATTGGATATCCGTTTCTACTCCAATGAGGTTGATATTTCTGAACTTCCAAGCGCTTATAAAAGTGCTAAGAATGTAAGAGCACAGATAGAAGAATACGGACTTTGTGAAGTTCTGGATGAAGTGATGCCCTACGGATGTATCATGGCCGGAGACGTTCAGAAGAATGCTCCATGGAAGAAAAAGAAGAAATTCAGAAAAGCATAATTTTTAATAGAATGGCCAAACCTTGCGGGTTTTAGAAACCCGTAAGGTTTAAATAAAAACAATAGCTAAATTTTAAAATTAAGGCAAAGAAAGTTCCTATATTTCCAGATTTACTTTCCGCCTTTTTACAAATTATAAGGCAAACGGAGTTCCTATATTTTTTGGAAAAATACTCCCCGCTTTTTATAGACTATAGGTAAAAGGAGTTCCTATACCCTTCACTTTTAATGAATCTACTCCTCACTTATTTTTTTAAAATTAAAACAATGAAAACACTACAATTATTCAATGCTGTACTGGCCAGGAAGTCCGATGAAAAGCCATTTATTTCTGATGAAGGTTTCATCATTGAACCGGATGCTTTATGGGCAAAAAATGAGATCATCTCTTTTTATGCAAAGGAAAAACTGAATGGCAATGATTTGAATAAAACTTTTCATAAATCCTGGGAGAAAATAAAGAATACTTCCAGAATTGATTTATTTTTTGAACAGATCAGACATTATATTTCAACCTATGGAAGTAATTTCCAAAGTGAAATTTATATTCCTGATGAAATACTGAATGTTCCTGGTACAAAGTTGATTTTTAAAGTTATCAAGGCTTATTCTGTGGAAGAAATGCAGGAAAAATGTCTTGCCCTTTTAAGATCAGGCATCGCTTTAAAAGAAGAAACCATTGACGACTTGCTTTCTATTTTACATACGGAACTGGAATACGATTTTACAGGAAAAGAGAACATCAGAAATAAAGAAGCGGTTATAAAAATAGCGGATCTCTATGATGTTTATCCTGAAAATCCCGTTGAGTTTTTCCGTTATGTTATTTATAAAACAACGAACACTACACTTTTAATCAAAAATGATGATTTGATTAATTTAATTAAGCAAAGTAACTTCAACCCAACCTATCTGTTTGAAAGCTTTGGAATGGAAAAAATGGCAGAAATTTTCAACAGATTCAAACCATTATTCCTGGCGTATAAAAACAGAGCACCAAAAGCGATCAACAAAATATCCAAGCTGTCTAAAGTACACCATAAACCATTGGTTTCAAACCCGTTGAATGATGCTACCAATACATTACTGGAAAACAGTGATTGGCACTGGCTGGAAAACGCGACACCATTTGCCCTATTCAAGGCATTATCAGCATGTTATTCAAGAATGTATGGTCAGGATACTTTTGTTTACAGAGTTCGAAACGGAAAATCATGGACTAAAAAAGGGAAAGAAACTTACGTGAATCAGTTCAATTATGATTTCATTTTGGACTTTTTGAAACTGAAATATGAAAACCTTTCCGGAAAGAAATTCTACTTCCCAGAGAATGTAGAATTTGCATTGCCAACTTCTGAAAAAATGTTTGTTGGAAATATTCCTGCCGGAACGCGTTTTTATGGTGATAGACTTGCGGTAGGTATTTATTGGGAAGACAAATGGGGTGCGAATGACCTTGATCTTTCAGGATTGAATATCGCCGGAAAAATAGGTTGGAATGCAGCTTATAATCATGGTGACGGACAATTGATGTATTCCGGAGATATGACTTCTGCTCCCAACGGTGCTGTTGAATATCTTTACGCCAATAAAGGACATTGTGCGCCAACGCTTGTCATGAATAATGTTTTCAGCGGGGACGCGAATTGTGGATATAAAATTGTGATCGGAAAAGGAGATGATATTTCCTACGATTATATGATGAATCCTAACCATCTTTTTGCTGAAGCCAGGTGTAATTCTGTTCAAAAGCAAATGATTCTGGGAATGCTGGTGACAAAAAATGAAAAACAATGTTTCATACTGTTGAATTTCGGAGCCGGACATTCTCATGTTTCAGGAAACAGCCAGGTTTCCATGATGGCAACACGTGCATTGTATCAGCAATGGTATGAAGCGATGCCTTTCAATGAGCTTATCAAAGAGCTTGGAGGTAAGATTACCTCAGAAAAAACAGATGCTGATTTTGATTTATCGCTGGAAAGCCTGGAAAAAGATAGTTTTATCAGAATTTTTAAATAAATTCCATGACGTCATCTGATTATTATATTGGGTGGCGTATTTGGTTTGTATCTATTGCAACAGTCTCAACGACAGGCAATTTTTTTTTAAAGTGATCATCTTTTTCTATATATTTGCCAACCTAATTAAAACTAATAACATAATCATGAAGAAATTATTATTTCTATTCTTATCCCTTACCCTGGTATCATGTGGTTCAGACGGCGGCAGAGATGATGAAAACGGTACAACCAACAATGTCAATGCTTCTCCAAAAGTGGTAACCGGTAAACCTGCTTTCAGCAATGCACAGTTCAAATTTGCAGGAACAGTAACCTCTTCCGGATCCGGGTATTCAAGACGTGGATTCTGCTGGGCAAAGAATATTAATCCTACCATCAGCAATTCCAAAATGATTGAAGAGTATACTAATACTACAGGAGATTATCAGCTTATGGCAACTTACAGTACTGATTTTGAAAAATCAACTACTTATTATGTAAGAGCATATGTTGCAGCTAATAATGGTGATATTATTTATGGAGATAACGTAACATTCGTTACGCCTGCAAAGATGGATATTGCATTCAAAATGGCTAAAGCAATATATACTACTTCAGCCACTTTAAGCACGGACGATATTACGGTCAATTATCTTGAAGCGTTCTCTCCTGATGAAAAAGGATTCTGCTACAGAACGAGTGCCGGAGTGAATATCTCAAACGGTCAAATCATCAAAATATCAAATCCTAATAATTATTCAGCGTACGAGCTGGAAGCTACGGCCTTACTTCCGAACACTACATATTATGTAAGATCTTATGTAAAAGAAGGTGCACAGGTATATTATTCGGACGAAAAAACATTTAAAACAGCAGGTGCCATTGGTGCTTCAGGAGGATATGTTTTTTATGATAAGGGAGAGTTTACGGACGGCTGGAGATATCTGGAAGCTGCTCCTGCCAACCTTACTTATAATGGTTCTGATAAGATCAAATGGGGATGTACATTTAATATCATAAACCAGACTCAGGCTGTAATGGGATCAGGACCTGCTAATACCACAAGAATTATTTCCCAATGTTCGGATGCCAACTGCGCGGCCAGACTATGTGCCAATTATACTGTAAATGGCGTTGGTAGCTGGTTTTTACCTTCTGAAGAAGAATTAATGGCATTCTATAAAAGTGCCAAGAATGTTTACAATATTGCATCCAACCCATGGAATGATGTATCTCAAAAGTATTATTGGAGTTCTACCGAAATACCGGGTGGTAACTCAGCAAGAATTCTGGACGGATATGCTGGTTATATGTGGGAATACAACAAAGATTACAACATGGTAAGGGTAAGACCTTTCAGAAGATTCTAAAATATGAGTTAGTCTCACAAATAAATGATGTGGTTGAGAATCTCCTGTATGAAACCCTTTCTCTGAAAGGAAGTCGAGAAAAATCATAAAAAAAGTCCGTTTTCACTAGTTGTGAGACGGACTCTTTATTGTAATGAGAATATAAAATGATTTTAAACATTCACCTTTTTAACAGAAAATAGTCCGTCATTCCAATTAATAATCACTTTTCTCCCGTAATCAATCTGAATACTGAACATATTCTCTAACGGAAACTGAAGCACAGCCTGAAGGATCAGACGAATAACTCCGGCATGAGTAATGAGGAGCACTTTCTCCCTGTTTTTTTTCCGAATCAATTCATTCCAGAAGTTGAGGACCCGGTTTTGCATTTCGAGAAGATTTTCTCCTCCGGAAGCGTTTACACGGATAAAATCCTTGTACCAGGGATTGATTTCCTCTTCAGGAATATCTGTCCATTTCTTCAATTCCCAGCTTCCAAAATTCATTTCACGAAGCCTTTCATCTGTTTGATAATCGAATTTAAAATAATCAGCTAAAAGACTGCATCGCTCAGAAGGACTTGAAATAATTACATCATAATGATCATCAATATCCACCGATTTAAAATCATGGATACACTCTTTACGTAAAGGCATTTCAGCAAAACCATAACATCGGTTTTCCGGATTTTCTACAGCTGTATGCCGGATTACATGAATTTCCATACGATGATTGTTCCTAAATAAAATAAAACTTCACAAACCTGCTGTACTGAACCCAGACAGTCGCCGGTATAACCTCCGATATGCCTTTTAAAATACCAGCCCATATATATTTTTCCTAAATAAGCCAGAGCAAAAGCAAAAATCAAGTGCCAGTCCGGAATGAGGTAAAAAGCAATTAAAACACTGATGAAACCAACTATTAAAGCCGTTTTATCCAATGGTTTATTGGCCAAAGGTTTCGACTTGCTGACATCAATATCAGTGACATATTGATGGGTATAAATCATCGTTCCCGATATAAACCTGCTTGTGGTATGAGCTAAAATAACAATCAGTAAAACGCCTATTGGATCACTCATTCCCAAA
Organism: Chryseobacterium candidae; assembly: GCF_004916905.1. GTDB lineage: Bacteria > Bacteroidota > Bacteroidia > Flavobacteriales > Weeksellaceae > Chryseobacterium > Chryseobacterium candidae. Next base: position 163,168 of record NZ_SDLV01000015.1, read on the forward strand.
GCCTGAATACTGTAAAATTTTAAAGCAAAAAGCAGAATAATCCCTATCGTACCATACGCTCCTACCCGGCTGTCCTTCATAATCGTCAGAATTTTTTCTTTCCCGTATCCGCCTCCGAAGCTGTCGCACATATCCGTAAAGCCGTCTTCATGAAACGCTCCTGTCAACAGAACACTTGAAATCATCATGACAACAATTCCTATTTCAAGATTAAAAAGCAACGTGGAAAGATAAAGAATCACAGCATTGATCAATCCAACCAATAATCCGACCCAGGCAAAATATTTCTGAGATTTATTCATGATTTCACCCGAATACGGAATGGTAAACGGAACCGGAATTCTTGTGAAAAACATGAGTGCGGTTGCAAAATAGATCAGTTCGTTTTTTATAGCTTTCATTTAGTTTTTATTTGATACATCTGCATCTTCAAAGCTGGACATTTCATTCAGGAAATTAACCGCACTCTGAATAATCGGATAGGCCAATGCACAACCTGTTCCTTCTCCCAGGCGCAGATTCAGATTGAGGACAGCCTGCTCTCTCATCAGTTCCAGCAGCTGAGGATGGGCATTTTCATTGCTTACATGGCAGAAGATACAGTTATTCAAAACTTCGGGGTTCTTTTTCCATACGGTGGCTAGAGCGACAGTGGCGATAAAACCGTCTACCATAATCAGCATATTGTGATGGTACGCTTCTTCTATTGCACCAATCATTTGGGCAATTTCTAACCCTCCAAAAGTTTGGGCTATCTCATCCTCAGTCATTTCAGCCGGATATTTTTCAATAGCTTCTTTCAAGATACTGATCTTATTGTCCAGCTGATGATCATTCAGTCCCGTCCCTCGTCCTATACAATTGGTGATATGAATATCAAACAGCTTACTCATCATTAAAGAAGCAGCGGAAGTATTCCCGATTCCCATTTCTCCAAAACCAATGATATTGCAGCCTTTTTTAGCAATATCAGCAACCACAGACTTTCCATTTTTAAGAGCCTGATGGTATTCTTCAGAAGTCATCGCTGGTTCTTCAAGGATGTTACGGCTGGATTTTCTTACTTTTTTGTCTGCCAGATTCAGTCCTTCCGGAAAATCGAAATTGACTCCGGCATCTACAATTTTTATGCTGATACCATTCTGTCTGCAAAAAACATTGATGGCAGCACCTCCGCCAAGGAAATTCATGACCATCTGATAGGTGACTTCCTGTGGATAGGCACTTACCCCCGCTTTGGCAATCCCGTGGTCGGCTGCAAAAACTACCATATGGGGATTCAACAATTGTGGTGAAGTAGTTTTCTGAACCATTCCGATTTTATGGGCAATATGTTCAAGATGCCCTAATGCGCCTAACGGTTTTGTTTTAAAATCAATTTTATGCTGTAATTCTGATGATAACATGGATGTTTATAGTGATGTTAAATGGAAAAGTACAATATTAGTGAAATAGAGAGGATTTTGTATGATTTGTCTGGAGTTTTTATAAGCGGGAAGCCAGAAGCTGGGAGCTGGAAGTTAAATATCCCACAATTTCAAACTCTCTGACCTTATAACTCTCAAACACTCTCACTCTCCTACTCTCAAACTCAAAACCCGGACCTCGCAACAAAAAAACAACGTAAGAACATTGCGCACTTCACTCTTTACTTTGCATCATCAATCAATACCAATGACACCAAAAATACTTGAAAAAATAAGAGAAGTGGAAGCTGCAAAGGGCGTAGAAGTCCTTCTGGCCGTAGAATCAGGGAGCAGAGCATGGGGTTTTGCATCTCCTGACAGTGATTATGATATCCGTTTTATCTACCGTCACGACAAAGACTGGTATCTTTCTCCGTGGGATAAAGATGAAACGATAGAATTTATGACAGAAGATGACCTGGACGGGTCCGGCTGGGATCTGAGAAAGACCTTTCATCTCTTGTTAAAGTCGAATGCAGCTTTGCTGAGCTGGTTTTATTCTCCTATCGTTTATAAAGCGGATGAAAAGTTTGTAGAACTGTTCAAACCTTTGGCAGATGCCTGTTTTTCTCCGGTTGCGGTTTCTTACCATTATCTGAGCATGAGCAGGAAATATCTGGAAGCCTGCAGAAGTGATGAAGTAAAATTAAAAAGCTACTTTTATTGCTTACGAACCACATTAACAGGAAAATGGATCATAGAAAAAGGAACGGTTCCTCCTGTGTTATTCAGTGATCTGCTTGTTTTAACCGATGATGAAACCAAACGGAAAATAGAAGAACTTATCGCTTTAAAAGCCACCAAAGGAGAATCTTATTACCACCCGAACGATTGGGAACTCTTTAATTTTCTGGAGAAAACAATCGCTGAGAATGAGGGAAAATCGAAAGGTTTATCTGGAGGAAAGGCGGATAAAGGTGAGATGGAGAGGGTTTTCAGAAAAATACTAAATTTATAACAATGAAACTAATAGTAGAAACACTTATACAGGAAACTTTACAAAAAGAGAAAAAAAATCTTTTTTCTTTTCTTACCGGCGCCGGAATTTCCTCGGAAAGCGGACTTCCTACTTACAGAGGAAATGACGGCATATGGATAAAAGGGACAAAATATCATCAACCGGAAGAATTCGGAACATTCCGGTATTTCAGTCAGAATCAGGAAGAAGTATGGCAGTACAATCTTTTCTGGAAAAAACTGATTGAAGAAGCTCAGCCCAACACCGGACATTTTGCTATTGCAGAAATAGAAAAAATACTGAAGAACCAGTTTCAACTCATTACTCAAAACGTAGACGGGCTGCATCACAGAGCAGGAAGCCAGAAAATTTTCGAAATCCATGGAAACAAACAAAGCGTTCGGTGCAGTTCCGGATGTAACGGTGTTCTTCCTATGCCTTCAGAATTAAAGTCTAAAGAGCTTACGGAAGATCTTACGGAAAAAGATCTGGACCTCTTGCGTTGTCAGGATTGTGGAGACTGGCTTCGTCCCAACACTTTATGGTTTGATGAATCGTATAACGAAAAACTTTATTTTCTAAACTCTACGCTAAGGGCTGCAAAAAAGACAGGAATTCTTTTTATAATCGGAACTTCAGGAGCTACTACATTACCTCAAATCATCGCAGAGAAGGTTTTGCAATATGGTGGTTACCTGGTAGAAATTAACACTGAAGAAAACAGCTATTTTTTTGAACGTTTTTCAAGAACAAAAAAATATATGCTGATCAGAGAAAAAGCTAGTGATGGACTAATCAAGATCAAGGAAATGATAGAAAAATATACATAACAGTACTTGTATGAAAAATATAATCGCACTTTCTCCTATGTATACGGAGGATAGCAATAATCTGAAAAAAGCATCGCTCAATTCATCCTACGAGTTGAGCCGCTTTAATGCAAAATGGAATGTTCCCGAAGAATTCCGGGCAGAGGTAATTGCGGTGTATGGTGAAGATATTTATGCCGAAATTGTGGCGGAACAATGTCATTTAACCTTAACTAAACCCGATGACAACTGGCTTTCAAAAGTTTCGGAGGAATTTACCAAAAGGAAAATTTCTTACGGAAAGCTGAAAGATTTTGTGCATGAAGAAAATATCTTCATCAAATGTTCGGATTTTAAGAGCTTTAAAGCCGGAGTTGTAGATAAAGTCACGAATATCAAAGGCTTTGACACGCTGGATTTGGAAAGCATGGTTTTCACTTCCGATGTTGTGGAATGGGAACTTGAAGTAAGATGTTTTGTATTAAATCATCAAATAATAACCCATTCTTCCTATTGGCGAAACAATGCTTTCGACACCAATCCGCTTTCTGAAAATGAGCAGAAAGATTTGTTTGAGTTTTTTGACAGGTTTATTACACAATATGCCGAAACACTTCCCAAAGCAATCGTTCTGGATTTCGGGATCATCAAAGGAAAAGGATGGGCTTTAATTGAAGCGAATCCAGCCTGGTGTTCCGGGTTGTACGCGTGTGATGCGGAAAAGGCTTTGGAGGTGATTGTGGAAAGCTGTATAAAAAATTAGGATTATTTTCAAGTAATTCTAAGATTAAAACTAAATAAAAAAATATGTCAAAATACTTTAAATTTGAAAATAAGTCAGATTATATATATTATCTATCTGAAATTATTATAGATACTATTCAAAAAAAAGAACGTCTTGAATTTTATTTTAATGAAATCATCACACTTTTAGAATCTAATCCGAATGCAAAACTAATAAATTCAATATTATATGAAAGCATTAGTGATAAAACTATAAGACCTTTACAATATTTATCTAATTTAATTGGGGATGAAAGTAAAAAAGCTGTTTCTTACAGAAAGTTTAGAAAAATATTATTTAAGAATAGAAATAATTTAAATATTAAAATTGACAATTTATCAAATGAAGAAGAGAAATTATTAGGAGAATTTAATCAACTTAGAAATTGGGGATTACATATACCTGAATCCATTTTTATTCAAAAAAAATTATTTTTTAATATGGATGAAAATTATATTTTAGAAAATAAATCACAAATAATTATACCAAAGTATTATAACTTCGAAATTAAATTCCTTCAAGAATATAAAGAAGAACTCAGTAACTTTTTATCTTCAACAGAAATTATACTTTCAAGAATGAAAAAAGACTACGAGCAACTTATTGGAGAAAAATTTGAGTTTGTTTTTGAAGATAATATTTATAAACCATATAAGATAATGGATATAGCTCAAAACTCCTGGGATATTCAGAATGGGAAAAAAAATTAAATGCTTTTAAATGACCATCCAACACCTAAAAAACCAAAACCTCCTCTTATTCGAAGCCATTTCCGGAAGCCGGGCTTTTGGGCTGGCGACGGAGAATTCTGATACGGATATCCGTGGAGTGTATTATCTGCCAAAGGAAGATTTCTTTGGACTGAATTACATTCCGCAGATTTCCAATGAAACGAACGACATTACCTATTATGAAATCGGGAGGTTTGTAGAACTGCTTCAGAAAAACAATCCTAATATTCTGGAAATTCTGGCGAGTCCGGAAGATTGTATTCAATATAAACATCCGCTGATGGATCTGCTGAAAACTGAAGATTTCCTGTCAAAACTCTGTAAAGATACTTTTGCGGGCTATGCTGTTTCCCAGATTAAAAAGGCGAAAGGTCTCAACAAAAAGATCTTAAATCCTATTGATAAAGAGAAAAAATCTATTTTAGATTTCTGTTTTATTCTGGATGGACAGGGTTCTGTACCATTGAAAAAATGGCTGCATGAATTCCCTTCCTCTGGAGAACGGGGTGGTTTATCACAGGAAAAATGTGGATTGGTAAATATTGACCATACAAAAGGAATGTATTCGTTATTTTATGATGAATCTGGAACGTTGGGCTATAAAGGAATCATTCAAAATGAACAAGCGAACCAGGTTTCCGTATCATCCATTCCTAAAGATGAAAAACCTGTTGCTTATCTGTTTTGCAACCTTGATGCCTACTCTGTGTACTGTAAAGATTACAGGGAATATTGGAAATGGGTAGCTGAGCGCAATGAAGACCGTTACAATGTCAATCAGAACCATGGACGGAATTACGACAGCAAGAATATGATGCACACCATCCGTTTATTACAGTCCTGTGAACAGATTTTTAAAACCAACTCTTTGAATATCCGTGTTGATAACCGTGATGAACTGTTAGACATCAAAGCGGGAAACCAGTCTTACGAAAGCGTCATGCAAAAGGCAGAAAACCTGATACAGTCTATAGAAAATCATTATTCCATTTCCAGGCTACCCAACGCTCCGGATCTGGAAAAAACAACAAAAGCCTTAATTCAGATAAGGAAAAAACTGTATCATAATAATGAATTATGAGTGGCAGGATTGATGAATTTCAACACTTCCACTGTCAAAAAAAGCAAAAATCCCTCAAATTGAGGGATTTTTTATGTTTAAGAATGAATCTTATTTAAGCTTCGTTGGAAGGCGTTTGGTTTTCCACTGGCTTTTCGCTTTGCGGCTTTTCACCTTGTGGCTTCTGCCCTTCAGGTCTTCTTTGTCCCTCTGGTCTGCCCTGTCCTTCCGGTCTTCTCTGCCCTTCAGGTCTGCCTTGTCCTTCCGGTCTTGGAGGTCTTGGTAAAAGAACTTTACGGGAAAGTTTCATTTTCTTACGGTCGTCGTAACCCATGAACTTCACTTCCACTTCATCACCTTCTGCATAAGGAACTTTGTCTAAACGAGCCCATTCAATTTCAGAAATGTGAAGAAGTCCTTCTGTTCCTTTAGCAATGGCTACAAATGCACCAAAGTCCATTACTTTCACTACTTTACCTTTATAAATTTCTCCTACAACAGGTACGAAAGTAATTTCATTGATCTTGGCAATGGCAGCGTTGATTTTTTCTCTGTCTGTACCAGAAATTTCGATACGTCCGATTTCCCCTACTTCTTCAATAGCAATCACTGTATCCGTATCTTTCTGCATCTGCTGAATGATTTTTCCACCAGGTCCGATTACAGCACCGATGAAGTCTTTTGGAATCTCCATTACCACCATTTTCGGAGCGTGAGGCTTCACGTCTGCTCTTGGCTGAGAAATAGTTTCAGTGATTTTGTTCAGGATGTGTAATCTTCCGTCTTTAGCCTGCATCAAAGCTTTCTCCATGATATCCATAGAAAGTCCCTGGATTTTGATATCCATCTGACAAGCGGTGATACCGTCTGCAGTACCTGTTACTTTGAAGTCCATATCTCCCAGGTGATCTTCATCTCCCAAGATATCAGAAAGTACGGTAAATTTCCCTGATTTTGTATCCGTGATCAGACCCATTGCAATCCCTGAAACAGGTTTTGTAATCTGAACCCCTGCATCCATCAATGCCAGTGTACCTGCACAAACTGTTGCCATTGAAGAAGAACCGTTAGATTCTAAGATATCGGAAACAATTCTGATTGTATATGGGTTTTCTGCCGGAATTACTGCAGTTAAAGCTCTTTGAGCTAAGTTTCCGTGTCCTACTTCTCTTCTTGAAGTACCTCTTAAAGGTCTTGCTTCACCTGTAGAGAACGGAGGGAAATTATAGTGTAAGAAGAATCTTTCGTCGTGCTGCGTGATTACGCTGTCGATCATGTTGGCATCTTTTACAGAACCCAGAGTTACTGCTGTTAAAGACTGAGTTTCTCCTCTTGTAAAGATCGCAGAGCCGTGAGCTCCCGGAAGGTAATCAATTTCTGACCAGATTGGACGGATCGTCTGAGGATCACGACCATCAAGACGGATATTGTCTTCAAGGATCATCTGACGCATTGCTTCTTTCTCTACGTCGTGGTAATATACTTTAACGAAAGGTGTTACTCTTGCCAGTTCTTCTTCATTCTCAGCATATTGTGCTAAAAACTCTTCAAGAACAGCTTTGAATTTTTCTCCTCTTTCTTCTTTATTAGATGGAGTTTTTGCTACTTCGTACACTTTGTCGTAACATTCTTTCCATACTTTTTCACGAATTTCTTCATCGTGATCTTCGTGGCTGTATTCTCTTTTAGGGAAAGATTTTCCCACTTTTTCAGCTAATCTCTCCTGAGCTTCAATCTGTTTTCTGATCTCAGCGTGAGCGAAGTTGATGGCTTCAAGCATTTCCTGCTCAGAGATCTCCTTCATTTCTCCTTCTACCATTACGATGGAGTCTTTAGTAGCTCCAACCATAATGTCAATATCTGATTTTAATAAATTTTCATAGCTTGGGTTCACGGCCAGTTCTCCATCAATTCTTACGACTCTTGCTTCAGACATTGGTCCGTTGAAAGGAATATCTGTAATTGCAATAGCTGCAGAAGCTGCTAAACCTGCCAATGCTTCAGGCATTACTTCTTTATCGTAAGAAATCAATGAAATCATTACCTGTACTTCCGCGTGGAAATCTTCAGGGAATAGAGGACGCAATACTCTGTCCACCAATCTCATTGTAAGCACTTCATCATCAGATGGTTTTGCTTCTCTACGGAAGAAATTTCCAGGAATTCTTCCACCTGCATAAAATTTTTCTCTGTAATCTACCGTTAATGGTAAAAAGTCTACACCAGGATTTGCTTCTTTGTTGGCTACAACTGTTGCTAAAAGCATAGTTCCACCACATCTCACCACTACAGATCCGTCTGCCTGCTTAGCCAGCTTTCCCGTTTCAATAGTGATTTCCCTGCCGTCTGCAAGGATAATCGTTTCTGTAAACGCTTGAGGTATACTCATAAATTTGCTTCTTTATACTCCGTATTGAGTATGATTAATATTTAAACTCTTTAAATTTTCGTTTGCAAAGGTACTATATAATAATGATATATTAAATTTTTCGATGCCTTTAATAGGCGTTTAAAATACAAAAAATTGGCTATCAATTGATGAAAGTCTGAAAATTCACATCATTAATCTGAACTTATTCACTATTTATGAAAATAAAAAAGTCTTTTTTTGAGGATAATGTATTGAAAAATCCAGTGGTTTTTGTATTATTGTCTCAAAAAATGAAAATAATACATTGATCTGAAAAAAGCATCTGTTCCATTCTAAAAACTATTAAAAATATTGCAAACCAACAGGCTGATTCCTATATTTGCCCTACTTCACCAATTACAATGCTGTAGGCTAAAAAAGTTAAGGAACTCTCCTTATCCAGATAAATAAATGTTTATGATTAATAAAGAAGTACAATCTCAAAGCAGGAATTATACGGTTCCGTTAATTACCATCACCCTGCTGTTTTTTATGTGGGGATTCATCACCTGTATGAATGACATTCTGATTCCCTATCTGAAGCAGCTGTTCAATCTTACCTTTTTCGAATCCATGCTGGTACAGTTCTGTTTTTTCGGAGCTTACTTTATCGGATCGCTGATTTATTTTATGATTTCCATTACGAAAGGAGACCCCATCAATAAATTAGGCTATAAAAAAGGAATCCTGTTCGGAATTTTTCTGGCAGCATTTGGCTGCGTTCTGTTCTATCCGGCAGCTACATTTTCATATTACCCTCTGTTTCTGGGTGCTTTGTTTATTTTAGGATTGGGCTTTACGGTATTACAAATTACAGCTAATGCCTATGTTTCACTGTTGGGAAGTGAAGAATCTGCATCCAGCAGGCTGAATATGACCCAGGCATTCAATGCCTTCGGAACAACTATTGCCCCGGTACTTGGAGGCCACCTTATTTTTGAATTTTTCTCTTCTCCGGACGGATCATTCAGTGCGGTAGCTACAAGAATTCCCTATCTTATTTTTGCTGGGATCCTCTTACTGGTTGCTTTATTGATTTCCAGAGTAAAGCTTCCTTCCTTTCAAATGGGTGAAGAAGAAGTGGTAAAAGGCTGGGGAGCACTTGAATTCAGTCATCTGAAATTCGGAGTATTTGCTATGTTCTGTTATGTAGGCGGAGAAGTTGCCGTAGGAAGTTTTATTATCAGTTTCCTGGAGCAACCGCAGATTATGGGTTTTAATGAGATCATCAGTAAAAATTACCTTTCCTTATATTGGGGCGGAGCGATGATTGGCCGTTTTCTTGGAGCCATCTCTTTAAATCAATCAATAAGTCAAAGCAAAAAGGCTGTTTATATGCTGGGAGCAGCTGCAGCTGTTTTCCTTGTGATTTTCAGCATTGTCAATCTTACTTTCAGTCAGATCAGCTTTTTCATTGTGTTTATCATACTTAATTTCATTGCTTTTTTCGTGGGTAAAGCAGCTTCGGCAAGAACTTTATCCATCTTTGCAACGATCAATGTTGCGTTGTTAATTTCTGCAATGGTGAATCATGGTGAACTGGCCATGTACAGTATTCTGGGAATCGGAATTTTCAATTCTATCATGTTCTCGAATATTTACACACTGGCTATTTCAGGATTGGGTAAATATACCAGCCAGGGATCTTCTTTGGTGGTAATGGCAATTCTGGGAGGTGCTATTGTTCCGATATTCCAGGGGTATCTTGCAGATCAGTTGGGGGTACAGCATTCATTCATTATCCCTGTATTCTGCTATCTGGTTATTCTGATATTCGGAGCATACTGTACCAGATATCTGGGGCATGTGGAAACTCCAGAATCCAAATCAGGGCATTAAAATTCAAATCAAATTCAAATCAAAATGTATAAGCGGAATATCTCAAAGGTATTCCGCTTTCTTTTTTCCCATCTTACCATGTAACTTTTTATCAGAAAAAAGAACTTATCTTATAAACTGACACCATTATTATGAAAATACAGTTAAAGCTTGAATACGCAGCATTTCTACTATCAGGAATCTATGCTTTTGCCCAAACAGGATACTCCTGGTGGTGGTTTGCAGGGCTATTTCTTGCTCCGGACATTTCCATGCTAGGATACACAATTAATACTAAAGCAGGTGCTTTTTGCTATAATATCTTCCATCATTTAGGAGTAGCCATTATCGTTTATCTTGCCGGAACAGCTTTGTCTCTTCCCTATTTGCAGGTGATTGGCTCTATTTTGTTTTCTCACTCTGCGTTTGACAGAATTCTGGGTTACGGCTTGAAGTATCCGGATAGTTTTCAGAATACTCATTTGGGAAAGATTGGAAAGAAGGCTGAATAGTGATGTTGTAATCATCTTCAGTATTTTTTTCAAGCTAATACCTACGGAATGACACAATTGGCGTATTCGTCTCTCCATACAGTTTGTCACTCCGTAAGAATCTACATACTCTTTTATTACCCCATGAGAATCAAAGACTTTAAGAAACTTAAGTCCTTTTCTCAGTCATTTAGTATTTTTTAAAAAAACATTGTGTCTTTTACGGTTAAAAATCCCTTCTTGTGTAGAAGCAAAAAAGCAACCTCTTTCGAAGTTGCTTTTTTATTTTGAAAATCTTTATAGATTATTTTCTTAAACCTAGTTCAGCAATAATTGCTCTATATCTTGCGATATCTTTGTTTTTAAGGTAATCTAATAAACTTTTTCTCTTACCTACCAATTTCACTAGAGATCTCTCTGTGTTGAAATCGTGACGGTTAGCCTTTAGGTGTTGAGATAAGTGATTGATTCTGAAAGTGAAAAGAGCGATTTGTCCTTCAGCACTTCCTGTGTCCTGTGCAGATTTTCCGTGCTTTGCGAAAATTTCCTGCTTTTTGTCTGTTGTTAAGTACATTCCAATATTGTTTAATGATTATTATGTAACGGGTGCAAAATTACGACTATTTTTTGATTCTGCAAACATTATTGATTTCATATATCAAATTTGATAGAAAAAAATGTTAAAAATTTCTTAATAAATTGTATGCAATCCAACGAAAAGGCAGTAATTTTGCATTCGAATTACAAATGAAAAAAATTATATTCTTTACAGCGGTTACTACTTTTTTATTCATCGGATTTACTTCGGTAAAAGCCCAGAAGAATACTGATGATAAAATAAAAAAAGTTCTTTACTTCAATCCCGAGGTAGAACCTGATATCGACGAAATAAAAGACCCTACCAACAATGCTTTCTTTGATGCTGTTACCGATAATTTCAGTAACAGAAGAAATAAAATGCTCCGTGCAGAAGTACAGGTTCCCTTCGACAGCATAGACCAACAGACCATCGTGGATTACTGTCTCAACAATGATGCAGATTTTGCTATTGTTTCTAAAGTGAGATATTTCAAAGTAGGATTTGGCAAGTATGTTTTCTCCAATCAGGTGGTTGTGAGTATGAAACTTTTTGGTGCTGACGGAACACTTGTTACCGAAACCGACCATGATACCTACCGGAAAAATATGCGTCTGCTGGGTTCTACCGTTAATTCCGTCAAAATAGGAACCGAAGGAGCTATAAAAGGAATTATTAAGAAACTGAGAAAGCTGAAACCGACGGAAGCAGAGCTTTAGGGTTTAAAATTCCGGGGTTAAGGCTGGAATATTAAGAATTTTATCGTCAATAGTCAATTTTGCTTTGCTAGTCAATTGTGAATATTATTTCTTTTTTTAATAAGCTGTACGAGAAAAATTCATCATTCATAATTTTTTACGAACTGTTTCCCGTGTCCTGAATTCTAAATATTTTCATGTTAAATAAAGTGCTTATTCATACTTACGGATGGATGCTTTTTATTAAAAAAAACACTATAAAAAACTGATTAACAATTAAATATTTTCACAAAACAAGGATTTATTAAATATTTTTTACTACTTTAGACAGACATTAAATCCAAAATCTTATGAAAAATCTAAAGAAACTCAGCAGAGAAGCCACCAAACAAATTAACGGAGGATCCGGACCTTTCAGATGCAGCGAAACAAGACCTTGCTACATAGGCTTCTGCTGCAGAGGAGCATGTATGGAATATGCCTGTATAGAAGACTAGAAAACATTTTATATCTTATTACGATAAAAGATGCAAATCTAAAAACCTGAACAGGCTGGAACAGAAAAACATTAAAGGAAGTGGAATAAAAAAGTGTGGTGACCATTCAGATTGCGAACCCTACTAATGCTGTCTGCATATACATTCCCACCTCACAATCCGAACCAATGTAGAGAATATTGGAATTTAAAATTTAATTTTTACACATCCGTTTCGGCGGGTGTTTTTTTTGCCCATATAATGAAGCTATCAACTTTAATTAATCCTTAATTTTGTCAGTTTATTACTCAGTCTTAAAAATTTGAATTATTTTTGCATATCCAAAAATTTCACGTTTTGAATTCTAGAGACGAACTTATCTTTAACCCTGCCGATATTGCCGAAACTCTCAGCGAACTTCCTGCTGACGAGAGGCTGCTCGCGTTCCTGAAGGTTCCGAAAGAATACAAAGCAGAAGTTTTCTCACATCTTGATCCTGATTTTCAGGAAGATACCATCAGAAGTATCGGAAGCGATGAAGTTTCCGAAATCCTGAATGCAATGACTCCGGATGACAGAACTGCTCTTTTCGAGGATTTCCCGGATGAGCTGATTAAGTACTCCATCAACCATCTTAACCCTCAGGAAAGAAGGATTGCGTTAAAACTTCTTGGATACAATTCGGATTCTATTGCCCGTCTGATGACTCCGTATTATATCCAGATCCGTAAGGAATGGACGGTAAAAAGATGTCTTCAGCAGATTAAAAAGGTAGGAAAAAGGGTGGAAACCATGAACTACCTGTACGTGGTAGACGAAAGAAACCGCCTGATTGATGACCTTGCCATAGGAACATTACTGCTGGAAGAGGAAGACACTTTGGTTTCTGATATCACAGACAATCATTTCGTAGCTATTACCACCACTACTTCCAAAGAGGATGCGGTAACCTATTTCGAAAAATATGACCGTGGTGCGCTTCCCATTATTACGGAAGCTGGTGTTCTGGTAGGAATTGTAACAATAGATGACATTCTGGATCAAATTGAACAGCAGAACACGGAAGACATCCAGAAATTTGGGGGATTGGAAGCATTGGACCTTCCCTACACCCAGACTTCATGGACAGAAATGATCAAGAAAAGAGCCACCTGGCTGATCATTTTATTTGTTTCTGAAATGCTGACTGCTTCTGCAATGGGATATTTTGACAAGGAAATTGAAAAAGCGGTTGTTCTTGCTCTATTTGTTCCATTGATCATTTCCAGTGGCGGAAATTCCGGATCACAGGCTGCTACTTTGATTATCCGAGCGATGGCTCTTCAGGAAATCAGTCTGAAAGATTGGTGGTATGTAATGAAAAAAGAAATTATCTCCGGATTATGTCTTGGAGCAATTTTAGGAGTTATCGGATTTGTCAGAATTATGCTTTGGCAGCAGATAGGCCTGTTTGATTACGGACAGTATTGGGTATACGTAGGGTTAAGTGTTTCTGTTTCCCTGATTGCCATTGTATTGTGGGGAACATTATCAGGTTCCATGATCCCGTTTGTCTTAAAGAAATTGAATCTTGACCCTGCTACTTCATCTGCTCCTTTTGTAGCAACGCTGGTGGATGTTACAGGGCTTATTATCTATTTTACCGTAGCCGGACTTTTCTTAACCGGAAAACTTTTGTAATTTTAGGCATCATCTAACATGCCAATATGAAAATCGTTTCACTTGTACCTTCTATTACTGAGGCTTTATTTGACCTTGGACTGACCGAAAATGAAGTGGTAGGAAGAACAAAATTCTGTATTCATCCTCAGGATAAAATAAAAAATGTACCCATAATCGGCGGAACAAAAAATATTAATATTGAAAAGATTAAAGTATTACAGCCGGATCTTATTCTTGCCAATAAGGAAGAAAATGTAAAAGATCAGGTGGAAGTTCTGATGGATGATTATAAAGTAATGGTCACTAATATCGACACTATTGAGGACAATTATTATTTGCTTAAGAATCTCGGAAAGCTCTTCGGAAAGGAAGACAGAGCACAGCTGTTTAATCTTAAAATCTATGATGTTCTGAATCAGGCCAAACTGGATATTCCAGTAAAAGCTGCTTATCTTATCTGGAAGAACCCTTATATGACCATTGGTTCGGATACCTTTATTCATAGGATCTTAACTGAAATTGGTTTTGAAAATATTTTTAAAAACCAGACCCGTTATCCTCAAATCACTACTGAAGATCTTGCAGATGCCGATGTCATTATGCTTTCGTCTGAACCATTTCCGTTTAAAGAAAAGCATATTGAGGAACTAAAGGCTTTTTATCCTGATAAAAAAATCATAATAGTGGATGGTGAAGCTTTTTCCTGGTATGGGACGCACATTGCGAAATGTGAAGAATATTTCAGGGAATTGGTTTCTCAATTTGCTTATACAAAATAATGCCTTGCTTTATGGGCAAGACATTAGTATGGTTATCTGATCGTTTAAACTAAAATTTTCTGCTGGAAGTTATTATATTCAGAATAAAAGGCTTGTTATTGATATTTATTTTTGACTGCTGATATACCTTGATGACTTTCATGGATTTTTCATTTTCCTTTACTATATCCACTTCATATCTTTGATTTTCGGGAGTGAAAACTACTGGCTCACTTTGAATTTCCATATTCATTTTTGAAAAATAAGGTTTCAGCCCATCTAAAGAAAGCTCATTTGTTTCAATAGGAATTGCTTTTTCTTCAAATTTTTTTACCAATTCATCCGAAACATTTCCTGCAATGCGCATCGATTTGATTAAAATTTTATTTTCAGAAATCTGTTCTATGTCTATTGTATTGATCGTTTCATCCACAATTAATTGATCAATAGCAGGTTCTTCGTTAGCTTTCTGAACTTTTCTACAAAATAAACCATCTTTATGGCAAAAAGGCCATATATTCTTCCAGCCCCATCTCACAGACATCTGTACCGAACCTCCTTCTGTGATACGAGTTCTTTTTTCTATCCCCAGATTTTGGGTTTTAATCTTTTGTGCATTTCCATATATAAGAAATAAACAAAGTAAAAGAGTTAACATTTTTTTCATGACGTTATATTTTTATTAGTTAGTACAACGAAGTTCTAATAAAATAATAGATTAAAGCCATGAAAAAACCCCTTATAAAATAGGGGTTTTAACGGTTTTTACAAATATTTTATCTACAAAACATTTAGCTTTTTATATAATTTTTGCAATTTCATTGCATAGCCATTCCAGTAATTCACGGTCTTCCTGCGTGAAAGGATCTATGGTATGAGAATCAATATCGATCTGGCCAATATTTTTTCCATCTTTAAAAATAGGAACTACAATCTCTGCTTTCGTATCGATAGAACAGCTTAAGTAGTTACTTTCTTCATGTACGTCAGGAACTACAAATGTTTCGTTGGAAACTGCAACCTGACCACAGATTCCTTTACCGTAAGGAATGATTGTATGATCGGTAGGTGCTCCTACATAAGGACCTAAAATCAATTCATCCTTATCTCCGTTTTTGAAATAGAAACCCGTCCAGTTGAAGTAAGGAATTTCCTGATCCAAAAGGTGGCAGACTTTTTCAAGTTTTTCTTCTGTATTATGTTTAGGACTTTCGAGAATTGAGGAAAGTCTTTTTTTTAATTCTGACATTGTATTTATATTTTAAGAGAATTGTTTTAGGGAAAGTTCTTCTTTATACCCGAACATTCCACGCTCTTTAATCATTTCTGCTACGCCTTCCGGAACCTGGGTTTCCCAGCCTTTCACACAACATGCAATTTTTCTCAATATTTCTCTGGAATAAATTTCCAGAAACTCAGGATTATAATTGGTAATATCTACGATACGGTTGTTGTGTTTGAAGTACTTATATAATTCTTTCAGATTTTCTTCCACTTTCAGGTTGGAAGAATCTAATAACTGATGAGTTTCCGGATCTTTGTAAGGATACAGATATACTCTCATTCCATTTCTGAAGAACTTCCCGAATGCTTCAAGAATTCCTCCCGAAAGATTTTTATAATATTTTTCATCGAATACCATCAGCATATTATTTACCCCCATTGCTACTCCGATGTCACCACTTGTATAAGAGGCAAAATAATCAATCAGTCTGTAATATTCAGAGAAGTTTGAAATAATAACAGTATACCCCAGCTTTGCAAGAATATCTACTCTATCCAGGAAATCTCTCTCATCAATGTCTCCGTCTGCTCTCAGATTGGAAATGGTAATTTCGATAAGAACTTCTGTTTCTTCATGGGTGCAGGTAGCATCTTTGAAGAACATATCCATACCATTTTTAAGCATATCAATGTTTACCTTGGTCACCGGTCTGAAACTTCCTCTTACCGCGAAAATATTTTTCTTGTATAAAACATCTGCCGGAAGCATGTTGCTCCCTTGAGAATTGAAGATCACGGCATCGGTCATTCCGTTCTTTACCAGCTGAAGAGACATCAGTCTGTTGTCAACATACGCAAAAGCTGGTCCGCTGAAGTCGATCATATCAATCTCCAGGTTATCTTTTGCAATATCATCGTAAAGAGATTCTACCAAAGTTCTTGGATTGTCAAAATAATGAAAAGCTCCAAAAATAAGATTTACTCCCAGATTCCCTAAAGTTTCCTGCTGAAGAGTAGCATCATTTTCTTTGAATTTTACATGGATAACGATTTCATTGTAATCTTCATTTTCTTTGGTCTGAAAACGGATTCCCACCCAGCCGTGGCCTTTTACCGTTTTGTCAAAATTGATGGTAGTTACCGTGTTGGCATAAGAAAAGAATTTTCTATCCGGATTATTATCTCTTGAGATTCTCTCTTCAATCAAAGCTACTTCATATCGAAGCATTTTGCGAAGCCTGTTCTGGGTAACGTACCTGTTTTTTACTTCCTTTCCGTAGATGGCATCACTAAAATCTTTGTCATAAGCAGACATTGCCTTAGCAATCGTACCGGAAGCTCCCCCTGCTCTAAAAAAGTGGCGAACAGTCTCCTGCCCTGCTCCAATTTCTGCGAAAGTACCATAAATAGTAGGATCTAGATTAATTGTTAATGCTTTTTGTTTAGGAGTTAGTTTCTGATACATTAGGACATGAAATTTTTTGTAAATTTACCAAAATTAAACCAACCTCAAAACAAAATGAAGTTGAAATTTTTAGGAACCGGTACTTCTCAAGGTGTACCTGTTATAGGCTGCACATGCGAAGTGTGTACTTCAGAAAATCCCAAAGACAAACGTTTACGCTCTTCCGTGATAATCACTACGGAGGAAAATAAAAAAATACTGATAGACTGCGGTCCGGACTTCAGGCAGCAAATGCTTGCCAACCATGAACATAACGTAGACATTGCGCTGATTACCCATGAACATAATGACCATGTGATTGGGCTGGATGATATGCGGCCACTGATTTTTAAAAGTGGAAAAGATGTTCCGTTATACTGCTATTCAAGAGTGGCTCAAGAAATAAAAAACAGGTTTCCTTACGCTTTTGCAGATGTAAAATATCCCGGTGCGCCCGCTTTTGAGCTTCATGAAATAGAAAACAAACCTTTTCAGGTACTGGAGACAGAAATTACTCCTGTGGAAGTCATTCATTATAAGATTACTGTTTTTGGGTATAAGTTTAAAAAGCTGGCCTACATTACGGAT
The DNA here is from genome assembly GCF_004916905.1 of Chryseobacterium candidae. GTDB lineage: Bacteria > Bacteroidota > Bacteroidia > Flavobacteriales > Weeksellaceae > Chryseobacterium > Chryseobacterium candidae. The sequence goes on from NZ_SDLV01000015.1 coordinate 181,122, forward strand.
GCAGGTTACATTTCTGAAACAGAGAAGGAAAAACTGAAGGATCTGGACATTCTGATCTTAAACTGCATCAGAAAATTTGATCCTCATCCTGCCCATTTTATTCTTCCCGATGTTATTAAACTGTTTGAAGAATTAAAACCTAAAAAATTATTTTTAACCCACATAAGCCACCATTTAGGGCTGCATGATATTGAAGATAAGGAGCTTCCAGCCGGTATACATCTTGCCTACGATGGTTTGGAACTTAATTTTTAAAATATTTTCTTCAAAAAGCTTTTGAACATTGAAAAAAGTTCCTATATTTGCACACCAATTTGAAACAAACGTCATGTTTGTAATCAACATCAAGCCCAGGTGGCGGAATTGGTAGACGCGCTGGTCTCAAACACCAGTTCTTAGGAGTACCGGTTCGATCCCGGTCCTGGGTACAAAAAACCTCTGAAATCATTTGATTTTCAGAGGTTTTTATTTTTTAGGGTGGTCAAAAGGGTGGCTCAATATTTTATATAAATAATTTTCTTATTTTTTCATACCTTTTTTTAAATCCTTTGAAATATGAGCTGTTAATTCATTTATTACTATATGTATAAAATCTTTTGTTTTTTCAGGAATTAAATAAGTTATATTTTTTTTGTTTTCATCCAAAAGCCTAAATCCAAATACATCTGTATCTAAGACACTACTTCGGGTTCCTTCAGCAACCTCTTTGCTTATCATAAAGCTAGAATATGCCTTTTTGTAAGCCTCATTAATATTTTCAGCTCTGAATTCTTCTGTTTTTGTATTAAAATCATTTCCTAAAATTTCATTTTTCTGATTCTGATCGATTTCTACGTAATACTTTTTCTTAAATATCTTATCACAAGACAGTAAGCAAAATAAAACATATATAAAGAGTAATTTTTTCATGGTATAAAATTTAATTAATTAAAGAACAGGCCTTCAGCAAAATCATTTCTCCAATAGATTCTGGAACAGCGGGTTCAGGGACATAACTTCCTCTATCTGAAGAAATCAATTTACCTTCTGAATTATATTTTGTAGATGAAGTTATTTCAATGGTTTTCTCTCGACAATTTACTTCTAGCTTCTGCATAGTAATGGCTCCTTTTTTATTGATACTGCCTTTTTTTGTTTTTACAATTTTATCAACTTCTACAATTTTAACCCAGAACAAAATATTTTGTGAATAATCTTTTTTCACTATATCTTTAACATAATAGGAAGCATTGTCAGAATCTTTGCCAGCATATTCCCAATCCTGCTGTGCAAAGCTGAGAAAAGGATATAAAAGAAAGATAAATAATAAATTTTTCATGGTTTTAAGTTTTTTATTATTTTAAATTATATATAACATCTTGAGGCAATGGTTTAGAAAGACTCTTATTTACAACTTTCTCTCTCATCACAGATTTTTTATTAAAATGTCTGGAAATATTTTGAGATAATTCTGTAAAGTTATCAGATCCATCTGCTTTTTGATGGTAAAAAATTTTAATTGACTTACAATTATTGTGCTCAAATAAAGTATTTAGTAATGTTCTATCTGAAAGACCACATGAATGACCCATAATGTAAATTTGGTAAGCATCATTCTCTACCCAATCTAATAAATTTCTATAATTAGAGTTATTAAAATACATAAATGATTTTATGTTTTGTAAAAAATCATTATCTCCTGTATTTTCTAAGACCTTATAGTGGTGATCCATTTCATCCCCAAATCCAAAATTAATAGGATTTGAACTATCTTTAATTTTTCCATGAATTTGAATATGTATAGAATTTCCAAAACTAACCCGATTTTTTCTGCTTAAAACATTTATATAGTTTTGAATATTTGACGTGTAATTGAAATCTAAAAATATGTTACTGTAATGTACAGTTGAAGTTACTCTAAAATGATTGTCAAATTGAATTAAACTTTTTTTAAAATCCGGAGGAAATTCCAAAAAGAAATCATTATCTTCATTAAAACCTAATTTTTTAAATTTATATTCAAAAAGATCAATAATGGAATCAAAATTACTGTAGTCTTTTTTAAAATTATATTTTGATTCAACTTCAGTATAAAGGTAATGCTCCAGCAATTGTTTAATTTCTCTAAGATCATTATTTAGCTGTTTAACGTCTTTTATTGCCCTGTATTTATGATCCCTATTAACAATTGAAATTAAAACATCGTAGTAAATTTTCTCAATATCTACCCAATTTTCAACATTATTTACAGTGATTAATTCAAATAATTTGTTCCTAAATTCAAAAATGGCATATTCTTCATTATCGTTATATCCATTATAAAATATTTGAAATGATTTATCTCCATAATCTGAATTTTTCACTAAATAGTCAGGGGCATTGAATTGATTTTCTACCTCGTTATAAAAGTCTTTATATGAATTAAAACTTTTTGGAAAGAAAAAGTTATTATTTATATGAAATAAGCAATTAAAAAGATCATCAGTAACGGATTTATCAAAGTTTTTCCAAATCCAATTTAAAAACGAGCCATATGAAGTAGGTAATCCGTGAGCCAAATCAAAACCATTACCAATAATAATGAGTCTATTCATGTTTTAGTTTTTCCAAATATATAAAAAAGCTGTAAGACATTTTTACGGTTTCTAGTAAAGCAAAAATCCCACTTTCTGGCGGGATTCATTTTCAAATAGTTCCTTTTAATTCGTTATCAAAATTTTCAACGAATAGCTTATCAACATCTGTTAATAATAGTTGTTTGACAAGATCCAGCTTAGAAACTTCAACACCATTTGCAATAGTTATCTTTAAGTTTAAATCTATAGGTACTTTTTCTAAAGCTTTGTTTATCCCTTCAATATAATATAATCCTAAATTAATTTTATGTTTGACAGCAAGAACTTTGGCTTCATGAGAATTGGTCTTTGCAAGATCTTTTATTTCCTGTACGTATTGATCCCTTATTTTGCTTTTTTCGATTCTGTAAGCATTTATAAAATCAAAAATTTGTAATTGAAAAGGTGTGAGATTCATTATATGTTATTTAGTTTATACTTTATCTAATTTTAACCCTTGTTATAGGAGTTTTTTCAATCGAAAAACAATAGTTCTTCAAAAACTCTAACGGTAATAAATGTTTATCCTTATTTTTATCTGTTATTTCGAAAAAAGGTGAAGATGTTTTAAAAATTTTCTCTAAACTTTCCTTAAATAAATTCATGTGATCTATATTACCTTCTAGTACAATTTCTTTTGCCACATGTATAATTTTTAAAGTATATTTTTCTTTAATATCGCCCATAATTTGTTTTTTTGTATAAACAAATCTAATATTTGAATGTTGATTTTTCATCCGTGTTTTTACGGAAAAGTTTGTTAAAATTTAATATAATGAAGAAGATGTTGTAAATTGGCAATAAAACATCTAAAACTAATATCATGAATTTAGATTTAACATGGACAAACTTTAATGATAATCAACACAAAATCTTAAAAGAATACTGCATACTTTTAATTGACCAGGGTTTTAACAACAATGAGATAAATGTTTTTACATTGCATAAAGAAGATAATTCGTATATGGTCATCAATATTTTAAAAGATCATATTTTCATTAATAAACAAAGATGGATAAATTCCAAATACTTAAAGGCAGACTATAACTTTATTGGGGCTCACTTAAACGTAGCGAAATCAGGAACACAATTAAAAGAAATTATTGATAACCTTATTTTATCTAAAGAAACAGATGAGGAGAAAAACATAAGATATATTGAAATTGTAAAAAATATGTTCACAATCCTAAAAAGAGATCATGGATTCGCAGACTTATATAATACTGATTGCCAAGCAAATAAAATAAGAAAATTGATAAAACATGAAGGTTATAATAAAAGTAGTTTTATTTTCAATTTTAATAAGCTAAATGCGATATTTATTTTTGAAGGAAATTCAGAGCACAAATCAAGCTATCTTCCTATCGAATCTCTTATATATAATAGCGTTGAAGAAAATATAGAAACACTTATGTCTTTCAATGGTATGGATCCTTTTACTGGAATTAATGGATTTTTTTAACTAAATAAGCAACAAACAAAATTAAAATGCTAATAATTTAAATTAATTACCATAAAACTCTATTAAATGTCATTAATAAATTTTCAATTCGGAGAATTTGAAAGTAGTTCTCCTGGCTGGTTCGGTTGGCTATCACTTTTTTCTTCAATAGCTATAACATCTTTAAGTATCTGGTTTGCATATTATTTAGGTGAAAAAACATATAAAAGAGATAAAGATGATAAAGCCTCAGAAGAGGCAAGAAATATAAAATCTGAAAATGAATTGTTTACAAACAGTCTACTAGAATTACAAAATAGTGTTCAAATACAAATTGGTTTTTTAAAAGAATATATAGAAAACAAAGATTTCAGATTAAAAATCAATCCTACACTTCAAGTTAACTTTTTGAAGTTTATTAAAGTAAAAACCTTATATAATGAAAGATCTGATCAGGAAATAAGAACTTTAAATCACCTGCTAGCTAGTTTGTATTCTAATGATACAATTTTGGAAAATTTGAGATCAGAACTAAATAACTTTATCTCAAAATATAACATTCATGAGACAAAATTCAAAAATGGTTATAGACAAATTTTGTACACAAAATTTTTTAAATTTTCTAACTTGAGAGCCGTTAACTATAGAGAAAATGCTGGAAGAATAGAATGGGCTTATAATGCTGATGATATATTCATGCAAGAATATTTTATATTAACACAAGCTGATATTGCAAATGATGACACATCAACAGCTAGTCATAATAAAATTGATGAAAATTTTTTATTACCTATAATTGAATTATCAAAGAATCATGTTCCAAGAGATGCTATTGCCATAGAGGTTCTTGATATAGCAAATGATGCACATTCCGCTTATCTAGATATGCAAGCTCTTACTCAGGCTCATTTTAATGTCATTAATAGTTATTTAACTACACTCGAAGATCTAAATGTGGAAATTCAGGAATTTTTAACGGCGTAAAAAATCTCAAGAAATAAAAAATTTTGAACAAAGAAGCAACGAATGACAAGCGTTTTGAAGAAACGAGAAGTCTGAGGAAGTGACGACTGAAAAATTTATATAATACAAAAGCTCCTAAATTAGGAGCTTTATTTAAGAGCAGTCCCTAAAAATGGTATATTCAAAATGGTAGTGTCTCACTAACTGTGTAAGTTAAAAAATTATTCTGGAAA
>NZ_SDLV01000056.1 GCF_004916905.1 Chryseobacterium candidae
TAAAGCTACTTAACATTCCCCCCAACTTTTGAGACTGATCCGTAAATTGATCTCTTTTGAAATTGACTTTCACTTAACTTCTATATCGCAAATGAACTGTTTATAGTTATCTAAAAATATTTCTTTCATAAGCTCTTTGATGATTGGATTGTATTCCAGTTTAAAAATTTCCGTTTTTAAAGAGTTCGTTTAATTTGTCCGGATCAAATCTGAATCAGCATTTGTAATGACATCGATAATAGTAAATAGATTATACATAGCATTTCAGATAGATTTTCCAAAAAATGAAAAAAGTCTATATTTTGGAATTTCCTTCCTTGAAACACGCACATGTAAATACTTGATATACAGTATTTTAAAAATTCAAGCATATCTGTTGATTATCGTTTAATATGTTAAATAATTATCAGCTATGAAAAATTTATTCTTTTTATTTATTCTTTTTTTAGGGATAAATGATCTTTACGCAACAGGGGAACCTTCCACTTATTTTCAGATCTACGTTCCTCCGAATAATGACGCAGTGCAGAGAAATGTCTGCCTGATTGTGACCGCCATCTACGATGATACTGAATTTAATATTATTGATGATGGTGCGGACGGAGATACGGATGATTCCAAGTCAGGGATCTTAAAAGCAGGACAGAGTTATGTTCTCTACATCAAGGACAACGGTATCAATGATGATGCCCGGTATGCTTCCGGTGGTGTTTTAAAATGGGACGGAGATTATTTTATCGTAAAATCCAATAAACTGGTATATGCCTCCCAAAGCACGAACAGTGACTGGCAGCATGACTGGATTCCGAGCGTGGATAAGAGTTCTATAGGACAGAAATTTATTGTATATGCTCCAATGATATCATCTTCTAACAGAGACATCAATGTATTTGCGTATCAAAATAATACGGTTATCGATTTTTATAAAATTTCTACCCAGCCCAAAACCAATACGGGATTTACCGATGTCAATGCAGAAAATGCAGTGAAGGTCTTTTCCAAAACGATAAACGTAGGCCAGGATTTAATTTATAACTCTGCGGAAGGAAGGGATGCAATGATATCCGGAGAAACCTATATGCTGATTGCTAACAAGCCCGTAACCATGCAGTATGGTGCCTTATTCGGAAATGAACGGGACGGTGGCGGCTATGTTCCTACCTCCAATGGAAGTTCTTCCGGAGAACTGATGTATTTCACTGTTCCCTACCAGGCGGCGGGTGAGCAGGAAATCAGGATCGTCAGTTGGGACAACGCCAATACGGTAAATCTGGATCGTTATGTGAACGGGAATTGGGTCTCCGTGAAAACCTTCTCCCTTAACCGATTGGCCGCGGGAGACTGGGTGGGAAAATCCAATGGGAATGTTTCTTATCCCACCGTTTTCAGAATTAGCTGCTCAGCAGGGAAAAAAGTGTCTGTTTTTGAAGGAAACTGGTTTGAAACTGGTTCTCCCGGCACCTCCGATATGGCAACGATGGTCTCTTCCGAAAGCGGAACAACAGCAGGGAAAAACTTCCTAACGTATATTGCGCCTCCGGGAAATGAAATCAATGTCACCAACCCGCTGACGGGTTCAAAGTACAATGGTTCCTTTTCTCATCTGTATTTGTTCTCAAAGTCAGGCGCTACCGTAACTGTAAAAGATGCTTTAACAAATGGAACAAAATTCAGAAAAACATTTACCATTGCACCTGAAAAGTATGCCGACTGCTCTATAAGTCTAACTGAATGGAAAGCATTTTATAACGGGACAGGAACACCTTCCGGATCGGAAAGACCGTATTTAATCGTTCAAAGCAATAATGATATTGCCGTGATGAACAGCAATTTCAATGATAACTGGATGTGTTATACGGGAAGCTCACTGGGACATTCTTTCACCCAGACAAGCATTGTTAGTGATGACACACTGATCCCTGCCGAACAGGCGACCGTGATCTCTCAAATCAAAACCAGCGGAGAAGTAACCACACCCTCAGTTGAGGTTATCGTACAGGAAGGGCTGAAAGTGGTCGAATCCAAATTGATCAATCCCAATCAATCCCAAACACAGGGGACTGTTACAGAACTCAATGACAAAACAACGGTAACATACAATAATTTGCCGACCCTCCAACCCAATTCCACATATAAGGTTGAAACAAAAGTGGTGGCCACCGTGGGAGCCAATAATGGGGAATTGGTAGGGACTACCCTTAATACGACCGTAGAAACCGTTATTACCGGAAAGGTGAATGGAGAGACGCAGCAATCTACTATAGCCAATTCAGTCTCTGTACAGACCTCCAATACCTCCAAGCTTATATTTTCCCGGTTGGATAATCCATTATTTGATTCTTTTACAACCAACTCCTGGACGATCAGCTGGGTAGACATCAATAATGACGGATACGACGATCTTTATGTGACAGATATGGGACTTACCGCACCTAATTTGATCTTTATGAATAATAAAACAGGAGGTTTTACCGCCGGACAGACTTTACCTGAGGATGGCGTATCGATGAGCAGTACATGGGCAGATGTGGACAATGATGGGGATGAAGACCTTCTGGTTCTTAATAATACAAGAAACCCTAATAAATTCTACAGAAATGATAACGGAACTTTGGTAGCAGACAATACCAAATCTTTCACCCAGGATGTTTCTTATTACCACGGCGGTGCCTTTGCGGATTATGATAATGATAACAAAGCGGATGTATTTATGTGTAATTATTTCCCAACAAAATACAACGAGCTGCACCGAAATAACAACACGGGAAGTTTTGTAAAAGAAGCTACAGATGCTATTCCACTGGAAGCTAACTCTTCTCTTGGACCAACCTGGGCAGATTACGATCAGGATGGATTAATGGATCTGTTTGTGCCTAATGGTATTGGCAGTAAAAATTCTTTATTCCATAACGATGGGAACGGTACTTTTTCCAAGAAAAACAATATCATCAACCAGGAAGGGGGAAAATCCGTGGGAAGCTGCTGGGGAGATATTGATAATGACGGCGATTTAGATTTATTTGTTACCAATTCCAATACAACTACCAATTTCCTGTATAAAAATTTAGGAAACGGAAATTTTCAGAAAGTGACCAATTCTGTTGTTAATCAGGGAGGTAGTTCTCACGGATGCAGCTTTGCAGATATTGACAATGACGGAGATCTGGATCTATTTGTCACCAATGATAAGATCAGAAAGTTTCTTTATTTTAACGATGGAAACGGAAATTTCACCGAAAACAGAGATGAAGCTATTACCTACAACTTCGGGCTTTCTTTTGGTCATGCCTGGAGCGATTATGATCATGACGGAGATTTAGACCTGGCAGTGGCAACGCATTCCAATCAGAAAAATCATATTTTTGTCAACAACGGAAATACCAATAAATGGATTGAAATTAATTTAAAAGCCACTGAGAGCAACGGCTCTGCCATCGGAACAAAAATATTTGTTGAAACCGGAACCAAAACGCAGATGAGAGAGGTGAACAGCCAAAGTGGTTTTGGAGGACAAAGCAGTTATACGCAGCATTTTGGTTTAGGAAATGCCACAGCAATTAATAGCATCACGGTGAAATGGGCAAGCGGAATTATCCAGAAAATAAATAATGTTTCGGTCAATCAGATCCTAGAAATCATTGAACCTCAACAGCTAAAAGTAAAAGGGATCGTATATTTTGACAGCAACAATGACGGGGTAAAACAAGACACTGAGCCAACTGTCTCAAGAGCTGCCATAAAAGTGGTGCCCACAAACGCCAAAGTATATTCGAATGATGCAGGAACGTTCAGCTTTTATACCACTCAAAATAATGTAGAGTTACAGATCTTAGCAGAAAACGGACTGAATGCAGGGTCTAAACTATTTGACCTGACCAATTATCAGGCTTCACAGCAAATATACATTCCTGCAACGTCTGCCTGCAATAATACAGATTTGAAAATCAATATGGGAGGAACTGCCATCAGAAAAGGTTATACCAATAATCAATTTAAAATAGTTGTGAGCAACCAGTCTCGGAATGTTTCTGCTTCCAGCGTGCTGAATTTTGTAGTTCCTTCAACAGTAAGCATCTCGAGTCCTTCCTCTCCTATTACACAACAGGAAACATTTGTAGTAAATGCTAAAAATTATACAAGATATTCCTGGGCTTTGGGAGCGCTGAATCCTTTCAATAACAAGGTGATAAGCTTTATGACAGGTACAGGCGCATCAGTTTTGATTAATGATGAACTTGAATTCAAAGGTGAAATTGTAAATGCTTCCACAGACTGCAATCTGGAAGACAATACATTGATCCAAAAATACAATGTGTACGGCGCAATAGACCCCAACGATATTTTGGTTTATCCTAAAGGTTACGGCGAAGAAGGTTATATTCTGCCTGATCAAATGCTTACCTATACTATAAGATTTGAAAATGTAGGGAATTTTGCTGCCCAAAATGTATCGATTGTTGACACAATGCCGCAGGAACTCGATATGAATACCTTCAAAATAGTCTCTACAAGCCACGATAATATTTCGACGGAAATTGTTGGCAATAAGGTTACTTTCAAATGGGAAAACGTATTCCTGCCTCCTACTGAAAAAGATTCAAAAGCATCCCAAGGATATGTAACATTCTCTGTTCTTCCTAAAAAAGGCCTGGCTGAAGAAACAAAAATTATTAACAGCGCTGTTATTGCCTTTGATGATGAAAAAACAATGAGAACCAACACCGTAACCAATACAATCCAGTCCAAAGCAAGAGAAGAAGAACTTACGGTTGTCCAGCTGTATCCGAATCCGGTAAATGATGTCGCCTTTATAAGACTGGAACACCGAAAAGGATCAGAATATACAAGAAAACAGATCGTAAAGGCTGATGTTTTCGATCTTAATGGTGTCCGCGTTTTAGAAAAGAATTTCAGCCCGTCAGAAGAAGTGAGAATTGATCTTCCATTGGAAATTAAAGGCTATTATCTGCTGAAGGTTACCGACTCGGAAAATAAATCCTACACAAGGAAAATGCTGGTCAAATTTAAAAGATAATTCAGATTCTTTCGTTTTCCTAATCAAATCGGACCATAAAGGAACGGGAGTTGAAAATATAAACCATCGAAAAAGTTAGGCCAAAATAGTTTAACCCTTCAATACCAAACCATTCGAAATTTCGGATGGTTTTTTACCTCTCAGGTAGATCATCACCGGTAGGAAGATCAAATTTATCCGGGTAGTAATTTTCCTAATAGATTTACAGTGCCAATCAAAATATTTCAATAATTAAGTTCCTTCCTGCAAGCACAGCCTTTCCTTTTTAATCGCCTGCATTTTTGACAGACAGAATAAAGCAAATTATACGGAAAAATATATTTATTTCTTGAAAAGAGTACTGATTCATAAAAGATCTTGCGCTACTGTGATTTAATGAATTACACATCGGAAGGTCATAAAATTTAAAAACATTCTAAAATAAACCATTATTGATATTTAATAAAATAAAAAATGTCATTATATGAAGAAAAACTATTATTTTTAAGAGTATATTTTTAACACACCACAATGACCAAAATATTCTTAGTTGATGATGATGTTTTTACAGCCCCGATAAGGAGTCTGAAGTCTTACCTGATCAGCAAAAAACACTCAAGGAATACACAACAGAAATTATTCTTCATTTTCTAATCAAAAATAACAATGATGTCATCAAGACTGCAAAGATTCTTAATATAGGCATATTAACGATCTATAACCTGATGAACAATGCTGAAACCAAAAAATTAAAAAACTAAAAAAAAACAAATAATAACTATGAAAGTCGCCAAATTACTTTTTTCAGACGGAGAATGGATTACTGAAAGGAATGATGAAAACCTTGACTATCATAAGGCTCAGTTGATCCTTGGATATGGTGCCAGGGCCATTATTGAGAAGAGTGATTTCTTTTTGCTTTTAAAGAAGAAATTCCCCAATGCCGATATTGCGCTGTCCTCTTCTTCCGGAGAAATATTTTCCAATGAAGTACATGATAACACGATTGCATTGACCGCCATTGGTTTTTCAAGATCACAGATCAAAAGTACACAGATCGATATTGAAGATTTCCAAAACAGTTTTGACGCAGGCTGCGCATTGATGCAAAACCTTGACAAAGAAGATCTGAAATGGGTCTTTGTACTGTCCGACGGAAGCAAGGTCAATGGAAGTCAGCTCGTAGAAGGCATCAACAAGATACGTCCACCCCATGTATTGGTGTCAGGTGGATTGGCAGGAGACGGAGATCGTTTTGAAAAAACATCCGTAGGTCTCAACCAGACACCAAAGCCCAATAAAATAGTGGCAATTGGCTTTTACGGTGATCATCTGGAATTATCCCACTCTTCCTGTGGAGGCTGGGAAAGTTTTGGATTGGAAAGAACCGTTACCCAATCATATAATAATATTCTGTATGAGATAGACCATAAAAATGCACTGGACCTTTACAAAAAATATCTTGGAAAATATGCCGAAGAACTGCCTGGCTCTGCCCTGCTCTTCCCTTTGTCTATAAGGTCTTCAGAAGATGACACTCACGTGGTAAGAACAATCCTGTCCATCAATGAAAAAAACAATATGATGATTTTCGCCGGTGATCTACCTGAAGGGGGCAAAGTAAGATTTATGAAGGCTAATATGGACAGATTAACCGATGCTGCCAGTGCCGCCGCAAAAGAATGTCTTGAAATAAATCGTAATCACAGCCCCAAAATGGCTGTCATCATCAGTTGTGTGGGAAGGAAACTGGTTCTGGGCGAACGCATCAGCGAGGAGGTGGAAATAGTGAGAGACATCTTTGGTCCGCAGACAATGATCTCAGGTTTTTATTCCTATGGAGAAATTTCTCCATTGAAGCCGTTTGATGACTGTGTACTTCACAACCAGACCATTACCATTACTACATTAAATGAAACAGAATAATTATGGAACCCGAGTTTCACAATCTGCTCAACAGACAGATCAACAAACATCTTACAGAAGAGTGTAAGTCTCATCCGCAATTCAAAAATTTCATTCGCGCAGTCAATCAGTCTTATAAATCTTTTGAAAGAGATAAAGAACTGATGAATCATGCATTCAAACAAAGCGAGGAGGAATACCTGGATCTCTACCAGGATCTTAAAAATGAGAACGAGCTCAAACAGAAATCGATCTCCAGCCTTTATGAGTTTATAAAAATTCTTGATCCCTCCGTTGAAAATCAGGATTCTGAAGATCTTACTGAATTGTCATCTTACGTTAAAGAGTTATTGAAAAAAAGAATTTTCCTACAGGAACAGCTTAATAAGCAGCTTGATTTCCAGCATCTTCTCATGGATATTTCTTCAGAATATATTAATATCCCGATCGAAAAAGTGTCGGAAAGCATTCAGAAGTCCCTCCAGGAAATGTCTGAATTTGTAAAGGCAGACAGGGCATATATTTTCAAATACGACTTTTCAAAAGGTACCTGCTCAAATATTTTTGAATACTGTAATGAAGGGGTAAGTCCGCAAATAGAAAATCTCCAGGATATGCCTTTGGAAATGATCAGTGAATGGGTGGAAATTAATAAAAAAGGAGAAACCATCTACTATCCCAATGTCCAGGAATTGCCGGAAAGCGATCTTAAGGGCATTTTACTGGAGCAGGATATCAAAAGCCTGCTGGTCATTCCTGCAATGCTGCAAAATGAATGTCTGGGCTTTGTAGGTTTTGATTTCGTTAAGAATCATCACCAGGTATCCGATACCGAAAAGAATCTTCTTACCATCTTCACACAGGTTCTTGTGAACGTGAGAGAACGTATTTTTCTTGAAAGGGATCTATCGAAAACTGTGCAGATCTTGAAGAAACTACTGGCTAATCTACAGTTCGGAATATTAATGGAAGATGAAAAAAGAAAAATCGTTTTCACCAATAATCTGTTCTGCAGGATGTTCAATATCCCGGTTTCTTCAGATGATATGATTGGCGCAGACTGCACTAACTCTGCGGAGCAGTCTAAAGCTCTCTTTAAAAACGAAGCATACTTTGTGCAGAGAATTAATGAAATCCTTAAGAAGAGAGAGCTGGTTACCAATGAACTTTTGGAAACAAAAGACGGCAGGTTTCTCGAAAGAGATTATATCCCCATCTTTATTAATGACCATTACAAAGGGCATCTCTGGAAATATAATGATATAACAGAACGTGTCATCACCCAAAATCTTCTGAAACAAAGTGAGGAACGCCACAGAATGATCATGGATTCCGCCATGAATGCTATTATTATCACCGACCAGAAAGGCAAGATTACATTCTGGAACAGAAGTGCAGCATCAACTTTCGGATGGACCGAAAAAGAGATGGAAGGTCAGCAGATCAATGACAAGATTATTCCCAAAACGGAAAACATACCTTTCAGATCTATGCTCAACAAACAACTGGAGCGCAATGTGATTAAAGCTAACGGAGAAAAACTAACAGTGGAAATGTCAGTTATTGAAGTGGTGCAGAATAGTGACAAACATTATTGTTATTTTCTAAAAGACATTTCCGAAAGAAAAAAAGCGGAGGATCATTTGAAAAGACAGGAGGAAAAATACCGGAATATTATTGCCAATATGAATCTGGGGCTGCTGGAAGTAGACAACAACGAGACCATTCGTTATGCCAATCAGAGCTTTTGCAATGTATCCGGCTACGATGCAGATGAGTTAATCGGCAAAAATCCTATGCTTTTATTTTTACATGGTGACCATAATTTTGAGTTTGTCAAAGAGCAAATCCAATTGCGCAAAAAAGGGGTTTCAAGTGTGTATCAGATGCCTGTAAAAAACAAGCGAGGTGAAATCAGATGGTGGGCGATCAGCGGCGCACCTAATTATGATGACAACGGCAATCAGCTCGGGTCTATAGGAATCCATCTCGATATCACAGACCAGAAAAAACTGGAAGAAGACCTGATGCAGGAAAAGGCCAATGCGCTTGAAGCTTCAAAGGCAAAAGAAGTTTTTCTGGCCAATATGAGCCACGAGATCAGAACACCCCTGAATGCCATCATCGGTTTTTTACGGGAGCTGAAAAGACTTGAACTTACCAACACTCAGAGGCAGTTTGTAGACAACAGCTATAATGCCTCGGAGCATCTTCTTTCCATTATCAACAATATTCTGGACATTTCCAAAATAGAATCCGGTGAGATGACCCTGGACAACCATAGCTTCTCTCTTGCAGAAAGTATTAAGAAAGTGATCACAATCTTAAGCCCGAAAGCTAAGCAGAAAAAGATAAAACTGGAAACTCAATTCCCGGAAAATCTTTCTTCTGAACTGAAGGGAGACTCTTTGAAGATCGAGCAGATCTTATTCAATATAGTTGGTAATTCGCTGAAGTTTACGAATAAAGGAAAAATAACCATCACGTGTAAAGTGCTCAAAGATTTTAAAAATTATCAGCACGTTTCTATCTGTATTACCGACACAGGGATCGGAATGACTGAAGATTATATAAAGCATATTTTTAAAAAATTCAATCAGGAAGACAGCTCGGTCTCAAGAAAATACGGAGGTACCGGGCTTGGTATGGCAATTACAAAGCAGTTGATTGGCCTTATGAAGGGAGAAATACAGATCAAAAGCGAAAAAAATGTAGGAACAGAGATCACGATACTCTTAAATCTCGATAAAGGTAAAGAAAATTGCCCTTCAAAAAATATCAAACAGGCAGAGGATATTTCTGTAAAAGAAACCAGAGTTCTTCTGGTGGAAGACAATGAGCTTAATCAGCTGGTTGCAGAACGATCGCTTACCTACTTCGGATGCCGGGTTACCAAGGCAGACAACGGAAGGATGGCATTAGAAATCCTTTCGAAGCAGGAATTTGATATTATACTGATGGATATTCAGATGCCGGAGCTGGATGGAATAGAGACCACCAAGATCCTGAGGAATGAACTGGGATGTACAACCCCTATCATTGCCCTCACCGCAAATGCTTTTAAAACTGAAATTGACAACTGCATTTCAGCAGGAATGAACGCCTATGTCACCAAACCTTTCAATGAAGAAGATCTTCTCGAGATAATCTACCAATATACAAGAAGCGAAAAAACAACCAACATTAATTCATCCGATATGAGCGAAATAGTATATGATCTTAAAAATATTCAGGCACTAAGCCGCGGAGACAATGATTTCGTAAAAAAAATGATTTCCATATTCATCACGCAGACCGAAGAAACAATGCCTTTGATTGAAAACGCATTCATTAACAAAGATAATGCAGAGATTGCAAGGCTCGTCCACAAAATCAAGCCGGGCATACAAGGTATCGGAATCTATTCTTTAGACGAAAGCGTTAAAAGGCTTGAGATCGATGCGAAGGAAATGACAGAAGAGCTTCCTGTCCTTTATCATCATTTTATGGAAATAAGGAAAACTTTGGAAACTGCTGTTCAGCAATTGAAACTCGAACTGGACTGAGGAATTTGTAAAATACGGAATTAACCTATGAATCTGGAAAATATATTTGTTTAAAATAAAGAGCTACGATCCTAATCATGAATACAGAATCGGTAAAGATGATATTTGTCTTTGTTATGGCCTAATATCATCTATTTTTGAAACTCGCTGATTGAGTTGAAGATTCAAACCATTTGCTAAATAATTAGAATACTATCATCTTCTCTTTGATAAGAAGTGGCCAAAAGTGATGGTATTAATAATAAAAGTGATGATCCTGTTAAGGTGGTCTTTAATAAATTTTCTTCTTTGCATTTTTAAGTCTGTTTTTTAATAATGTGTCTATTTTTTGCAAAATGACATACTACGGTTTTTGTTTTCCCGATTATTGAAGATGTAGAACTCTTTGATTCCAATGAAGAATATCAGGCGCATATCAATAATGCAAAAAATATACTGTGCGGTCAGAAATTGAGAAGAATGAGTGAGGATATGGAATTGCCTTTTCGTTATCGTTCCATTTAAGCCGTCATACATTCGCTATAAATGATTTAAATAGCGGAATGCGTATCGAATATTAGGCCATTCAGAAATTGGTATTAGGCAGATTTATGCTAAATTAATTAGTGAAGAATTAGATAATGCTGTAGATAAATACATCAACTCATATAAAAACGTATTAAAAAGGCGTCCAAAGTTCACTACGAAATAAACAATCACTATCTTTGAAAGCATATTTTACAATCCCTGTGATGAATGACAAAAAAGAAAAAATTCTAACCGCTTCCATTGAACTTTTAGTTTCAAAAGGTTTGCACGCAATTACTGTTGCAGAGATTACTGCTAAAGCCAAAGTAGGTATTGGTACTTTTTATAAACATTTCAAAGACAAAGAAGACCTAGTTCAACAAATTTGGATTTGGCAAAAAAAA